>JANQQP010000026.1 GCA_028285005.1 Dehalococcoidia bacterium | reverse complement strand
TCATGGCCTTCCTGCACATCTCCGGCATGGGCCAGCTCGACAACGACATCGGCGAGCTGCAGGACATCCGCTGGGCACGCGTGGACAAGGCAGTTGAGGCGGCGAAGCTGCATGCAGACCGCATCGTTGGCATCAAGGTCCGGCTCACCGACAACATCGTCGGTGAAGACGATGTTGTCGCCATCAGGCGGGCATCGCAGGCGGCCAAAGAGATCGGTAAGCCGCTCATGATCCACATCGGCGGCTCGGTTCACCCGCTCGAAGAGCTGCTTCCGGTACTGCGAAGCGGCGACATCGTCACCCACAGCTTCACCGGCAACACGAACGGCATCCTCGACAACAACGACCGTGTCAAAGACGTTGCAAAAGACGCAGCCGAGCGTGGCGTGATCTTTGATGTTGGCCACGGCCAGGGCAGCTTCTCGTTCGATGTGCAGGAGAAGGCGATAGAGGACGGCTTCTGGGCGGGCACAGTCAGCAGCGACGTGCACCGCTACAACATCCGCGGCCCTGTCTTCGACCTGATGACGACGCTGTCGAAGTATCTCTACCTTGGCCGTTCGCTGGACGATGTGATCGCGCTTGGCACAACCGCACCTGCACGCGCCGTACACCTTGACGAACACATCGGCACGCTGAAGGTCGGCGCAGACGCTGACATCTCGATCATCGAGATGCGAGAGGGCCCGGTCACGCTCACTGACGCCCGCGGTGCAACCCGAGAAGGCAACCAGCTGCTCGTCCCGGTCGAAACTCTGCGCGCAGGACGACGCTTCTCACCACAGCACTCTGTCCATCCGCACCTGATCGGTCGCGGCGGCCACGGACACGATCACTGAGCTACTCGAACCTCCACGCTACGAACACCAGCCAGATGACAACCCACGTGGTCAGCACACTTGATTGGATCAGCAGCGAGTAGAGCAGGAAAGTCCACAGCGCGCCGGCAGCGGTCCGCTCGCCAATCCGCCAGGTTCTGTGAGCCAACCAGCCAGTGAACGGGCTGAAGAAGACGATTGGAGCGAACGAGAAGATCAGCGCCGTAGGTGAGAACGAGAACCGGTCCTCAGTCACAGGGATCAGCACGTTCACGCCAACCAGCGAAACTAGCCCAGCCGTCAGCAGCATCCCAACGTAGATCCTGTAGCGTCGTCTCTTCCTGCGCAGATATCCGGCGTAGACCGCGGAGGCATCGGCTTCCGAAAGATGCAATGTCCTGCGAAGGTGTTCGACCGTCTGCTCGACAGAGCGGCTGGTCTCGAAATGCGCGTCGATCAGCTTGAAATGACGCCGCACAAGGTGAGCAGTCGCCGACATCCGCCGCTCGTCTGTCGCCCGCACATCGGAAGCCAACGTCTCAGTCTCCTCATCCGTTTATCCGGATATCCAACCTGCTGAATCGTTCGTGCTGCAAAGCGCAGACACGTAAACTTCGATCACAGGCCGCAAACTGCTCGCGCTACATTGGCGAATAGTAGGCAACTGAAATGATCGAAGTCAAAGAGCTCGTCAAGTCATACGGCGTCACCGGCGTGCTGCGCGGGCTCAACCTGACAGCGCCCAACGGCCAGGTCCTGGTGCTGCTCGGCCCGAACGGAGCAGGCAAAACCACGCTCCTCCGCATCCTCGCAACTCTCACGAAGTCTGATTCCGGCACAGCGACTATTCACGGAATGGACGTAGCGAAGAACGGAGAGCTGGTGCGGCAGAGCATCGGGGTCGTGATGCACTCGCCAATGCTCTACGGCGACATGACGGTCTCGGAAAACCTCGCTTTCTTCGCCCGCATGTTCGGCCTGCCATCGCCTGATCGCCGCATTGCTGAGCTGCTCCAGCGTGTGGAGATGGACCGGCGCGCCGACATCCGAGTACGCCTGCTCTCTCACGGCCAGCAAAAACGCGTGGCACTCGCCCGTGCCATGCTCCACTCACCGCGCACGCTCCTGCTAGACGAACCGGAGTCTGGACTCGACCAACGAGCGCGCTGCATCCTTGAAGGCATCATCAACGAGTTCCGGTCGGCCGACCGCTCGGTCATCATGACCACGCACCAGATCGAGCTCGGCCTGCAGGTTGCCGACAGTGTCGCCGCGCTCGAACGCGGCCGTGTCGCACTCCACGAGCCTGCATCGGCGATCGACATCGCTCAGCTCCAGGCCAGGTTCTCCGAGCCGACAGAAGCGTTGGGAGCGCTCTAGTGGCAGAGTTCCACTCCGAACGCGGCAGCGGCGATCAGACCGAAACTGCGCCAACCTCCGAACAGCAGGATAGCGGCTCACCCGGCGTCTTCGTCGCCTCGCTAGGTGTCATTTGGGCCATCGCACGCAAAGACCTGCTACTCGAACTCCGCAACCGCGACGTCATCGTCTCCATCGCCGGTTTCGTCCTACTGGTGTTCGCCATCTTCACCTTCGCCATCGACATCCAGCAGGCTGACAACGCCGAGTTGGTCGGACCGGGCGTGCTCTGGGCCGGCATCGCATTCGCAGGCGTCATCGGCCTCAACCGCGCATTCTCACTCGAGATGGAGCGCGACACGCTCGAGGGGCTGATGCTTACTCCCATCAGCCGCGATCTCATCTTCCTCGGCAAGGCGCTCGGCAACCTGATGTTCCTTGCAATCTCCATCGCCATAGCGCTGCCGGTTTTCGCGGTGCTCTTCAACCTGGTCGTGTTCCGGCTTGAGCTGCTTGCGATTGCCGTATTGCTGGTGATCGGCTTTAGCTCGGTCGGCACACTCTTCGCCGCCATGAGCGTGCGAGTCCGCGCCCGCGAAATCATGCTGCCGCTGCTCTTCCTGCCGGTCGTCGCCCCGCTGCTGCTCGCATCGATCGAAGCGACTGCCGACCTTGTGGCAGGCGATTCGTGGAGCGAGATGTCGCAGTGGCTTCAGTTGGCCATAGGCTTCGACATCGTCTTCGTGATCGTCTCCGCAGTCATCTTCCAGTTCATCCTGGAAGACTGATTCTGGCGCGGCCCTGCCCAATGTGGCACTCTGTGGGCCGCACTCCACACTCTCACGAGGCTCCAGTTGAAGATCCTCATCACATCCGGCGGTTCAGACCTTTCTCGCCACCTGGCAGACTCGCTTGCCACCCATCACGATGTGCACGTCACTGACCGCGACCAGATCGAATCACCACACGACTTCGAACGCTCCGATCTCGATCACAGTCGCGCTACGAACTCGCTCATCGCAGGCGTCGACGTCATCGTTCACTCGGGAGCTTCTGACCCTGACGCCAGCGCCTCAGACCAACTCGACTACCAGATGCGTTGCACGTACAACCTGCTGCGCGCTGCGGTCGAAGAAGGCGTCCCGCGCTTCGTCTACTTAAGCACGCTCCGGCTCCTGGACCTGTATGACGAGAAAATGGCGGTGACCGAACGCTGGAAGCCGCGCCCCACGACCAACCCGCCGTTGCTGGCGACGCACCTCGGCGAGATCGTGTGCCGGGAGTTCGCACGAGAGCATGGCATACAGGTGGTCATCCTCAGGCTGGGCGAGCTAACCGAAGACGGCGAATCACAGCCATCAACTTCTGCCCTGTACTTTGACGACGCAGCACAGGCTGTAACAAAGGCGCTCGACGCCGAACTCTCCGGCTGGTTGGACATCTTCCACGTTCAGTCCGCGGTCCCGGGCGCCCGCTATCTCGTTGGCCAACCGTGGTGGAGCGCAGATGATGTCTCGCCACCGGTCAGCCTCGGCTTCTCACCGCAAGGGAGGGCTGAGCGTTGAACGTCCTCATACTCGGTGCCAATGGCATGCTCGGACCCCACGTCATCAAAGCCCTGGAACCCCACCACACACTGCGGCTTACCGACATCAATGACCTCGACACGCCCCACGAGTACATCAAGGTCGATGCATCGGACCTCGATCACGTGGTTCGGGTGGCCGAAGGCATGGACGCCATCATCAACCTCTCGGTCATGCGCACGGACAGAGTCCGCGCCTTCGATGTGAGCGCCCGCGGTTGTTACAACATGATGGTCGCCGCCGTTGAGCACAACATCGACCGTGTGATCAATACCGGACCGTTCTACGCAGTCGCTGGCCCAAGCTACGAACGCTTCGACCATGGAGTTGGGCCTGACGTGCCAGCGCATCCCGGAACATGGCTGTACGCGCTCACGAAATCGCTGGGCCAGGAGATCTGCAACGTCTTCACCGAGTTCCATGACATTCACGTCATGGACCTGCTCTTCTACATGTTCCTCCACGCCGAAACACACGTTGGTGAGCCCGGAGATCCCATAGCGCAGATCGGCCACGATCTTGTCCCGTATACGGTGTCATGGCGAGACGCCGCAGACTCATTCAGGTGTGCGCTCGATATTGATCTCTCTGCGCTGCCATCACGGTCCGAGGTCTTTTTCATGTTCCCAGACCTTCCACATGGCAAGTTTTCCAATGAGAAGGCGAAGCGGATCCTGGGCTGGCAGCCGCAGGACGACCTGAGTCAGTACTGGATGAAGAGCTGAGCCAGCCGTCGAGCTAGCGGCTTTCCGGCTTGCCTCGGAAAACTCCGGCCAGCAGCACAACACCGAACGCTATCAGCAACAGAGGCCAGAACCGGCCAATGCTGAACCACTGGAACCAGCCGAGGTTCGCCGCCAGCAGAAGCGCGCCGAGGCCGATGATGAGCCATGCGCCGAAACGCTGGCGGCTTTCAACAAGCTGCGTCTCGTCCGACCTGCTCAAGGACCGTTCGACACTCGTTTCGCTGTCGTTGGCCTTCTCCTGCTCGGGCATGAAGATCGCGAGCAAGAAGTAGATCAGCAGAGTGATGCCGAGGCTCAGGAAGGCAGTGACGACAAATATGACGCGGACGATCGCTACGTCGATCGCGAAGTAGTCGCCAAGACCCGAAGCCACGCCGAAGATCATCCGGTTTTCGCGGCTACGTCGAAGATCTGGCGAAACCTGCTTCTGATTCTGCATCTGAATCTCCCGCGCTGGTGGCGTACGTCGAGCTGCCGGCGTGCCAGCTCATTCTAGAAGACGCCGTAGCTCAAGGCATAGACAGCCTGTGAAGAGCTAAACCCCGGAACCTCTTCTGCGCCCCGGCGACATGGCTGCTGACCGCGTCGCATGCTGCCGTTCACTTGAACTATTTAATGAGATGTACTCTCAATAATTTCTATTGCGAGTGGAGGGCATGGCGCATAGAATTTTCTCGCACGGATCGAGACTACATCAAGAGATCATCACTTGACACGATTCCCTATCACGGCCAGTGATGATATGAAGTATCAATTAATACCCGATATTGAAAGGATAGATCAGCGATGAGCGCTATGTTCACAACACGCAGAGCTGCAATCTGGCTGGTGCTTTTAGCGACCATGGGGATCGCCATGGCATGCGGTAGCGAGGAGCCAACTCCGACTGCTCCGCCCGCGGCGGCCCCGACTGCAACTCCAACTACCCAACCCACGACCGTTCCAACTGCGACCGCAACAGCTCAGCCCACGGCGGTCCCTACCGCTACTCCGATGGTTCAGCCCAGTGGCTTAACGCGGGGACGTCTCGTGGTCGCCTCCGCAACGCTCCCAGAAGTCTACGTAGTGGACCTCGATACGTTTGCATCGTGGACCGTGCCCGTCGCGGCTCCCGGTGCGATCATCCAGGGAGCGGAGGGAACAAGCCCCTACAGTTGGATGGCGCACTACGGCGACGATCGCGTTGAGATCATCGACGTCGGTTCTCGAGTCACCGCCCACGGAGATCACTTTCATCTCAGCAAGAAGGATCCCAGCCTGCACCCGTTTTCGATGTCAGACCCGCAACCCACTCACATCGTCACTCATGACGGGAAGGTGGCCGTCTACTTCGACGGTCTCGGAGAAGCCCACATAGTCTCCACGACGCAGCTGAGCTCAGGTGGAGAAATCGACATTGAGGTTGTGCCGACCAACATGCCTCACCACGGGGTTGCCCTGGTGTGGCATGACCACCTGCTCATCTCCACCGCCGTTGAGGTGGAGGGAATGCCGAGTCCCGCAGGGGTCGCGGTCTATGACCTCAGCGACACGAGCACGCCGGTGCACGAGACTGGAACCTGCACCGCCCTGCACGGAGAGACGGCTCGAGAAGACTACGTTGCCTTCGGCTGCGGTGAGGGAATTCTTCTCGTGACCCACGACGGGACTGAGTTCTCCTCTGAAATGCTCGCCTACCCCGAAGGCTCGGGCGGTCGCGCATGGTTACTGGAGTCTCACGGGACCTCGCCGGTCATCTTCGGGGACTTTGGTCCACAGTTCATGATCGTCGACCCCCTGGCGCGCGACATAGGCACCTACACTGTGCCTGCCAGCCAAAAGGCGCTCGCGTTGCAGGACGGCGATCACCTCCTCGTTCTCGGAGTCGACGGGAAGTTGTATCGAGTCTCCCTTAGTGACTTCTCTGTGGAGGGTGAACCCCTCTCACTCGCACCGGCATTCGAAGATACAGACAACGCACGCCTGGCTGTCGCCGCGAACCGGGTTTACGCTCTCGATGGTCGCACCGCCTCCGTCGTAGTTGTTGACCTGGAGGCCTGGGAGATCGTCGACGCTGGGATTGAGCTTCCATCGGTGCCGTTTGCCTTCAGTCTCCGCCCGATCGCTGCAGTTTCGCCTGACTGGTAGAGCTGAGTCCCTGGAGAGCAGGGCTGGAGCGCGTCAGGATGCGCTCCAGCCTGCCTGCCAGGGCGCGCCCGGGAGCGTCCCGTGGTAGGCACGTAGTCAGCGAAAATCTTTCCAACACAGGAGCAGCGAACCTTAGGGCCTTGAATCTGCCGGGCTTGGAAGACTTCAGGCTTCGCTCCCAGGAACCGAACACTCCCACCACAAGTCGGCGACCCGATGTTGAGACCCTTCGGTTTCGCTCAGGACACGCGCCCGGATTCAAGCCTATGATCTGCCCAAACCCAGTACTGGAGGCAGACTCATGGCAGGACGACTCGAAGGGAAAGTGGCCGTCATAACGGGCGGCAATAGCGGCATTGGAGAAGGCACCGGCCACCTCTTCGCCAAAGAGGGTGCGAAAGTCATCCTGATGGCCCGCCGCCAGGAGCAAGGAGCCGAGGTCGAGGCTGCTATCAAAGCCGAGGGAGGTGAAGCCACCTTCATCCAGTGCGACGTCTCCGACGAGGCCTCCGTGAACTCGGCGGCTGAGCAGGCAGCGAGCGTCTACGGCTCTATAAACGTGCTGTTCAACAACGCGGGCGGCGGCGCAAGGGGCAACTTCCCTGACGAGACGACCGAGGACTTCCTCCGCGTCCTGAACGTGAACCTCGTGGGCACCATGATGATGACCCGCGCCATGTGGCCGCATCTTATAGCCGCAGGCGGCGGCTCCGTGATCAACATGTCGTCGCTCGCAGCCCAGCGCGGCATGAGCTCCCGCATGCAGGACGAGTACGGCGCAACATCGTCTTCTTACTGGGCCGCCAAAGCCGGTGTGGATGCCATCACGCGCTACATGGCAGGAGTCGGTGGACGGCACAACATCCGTGTGAATGGCGTCCGGCCGGGACAGATCATGACGCCGGGAGCGACTCGCGGCACGATCAACGATCCCGACGGCGGGCATCACGCCTTCGAAAAGCTGTTCAACCTCGTGCAGGCCGTGCAGGGTCCAGGCTATCCCGTCGACGTCGCCAATCTCGTGCTCTTCCTGGCATCAGATGAGTCCCGTTTCATCTCCGCCGAGATCATCAACGTAGACGGCGGCTGCGCCAGCAAGGGGTGATGTTTACGTAGTGAGCAAACTACTCATTGTGATAAAGTGCACACAGTTCGGACTGACTTGAGGGACGCGCCGCCAAAACCGCTTTTTCGGATTCGCCAATGAGTTCCATCCTCAGGACGTCCAACCTCCTTCTTATCTCCACCGCGTCCCTGATGGTCCTGACGCTTTGGATGGTCTTCTTCTGGGTCCCGACCGAAGCCAACCAGGGCAACATCCAGCGCATCCTCTACATCCACGTGCCGGTGGCGTGGGCATCAATGCTCGCCATCATCTTCGTCGCCGTTGCGTCAATCGCATATCTGCGGACCAAGAACGAAGTTTGGGACCGCCTCGCTGTAGCGACCGCCGAGACAGGAGTCGTATTCGGCGCTCTGATGCTGATCACGGGCATGATCTGGGCCCGGCCGGTCTGGGGCGTCTGGTGGACGGGCGAGGCGAAGCTCACCACAGCCCTCATCCTCTTCTTCGTTTACGTCGCTTACCTGATGTTCCGGGCCTACTTCCCGCCAGGCGCCCAGCGACAGCGCCTTGCGGCCATCATCGGTGTGATCGGCGCGATAGACACCCCGATCATCTACTACGCCGCCAACCTCTGGTCACAAGCGCATCCGCCGTCGATTGTCGGCCCCAGCAGCGACGCCGAATCGGCGTTCTCGGGCGAGTTCGGCGTCACACTCACGGTGGCCACACTCGCCTTCACCTTCCTCTTCCTCTACATAGCCCGCGAACGCTTCTCAACCCGTGAGACAGAGGATGCACTGGTCGAGATCAGGCGCTCGCTCGGTGATGCGGAGCCCGCTCTTTGACGATTCTTTCCAGCGTTCTCAGACTCGCAGCCATCGTCCTGGCCGCAGTCGCAATCGTCTTCCTCGCGCTGCTCCAAACCGTTCCCGCAATGGCACAGGACGGCCAGCAGATCACCAGCGGCATAGTCGTGGGAGTGCTGACGGACGAGCAGGGCCGGCTCGAAAGGTTTGCGCTCTCCGATTCGGGCGGAAACGTCACCGAATACTCGGTTGAAGGCTCAACCGAGTACGGACTCGAGACGCAGGCTGGCGACCGCTGGGTTGCGACTCAGGCTGATGAGCCTATAGAGGTAGTGAGCCGGCTGCGTGACCACCAGGAGCGCTTTGCAGCAATTACCGTCACATCACGAAACGGGGTAGCGGTCAGCGTCGTAGAAAGGGAGAGTGGCAGACTGGAAACGAACCTGTCGTTCCTGTTCGCCGTCTTCGCCATCACCTGGGCAGGCTTCTTCGCCTACATATTCTTCGTATCGAGAAAACAGCGTGAACTACAACGACAGTTGGCCCGATTGCAGGCTACTATCAAGAGGAACGCAAACAGCTAAGCCAATTTAGCCTCAGATGACAAACGAAGCCGCCAGTCCGGACAACGGACCTCAAGCGAATGTTGAAGACGAGCTCTTCGCCGACCAGCCATCTGCTCGGACGGCTACGCTATTCAGCCCGCGCCTGAAGATCGGCATCGTCTTCGTGCTCATCGCCGCCGGTCTCATCTACTTTGGCGTAACCGCTTTCGACAGCGCTACAGTTCGTTTCAACACCGTCGAGGACGTGGTCGAATCAGGTGCTACTCCAGAAGACCGCACGGTCGGAGTGATCGGCAAGCTCGTCGAGAACTCATACGTCCGCTCAGCAGACGGCGTCACGGCCACATTCGATCTCGTAGACGAAGGCGGCGTCACGCAGATGAACGTCAGCTACAAGGGCGAGATCGGCCAGGTCTTCTTCAACGACCACTCGGAGATCATCCTCCAGGGCCGCATGGGCTCTGACCGCATCTTTGAGGCCGAAACGCTCACGGTCCGCTGCCCCTCGAAGTACCTGACCGAGCAGGAGCGTGCCGAGATCGAGGCGCAAGACGCTGGCCTGCCACTTCCGCCGCCGTACCAGCCAGACTACTTCCGCGACAACGCCTGATCACTCTCACGCGCCGGACGGAATAGACCTCGCAAGCTCCAGGCATAGCTCCGCGTCGTCGCAAAGAATCACCGCATTCCCGGCAACCACATACTGGGTGAATCCAGAAACCTCAGGAGTGGCTGTCCCCTCACCTACCTTGTTGGCATCCACAATCGCCTTCGCTGAGTTCACACCTGGACCTGCAGCGTGCTCATGAAGCTCGTAGAACCGCACCTCAACATCACGACCCTTGTAGGTGCCTGACCAGATCGAGCTGGCTATCGGCAAGTTCGTTGCTGACAACTCCTCGGAATCCTCGAATCCGGCTTCCAGGAAATCGTCGATGCCGAAGGTGCTGTCCTCGCGGAAAACCACTTGCTCAGGCTCTCGCGTGGGTAGAGGGTCCTCAGATCCGCACGCAACTGCGGTCGTAGCTAACACTGAAAACAGCAACGAAGCGAAAAC
This sequence comes from Dehalococcoidia bacterium, assembly GCA_028285005.1. GTDB lineage: Bacteria > Chloroflexota > Dehalococcoidia > Lucifugimonadales > Lucifugimonadaceae > JAJCYX01. Next base: position 30,184 of record JANQQP010000026.1, on the reverse strand, counting down.
CCGTTTAGTCATTTACCCATTCCCTGGCGATTGGCCTTCGACCGACCAAAAATATTACATCCAGCCCAACAAGAGTTCGACACCGCCGCAACTCTAATTCGCCTGTTCCAGAACCTGCCCATAGCCCACTGGGAACCTTTGCGCTCGTCGCCCTGTTGTTATAAGTGACAGGGCAAACCGCACGGGCAAAACCAGTTGACCGACGCCGTACTCACATCATCGATCGAGAAAGAAGCAATTCTGCGCTGCCAGCAGGGCGACCAGGAAGCTTTCCGCCGTGTCCTCGATTTTCACGGCGACCACCTCTATCGCACCGCCCTGCTCATCACTCGCAACGCCGACACTGCCGAAGAAGCCGTACAGGAAACGCTGATCCGGGCCTGGAAGAAGATCCGCTCCTTCAAGGCCGGTACCAACCTGCGTGCATGGCTCAACCGGCTACTCATCAACTGCATATCCAACCTGACCAGCCGCAAGAGCCTGAATCGAGTGCCCGAAGAGCACGCGTTCACCGTCGCAGACGCTGGCATCTCCCCTGAGCAGTCAGCGCTGAATACCGAAACCGCAGCCATGCTGCAGTCGGCTCTCCGCACTCTTTCCGTTGAGCACAGGACCGTGCTCGTACTTCGATTCTTCAACGATCTCTCCCTACCTGAGATAGCCGAGTCGACAGGCTGGCGGGTTGGGACGGTCAAGTCACGGCTGCACCGCGCCACGGCGGCGCTCAGGGATGCAGTAGCCGCCAGTCCGGGCTTTGGCGAAGGCCGCCCGGCTAGAGGGGAGGCGCAGTCGTGAGCACATTCGACGACACCACACTGGAGAGGCAGCTTTCAACGCTGTTCCGTGCCGAGGCACAGAACAGGAATCTGCCGCTGGGAACCTGGCAAACAATCAGCCCGAAGCTGGGCGAGCCGGATGCACCGAGTGTGCTCTGGCAACTACTGGATGCCATCACGTTCCCGCGGTGGAGGAATCCGATGAAGATCGCGCAAATGAGATACGCCGCTCCAGCGGCAACAATCCTGCTCGCAGCGATAGCAGCACTGCTGTTCCTTGTGCTTAGCCGCGGCCCGGAAGGCCCGATGGAGCCTGTACCAGCAGCAACTCCAACCGCGCCACCTGTCGGTCCGACGCAGCCGATACCTGCTCCTGACCTCGAGGCAACAGTACAGACCGCCAATGACAGCGCTACGGCGACAGCGGAAGCGATAGACAGCGGTGCAACAGCAACTGCTGAGGCCCAATCGAACGCGACAGCTACGGCGCCCGCCAACCCAACTCCAGAGCCGACGGCGACCGTAGGACCGACGCAGACACCTCCACAGGAATTCGGTGCGTGGACGCAACTTGCAGCCATGATTCACCCTAGGTACGAACACAAGGCCATAGAGCTAGCAGACGGTCGGATCCTGGTCGCCGGAGGCAGGAATGCTGAGGGGATGGTTCTTGAGGCCGAGATCTACGATCCCGTGACGAATACTTGGAGCGGCGCAGGCGTATTGGGTCAGGGACGAGGTTTTCTTGGGCTGGTGGAACTGGACGATGGCCGCGTTCTGGCGATTGGGGGCTTCGACGGACTCAATAGCACCGATTCCTCAGAAATCTGGGATCCGTCTACCAACACATGGTCAGACAGCGGCAGGCTCAACGTCGTACGCGACTCGTTTGCTTATGTCGAGATGACTGACGGAAGGGTCCTGATATTCGGCGGCTTCACGGACAACCTGGCCGCGGGGGCCGCTGATACGACAGCTGAAGTCTTCGATCCCGCGACCGGCGTCTGGTCTGAGGCGGGCGAGACCTCGGTCCCACGAACGTTCACGCAGGTCTTGAACTTGCCCGACGGGCGAGTGATGGTGATCGGAACTGGCGAGCACTCAGGTGATTCCTTCGGCGGGTCGAGCCGTGATTCACACGTGGTTGATCTATTTGATCCAGTCACCAATGAATGGACCCGCGGACCAGATGCTCCAGCCGAGGATATCTATAAGGCTGTATTGCTGGACAGCAGCACTGTGATGGCGCTTGGCGGCCAGGAAAGCTATGTCTATGACATCGGTACGGATTCGTGGACGAGCGACCTGGGACCTGGAGAACGCAGAAGGGACTTCGCTGCAGGTATGACGCCGGACGGCCGAGTCGCCATTGTAGGTGGAAACCTCACGAGCGGGTTCTCAGTCCAGAGGGCGAACGACCTGTGGGTTTTCGACCCGCAGTCGGCGCAATGGTTCAGCACCGATGCAGCGTTTCCGTTCGTAGTTGAACCTCGAACCCCCGTGCTTGCCACACGCGAGGGCCGCGTTATTGTCGTGGGGGGTCGGCGGGACCCGCTGACCTACATTGAGCATCCTCTGGCACTGGAAATCCCCGGCAATGGCGACATGATGTCACTGGTGCCGTGATCAATCAGCCATTCCAAGCTACCCGATCGCCTGCCAGTCGGTGTGGGTAGCCTCCTCTCCAGGCTACCGGTCCGGTGCGCTCTTGCATCCCAACCACAGGTGATGTACGCACATCCTGAGAGTTTGAAAAAGCTCCACCTGTGCAAAGAGCGTGCCGGGCCGGTTCGCGTATCGGGCGCTCAATCCCCTCTCCCAAATTGGGAGAAACAGACAGCCATCCTGAGCCTGTCGAAGGGTGGCCACGGCTCGTCAAGCCGTGGGCCTGTGGCCGACAACACCCTCTCCCTTAATCCCTCTCCCATCAAGGGAGAGGGGAAGCGGTTTGTCATCCCGACCATCGCGGAGGGATCTGACCGCGGATCCCTCCTGAAGCGAGAGATTCTGAATCAAGTTCAGAATGACAGGCAGCTGCCACTCTGAGCCCGCCGAAGGGAGGCGCCATGCTCTCCCTCCTTAGCGATTGGAGGAGAGCGAACGCCCGCCCTCTACTCCCCTTCACTAGGGCGCAGGCTCAGCGCCCGCAGCCTCGGGCTGAAGGCGTACACACCGAGCGTGATTGCGGCCACGGCTCCGGCCGCCAGCGCTAGCGCTCCTCGTAGGCCGACCAGCTCCGCCATCGAGCCCACTATCAGGCCTCCGAGCGGGAAGCTGGCCCACGCCAGTTCGTAAACCCCGGTCACCCGTCCTCGCACGTGGTCCGGCACATTCGTCTGAATCGCCGCTATGCCGAGTGCAATGTGATAGGCGTTGAACAGTCCGAAGAAGAAGGCGACGCTCGCCGCGATCCATGTGTTGCCCGAAACCGCATACAGCACCGCAAACCCTGCAAAGAGCAGGTTGCTAACTATGAGCCCCGTGCCGGCCGAAGAGGTGCCGCCGCGGTAGGCGACGATCATCGCTCCGATAAACGCACCAGTCCCCGTCGCGCCAAAGATCAGGCCGTTGCCGAACTCGCCTGTGCCGAAGAACTCGTTCACGAACGCCGCGACCATGAAGACGAAGCCGCCGAGCATCATGGCGTTCACGGCCGTGAACAGCACATTGATGCTCAGGACGGTGTCGCTCCGCAACGCCTGTCCCGCCTCTTTCAGTTCGTGTACCACGGTTCCGAAGCCCATCTTCTGCTTCTTCTCCGCAGCTCCATTCTCGACCGGACGCCTGAAGGTTGTGTAGATCAGGATGGCAACAGCGAAGAGGCCGGTGATGATGGCGTACGAGGAGGTGGCGCCGGTCCAGGCGATCATGCCTGCTGCCAGCAGAGGCCCAATGACTCGGGCCGCGTTGAAGCTGGCCTGGTCGATAGACAGCGCGCTAACCATGATTCTTCGAGAGACCATCGTCGGCAGCAGAGATAGCCTTGAAACCCAGTCGAGAGCCAGTGAGAAGCCCTGTGCTCCTCCCGCCACAAGCAGATGCCACGGTTCGAGGGCATCAACTGCATGCAAGACGGCGACAGCGAGCATGGGTATTGCGATGACTGTCGAGCCGAGCATGAGCAGGAACTTACGGGGTACTCGGTCGGCCAGTATTCCGCCGAAAAGGGCCGTCAGGACGTTGACGCCTCCGACTGCTCCCCCCAGGAAGGCGAGCCAGATACGGTCGGCCTCCAGGATTTCGATCAGTACGACACCCTGCGTAAGGGTGATCATCTGGTGCGCCGTACCCCAGATGAGCGTGCCTGTCGTGAATCGCCTGAGGCCGGAGTCTTTCACGGCGTCGACGAATCGCCCGCGGTTGCCGGTGGCGGGCGGAGTTGGTTTGGGACGGCTAAGCGAGGTTGAGGCTGATTCGTCTGTCAATATGCAGTCGGTACCGTGTGATTAGGTGTCTGAACTGGGAAGTGCCGCATAACCGGGTGCGAGTTGGAACGTGTGCCGCTGTTGGTATGCCGTTGTATACTTTTCGGCGATATGGCAGATGCTCCTACGTTTTCGATGCTCGCAGTTGCGGCGGTGATCGCATACTTCCTGGGAAGTGTGCCTACGGCGTACCTGGCGGGTCGACTATACGGCAAAGATATCTTCCAGATCGGCACTCGGCAGGCGGGTGCGACGAATGTTTGGCGTGAAGTTTCGAGGTCGGCTGGCGTCTGGGTCTTCTTTATCGACTCGGCCAAGGGCCTTACTGCCATCTTGATCGCACGGCTGCTCACCCTGGACGATGTGTGGCTGCTGTTGCCTGCATCTGCTGTGATCCTGGGCCACTGGAACTCGCCGTTTACCCGCTTCCGAGGCGGCGATGGCGTTTCGAGCCTGACCGGTGTTGTGCTCGGTATCACTCCGTTTGCGGCTCTGCCCGCATATTTCGTTATTGGCTTCATCACCATCGCGTTCAATTCCCGCCTTGAGCACCCGACACTGTGGGGCGCAACGCTGGGTTATCTCGTATATCTCGTTTCCACACTGAGCCCACTGGTTCCGGTGAGCCCGGATGTAGTGTTCGGTGTGACAGCGCTCGGAGTGGCGATATTGCTGCATAGCCTGGTCTACCACAGGCGCAGGCTAGGTCCAGAGGGCCACGTTCACGCTGGCGATGAGCAGCACCGGGAGCATCCGCACTAACCGCTAGCTCTTCCAAGATGTTGATAAAAGCAAGAGGCCCGGGTGAAAACCCGGGCCTCTTGCTTTGGTTCGACTCTGCCTGACTGCTAATTCTTGGACGGAATATTCCTGATCTTCTCTCGCAGCGAGTCCGGAACCTCTTCCTGGGGTAGCTCCTTCATGAAGCCGACAGTTGCGGCAAGCGAGCGCACCCAGCCGTTGCAGTCGCTACACAGGCCGAGGTGATCCTTGATCCGGTGAGTCAGCGACGGACCGGCGTCACCGTCGATGTAGTCAGACGCGCTGGCACGCACCTGGCCGCAGTCAACCTCGCTTTGAAGCGTCGGGTCGTCACAGGGATCGATCTCAGTCGGTATTGAGTTTCTTGACCTGCCCAGCAAGCGGGACAGCCATGAGCGGTTATCTTCAGGCACCGTGTTTACCTTTGCCATCGCCAGTCATTAGCGACGGCGAACCTTGCCTATCGTACAAGATTTGATGCGGTACACAGGTACGGGATTCTGCACGCTTAACTCGGCGTCGTCTGCAACCTGCTCTGGTATGGTGTTTGAGATACAGTCTCGTATGCTCATATATGAACTCAAACCACTCTCCGTTTGAGGCTCAAGGGACGCCCCTCGGTTTTCGACCACGCATGAACGATCAGGAATTCGCGCAACTCGCCGAAGAGCACTCCGGCTTCGTCTACAACGTCGCCTACCGTATGATGGGCAACCAGCACGACGCTGAAGAGGTAGCTCAGGACGCCTTCGTCTCGGCCTACCGGGCCCGAGAGCGGTTTCGAGGCGACGCTCAGCCAACTACCTGGCTTTATCGCATCACCGTTAACGCAGCGCTAATGCGGCTTCGCAAAGACAAGCGCCGCAAAGAGATGACTGTTCCGGAAGACGCCCAGCCAGACGCTCCCTCGAGCGACTGGACGCAGTCACCCGTGGCGTCCGCGATGAACTCTGAGCTGGGCGAGAGGATCAAGTTGGCGATCGACGAGCTGCCAGAAGACCTCAAGACAGCTGTCGTGCTGCGAGATGTTCAGGGCCTCTCGAACGAGGAAGCAGCCGACGTTCTCGAGATCTCCATCTCGGCCCTCAAGGCCCGCCTGCACCGAGGCCGCGTCGCCCTGAGAGGCGTCCTCTCCGAATATCTCGCCCAGCGCGAGGGCGCAGAGTAGGCGACGGCTTTCGCAGCGTCCGGCGAAGCAGGCTTCCCGATCATTCCACGCGGAGCTGAGCAATCACGTTTTACACGCCGGAAACAGGGTTGTTACGCCGGTGAAATGCATGTCGGCTGATCCGGGCGCATGCTGGACTTGCGGGCATGCGCCGTGACCATTCGAAACCAGCGCGGACGCTCCCCGCACCAGGGATCCAGACATGAGCGGTTCGGCTTCCGCCGCAGAGCTGTCAGACAAGATCGTCCGGCTCATACAGGTGCTTTTCGGCGTGATTCTTGCGCAGGGGATTCTGCGCAATAGCGATCTCGTAGCATCTCCTTTCGCCGCCGCCAACCTCGTCGCCGCGGTCGGTTTCGCTTCCCTCTACTTCACGACGGTCCGCAGCTGGATCGACTGGCACCTGACGATGACGAAGTATCCGTATGACGTGCGGCTGTCGAGCCCGCACCGTTCGACGGAGATGCTGCGGATCTGGACCGATATCGGGTTCGTGGTGACCTACGCGTATCTGCTTTTCACGATCGAGCCGCTAATCGGCAATCCGGGCGCTGACGTTCTGCCGCACCTGCAGGGCTACGCGGTCCTGTTCGGCCTGTACCTGTGCTCAGGCCTGCTGCGTCGGAGGCACTACGGCAATTCGGCCGGGCAGGTGCGGGCGATCTCGATTTTCGGCTCGATGTATCTGGTTTTGCTGGGCGCATACTGGGCACTCGGCCGAGAATCAGGCTTGCTCGATACGGCGGCTGCGAGTTGGCTGAACGGGATGGCGTTGATGCTGATTTTTGCCTTGACCTGGATGTATCGCAGCTACCGTCAGCAGCTTCGAAGATGTGGGGCTGACCCGGAGGTGGCAGGGGTTGAGGGTGCGGTGGAGGTTAGGTGAGGGGCGGGTGGCCATGGGTCGGCTGGTGGTCGGCCTTGCGGCCGACATCACCCTCTCCCTTAATCCCTCTCCCATCAAGGGAGAGGGAGATACGAACCCTCACCCTAGCCCTCTCCCGAATCGGGAGAGGGTAGATATTTGTCATCCCGACCGAAGCGGAGGGATCTGACCAGGCTTACATCAGGTAGTACGCGTTCGAACAGCAACTCGCAGATGCCGCCTCGAGCCATTTGGGCAAGGCAGTTCCACCGGTGACCTCTGGAGAGCAGGCTTCCGCTCGTCTCCCGTCAGATCCCTCGGCTTCGCTCGGGATGACATGGTTGGGAGCTCGGCGAGAGGCAGAAAGTGCCTAAACGGCGTAGGTCTCTACCATGTCGGCCACCGACTTGCCGGGGTGCTGCTTGCGCACCTCTTCCTGGCGGTCTTCCAGGGTTGGCAGTTCTTCCTGGTAGATGAGACCGAGTGGCACGCCGGGCCGCTCAAGCAGGTCATCTGCCGCCTGTCGGCTGGTCGGGTCATGCTCTTCCGGCACAATCCATGCGGTGCCAGGAATGCCCTTCTTGCGGTCGCCCTTCAGGATGTCGTAGGTGTCGTTGTAGGTCGTGCACGGCGACTGCACGTGGACTATCGAGAAGCCTTTGTGCTCCATGCCCATCCTGATGAACTTGGCAAGGTCGCGCGGCTTGCTCGAGTAGTGTGATGCCACGAAGGAGACACCCATCGTCATGTAGGACTTCAACGGGTGCAGTGGAACCTCTATCTTTCCGAATGGAGTGGAGGTAGTAGTTGCGCCGAGCGTGGTGGTTGGCGAACTCTGACCTTTGGTGAGACCGTAGACGCCGTTGTCCATGATGACGCAGGTGATATCGAGATTTCGCTGGGCGGCCGGGCCGATGTGCTCGGCGCCGATGCTGAGGAAGTCGCCGTCCCCGGCCACGATTACGGTGTTCAGCTCGGGCCGTCCTGACTTGACACCGAATGCGATCGGCAGCGTCCTGCCGTGAATGCCGTGAATGCCGAACGGCTGGTCGCCTTCAAGCAGGTGGACCATGTTGCCTGAGCAGCCGATGCCAGCGACGATTACGTTATTGCTGGGCGGGACTTCGGTCTCGGTGGTGAACTGCTCAAGCGCCCATTCGAGGGCCCGCCGTACGCCGAAGTCACCGCATCCGGGGCACCACGCGAAGTCGTATTCGGGGTTCCGAGCGCTCATCGGGCTGCACCTGCCTTCTCTTTGGCTTCGATCCTGGCCTTGATCAGATCCACGAGGTCGCCGGGCTTGAACGGCAGTCCGGTGTACTGCGTTATCGATTCCGCTCTTACGCCCTCCTGGCGCAGCAGACCGGCCCACTGTCCCTGATAGTTTAACTCCGGAACGAGAACCAGCTCTTTCTGCTTCAAGGCGTCGAGCACGTCGTCCGGCAGCGGGTTGAGGGCAACCGAGTAGATCCAGCTGATGTCGGAACCCTCGGCCTTAAGTCGTTCGTAGGCTTCGCGGGCTGGGCCTTTAGAGGAGCCCCAGGTCATGATGGCGATCGGAGCGTCGCCCTCGATTTCTCTAGGGGCGTCCTTCAGAAGATCGAGCTTCTTGAAGCGGCGTTCGGTGAGACGGATGTGGTGTCTTGGCAGGTGTGTGGTGTCGCCGATCTCGTCGTGCTCAGACCCATTGGCGACGTATGCGCCAGTGCCGCCGGGAATCGGCATCGGCGGTAGCTCTTCAGTTCCGTCCCATGAGACGTAGCGCTTGTAGCCGTTCTCACCGGTGTAGACGGAGCGGGTTTCCTGCTTGACTGCGGAGACGTCGGGCTTGCGAATGTTCTCGCCGCGCTCGGCCTGGCCGAATTCAGACATGAGCATCACAGGACCCTGGTAGCGCTCAGCCCAGTTGACCGCAAGAGCGCCAGCGTAGAAGCACTCCTCAACCGAGCCTGGTGCGAGAACGGGCATCTTCACATCACCGTGCGCCGGGTGGAGGCATGCGAGAAGGTCTGACTGCTCCGACTTGGTTGGCAGTCCTGTTGCGGGGCCGCCGCGCTGAATATCGACGACAACAAGCGGGATCTCGGCCATCCATGCGAGGCCGAGCCCTTCGCTCATGAGTGAGACGCCGGGGCCGGCAGTGGCGGTCATCGCCTTCTTGCCTGCGTAGCCCGCGCCAACGATGGTGCTGATCGCCTCGAGCTCAGAAGCCACCTGGTAGGTGAAGCGGTCTTTTCCGACGAGGTTGTTCTCCATCCAGATGAGGATGGTGGTTGCGGGTGATATCGGGTAGCCGACGTAGTAGTCGAGGCCAGCGGCGACAGCGCCGAGTGACAGCGCGGCATTGCCAGTGATCATGATCTGTTCGTAATCAGGCGCGTTCGGAGGAGCAAGCTGGCCGACGCTAAAACCGGACTCCTCGGCAACTCCTGCCCCAAGGCGTATGGCTTCTATGTTGGCCTTGATGATCTCGTCGTCGCCAGGGCGTCCGCGCGTGAAGCGCTCGGTCACGTAGGCGTCGATCTCGGCGAGCGGAAAGCCCATCAGCGTGGCGACAGCGCCGATGGTCACCATGTTGGCAGCTCGGGCGTTGCCGGTGGATTTCGCCAGTTCATCGGCCTTCACACCGAAGTACTGGCCACCGGAAGGCAGATCGAACTCCTCGGCGTTGTAGATGGTCACGCCGTCCGGGCCGAGCTCTTCGTTGTGGTTGTCGTATGCGTACTGGTTGAGGGCGACAAGAATGTCTACGTGGTCGCCGTTACTGAGGACGGGCTTATTGGAAATTCGGACCTGTGAAGAGGCCGGGCCGCCCATGATCTGTGAAGGGAAGGTCGAGAAGGTCTGGGCGAAGTATCCGGCTCTGACTGCCGCCCTTGCTAGCGCGTCGGCCGAGGTAACCAGTCCCTGTCCGCCTTCTCCGGCGAATCTGACTACGAAGTCTTCTCTCTGCAATTAAGGTCCCGCTGTCGCTTTTGGTCCGCTATGTCTGTCTGAGCACCGTTTGAGTCGCGGCGCGCAACAGGGGATTCTACCTGTTTGCGACGAAAGGCGGCGCTGCTGTGCTTTGGAGCGATTCTACCGGCCTGTGCGTTGAACTGAACTCGTCTGCTCATGGTCTTGACGGAAGCCGTCTAACGAGATTAGATGCAATTGAGGGTGATGCGAGTTGCCGGAGCCACTCTGAGGGTTGTGAGACCGATCTAACAACGCAGTTCGTACTGAGTGACAGATCGCGGCGGTATGCTGGACCTTTGGACAGGAGTTCATAGTCATTTGTCCTGCGCAGCGACCGTGCGTTACGGTAGGCTGCATTCGAGTAGCACTGAACTGGCTGCCCGGCACAGGGCCGCCACAGATCAAGTAGTCGGGCCGAGCGAAGCGCCGCTCAACAAGACTGCGATATCAGGCTGAAACGGGTCGATGCGACGAGATACCTGGAAAAAGCTCTGGCCGTTCCTCAAGGACCCTGCGATGGACGGTCGCAACATCAGGGTCGAGGGCAAGCGGGTGGTGCTGCGCTCGAAGCGCATGGATGACGCCGAGGCGGATTACCGCTGGCGCGTTGACCCCGAACTTGCTGCACTCGATGCGACACGCCCGATCACGATCACGCTGAAGGAGTACATGCGGTACCACCGCGATGACCTTCAGTTCCCTTCGCCAAGATCGGTCCGGCTTGCCATCGACACGCTGGATGGCGTTCACATCGGCAACTCGATGTACTACGACATCGATACTGAGCTTGCGCAGGCTGAGTTCGGCATCATGATCGGCGACACCAGCTTCTGGAACGGCGGCTACGGCACAGACGCCGTGCGGACAATGCTGAAGCTGATCTTTACTACCACATGGCTGCGCCGCATCTATCTGCACACGCTGGTTTCGAATGCCAGGGCGCAACGTGCGTTCGCGAAGGCCGGGTTCGTGGCTGACCGCGAGGTTCGCAAGGACGGGTTCGATTTCCTGCGCATGGAGATCACCCGCGAGCACTGGGAAGAGCTTGAGGCGCAGGGACTGGCGACTGCCGATGCCGCGACATCCAACGGCGCTCTGACATCACAGCCCGCCGGAAGCGCATCTGCATTCGAAGGCTAGATCAGTCGCCCGGGACTGTTAGCTCAACCGGTTCAGTGACGACCAGGTGCCGTGAGCGGCTTCCACCCTCTTCACTGAAGTCGAATGCCGCCACCAGTTGGTATTTGCCGGGACTGAGCGGCTCAAGATCGTTGTCGATCACAGTCCACTCCGAATCGAAGCGGACCGATTCGCCTGACGCCAGAACCGAGACTCGGCCCGCCAACGTGAATGCGCCGAACCGGCCTTTGTTGCTCCAAACCTCGACGCCGTCCTGGAAGAGGATGATGTCTTCTGGTGTACTGGCGTTGTAGATGAACTCGACAGTCCCTTCGCCGCGGTTGACGAGGACGACTGCAAGGCCGACCGTCTCGCCCGGGCGAACCTCCGTTGGCGCTTCGAGTTCGATCTCGACTCCAGGCTGTGAGCGCACATTGGCGGGGTACTGCGAGAGCAGCTTTCTCGGCTTGACATCGAACACGACGATACCTTCTGGAATGCCGGAGCCCTTGAGCGCCTCTCTGGCGGTCTCGGCCGTCTTCTCCGTCACGACTCCGAACTCGATCAGGCCGTTCTGCTCATCAATGTGGGATGAGTAGACGCCGCCGACCTGCCAGACGATGTCTTTCGCAGTCCTGTACCAGGCTGCGAGGTCGAGGAACTCGATCTCGCCACGTTCGATGCGCACCGTTTCGCCTATCTCATTCGCTCCGTAGAACGCTGCAACAGCGGCGATGGCGCGGTCGATCTGGGAGTCATCGTTGAGGATGATCACCAGCTTGGTCCCGGACTTGTAGATGCCGACGAACCCGGGCGCCAACTCGCCGATGCGCTCCAGGATCTGGTCGCCGGTCAGGTAGGGCGGTTCGAGGTTGCGTCCCCTGGGAGGCGGAATGTCAGGGAACGACTTGATGACGCCGGGCACATCGATGAAAGGACGAGGCGGTGTCGGTGTTGGGTATGGGGTGGGCGAGCCGCCGACTGGAGTTGGCGTTGGCGCCGGCTTCGGGACGGATATGTTGGCGGTTGGGGTGGCCGTTGGAACTGGAGTTTGGGTGGCCGTGGCCGCCGCATCGAGATTCGGTATGACAGTTTCGGCGTCTCGTCCAGACGGCTGACTCGCCGGTCTGTCAGTCCCACATGCTGCGGCGGCGATGAAGGTCAGCGCCAAAACACTGACAAACGTGGTTCTCGTTGGGAATCTCATCCGCACACCTCATTCGATTCTGGCTCTTTATTGGCCACTTTGCGCGGCGTTATCGCACGTGTAAGGTTCGCCCTACCAACTAAACGTTCAACGAACGTGATTTGTTCCCGGACCTGGCCAGCGGCCGAGAAATTGAGGACTGCGATGAACCTTCTTCTGATAACCGGCGGGAAGCACCCGTATGAAGAGTCGACACCCGTCATGACCGAGTTTCTGCAGGAGGCGGGTCACAATGTCACGGTTTCGGAGTCGGCGGACGAGCTTGGCGGTTCGCTGGATGGCTTCGATGCGGTCGTTATGAACACTTTGCGTCAGCCTGACACTTCGAACGATCTTGACGACGGCCAGCGAGGTGGACTGAAGGGCTACGTCGAGAACGGCGGAGGACTGGTCTCGGTTCACATCTCAGCGGCTTCGTGCCCGGACTGGTCTGAGATGAAGAAGATCACTGGTGGCGGCTGGGTGCTCGGCGAGAGCTGGCACCCGCCTTTCGGCTGGTTCGAGGTGTTCGTTGACAAGCCGAACCACCCACTTGCGCAGGGCGTGACCGACTTCTGGACTTACGATGAGTGCTACTGCGGCCTGGACATTCAGCCCGGCATCGATGTGTTCATGCACGGTGTTGTCGAGGGCGAGGACAAACCGCTTGGCTGGTCGCACAACTATGGCGATGGCAAGGTAGCGAATATTGCGCTTGGTCATGCCGGTTCGAGCCAGCAGCAGCCGATGTTCCAGCGGTTGATCCTGAACAGCGTGGAGTATGTGACGGGTTAGGTTCGGACAGGCTTGAGACGTTCGCTGATCACGCCCAGATCCCTCGACTTCGCTCGGGGTGAGAAATTGACGCGCCATTTAAGAGATCGATATGAGAATTAGCCGGAAACTCATTGGCCACGAGGTAATCGAGTCCTCGAAGGGGATGGTCACAACTCAGCACCCGCTGGCCGTGAAGGCAGGCATCGAGGTGCTGCGGCGCGGCGGCAACGCGGTGGATGCCGCCGTCACCGCAGCGTTCACCATCGGCGTGGTGCAGCCACTTTGGAACGGCATTGGTGGCGGTGGGCTGATCGTCGTGCAGATGGCGCACCAGCCAGCGCAGGCCATCGACTACGGAATGCAGCTGCCCGGTCTCGCAACACCGGACATGTACGAGCTGGAGTCCGGCGCAGGCGGCCAGGGCTTCTCTCGCACATTTTCCGTCCCCGCCGTCAAGAACCAGGAGAACGAGCAGGGCTATCGTTCCGTCTCGATACCGGGCACCGTCGCCGGACTCGCCAAAGCGCTTGAGCTTTGGGGCACGATCAGCCTGTCGCAGGCACTGGAGCCGGCGATTCGGCACGCCGAAGAAGGGTTCGAGGTCGAGGGCAACTTCATCCTGGCGACGATCGACCGCAGCGAGGTGTTACAGGCGTTTCCTGAGACGGCTGAGATCTACTTCCCGCACGGACGGCCGCTGAAGATCGGCCAGCGGCTGGTGCAGCGGGAACACGCCGAGACGCTGAAGAAGATCGCCTCGGGCGGGCCGGACGCTTTCTACCGAGGCGAGATCGCCGAGTTGATCAGTAAGGACATGGAGGCGAACGGCGGGCTGCTGCGGGTGTCGGACTTCGAACAGTACGAGCCCATCGTGCATGAGGCCGCTGAAACGGCTCACTACCGGGGTCACCAGGTCAGCACGATGCCCGGTCCCAACGGCGGCCCGACTGTGCTTGAGATCCTGAAGATCATCGAGAATTTTGATGTGCCGAGCATGAAGCGCGGGTCTGCGGACTGGCTGCACATGCAGGTCGAGGCGACCAGGCTGGCGGCGATTGACCGGTTCAGCTTCATGGGCTCGTCGAAGATCTCGGACTTTCCAATGTCGTCGCTGCTTGATGTCGCCTATGCCCGTCTCAGATCCGCCGAGATAACAATGGAGAAGCGCAGCGACTACGAGGCGGGCGATCCGTGGTCAATTACTGGCACAGACCGACCCGCCGACTTCCCGGAGCCTGCCGGGCAGATGCGTGACCGAGGCACGATTCACGTCTCAGTGGTGGACTCGCAACGGAACGCTGTGGCGCTGACGCAGACCAACATGGGCTACTCCGGCGTCGTGAACCCGGGCGTGGGCGTCATGCTTAACAACGCCATGGGCTGGGCGTGCCCGGTGCCGGGAACCGTGAACTCCATCGTGCCGCTGGGGCGCGCCCTGAACAACATGTGCCCGACGATTGTGAGCCGCAACGGGATGGTCGAGTTCGTCGTGGGCGGCTCGGGCGGCAGACGCATCTGGCCGGCCGTCGCTCAGATCGTCTCGAACATGATCGACTTCGGCATGTCGATGCAGGACGCTATCGAGGCTCCGAGGATGCATGTGGAGTCGGACGACCCGATGCTCGACGACCGCTTCGGCGCATCGATGATCGCCGATCTGGAGGGACGCGGCCACCGCGTTTTGCGGCAGCCCGAGAACTACCTGCTCTGGCCGTTCACCGAGGCCAATGGCATCGAGGTGGACGCGAACGGCGTGATGCGGTCAGGCGTAGCGCCCCGAAACAAGCCGGCGTTCGCAGGCGCAGTCTAGAGCGGAGTCCCGGCGGCCCTGGCGAACCACTCTTCAAGTGCTGGATAGAGCGAGACGTAGCGTTGGTAGGCGGTTTCGTAGGCATCTGCCGTCTCGGGGCTCGGGTCGGTCTGGCCTTCAGGATGCAGCCACGCTTTTCCAGCTTCTGCCACCGAACTGAACCGGCCGGTTGCGACAGCCGCCAGCATCGCTGCCCCAAGCGGCGCTCCTTCGGCGGGCCCGACCGTCTTAAGCGGTAGCCCAAGGGTGTCGGCGATGATCTGTCGCCACACTGCGCTGCGTGCGCCGCCACCGACCAGCACCGCGCTGTCGGGCACTGCGCCGAGTGGCCGCATCAACTGGACCGAATCCTTGAGAGCGAATGCGACGCCTTCGAGCACGGCACGTGTCATGTGCGCCTGCGTGTGTGCAGCGTTCATCCCTGCGAAGACGCCGCGTGCCGCGGCGTCGGCGTGCGGAGTGCGTTCACCGGTCAGGTACGGCAGGAACGTCAGGCCTTCACTGCCCGGCGGGACCGCAGCGGCTGCGTTCACAAGATCGTCAAAGGTCGGCGCGTCCGAGCCGTTGGCGGCCGTGCCTCGCCACCACGCCAGTGCTGCGCCTGCCGACAGCACCACGCCCATCAGATACCAGATGTCGCGTTCAGCGTGCGCCATCGAGTGGATACGCATGCCTGGGTCGGTGGAAGCCTGCGCGGTCGGAGCGACCACGGCTCCAGATGTGCCAACCGTGACGAGCATCGTGCTGGGAGCGACGACTCCTGAGCCCGACGCCGCGCAGGCGTTGTCGGCACCGCCGCCCGCGACCGGTGTGCCCGCTGGGACGTTCAACTCGGCAGCAGCTTCGGCGGTGATGATGCCGGCAACGGCGGTCGATTCGACCAGTGGAGGCAGCATCCAGGGATCGATGCCGAGCAGGCTGCACATCTCGGACGACCAGCCGCGACGGCGGACGTCGAACAGCAGCGTTCCGGAAGCGTCCGACGGCTCAGTCGCAATCTCGCCGGTCATCCTGAAACGGATGTAGTCCTTGGCGAGCATGATGGTCTTGATGCGGGCGTAGTTCTCCGGCTCGTGCTGCCGCAGCCACAGCAGCTTGGTTGCGGTGAAGCCTTCGAGCGCCGGGTTGCCGCACATCTCCATGAGGCGGGACGGGCCGACGGTTTCGAAGATGTAGTCACACTGCTCAGAAGTGCGGACGTCGTTCCACAGGATGGCGGGGCGGATGACCTGCTGCGCCTGGTCGAGTGCAACGAGTGAGTGCATCTGGCCGGAGAGGCTGATGCCAGCGATCTGTGATGAAGATTCGACCTGGCTGACGGCCGCGCTGACTGCAGTGATGGTGCCCTGCCACCAGTCTTCGGGGTTCTGCTCGGCCCAGCCGGGTGCGGGAACAGCGACGGTCTGCGGCGCGTCCGCGGTTGCGAGCACTTCGCCATCGGCCGAAACAACCACCGCCTTGATGGAGGAGGTCCCGACGTCAACGCCTATGTAGGAGGGTGTGGGCATTGGTTGTGGTGGTGGCAAACGGAATCGGACTATTCATTTTGCGATCCGCAAAGCCCCGATTTCGAAACGCTCAAGGAAGGTACTGCGAAATAAGCGATTTGTGCTTTGCAGCGCTGGCCGCAGGATAGCCTGTGTATGTTGAGTTCGTCGCTAGGTCATCGATTTCGGCAATCAACAGCGGCTTCAGTTGCTGTGCCTGTTGTTCATGCCACGCACCAGCGCCGAATATCCTCCACCACTCAAGAAACGGACCGACAAGCGGTTGGTGGCCGCTGGGCGCAAAACTCCGGGCTGGCGCAGCTATTGCCATTCCGAACGGAGGCGCAGTGCGTTCGGCGTCGTAAGCCTCCGCTAGTGGCGCGCCAATTAACATACGAGATCGGTGCTCGGGTGCCGCATCTAGTATGGCCGACCCACCTACGGTGTCCTTACCGTGCATCACCGAGCCGTAGGAAATGCCGCCTCGGATGAGGAATCTATAGCCCTGCTGACTTGCGAGTTGAAAATGTTGAGCGAGGTTCGCATATAAGTTGGCGATAAACGTAAACATCGATGTTTGGTCTTCGGACACGCAGTAAACGCCATCGATCATCGGATATAGAGCCAAGTTGTTCTGCAGGGCGTTGTTTGCGTCCAACGCGGCAATTTGGAGCTTCATGATGAAATTCGACGCGACACTGATAGATCGAAGCTGTAGAGTGTTGGCCGTCCCCATCACGTCGATCCATGCAACGTACGCCCAACTGGCGTTGGGCAGCAGGCTGCTGTTGAAATAGATCCCAGGATTCAGTTGGTTAGTGGTCACATCCTCACTCCTGCGGTGGGGCTGGGTTGATCAGGTCCATGCCTATTGTTTCGGGGAAGATGCCGGCCAGCTCTTCGACGGTCCAGCGGCCGTCTTTGTGGATGGAGCGGGTTGGCTCCGGATGGTTCATGACACTGACGCGGTTTCCGACGGTGTGGAAGATCATGCCGGTGACGCCCGCCGCTTCGTCCGAAGAAAGCCACGCGATCATCGGCGCAACGTCGTCGGGGTCGTTGGTGAGCGTGCCATCGGGCGGCGGCAGAAACTCACCGGCGCGGCGGGAGCGGGTCGAATCCGGAATGCTGTCCGTCATCCGGGTCTGCGCGCCAGGCGAGATAGCGTTCGCCGTCACGCCAAACCGTGCGAGGTCCTTCGCAACGACTCGTGTGAACCCGGCGATGCCGTCTTTGGCTGCGCCGTAGTTCGACTGGCCACCGTAGCCGTAGAGCCCGGAGACGGAACTGAAGGTGATGATGCGGCCTGTGCCCTGCTCTTTGAAGACCTGCGCCGCCGGCTGCACCACCGAGAAGGTGCCCTTGAGGTGAACGGCAATGACATCGTCCCACTCCTGCTCGGTCATGTTGAAGATCATGCGGTCGCGCAGGATCCCGGCCGCGGTGACGACGATGTCGAGCCGGCCGAAGTTGTCGATGGCGGTCTTGACGATGTTCGCCCCGCCCTCCATCTCGGCCACGCTCTCGTAGCACGCAACAGCCTTGCCACCGAGTTCGCTGATCTCCTCAACAACCATGGCCGCCGGTGAGGTGTCGTTGCCAGCGCCGTCGAGCGCCGCGCCGATGTCCGCGACGACCACCGATGCGCCTTCTGCGGCTAGCTTCTTCGCCACGCCTCGGCCGATACCTCGACCCGCGCCTGTGACGACAGCAACTTTGCCGTCGAGTCGCTTCGCAGGTCCGGGCTTTTGATCGCCGTTCAGCTCGGGAACAAGATGCCGGGGAGCTAGCGAGTCGAGGTCGGATAACTCCCATTGTCCGGGTGGATTCGGGTTGTAGATGGTCTTTGTGCGGTGCGGCAGCGAGAGGTGCGTGACTGTGCCGCCGTAGACGAGAAAGACCTGGCCGTTAATGGGCGCCGAGTAGTCGGAGGCGAGGAATGCGACGAACGGCGCAACGTCCTCTGGCTCCCACGCCATCTCGCCCTTCGCCGGCAAAAGACCCTGTTCTCGCAGCGCGTCTTTCGCCTTGTCAGGGATGGAGTCGACCATACGTGTGGCGGCTCGAGGCGCGATGGAGTTGGAGGTGACGCCGTACTTGCCGAGGTCTTTGGCGAGGACCTTGGTAAAGCCTGCGATGCCGGATTTGGCTGCACCGTAGTTGGCCTGACCAGGGAAGCCGACGAGGCCCGATTCGGACGAGAAGGTGATGATGCGGCCGCCTCGCTGCTGCCGAAAAATCGGTGCGGCGTGGCGGGCGACCGAAGCTGTGCCCTTGAGGTGGACGGCAATAACGTCGTCCCACTCCTGCTCAGTCATGTTGTAGATCATGCGGTCGCGCAGGATCCCCGCTGCGGTGACGATGATGTCGATGCCGCCGAAGGTGTCGACAGCTGCTTCGACGATGCGCTGTCCACCTTCCCATGTCGCAACGTTTTCGAGGACCGGAGTCGCTTCGCCACCGGCGGCCTTGATGGCAGAGACCGTTTCGTCTGCCGGTGTGCCAGCTTCGGCCGTGCCGTCCAGCGCTACTCCAGCGTCGTTGACGATGATTTTCGCGCCATTGCGTGCCAACTCTTCGGCGACTGCCCGGCCGATGCCTCGGCCTGCGCCTGTGACGACGGCGACTTTGTTTTCGAGTGCTGGTGAGTGCGACGGCATTGGTTTGATCCTGCGGGAGAGAGGTAGGAATTCGTGTTTGGTCGAGGCAGTCTAGCGCAGCCTTACGCGTCTGCGGCGGCCGGCTGCGTAATAGAATCTCCGGCCATGCGAATTCAATCTCTTGACGTCTACCACGTGGCGATGCCGCTGAAGTACCCGTGGCGCACCGCGTATGGCGAGGACCACGAAATTCACTCGGTGCTGGTGCGGGCTACAAGCGAGGACCACGAGGCGTGGTCAGAGTCGGCGCCGCTGCAGATGCCAACATACAGCCCCGAATCCGCGGCGAGCGTCTTCCTAAACGTCGCTGAGTTCTTCGGACCACGGATCATCGGCCAGGAGTTCGAGTCGGCGGATGCGCTCAATGATCGGCTCGATCTCTTCAAGGGCAATCCGTTCGCGAAGGCGGCGATAGAGATCGCGTGGTGGACGCTGCAGGTAAAACACACCGGTAGGCCGCTGCACGAGTTGCTGGGTGGAACGGCACGAGAGGTCCAGGCCGGCGCCGATTTCGGTATCCAGGATTCGTTCGACATGCTGCTCGGGAACATCCAGAACGCGATCGATGCTGGTTTTCCTCGGGTGAAGCTGAAGGCCGCTCCGGGCTGGGACTTCGAGATGCTGCAAGCTGTGCGATCAACCTTCCCGGAAATTCGCATCCACATCGACTGCAACGGCGGATACACGCTGGACGATGCCGATTTGTTCAAGCGGATGGACCAGTTCAAGTTGGAGTTCATCGAGCAGCCGCTTGCGAATGACGACGTACTGGACCACGCGAAGCTTGCCGGCATGATCGAGACGCCAATCTGCCTGGACGAGAGTGTGAACAGTGTGCGGGCGGTCGAGCATGCGCTGACCGTTGGTGCGTGCGAGTTCGTGAACATCAAGCCGGGACGAGTTGGCGGGCTGGCGAACGCTGTGAGAATCCACGACATCTGCCGTGACGCGGGCGTGCCGGTCTGGGTCGGAGGGATGCTGGAGAGCGCAGTTGGCTCGGCGATCTGTGTTGAGCTGGCGACTCTGCCCAACTTCCTCTACCCGGGCGATCTCTTTCCATCGTCACGTTTCTACAAGCACGACCTGGGCAAGCCGGAGATTGAGCTGACTGACCAGAAGACGATGCTGCCGTTCACCGACGGATTACCAGAGCCGGATGAGGACCTGCTCGAGCGGTACACCGTGCAGTCACGGTCGTTGGTTGCGGAGTAGGTCGAGAGCTGTCACGCGTCTCTGCGCGGCAACTCGACCACGGCCTTACCGGGTGTTGTGACCTCGCCGGCTTCGTCTTCCAGTGCGAGTTCTAGCTCTACGAGACCTGCGCCATCTTCGGTACGCGTGCCGGTCACGCGGCCGCGGCAGATCTTGCGGTCGAGATAATCGATGCCGCGGTACTGCACCGAGAACTCGCGCATCCAGCCGGAATCGCCAATCCAGTCAGTGACCATCTGCGCCAGCCATGCGCTCTTGAGCGCGCCGTGGATGATGACGGCATCGTGGCCTGCCTTCTGCGCAACGTCCTTGTCGTAGTGAATCGGCTGGAAATCGCCGGATGCGCCGGCGTACATGACGAGCTGCCGGGTGTCAGGGTTGATCGCCAGCGGTGGCAGCTCGTCGCCCTCGCTGACGTCTTCGAACCAGAGGGTCTTCAGCTTCCCGGCCGATGGTTTGTGCTGCCCACTCTTCAAACGTGGTGACATGGCTAAACCGTCCCCACCAGCGTGCCGCCTGACTCCGGGTCAGGCTCGCCAAACGTGATGGTCGTCGTCTCCTGCGTGGCAACAACTTGGCCGAGCTGGTTCGTGTAGGTGATCTCCTGCACCTTGAAGAGCATCTCGCCGAGCCGTCCGGTCTTGGTGAAGAGCTCTTTCAGGGAACGCACGACAGTGATGGAGTCGCCCACGCGCACGGGGTGAAAGAAACGGTAGTTGCTACCTGCGTCGAGGATGTGGGCGAAGGGCTCCGGGAACGGTTTCGGCGATGCGCCGGGGAGAAATGAGCGGAGAATCGTGGGCGGCGCGATCATGCCGCCAATAGCCGATTCCCTTGCTGCTACTTCGTCTGCGTAGAGTGGATTGTCGTCGCCAATGGCGCATGCGAAGCGGCCGATGTCCCAGCGACTCACTTCGTAGGTGGCGGGAGTTGACTCGACCCCGATATGGGACCGCATCTCTTCAGTGATCGTAGAGGATTCGGGCATGGCGGCCACAGTTTAGCCTGATCTCCCGCAGCAGTCAGGTTAGCGTCTGCGTTTGCGGCCTCGTCTGCGCCGGCTGCTCTTCAGGGGCGACGTTTCCGGTGGTGAAGCTTCGCCGCCTTCCGACTCGATTCGTTCCTGCTCTCGCTGGCGTCGCAGCGCGCTGCGGCTGAGCCGGATGCCGTCTTCGTCGACGGGCCTGCCTTTGGCGTCGGTCGCGGGCAGCTTCGGCTTGCGCCCGAAGTAGAGCGAGACGGTGGAGGCGATGGAGAAGACGAGCGCCGGGACGTAGAAGAGGCCAAATGACGGGAGCGAGATGAAGACGAACGCAAAGAGGATGAATGTGGCGGCAGCTCCGTTGACCTTGTGGCTGCGCAATATCGGCGCCGGATTTTGCGGCAGAGAGACGAGCGGCGTTGCGAGCACGAACAGCGGCAGCGCCAGCAGAATGAGGATGAGTGCTCCGTCGCGTTCGAGCAGCGAGATGTCGCCTCCGTCTGCGGTCTGGACGACGGGTGCAAAGATGAGCGCGGCGCTGATCACCACGCCTGAGATGAACGCGGATATGGCGAAGAAGTAGGAACGGTCGAGGCTGCTGAGCCAGCGGAGTGTACGGAGGATCATCGGTGAGGCAGGGTTAGGAGCACGTGGTCGGATCACAACTAAGGGGGAGATTCTGAATCGAGTTCAGAATGGCAGGCAGCGGCCATCCTGAGCTTGTCGAAGGGTGGCGAGTGATCGGCCTCCGGCCGATTCCCCCTCTCTCTAACTCTCTCCCACAGAGGGGAGAGAGGATTTGCTGCCCACCGCTGTCGCCGCGGTCCATCATTCGTCGTCCCCGAGGCCGGCGGGCGGTTTCACCTTGGCGTCTCCACCTGATCGCTCGAGATTGGCGAAGCCGAGCATGAGGCGCTTCACGCCGTTGCCTGAGAACGCCACGGTCGCCTCGACATCGCCGGGCACGGCTTTCACGCTCACGACAACGCCTTCGCCGAAGTGAGAGTGCCGGACGCGGTCACCGGCTGCGAACTCCAGACCCGGTTGTGTCGCTGGCTTCGCAGCGGGTGCCATCGCAGCTCGCCGGGACCACATCGGGTCTCGACGAGTTTCGGTCTGGCTGGCCCGGCTGCGCACCGTCTGAGCGTTCACCAGCGGCTCGGGCAGCTCCATCAGGAAGCGGGACGGCATGCTTGGCGAGAGGCTGCCGCGGAACCGGCGCTGGAATGTGTGCAGCATGTAGAGGAATCGCTTCGCCCTCGTCATGCCGACATAGCAGAGCCGTCGTTCTTCCTGCATCTGCTCGGGGTCGTCGACCGACCGCGAGTGCGGCAGCAACCCTTCCTCCATACCGACCATGAAGACAGCGTCGTACTCCAGACCCTTCGCCTGGTGAAGCGTAATCAGTGTGATCGCTTCCTGGCCCTCGGAGGCTGTGCCATCCGTAAAAGGATTGCCTGAACGGACAGAGTCGACATCCGACACCAGCGCGACATTTTCGAGAAACTCCGATAGCTGCTCTCGTGGGTCGCCGCCTGAGTACTGCTCGGCGGAACCGCGCAACTCTCGCAGGTTCTCCATGCGCTCCTCACCGGTCTCCTTGTCTTCCTGCAGCCAGCGGACGTATCCGGACCGCTCCATCGCAAGGTCGATCAGCTCCGGCGGCTGCAGCACCAGGCTCTGCTCGACCAGTCGCTCGACAAGCTCAGCAAATGCGGTGACCGCGTTGGCGGCTCGCGTAGCAAGCTCGACGCCCATCGGGTTCTTCTCGTCCTGGACAGACAACACGGCGTCCAGCAGCGGCGTCTGCTGACCCGCGGCTGCGCGTCGCAGTTCCGAAAGTGTGCGATCGGATATGCCGCGCGCTGGGACATTGATGATGCGTTCGAGCGCTGCGTCGTCAGCGGGGTTCAGGACGAGTCGCAGGAAGGCGAGGATGTCCTTGATCTCTCGGCGTTCGTAGAACTTGGTTCCGCCGACCAGTCGGTACGGAACGCCGGAACGGTTGCATGCGACTTCCAGCGAGCGCGACTGCGCGTTGATGCGGTACATCACTGCGATGTTGTCGCGGCTCAGGTCTTCCTGCTTCGCTAGGCGGTCGATCTCTGTCAGAACCGCACGCGCCTCGCCCTCTTCGTCGTAGGTCTCAGCCACCACAACACGGTTGCCGCGGTCGTTCTCCGTCCAGAGCGTCTTCTCCATGCGGTCTTCGTTGTTGGCAATCACCGCATCGGCGGCTTCAAGGATCACCTGAGTCGAGCGATAGCTCTGGTCAAGCGTGACGATCTTTGCGTCACGGAACGTCGCCTGGAAGTCGGTCAGGTTCGTCGGGTCGGCGTGTCGCCATGAGTAGATCGACTGGTCTGGGTCGCCGACGACGCAGATGTTCTTGTGCTTGAGCGACAACATGCGGGCGATGTTGAACTGCAGCGGGTTGGTGTCCTGGAACTCGTCGACAAGAATGTGCTCGTAGCGCTTCTGGTACTTGTCGAGGATCTCCGGCTGCGTTTCCAGCAGTTGGAGCGCCTTGAGTAGCAGGTCGTCGAAGTCGGCGGCGTTGGCGCGGGTAAGCGCCTCTTCGTACTTCTCGTAGATTCGCCCGGCGACCTCTTCTCGATAGGTCTCGGCGTTCTGCTGGAACGCGGCCGGCCGCACCATCTTGTTTTTGGAAGAAGAGATGATCGCCCGCAGTTGACCGACCGGGAACTGCTTCGGGTCGATGTCCATCTCCTGCAAGATGCGTCGGATGACACGGGACTGATCGTCGTCGTCGTAGATGGTGAAGCCCTGCTTCAGGCCAACGTGCTCGCCGTCGTAACGCAGCATGAGCGCGCAGAAGCTGTGGAATGTGAATACCTTGAGCTGGTCGGCCGACGACGGCACAAGTCGCTGGCAGCGTTCGCGCAGTTCTCGGGCGGCTTTGTTGGTGAAGGTAACGGCGAGGATGCGGTACGGAGCGACGCCTTCTGCGCCGACGAGATAGGCGAGCCGGTGCGCCATGACGCGGGTCTTGCCTGAGCCTGGGCCGGCGACGATGAGCAGTGGGCCGTCTGCGTACGAAGCGGCCTCTTTCTGTCGATCAGAAAGGCCGTCCAAAATGGTGTCGGCCAGCGCCGATTTCGAAGAGCGCGAAGGGGGAGATGAGGTCATACCTCAATGCTACCAACGACCGGGGAGAGTGAGGGGCGCGTTGGCGGTTGGAGCCGGGGCGATGACGGGACGGTGAAACACGTATGCTCCATGGAGCCGGTCTCACAATGCTGGGAGATATCGAATTGGCCGAACACCAGATCATCCCGATGGAACGGAGTCAGCGGGATACCGCGGCCGAGGCACTGTCGTTAGCCTTTATCGATGACCCGTTCCTGGTGTACATCAATTCGAACCGGGAGAAGCGCCAGCGGTGGTCGCACTGGTTCTGGCGTACGACGCTTGGTTACGGGCTGCGGTGGGGAGTTGTCGAGACGATCGAGTCCGGCAAGGGGGCAGCAGTCTGGCTACCGCCCGGCAACACGACGATGTCATCGCTCCGGATGATGAGGACCGCCTTTGTGCAGACGCCGTTCAGAGTTGGGCTCGGCAGCACGATGCGGATCGCCAGGATGGACGCATTGGACAAAGCCCACGCACGGCAGATGCCGGAGGACCACTGGTACCTTCAAACGCTGGGCGTGCACCCGGACCTGCAGGGAACGGGAGTTGGCTCGGCGCTTCTGGACGCAGGTCATGCCAGGGCCGAGGAGTCCGGAAAGCCTTGCTATCTCGAGACTGCTACTCAGTACGACATCGACTTCTACTCCAAGCGAGGCTACGAGTCAGCTGAGCAAATTCAGTTGGACGACCTGACAATCACGACGATGATCCGGCGGTAGTGGCCCAGGTGTCGGGCCAGCGAACGGCCGTAGTCGTCCGACGAGATCAGCTCCCCAGCGCGATGCCCGCTTCTAGTCCTCGGATGTGGCCGACTGCCCAGGCCCAGTAGCGGTGGCCCCAATCGGTGTCGCCGTCCATGTGGATGATGTGGTCAGGGCACATCGGGCCTTCGAAGCCGACGTCCATGTAGGCCTTCATTGTCGCCGCCATGTCGGCCTGTCCCTCATCCGGCCACGCCTCACGGAAGTTGTTCACCTCACCGATCACATTGCGGAAATCAACCGCCACGATCTTGTTGCGGGAGCCGAAATATGTGATCTCCTTGACGAGGTCGGCGCCCAGCTCGGTGAAGCAGCCCTGGCAGAAGTGCACGCCGTTGGCGTCGCTGTCGATGATCTCGACGGCGCGCCGGAACGCTTCTGGACTGCGCATGATTCGGCAGACCTGGCCGATCTCGGGAATTGGCGGGTCGTCGGGGTGAAGGGCGAGTCGCACGCCGTACTCTTCGGCGATAGGGACGACGGCTTTCAGGAAGTATTCGAGGTTCTGCCAGAGCTCTTCGTCTGAGACCGGCTTCCTGTACTCCTCGGGAATGAGCGAGATGTCTGCGCCACCGGAGTGCATGAGTGGAGCGTCTTTGACCTGCTCGAAGTCGAATGCTGTCGCTCTCGAGCCGCCGCGCGCCGGGGCTTCGTTTGAGGTCCGATAGAAGAGCATCGTGTGCATGTTGTAGGTGAAGATCGGGATGCCGGCTTCGCCCATGTTACGGATGGTCTTCTGCGCATTTTCGATCTGCTCGTCCTTGCCCGGCAGGTTGAGCATCCACTTGTAGCGCCACGACCACGGGCCGAGCCTGACTGAGTACATCTTCAGGCCGTAGGATTCGACCTGCGCACGAATGTCCTTGAGGCCTTGCAAGTCATAGAAGCCATCGTCTTTTTCGGTGGGTGTTGGAGAGCCGTTGACGCCGTCTGCGCCGATCTGTGAGGTGAAGCGCAGCTTGTCCTCCGAGAAGTCTGCTCCGACGCCGAGGTAGATCTCCATGCATTTCCTCCGATCGAATAAGGCGTGATGGCCGCATTTTGCGCTGGCTGCCGCCGGATGTCATATTCCGGCCGGTCGAATAAGATCGCCGCTGATGATGCGCACGAAACTGTTCACGTCTGCCCGCGAGAAGCGTCTCTGGATATGGGCGTTGATTGTGGTCGTGGCGATCTACTCGACGCTTGGCCTTGCGGGGACGCTGGTGGACGAGTTGCAGGACCGTGAGCTACTGGATTCGCTGTCTTTCGCGGGGTTCCTCGTCCTGGTCGCCGTATTTGCTGCCAGCGGGTTACTGCGTCGGCCTGGCTGGCGCGATGTGTGGGTTCTGATCGGAGCCGCAGCGGTCTACGGGCTTGTGGTGATCAGGATGGGCATCGATGCTGTGGAACGCACCCACTTGTTCGAGTACGGGCTCGTCGCGGTACTCGTGCACCAGGCGCTGATCGAACGGTCGCGGCTAGACGATCGTGTTCGCACGCCGGCGGTGATGGCCGTGGTTATTACTGCGTTAGTAGGGCTGCTGGATGAGAGTATTCAGGCGGCTCTTCCGAACCGCTACTTCGACTTGAGAGATATCGCCTTCAACTCGCTGGCGGCTCTAATGGCGGTCGCGACCAGCGCGGCGCTGGCATGGGGGCACAGGTGGACTGGTCTTGGAGGACGGTCGGAGTGAGAGGGGTGAGCAACGACCCTTCCTCCGGCTCGCTGCCGGTCAGGGAACAACAACGCTGTCATCCCGACCATGGCGGAGGGATCTGACCGTTGATGGACAGTGAGCGGGAGATTCTGAATCAAGTTCAGAATGACAGACTTTTGACCCACCCTCTAACTCCCTCCCTGCGAGGGAGGGAGAAGAAGACACCCTCGGCTCAGACTTTCTTGCCTATCACCTCTACCTGGGTGAAGGAGAAGAAGGCGTGGGGTTCGGTGATCCAGCTTTTCCAGGCGGCGGAGATCTCTTCGAGCTCGGACCGGGTTGCGATGCCGCGTTCGAGCGCTCGGCTGGCGATGTTCGAGTGCAGGATGCGCTCAGACCACTGTCCTCCCCACCACTGCAAGCCTTCCTCGTCTGCGAACGACCATGTTGATGTCGTTACTTCGAGGTCGACGAAACCGGCGTCTGAGAACCAGCCTTTGAGGTAGCGGCCTGCGTCCGCCCTACCGCCATTCGACTCGGCGACGGCGAAGTAGACCTCCAGGAACCGCTCGAGCGCGGCGTTAGTTGGATAGAGCGCGGCGGCTCCCCAGTCAACTTCCCGCACTGCACAGATTCCGCCGGGCTTGAGCACACGCTTCGACTCGGTCAGCGCTGCAACTGGGTCCTGCAAATGCTGCAACACCTGGTGCGCGTACGCCACATCGAACTCGCCCTCGTCAAAGCCGGTCTCGTAGATAGAACGCACATCGAATGTGACATTGGTCGAGCCGGATTTCGTCGCGTGCTCGCGTGCCTGCTCGACCACCTCTTCAGAGAAGTCGATGCCGACCACCGCGCCGTCGGGCTGTAGCAGCTCACCTAGGTCGACCGTGATCGTGCCGGGGCCGCAGCCGAAGTCGAGCAGTCGCATTGGAGACTTAAGGCGTGGCAGCAGGAAGGCGGCGGCCTCGCTGGCGCGGCGGGCGGAGTGCGCTGAGACGACCGAGCGGTGGTGGCCGTGCGTGTACTGCTCTGTCTGCTTCGGCGTCATTCGTTCGGCGTCACTTTCGACGTTTGCAGCGCTCCGTTGGCTCCGGCGATGAGCCGAAGAATTCGAGAGCAAGAATCGGAGTGCAAGGGTATGAAGGCGCTACTAGACTACTGAAATCGGGAACTTCAGTGGCGGTTGGCGGCATCTAAGTCTGGGGAGCGAAAATGGTGATCCAACTCGAAAGTCGTGCTCCGGTGGAACCTGCGTTCGAGACCGATGACGAGCGCTGGACAGCGGTGGTCGACCGGGATAAGCGAGCCGATTCCACCTTCTACTACTCGGTGCGGACGACCGGAGTGTTCTGCCGGCCGTCGTGCGGCGCACGTGTGCCGTTGCGAGAGAACGTGCAGTTCCACTCTAGTCTCGCTGACGCCACGGCAGCAGGTTTCAGGCCGTGCAAGCGCTGCCGCCCCGGTGAGCAATCTGTGTCCGAGCTGCAGGCTGAGGCGATTGCGAGGGCTTGCTCGCTAATGGAGGACACGGATGTGCTGCCATCAGTGGACGAGCTGGCAGCCAAGGCCGGGATGTCGAGGTTCCACTTTCAGCGTGTCTTCAAGTCGGTCACCGGGCTTACGCCTAAGTCGTACATGACCGCTCACCGTGCGCAGCGGGTGCGACGCAATGTCGATGTGAGCGACTCCGTGACGGACGCTATCTACGATTCAGGCTTCAGCTCTAGCGGACCGTTCTACGCTGTGACGTCGAGCTCCCTCGGCATGACGCCGTCAGAGTTCAGAAGTGGCGCGGCGGGCGTGCAGATCCGTTATTCGATCGGAGAGAGCTCGGTCGGGCTTGTGCTTGTGGCAGCGACCGACCGAGGTGTCTGCGCTATCCTGCTCGGCGACGAACGGGACGCGTTGATCGCCGACATGGAAGCTCAATTCCCGCACGCCGAGATCAACAGCGATCCCGCGTTCGATGAGACGGTCGCGGCCGTGATCCGCTTCGTAGAGGAGCCGGCGCTTGGCCTAAGCCTGCCGCTCGATGTCCGAGGGACGGCATTTCAGCACAGGGTGTGGCAGGCACTTCGCAAGATTCCGGCCGGAACAACGGCAACCTACGCAGAGGTTGCGGAGATGATCGGAGCACCGGGCGCTTCACGAGCCGTTTCCGGAGCGTGCGCAGCCAACCCTGTCGCCATTGCTGTGCCCTGCCACAGAGTTGTGCGCAAGGACGGCGAACTTGCTGGTTACCGCTGGGGCGTCGAGCGAAAACGGGCGCTGCTGGAGCGGGAGTCGGAACCTAGCGCGTGACCGGCTGAGACAGTGCAGCGTCGAGGGCGTCGAGATCAAGGCGCTCTGCCGCAAGCTCCCGGATTCGCTCGAGCTTCGCCGGGTGATCGAACCTGATCTTGGCCTGCAGACCTTCGAGCTGCGCGGTTGTTTCCTCGGTCGACCCGCTGGTCATTACAAGAGGAATGCCGCGCTGGCCCGCCTCGTAGACCACGTATTCGACCGGCCGAGCGCCCTTAGTCAGCACCATCGCCTGGACCGTGTCTGTCTGCAGAGCGGCGAGCTGGATATCGGGCCTGTCACCACGGACAACGACGCCAACGTTTTCCTTCGAGCCAAAGTAGAACGGCCCCCAGTCGAGGACCATCCCACCAATGAGAAAGTTGTCGATCAGGCGGTCAGACTCGTCTTCGTTCTGGATCACATCTGCGCCGAGGTGTTCGGCGACGAGTCCGATGGTCGGTGCGAGGAGTCTCCGATCTTCGGGAATCCAGCCAACGACGTTGATGTTGGCTTCTGTGAGTTCAGGGATCAGGCGGGATTCGACTTCATGTGACTGGTAGCGAGGCACGGCATTAATGATGACGCCAGCGAGCCTGCTGCCGTACGAGCTAGCCGGGTGCAGGATGTCGTCGGCGGGCGTGCCGACGAGCAAGACAAGTGCGTCGGTCTCTTCTGCGAGCGAAAGGTTGGTGGCGTGATCGCCGGTCTTGCCTTCGACGATGTTGACTTCGCTGGCCAGATTGCTGATGGCGGTGGCGATTTCGGCGACAGAGGCAGACTGGTCTGCGAGTGGCTGTTCCGGGACGTTGTCTCCGAGCGCCGCCTTTAGGTCTGAGAAGTCATTGGACCAAGCGGCGGATGCTGCGACTTTTCGTTCCCCGCCGGAGATGTGGTCTGCGATAGCAGCGGCGATGGCGGTCTTGCCTGCGCCGGGAGATGTTGCGGCGACTATCAGGGTCGGCATGTGGAGATGGCTGTCCTGGTTGAGTAGAGGTGTTGTCGGCGGATCAGAATGTTGTGGGGCACGCGAGGGCGTTTGCTGTGGTCGATTCGTGTCTTGGCAGGACTCGCAGAATTATAGCAACGAGCGTGGGCTGAGACGGGCGGGCTAGCTTGTAGATATAGAGCGGGTCTGCGGTCTGCGGTCTGCGGTCTGC
>JANQQP010000002.1 GCA_028285005.1 Dehalococcoidia bacterium | reverse complement strand
GGTCATTCTTCTGACTGGCAGCCACAGATCCGGTGGGGGCGCTGCTTGCCGCGCCCGGTCTGGGCAAAGCCCAGACATCAACCCACCCTCTAACTCCCTCCCTGTCAGGGAGGGAGAATAGGCCGTCATCCCGACCAACGCGGAGGGATCTGACCGTTGATCCCACTCCAACGAGAGATCCTGAACCTGCCGAAGTGTGGCTGTCACGTCCTGCGCTAGTCGCCGCTGCCTTCGCTGGTGGAAGTGGCCAGCGTCTCCGGGTTTGCGTCGTGGATGGGCGTGCTCTGGGTCGATGTGGCGGTTGCGGTCAGTTTGGCGTCAAGCTTTTCCTTGAGGAGCGCGTTCACGTCGATTGGCGCAAGGCCGCGGATGCCGAACCTGCGGATCGCCCACTCGACCAGTCGACCACTCGACGACTCAAAAGTTGCGGCGTTCAGCTGGATCACGCCGTTCACGATGGGCACTCGGACATCGATCTTGTGGTCCTTCTTCACGAATCGCTTTACTGCCGTACCGATCGCCGCTTTCTTCGCGCCGGCTTTCATCCGTTTCCACCGGCTCGCATGCTCCGGGTCCACCTCGACGAAGTCCTTGGCCAGCTTCGCAACCTCGGACTTGTGCAACATGATCGTTGCCGTGACTTCGCCGTTGCCGTCGGCTCCCATCTCGAACTTCGCCGCTCCGCCCTCAATGAACGGTGTGCCGGCAAGCCGCCTCGCCAGCACATCTCGCGCCTCGAAGCGTCCGGCGACCTGGAACGTGCTCAGCGCCTTCTTGCCCGGCAACATGCCGAGCTGCTCGGCGCTGACCGAGAGGTCGGATCCGCTGACAGTGGCGCGGCCTGCGACATCATGAGATGTGCCTGATCCCACGACGGTGGCGTCCACTGAGCCGATCTTCATCCCGACGGCCGTTGAGGCGTGTGTGGAGATGGCTGTGCTCAGCGCTTCCTTCGCTGACAGCGCCTCAGCTAGCGCCATGCGGCCAAGCCCGCCAGCAACTCCTCCGACCGTGCCGGAGTCAAGTCCGGAGTCGCGTTCGACGCGCTCACCGCCGATGTACTGGAGCAGGCCGCCTAGCAGCACTTGCGGGATGTTCGTGCCGATATCCACTGAGACATCTCGCACCCGCAGTCCTACTCTCACACTGTCCCGGCCCTCGCCTTTGGTGATAACGACGGGATCGAGCAAGACCTCGTCGAGCGAGAAGCCGGCTGAGAGCAGGTCGACGACGGAGAAGCGGAAGTGCAGCCCGCGCAGCTTTCCAGCGCCGACCTCGACAGTGGTGCCGCCCTTGACGAGCTTGACGTTTTCGACGGGCAGTTCGTCGATCTCGCCGGTGATGAACTGGCCGGCCTTTGTCAGGTGCTCGGCCATTCGCTCTTCATCGACGCCGGACATGTCGAAGCCACGTGCTGCAAGCATGTCAATGGTCCGGCCGAGCATCCATTTGCGGAACTCGCCACTGTAGTAGCCGATCGCATCTACACCGCGCTGGGCCAGGTCGAGCCCGGTCGAGATGAGGCTGGTGGAGGTCTGAGAGAGCCAGGAGAAGGCGGCAGCGATGGCGCCCTGTTCGATCTCTCCTTCGGCCATCGCTTCAACGACTTCGGCGCCGTGGTCGTCGAACTCGTCCTCAAGGTCCGGTGCCGGGGCGGACTGCGTTTCAGTCTCGGTGGTGGCCGCCGGAGCTTCGGGTTCGTCGTCGTCTCGCTGAACCGGCACTTGTGGCCCGGTGGCGCGCTGAACTGCACTGACTGCGGCGCGGTTGCCGGCGTGCGCGCCGAGTGCGGCGACGATAGCGAGATCGGGTGTTTCGTTGTCGGCGGCACGCTGTAGCGCCTGATGTTCCGGCGGGGCGTGCTGACGTGGCGCGTCAACTTCCGTTTCCGGGGCGCGTTGAGGAGAGTCGCTCTTACGCGGCCTTCGTTCCGCGGGAACCCTTGTCTTCATGATCACGTGCCGGTTGCTCTCCTGCCGGCACAAGCTAAGGCTTCCCCACTTTGCGGGGCATGTGTAAAGGGAGTGCGAAGTGAACGGCCTGAGCACAGAGACCGCGGTTACGGGAGCCTGTCGAAAACTCAGCTCTCGTCTGCGTAGAGCTGCGTGGCTATGGCGTGGAGGGCGCTGGCGTCGATCTTGAGGTCGGAGCCGAGTCCACTCAGTCGACGGTTCAGTTCGTCGTGAAAGCTGCTGACGGTCGCCCTGCCCTTCTCTGTGAGTTCAAGGCGGGTGACACGACGGTCGTCCGGGTCCGCCACGCGCTCGACCAGCCCGAGCTTTTCGACGCGGTCGACAAGGCCTGTGACGTTGGTCTTATCACAGTGCAGCGTCTCTGCGAGCTCGCCGAGAGCCGGCTTCTTCCAGTCGGCCGCGCACAGGAGTTGCGCCTGCTGCGAAGACACGCCGGAACGCTTGCTGGCGGTCTCGTAGATGCGGTCAAGCGTGAAGTACAGCCCGACCAGGCTGCCGACCACCGGGTCCATCGCAGTGGTTTCGTTTCTGTGTTCTTCAGCCATGTCTCTATGTTAGCAACAGATAGTTGACATCATCAACTATTTAGTTCACTATATCAACTATCCAGATTATTCACCATCTGTTCTGGCCCTTTTTGACTAAGGAGATTCGAGATGCCGACCGAGTCGGGCGACGTGCTGAACATAGTGGGATTCGCAGGCAGCCTGCGGAGCGGATCATTCAACAAGGCGGCGCTGAATGCTGCGGTTGGGCGCGCACCCGAGGGTGTGAAGATCAATGTCCTGGACATCAGCGACGTGCCCTTCTACGACGGCGATGTCGAAAATGCGGGCGACCCTTCGTCGGTTAAGAGATTGAAGGATGCGGTGCGAGAGGCGGACGGGCTGTTGATCTTCACGCCTGAGTACAACGGTGGAGCGTCGGCAGTGGCAAAGAATGCCATCGACTGGCTTTCGCGCACGACCGGCGACTCTGGCTCACCGATAGCCGGTAAGCCTGTGGCGATCGCAACGGCGACTCCCGGTGGGCGAGGCGGGCCGGAGGCGCGGGAGCACCTGATCCACGTGATCGGCTTCATGACGGACAAGCTGTTCATGGAGACGCTGGGGATCAAGAGCATCTCGGGCAAGGTGGATGCAGAGAACCGTCTTGTGGATGAGGAGGCAGTGGAGGATCTGACGAACTGGTTGGAGCGGTTCAGGGATCACATTCAGGATTCGAGACAAAACCACGACGCGGCATAACGCTAGTTAGTAAACTACTTTGTGCCGCAATTCACGAAACCACGAAACAGGCGTTTACCTGTTGGACTATTCGAGGGCTGAGCGGGACCTGGCGCCAGGCATGGAGCTGGCTCGGCATCGCATGGAAAGATTGAGGATGCAATGACCGCAGCCGATGTTGCAAAAGATTACGTAGATCAAGGACATCCACGCAGGTGGCTGATCCTGGTGGTGATGTGCTTAAGCCTGATCCTGGTTGTGGCGGCTGTAAGCTCGCTGAACCTGGCGATTCCGGAGATCCGTGACGCGCTCGAGGCATCGGGCACGGAGCTGCTGTGGATCGTCGACTCGTACGCTCTGATCTTCGCCGGGCTGTTGCTGTTCGCAGGCGCGCTTGGCGACAGATTTGGCAGACGCGAAGCGCTGATAGCCGGATTAGCGATAGTGATCGTCACGTCGATAGGCGCGAGCTTCGCCGAGACGTCTGTTCAGTTGATCGTCTGGCGCGGACTGATGGGAATTGGCGCTGCGCTGATCATGCCGGCGACCCTTTCGATCATCACAGTCGTGTTCTCTCGTGAAGAGCGATCACGCGCTATCGCGATATGGACCGCGTTCGCCGGAGCTGGTGGAGCGCTTGGACTGCTGGCCGGCGGAGTGCTGCTCGAAAACTTCTTCTGGGGTTCGGTGTTCTTTGTGAATGTGCCGATCGCCGCTGTCGCGCTTCTGGCGGTGATCGCGGTCGTTCCGACATCTCGTGACACCCAGCACCGGGCGTTGGACATGACCGGAGCTGTGCTTTCGATAGCCGGACTGTTTGCTTTGCTCTTCGGCATCATCGAAGGACCTGAGCGTGGATGGACGGACCCGTTGACGCTGCTCGGGTTCATATTTGGTGGAATCCTGATCGTGGGCTTCGTGGTCTGGGAGCTTCGAACTCCTTACCCGATGCTGGACCCGCGTTTCTTCAGGCTGCGCAGGTTCTCGATGGGCAGCGTTTCGATAACGCTGATCTTCCTGACGATGTTCGGGTTCTTCTTCCTGATCGTGCAGTTCTTCCAGTTCGCGCAGGGTCTGACGCCTCTGCAGGCTGCGGTCCGCACTCTGCCGATGACCGGCGTCTTCTTCGTGATGGCGCCGATCAGTGTGACGCTGGCGAAGCGGTTCGGTCCGCGGGTCACGATTCCGTTTGGGCTAGTGCTGGCGGCCGTCGGGTTCTCGCTGTTCGGCATTGTTGACGCCGACTCGTCTTACGCCATTGTGGTTATCCCGATCCTGGTGATGGGCGCGGGCATGGCGATACTGATGCCGCCTGCCAGTGAGGGCATCGTGTCGTCGCTGCCTTCGGACAAGGCGGGCGTCGGTTCCGCTGTGAACGACACCACTCGTGAGGTTGGCGGCGCAATCGGCATCGCGATCATGGGTTCGCTGCTGGCGATCGGCTACCGCAACAACCTTGGCGACGCTACGGCGGGACTTTCGGCGGAGGATGCGGAGCTAGCTGAGGACTCGATAGGGTTCGCCCTATCAGTGGCCTCAAGGTTGCCCGAAGTTGAGGCGACGGGCCTCATATCGGCGGCCACGAGCGCGTTTACCGACGGCATGAGCATCTCGTTCTTCTTCGCTGCGGGACTGGTGGCTGTTACCGCTGTTGTGGTGGCGAAGTTCTACCCGGGCAAGAAAGAGGTGGAAGAGGAGATTGCTGCTGTGCAGCGGGAGTCAGAACGAGCGCTACAGCTTGAGCCAGAGGTGAGCGGAGCGGGAGCGGGCGGAGACTAGGCTGACTGACAGATGAGTTAAGAAGAGGCGGTGCGAATTCTCGCACCGCCTCTTCGCGTCTGGCTATGTTCGGACCGAGCGCATCACTGCCCTACCGCAGTTCGTAGTCCAGGTCTAGCTCGTCGCGGATGGACTCAAACCACTCGACAACTTCACGGTGGTACGGGATGCCTTCCTTCAGGCGCAGCTCGGTCTCTTCGTATTCGGGAAGGCCGGCATAGACCACGCGATCGTGGCCCGGCGCAGGCTTCGTCTCTCGTAGTCCGCGCAGGAAGTCGTCCATGTCCTTCTTGAACTTCGTGACATCGGTGAGCGCGTCGATATTGATCGCCTGGATGAAGTGGTTGAGCATTTGCGGCTGCGGTGGAAGCAGGAAGCCAGCGGGCATGCCTGACAGGATATTGCCCAGCACATCGGCGATGGCGGCGAAGCCGTAGCCCTTGTGCGAACCCTGCTCACGAGTGCCGCCAAACGGCAGCATCAGGTACTCCCCTTTTGGAGGCAGGACCGTGTTCTCCTCCATGATGGGATCGCCGTCCATCTTCGTGATCCAGCCGGGCTCCATCGGCGCGCCGATTCGGTCGGCTAGCGCGAGCTTGTTGCCTGCGACCTGCGTCGTAGCGATGTCGAAGACGAACGGTGGTTCCTTGTCCGCGGGAATCGCCCATGCCCAGGGGTTTGTTGCGAAACGCGGCTCCGCCCCGAAGGTTGGGACGGCGTTGAGCGGGTTTCCCGAAGTGACGCACCAGCCGATCATGTCTTCGCGCATCGGCATCATGGCGTGGTAGGCGAGCATGCCGATGTGGCGGGAGTTGTGCACGACGACTGTGCCGGTGCCGTGCTTGCGAGCCTTCTCAATCGCCATCTCGGTTGCGATTGGCAGCACATGCAGGCCAAGGCCTTCGTCACCGTCGAGGTTCGCCGTGGTGCCGGACTCTCGTGTGACCTTTACGTTAGGTCGCGGGTTCATCTCGCCGGTGCCGTACCAACCGACATAGCGCCGCAGCATGTTCGAGACGCCGTGCGATTCGCAGCCTCGGAGATCGCTGGTCATCAAAGCGTCTGCGGAGGTTTTCGCGTCGGCATCGGCGAGACCCATCTTGGAGAGGATGGCCTCAGTTGCACCGTGCATAGCGTCGTGCTGGACGTAGACACGGTCTTGTTCAGGTACGAGGAACCGTTCGAGCATGCGGCGTGCCGCCTTTCCATGGGAGTGTCGGGAGTGCTGCGGGCAGGATGAACCCGCAAACAGAAATTGGCAAACGGAGACTGGGGTGCCAGAGACCGGATTCGCCGCGCGCTCCACACCACCCAGACGGCCGGATCGCGGCTACCATCTGTTGCCTCGAACACCAGCGCACAGGAACGACTATCCGATGAAGATCACGAAGGTAACCCCATGGCTGCTCCACGCAGAGGCTGCGTACAGTTTTGGACGTCCGGGCGAGTACGTGTTCGTCGAGGTAGAGACCGACGAGGGCGTGACCGGCTGGGGTGAGATCACGTCGACGTATCCCGTTGCGAACCGTGCCGTCTGCGCGGTGTTGCAGCAGCTTGACGAGATGCTACAGGGCGAAGACCCGTCGAAAATCGAGAAGATCTGGAATCGCATCTTCCGCGCCTTCACTTACATGGGGTCTCGTGGCGCATCGACAAACGCCATAAGCGGCATCGACATCGCCCTGTGGGACATCCGAGGCAAGGTGCTCAACCAGCCGATCTACAACCTGCTTGGCGGCCCGGTCCGAGACTCTATCGAGCTGTACACGCACCCGGACCCGAACATCGGGCCGGACGAGGCGAAGAGGCAGGCAAAGGAGATCGCCGACTCGGGCCACACCGCGATGAAGTTCG
The DNA here is from genome assembly GCA_028285005.1 of Dehalococcoidia bacterium. Lineage (GTDB taxonomy): Bacteria > Chloroflexota > Dehalococcoidia > Lucifugimonadales > Lucifugimonadaceae > JAJCYX01. The sequence continues at coordinate 42,327 of JANQQP010000002.1, read as the reverse complement.
ATCCGTTCCCGACGATGCCCGAGGAGCGGCAGGGCTATATCAGCGGAAAGATGGATGCGAAGAACGAGGGCATTGGCGTCGAGATCACCGCAGCGATGCGTGAGGGCGCGGGACCAGAGATGGAGCTGCTGATCGACGCACACGGCAGGTTCGATGTGCCGACTGCGGTGCGACTGGCCCGCGCGGTCGAGAGCTCAAAGATTCACTGGTGGGAGGAGCCGGTGCCGGTCGAGAGCACCCACGCGCTGAAGCAGGTTAAGGAGCAGATCGACATCCCGATCTCGGTCGGCGAGCGACTGCACACGAGGTGGGAGGTGGTGCAGGTGCTGGAGCAGGACCTGGCCGATTTCATGATGCCGGATGTGACCTGGACGGGCGGGATTTCGGAGCTGAAGAAGATCTCGACTATGGCCGAGGCTTACTACGTGCCGGTTTCGCCGCACGATGCGAGCGGGCCGATCAATGTGCTGGCGGGAGCGCACGTGATGATGAGCGTGCCGAACTTCTACAAGCTGGAGACTGCACGGCACAGGCTGTCGGCATATGACGTGTTCATCGAGACTCCGCTGGATGTGCGGGAAGGCCATCTGCACATGCCGGACGCGCCGGGTCTGGGCATCGAGATGAACCGGGACTTCCTGCTGGCGAACGCAGACGAGCAGTTCAGGGGAGAGTAGAGAGAGGCGGGATTTTTGTTTGTCATCCCGACCGAGGGGTACCCGCTTGCGGGTCTCAGGGATCTGACCGTTGATCCATGGTCGAATGAGAGATTCTGAATCAAGTTCAGAATGACAGACTACCGCCACACTTCGACAAGCTCAAGATGGCGCTCTGGCGAAGGGTGGCTCCATCCCCTCTCCCAGTTAGGGTGAGGGTCGTCCCGCTGACTGGCAGCCTGCTAACTCAGCGACAACCCACCCTCTGACTCCCTCCCTGTCAGGGAGGGAGAATGGGCCATTCAGTCGGCCAATCCAAACGCGTCTGCTAGTAGTTCATAGGAGCGGGCGCGGGATTCGTAGGTGGGTGTGATGGTGAGGACGATCAACTCGTCTGTATCGTAGGCCCCGGCTAGCTGTTCGAGGCGGTTCTTGACCTGCTGCGGGTCACCCTCGATTGCTCGCTCGGCGTAGAAGTCAACTAGCTGCTGCTCAGCTTCGTTCAGTTCGACAGCTGCGAGCTCTGCCTCAGAAGGCACACTGCCAAGTGATCGCCCCTGGTCTCGCCGAAGCCGTGTGTAGCGCCTGGCGAACCCCAGCTTCCGCGCCTCTTCTTCGGTGTCAGCGCAGACAGCCGAAACGCCCACGCTCACCAGTGGCTCGGACAGGTATTCCGAAGGCTGGAAGTTGTCTCTGTACCACTGCACCAACTCCGGACCCTGCCCGAAGTGGCTAGCCGCATTTTCTTCTGAGATAGGTACCTGGTTGTGGAGCGACTCTGCGATGAAGTGGGCGAACGAAAGCGGCAGGCCAAGCGAAGCCGCGTACGAGACGCTGCCATATGACGACGCAAGCAGCCAAGGTTCGGCGCAATCGGTGCCGCCGGGTGTCGCGTGGATGCTGCTGAAGCGATGCCCTTCTGGCACTGAGTCGGTGTGGAAACGCAGAAGATCGACAACCTGGTCAGGGTACGACTCGATCGGAAAGCTGACCGGGCCGGTCTGCAGTGCGGCGGCCGTGATGCGGTCACTGCCAGGCGCTCGGCCGAGTCCCATGTCGATGCGGCCCGGAAATAACGTCGCCAACATGCGGAAAGTTTCTGCGACCTTCAGCGGCGAGTAGTGGCTGAGCATGACGCCTCCAGAACCGACGCGGATTCGCTCGGTGGCGCCTGCGACGACGGGAATGAGTATCTCAGGGCTGGCGTCTGCGAGCGATGTGGTGTTGTGGTGCTCGGCCAGCCAGTAGCGGCTGTGGCCAAGCCGGTCTGCCAGCCTCGCGAGCTCGACCGTGGCGCGCAACGCTTCGGCTGCGGTTCCCCCCGAGAGGACCGGCGATTGATCAAGTACAGAGAGTTTCATGTGTGACAGGTGAGGCCGCTCGGTGCCGGATGATACTCGCGCTCAGCAAGAAAAACAGATCGCTAGCAGTCAATTGTGATTTATCTCACACCCCTCTCATGCCAATTATTCGCGCCACGCGGATTCCTCACATGGCCCTCCATAGACTGGCCGGTGACGGCCATCGAACGGTGAATAAGCCGTCATAAGAAAGGGCGACGCTGGCCGGGATCCGAGGAGCTAACGGCTCCGCATCCGGTAACTGCCCGGGGGCAAGATTCACGGCGGGCGGCGGATAAGAAGGGGGAACGCCATGGCACGGGTAAGAGATCTGAATTTTGTGTCTGTTGCGGGTCTGGTGTTGTTAGTTGGAGGCGTCATCGGCATTGCGCTTGGTGGTTACCTCTACTTCAAAGCGGCCGACGGACTGGAGTCGCTCGACGCGGTGTACGCGGCTCAGAACCGGATGATGACGTACGACGCGGATGGGAACTTCACCGACCGCGGAACGGCGGAAGGTGGCGACCTTATCCTGTCGCTCATCGAGGATGACTGGGACTTCCCGCTCAACCGCTCGAACCTGGACCCTGGCGACCCGCTTGTGAACACGCCTGACGAGCTGATGGTCCAGTACGCGATCATTGGCTACCACACCCTGCACGGCACGCAGACCGTTGTGCTGGATGAGGATGTGGAGTACCAAGGTGTGCTCTACGAAGCGGGCGAGTACGAGGTGGACGTTGACGGCAGGTACTACTCGGACCTTGACCGTCTGCACCCGCTTGAGGGCCCGGTGCGGTCCCAGGCCTGGAGCCCGCTGGCTCTGAGCCTGCAGGCGCAGCTGATCAACGGCGTAAACTCTGACTTGCTTTCGGGCATGGCGCACTTCATGTCCTGGAGCATCTTCGCCGGACTCGGCTTCATGTTCGCAGTCGCAGGTGCGTTCACCTTCGTCGGCGGCATCCAGCTGGGACGCAGGGCGAGGGAGCAGGCGATCGCTGACATCGAAGGACGGGTTGCTGTCGGTGGTGGCGCTCCACAGGGAACCTAGCGGCCCGCCCAGATAGTCGGACAGTCGAAGTTGATGAAGCCCCTCCGGTTTGAGCCGGAGGGGCTTCGCGTTGTCCGGATTTGTGGTGAGGCCGGTGATGTGGTCGAATGTTCCGCTAGATGTCCGTTCGTTAACGGTCCGGTCTCTCTTGTGAGGTGTCGATTGAACAGCTTCTCTTTCCGGCGTTTCAGTGCAGCGATTCTGTCTGTTGCGCTTTTTGCTGTGGTCGCCTGTGGTGGCTCTGGTGATGAAGGGTCTGAACTCGCGCAGGTTGTTGCCAGCGATGCTGTCCTCAACGTCGACCAGTTCACCGATGTCGGGCTCAAGAGGTCGAAGGAGTACGACGTCACCGAGCTGCCGGGCGCAGATTCGGCCTTCTACGGCTTCTGGACTCCGCCGGGCGGCGAATCGCTCGACTTCGAACTCCGCTTCTACCCTTCCCATGAGGCTGCGGTGTCTGACGGGACGGCGCTCGCAGAAGAGGTAACCGGACCTGACGCTGCGGTCACCGAGGCGGCATCGACGTGGAAGGTTGGAGTGAGCGACCGCCGCACTTCAGGGTTCACGATCACCGGTGGGGGAGGAAGCCTCGCCGTCAAGTATGCCGATTACATGATCTACGGCAACGTGATCCTGTTATGCCAGGGCAGGGACAGCGAGCAGTCACTCGAGCGCTGCGACCAGCTTGTGAAGGCAGTTGTTGGGGAGTAGGAGGTTAGATATGGGAACCGAACCGCATGTTTCTAGTCAGATCGCGAATTGGGCGCAATTTGCGCTGGCAGTGCTAGGAAGTTTGCTTTTCTTGGGCAACGAGGTTCGTTCATGGCTAACTCAGGACGGCCTGAGTCTCAGCCGAGTAGTGAGCATGTTGTTCTTCAAGGCTTTTGGGTCTTGGCCCGCAAATATCCAGATCAATGGAGTCAGGCATAGACCTATGGTCGAAGGCAGTTCGGCCACGGGCATCGTTCTCTCGATCGACTTACTAATGAAGGTACGAGCGCCGCACCCTTTGGTGTTTCAAGGTCTGAGAATGACCATCGATCCGAACTACGCAGTGGCGATCGACTACAACTACGATCCAACAGACCCCGCCGTGGTCAGGACAAACGAGACGGTTGTAAACACGAATGACATGTACTCATCGAATGACCAGCCGCGGCAGACTCATACCTACACACTGGCAATCGCGTCGAATGACGAGGAACTGTTCTCGGGTGGATCAGAACAGTACTTGCTGGCCAGAATGCTTAAAACGAATAGGCCTGTACGTTTCGAAATCACGGCTGGCGGGAAGACTATCCGCTCGCGGGAGTACTACGCCTCCGAGGAATTCCTTAAGGCAGCACGGCCTAGACGACCAAGGTAGCATCTACAGGCTTCCATCTGTAGGGTTCGCCTAGTCGTACTCCACCTGGCAAAAGCCGTGGTTGCAGTAGCCCCAGGGGTTCTTGGCAAGGTACTGCTGGTGGTACTCCTCAGCGTAGTAGAAATCACCGGCGGGTTTGATCTCAGTCGTGATCTCCTCGAAACTCTTCTCGGTGAGCTTCGCCTGGTAGGCGTCCCTGCTCTTCTCAGCCGCCTCGAGCTGCTCGTCTGAGGTTGTGTAGATGGCGGTGCGGTACTGGCTGCCGCGGTCATTGCCCTGCCCCATGTACTGGGTCGGGTCGTGGTTCTCCCAGAACACCTTGAAGATAGTCTCAAGCTCGACCTTTTCCGGGTCGTAGACGACGAGCACGGCTTCGGTATGGCCGGTCATCGAGGTGCAGGTCTCTTCGTATGTGGGGTTCGGCGTGGTGCCGCCCGAGTATCCAGCTGCGGTCGTGTAGACACCGTCAAGCTGCCAGAAGAGTCGCTCGGCGCCCCAAAAACAACCCATGCCCAGGATGATAGTTTCCATGTTGTCCGGAAACGGCGGCTTGATGGGGTTGCCGTTCACATAGTGAGTCGAAGAGGTCGGCAGCGGTGTGTCGCGGCCGGGCAGAGTGTCTTCTGGCGCGGGAACTCCCGCGGGTGGGCGTCGCAGGCTGAACATTTTGGCGTCCCTTTTGTGCTGGTGTACTTAGTTAGATTAGCCGTTTGCGGTTGGCGATGCAGGGGTGGCGAAGGTCCGAGGATGTTTTGGTAGGTGGTCGGCCTCTGGCCGACATCACCCTCTCCCTTAGTCCCTCTCCCATCGAGGGAGAGGGGGTGCGTCATCAAGACCCATCGACATGTCATCCCGACCATAGTGGAGGGATCTGACCGTTGATCTCTGGTCGAACGAGAGATTCTGAATCGAGTTCAGAATGACAGATGGCGGCGGTCGTAACAGCTAGTGGTGCCATCCGAGCCTGTCGAACGGTGGCAGCCAATCCCCTCTCCCAGCTTGGGAGAGGGTTAGGGTGAGGGTCGTCCCTCTGACTGGCAGCCACTTACCTGCGCGACAACCCACCCTCTAGCTCCCTCCCTGCGAGGGAGAGAGAAAATCCTCTACCGCCAACTCGCCACTGCTGCCGATAGTGATCGGTAGAGATCATCCTCTTCTTCGGATGAGTTGCTGGGGCGGAAGAGGGTTGATTCGCCGGGTTCTGCGAGCGGGACCAGCTCAAGCTCTTCAGTGGCGGGTCTGCGGTCGATCACCATGTAGCCGAGCTCGTCTGGAGAATATCGGAGGGTGCCTGTGGCGGCCGTGACGGGCAAGTCGAACTGCTTCATGCCGTAGTTGTTGAAGGCGATGAGGCGGCTGCCCTCCTCACCGCTGAGGCTCATGAGCGTCAGGCCAACCTCAGGCATGAACTTGATCGAGCCGATGGACACGGAAGAGTCGCCATACATGTGAAGCGCCATCTCGTAGCCATCGTTGCGAACCAGCGCGACGCCTCGTCGACCGGCGGCTGTTTCGACAGGAATGGCGACCACCGATTCGTCATCGCCGACTACAACTCCTGGTCCAGTTGCGTTCGCATCAGTAAACGCCACGTCTTGTCCGCGCAAAATGAACGGATGCGCCTGCGCAATGTCCTGCGCCTGGATGAGCACTTCGCTTTCGCCAGTGACCCAGAGCAGAGTGTCGTCGGAGATCGGGAACACGCCGGCGGAGCGTTCAAGCTCAACGCTGGCACTGCGGATCGGTGTGGCGGTCGATTGCGAGTCTGCGCCCGTTGTGCAGGCGACAGCAAACACCGCAACCGCGAGAGTCAGCAGCGTGAGTTTTGCCGGCCGGCCGATTCTCATTCCTTGCGACTTCTCTTTCCAGCGGACCGAACTACTGACCTTGCCGCACGTGCGCTAAGAATTCTTCCCGCGTGGCGGCGTTGACTCTGAACTCGCCGAGCATAGCGCTGGTAAGCATCTCAGAGTTCTGCTTGCGGACTCCTCGCATCGCGGAGCACATATGCTGTCCCCGAACAACCACTGCGACGCCCCGCGGCTGCACGAGCGAGGCGATCGTTTCGGCGATCTGCTTGGTCATACGCTCCTGGACCTGCAAGCGACGTGCATACATGTCTACGATGCGCGGGATCTTTGAGAGCCCGACAATCTTCTGGCCGGGAATGTAACCGACGCTGGCGCTGCCGTGGAACGGCAGCATGTGGTGTTCACAGAGGCTGTGGAATTCGATGTCGTTCACGACGATCATCTCGTCGTAGTCGGCTTCGAACAGCGCGCCGTTTAACAGCTCGACAGGATCTGCACTGTAGCCCGAGAGCAACTCGTCGTACATCTTGGCGACGCGTTTCGGCGTGTCTAACAGGCCGTCCCGCGCAGGGTCTTCGCCGACGGCGGTGAGGATGGACTTCACTGCGGTTTCGACGAGTTGCCTCGGCTCGGCTAGCTCAAGGTCGTGGAGAGCCGGTTGCGGCTCCGCTTTGAATGGCTCCAGGGACACCATCCTTATTCCTTTCCTGGACGACTTTGCGTAGATCGTTGTTGCCGGTCGGTATCAGGCGCTGGGCCCTGCCCACCCCGGCTATGCGAGACGGGCAGGAACCTTTGATTCGACTGAATCAGGCGGCCTTTCTTTAACCCGGAACCGTGCACGGGCCGCCGCTCCGTGAGGTCAATGCCTTATGAGGCTTGCCGTGCGTGGGCGGCGAGGAGGAGCTGACCAGTCAAATGAGTGGAGTGAAGTGTTGATAGTGGCCTACAATCCGACCGTAATGTAGATTATAATAGTCAACAAGAGCTGTCAATGGTGACTTTTTCAAACAGTACGTATAGCGACTATGACGGTGATCTATGAATGATCGGAGACAGGCATTGACGACTTCAGCAGAGCGTTTCGCCAACGGCGCGGACACAAGCGCCTTTGCTCCTACCGGTCCGCAGATAGAGCGGCTTGACGACGGCTCATACAGGCTGACGGCGAGCACGGTGGTCAAGCAGCCGCGTTCGACGGCGTTCGATTTCTTCGCGGATGCTGCAAACCTCGATGCGATAACGCCGCCGTGGCTCAAGTTCCGAATCCTGACGCTGATGCCGGTCGAGATGGGCGAAAGCACGCTGATCGATTACTCGCTCAAGCTGCACGCGCTCCCGGTAAAGTGGCAGAGCCAGATCGAGGACTGGCGACCGGGACACGAGTTCACAGACGTCCAGGTACACGGGCCTTACAGGAGTTGGCGGCACACGCACCGGTTCGAATCGCTCGATGACCACACCACGCTGGTGCAAGACGAGGTGACGTATCGAGTCCCGGGTGGCCGGCTGATTCACGGCCTGTTCGTGCGTCGAGACCTGGTGCGCATTTTCCGCTACAGGCAGCAACGGCTGGCTGAGTTACTGGGAGTCGCGGAGTGAGTTGAGCGGGCCGTGAGCGTCGCTGCTGTAGAATCCCGGCACCGCATCAGTACCGGATCTCCGACCCGTGATGAACACTTCGACCTCCGCTCACACTCTGCAAGGCTTCAGCCGCCTGTGGCGGGGAGCGCCGGTGCTCCTCATCGCCGCACTTGTGGCGCTCGCCGTCGCCTGCGGGTCCGACTCACCCGGTGAGCGTGCTGCAGACGCCGGCGAGAACGACTTCGGTTTCGAGACATCGGTCTTCGCGAACGCCGACCGTACTTACACGGTCGATGACGTGGTCAACGCCGGGTGGAAGAAGTCCAGGGAGCTGCCGGCCGAGTCTCTCGAAGGTGCCAGCGAAGTATGGTTCGGCTTCTTCCAGCAGAAGAACCTGGAGGTGCGGGTCTATTCGTCACACGACGAGGCGAAACGGTTAGGCACAGAGCCAGCCGAAGAAGTGGTGAAGAGGACGCGTGGCGTAAGCGACGGCGGCGCCGGACCGTACATGAAGCAGACGACGCAGTACGGTGGCTACGGCGTTATTGGCAACCTGCTGGTGTTGTGCGAGCTGGAAGTGGCCGTCTGCGACGACCTTGCGACCGCGCTGAGCCAGTAGTGGCTGGCCCGCTCTAGGCGCTCTCGTCTTCGACCACGATCAGGCCCTCATCAGCGGCCTTCATGATCGCAGCGTCCCGGTCAGGAACTCCGAGCTTGGCGAATGACCTTGCGAGGTGCATCTGCACCGTCTTCTGGTCCATCGAGAGGTCCTGGGCGATCGATTGATTCGTTGCGCCGTCAGCGACCATCTGCAGCACTTCGGCTTCAATGGACGAGAGGTCGCCGCCGGCCTCGCTGGTTATATAGGCGTTCGGCGTGACCTCACCAAGAGACTCGGAGTAGACGCTCTCGCCTTGCACGACCTTGGTGATGGACTTGACGATCTCGGATGGCGGAGTGTCCTTCAGCAGGTAGCCGTCGACTCCGGCCTCGATCATCGCTCGTAGGTAAGGCTCCTGGGCGTGATTGGTGAGCGCCACGATCTTGAGGTTGGGCCTGAGCTTGCGCAGCTCGTTGGCAACGTCGATGCCACTACGGCCGCCTTTGATGCGGATATCGAGCAGTACCAGGTCCGGGTCGAGCATCTCGATAGCGGAGATGGCATCGTCCGCGTTATCGGCCTCGCCAACGATGATGAAGTTGTCGAGGTTTTCAAGTGCGCCGCGCATGCCCTGTCGGACCACAGGGTGGTCATCGACCAGCATTACTTTGCAGTTCTGAGTCAGATCTGGCACAGAAAACTCCAGAGGCTATGCAGCGATTATCGTTCGCCGCATGCAGCGGCCGCATGGTTGGTAACCGGCCTTCGCGGATGGCGCGAGTGGCGTAACGGCCTGCGCGGTCTAACTGGCAATGCCGATGCCATCCTCGTCTTCGGACAGTGGGAGCTTGACCATGAATGCGGTACCGCGGGACGGCCTTGGAGCTATCTCCAGCGTGCCGCCGAGGTTCTTGATTCGCTGCTCAAGCCCTCGGATGCCAAGGCCCTGATCTGGACTGCGCTCCTCCATGTCCTGCGTGGTGGCCTTGATGCCGACGCCATTGTCCTCGACTGCCAGATCGAGCTGAACTCGCGATCTGGTGAGCTTGATCCAGACCGACTTGGCGTTGGCGTGCTTGCGGCAGTTGTTCAGCGCCTCTTGTGTCGCCCTGTAGATGGTCAACTCGACATCGTCCGGAAGCCGCTCGTCTTCGGCCATACCCTGGATCTCGAGGAATGTGCGGAATGGACCGCGCTTTTGCTGGTCTTGCACCATCCACTGCAGCGCCGACATCAGGCCGTGGCTCCGCAGCATCTCCGGGCTCAGGCTGGCTGAGGTGCCGCGCAGGTCACGCACGACTTCGTCCAGCAGGTTCTTCACTTCGTCTGAGACATCGAGGTCGCGCACTCTTGAGTTCACGTATGCGAGTTTCTGCAGCGGCTCGTCGTGCAGATAGGCGGAGATCTCCTGCCGTTCGGTCTCCTGGATGTTCTGCATCTGCGTGCCCATGTTCTTAAGCTGCTCGCTCTGCTCCTGCACTTCGTCGATGAGCTGAATCCTCGTGAGAGCGGTTGAGACCACCGCCGTCACGGTCTCAAGCAGGCTGACCTCTTCTTCACTGAAGATGTCTTCGTCTACCTTGGGTCCGAGCACGATGGCTCTCGGCTCGCCTCCTATCTCACGGAGCGTGCCGATGAGAATCGCCTGGTCTGCGCCGGGTAACTGCGACCGCTTGGCACCGCGTGCTTCAGTGCGTGGAATCGTGAGCAGCGCCCTTGTGACCTGCGGTGATGGGTCGCCGTAGCTGTTTTCGATGACCGGACCGTCCTGCTTGTAGGCAATCAGAGCGGCGTACTCGACATCGAAACCCTGGCCAGTGAAGGAGATCGCACGGTCAAGCGCGCCCGAGACGCTGGTTTCGTTCGCAGAAACGGTCGAGATGGCGCTGACGAGATCGGCCTGCGTGACCGCGCCCTCGTACAGGATTCGGTCCACGAGTCGCAGCGCTGTGCGTCGGACTGAGGTAAGAGTCGGTGCGCCGGCGAACATCAGGACGAGCAGAGCGCCCTGGATGGGTGCGATGGCGTCGCTGTCCGGGGCAAGCAGGTTGAGGGTAGTTAGGACGGTTCCATAGATGATGATGATTGCTGCCGAGATGATTGCGTAAGCAGCACCACGGTGGAATAGACGCCTGATGCCCATCAGGTCGTGTTTCGCTACTGCGTAGGCGAAGGTGACCGGGATCAGGATCATGCCGGAGACCGAGAAGGTTCCCTGAACGATTTCATTGCCGGTGATGAGCAGAGGGATGGCGCTGAGCCAGACAAACGGCACGATGCCGATGGCAGTGCCCAGGGTGACGATACGCAGCCTTTCCTGGATTTCGCGGTCTCCGGTCTTCAGCCGATAACCGAGAAGCGCAAGTCCTCCAATCAGTGCTGCGGCGATCATCAGAATTGTCGCTGGCCTAAGCACCGGGTAGAGATCGATCACACCCGCTGCAGTGAGCGCAGTCGGAGTGAGTACGACGATTGCGGCCAGCGTCCACAGTTCTGGAACCCATGCCTTGAGCCAGGAACTGCGGCCGACTGCGACATCAGCGTCACTATCTTCATTGGCGGAGGCGCGGGTGAAGTGGAAAAAGAACGCCAGGAACATTACGGAGGCGAGGTTCACGCCAGCGCCCATGGCGAGCCGACCCCATGGATGATTGGCATTGGACGCCGTTCCCATTGCGAAAGAGATAGCGGACGCCAGCGCCATATATGTGAAGAGTACGGTGTAGGTGTTTCGCCTGGACCTGAGGTGGACGAGCACGGCCATAACCGCGAATGCCAGGCCGATGATGTTCAGACCAACCGCAGAGTTTATGAGCGACCCGGTGGGTATGCGGATCTGCACTTCTGTCAGGTCTTCACCGGGTGGCGAGTCGGCTTTCCGGTAACTGATGTCCTCGAACCGCTCGTCTGCATTGAGGGCTTCGAGCGCCGGACGATCGTTGACCAGCTCGATGATGTCGCCTTCCCGGGCATCAAGCTCCCACAGGTTACTGCCTGGATCGAAGCCGGTGATGACGAGTTCACCGTCGGCGACCTCGAACTCAGCGCCGTGGTCAGGAAAGGTGGCGATACCGATGATGCCAGCGGAGACGGCGGCGACGTAAGCCACGATCAACAGACCCCAGGTTGCCTGGCGAACTCTGGCCCGGACCAATGACTGCATGCTCGGTACGTCTCGCGCGGAATAGATAGGAGGAGTTTCGAGTCCCAGTTCCTCACGTTACCTGCGGGACTACGAGATCAAGTAGGCGCGTTCACCGGCCAAGTTGCTGGTGGATCAGCGAGTGGTATTGGTGGGTGCCTTCACCCACGCTTGCGTCCACTGAAAGCTACTACTAGATCGAGCGAGATGGCATCAGGCTGACAATGCTTGTCGTGGATAGCTCACCACTCTACGCGGTTACACCGGCTTCCAACGTGCCGTCTGGACACTTCGAACACTGTCCCGGGCGGCACCTGCTGCCGTGTGAATCCATCGTATTCCAGTTGACGTTTACTGATTCGAGCGGTCACCGATGATAGTATTCACAACCCAATCCGAATAACCGGATGTCTGTACATGCACAAAAAACCGGGAGCTACGGTCAGATATGCAGGATAACCTCGCACCTGAGAACGACTTTGATTACCTGATAATTGGCGGTGGACCAGCCGGCCTCCAACTGGCCTACTACCTCCATTCGAACTCCCGCTCATACCTCGTCCTGGAACGAGGTCCGAGCGTCGGAACCTACTTCCACAAGTACCCACGGCATGACCGGTTGATCTCGATCAACAAGGTCCACACAGGTTTCGACGACCCTGCTCTGAACATGCGGTGGGACTGGAACTCGCTCCTCACGGACGATCACTCGGTCCTGTTCAAGCACCACACGGACGAGTACCTACCCAACAGGAAACACCTCACCGACTACCTTGAGCGGTTCGCGGCTGAGGGCAACCTGAACATTCGGTACAACACCGATGTCGCCTCGGTTACGAAGGACGGGCGTTTCAAGCTTGAGACGGCCGACGGACAGACCCTGACCTGCAATGTGCTAATCGCTGCCACAGGAATTCCGGAGCCGTACATTCCAGAGATCCCGGGCATCGAGCTCACCGAGAACTACACAGATGTTTCGGTGGACCCAAACGATTTCATCAACAAGCGTGTTTTGATCATCGGCAAGGGCAACTCGGCCATGGAAACTGCCGACGCTCTGATTCCGACCGCGGCGCTAATACACGCGGTCTCGCCGACGCCCGCGCAGATGGCGTGGAAGTCGAACTACGTCGGTCACATTCGCGCCATCAACAACGTGTTCCTGGAGACCTACCGGCTCAAGAGCCAGAATGCGGCACTCGACAGCGAGGTCCGGAGTATCACGAAGGAAGGCGACGGGTTTGTCGTTGAGTTCGGCTACAGTCACGCCGATGATGAGATTGAACAGATCTACTATGACAGGGTCATCGCCTGCACCGGGTTCCGGGGCGACACGTCGTTCTTCGATTCAACCTGCAGCCCACAGATGACGATCAATGACCGCTTCCCTCTGCTGACTTCGGAGTGGGAGTCGGCCAACGTTCCCGACCTCTATTTCGCAGGGACGCTGATGCAGTCACGCGATTTCAAGAAGAAGCAGTCGGCGTTCATCCACGGCTTCAGATACTGCGTGGGGATGCTGGCGAGAGTGCTCGAGAGCAAGTACGAAAAGGCGCCTGTGGCGCCGGTGCGCGTCGAGGGATCGGCCGCATCGCTGGCAGATACGTTGGTTGACCGGGTGATTGACCGCGTCAACAAAGTCTCCGCCCACTGGCACCAGCCGGGTTACTTCTGCGACACGATTGTTCCGCTGGAAGACGGCAACTCCGCTGACTACTACGAAGAGCTGACTGTGGACTATGTTCACGATGTGCTGTCGAAGGAGATCGGCGACTACATCACGGTGACGCTTGAGTTCGGCCAGGAGATCATCGACTCTTCACCTGACATATTCGCAATTGAGCGGCCTCACAAGGATGACGTGAAGAACGCCCACAAGAGTACCGGCATCCACCCGATGCTGCGGCTCTACTCAGGCGGCGAGCTTGTGTCAATCCACCACGTGATTGAGGACTTCGCTTCCGAGTGGAAAGAGACGCCGCACGTTGAGCCTCTGAGGGCGTACCTGCGAAAGGTGCTCGGCGGTGGAGAGCCGGCTTCGAGCGATTCCTCAGAAGCGCTGCAGTACACGGGCGGCTAGTTCCACTCTGCGATCGTCGTGAATGTCAGGACGAGGCGAGGCGCTCGAGCATGCCCGCGCCGGGCACGGACTTCTCGATCTGACGTGCGACGTTGCGCGCATTCACGAGATGTTTCAGCGACTGCAGCATCGTGAAGTGAATGCCGCCGGCCCGGAAGATTTCGTCGCGCGCTAGTCCAAGATCGGCAGGTTCAAGTGGTGTTTGGACTATCGGCCCTACCGCGGCATCCATCTTCACCAGCCTGGCGAGGTGCGAGTTGCCGTTCGTCGACGCAGCCGATGACTGTCTGAGCGTATAGGTCAGCGGCAGCGTCCGCTTCAGCTGTTCGAGGTCGTCGCCCTTGCCGGTCCGGGGCCACAGGTTCGACACATCATCGTGAAGCTGCCTCGCCAGAGCCAGTTGCTCAACATACTCCCCTGCAAGCTCCTGCTTTTTGCGGTCGCCGGTGGCGAGAGCGGCTCCCATGTGTGCCGCGCAACGGGCCAGGCTGCCGCACTTGCCGCGTGTGATGGCGATTGAAGATTCGAGGTCGCTGTCGAAGTCCACCTTGCAGTGGGAGTCTGTGTACTGGCCGTTGAATGAGCGCAGCTTGAAGGTGTTGAACACGGACATGGCGTTAGTCGCACGCCCGATCGGCAGGTTTCGTTCGGCCAGCGAGACCACCGACTGCTCAGCTAGCAGCATCAGCGCCGTGAACAGCTCCATCTCCGTGATGTAATGAGCCTGCATTCGGTCCGGAGGTCTCGCCTCTTCCGGCACATACAGGTCCTGCACATCGTCGAGGATGTCAGCGGCAGCGAGAAGGAACTCCATGGCGGCGCCCGCCGGTGCGGCCTGGTCAGGCTTCTTGCCGCCGAGCGCCTGGTACATGATGAGCGGCAGGATCGCCATCACTTCGGGGTGCTCGCCGAAAATCAGCTTGCGGTCGACTAGAGCGTCGCTGATGCCCGAGGGCAGTTCCGCCACTTCGAGCTGCCGTTCGCATTCGGCCTTGACGATTTCGAGACCCGCTGTGTACGAGTCAAGGGTCTGCACCAACTCAGCTCACCTCCGCGGTGGTCGAGTTGGACTGGCTGCCGCCGGCGAGGTCTGGAAGATCGGCGGTTGCGGAGTTCTCGATGGCGGAGCAGAACTTCCGGTAGAGAGACCTCACTTCGACGACATCAGCTTCTGAGAGTCCCGTGCTGCGCAGATAGTCGTCTACCGGCGGGTCGAGTCTGTCCGCGGCGAGAGCCTCGCGAAAGAGATCGATATCTCCGAATTCGTTGCTCATCTCGTGTAATACCGGCTATTCGGCGTCAGGCGATGGATTTCGGCTACTGCAGGTTGTGCCGTCGAACGGACTTTCCAAACTACAGCACGCAACTTAGTAGACCGGAAAGAGTACACGAGTTTGACAGTTGATGGTGATGCCAGCCCCAATGTCGGCCTTTCTACGCACGCCTAGTCTGGATCTGAGCATTCAAGATCGCGGACGGTAGCGCTAATTGGCTAAATCGAAACAGACCGGGTCGCAGTCAACCCTGGTTCAGGCGATCTCTCGCCTCTTGACCGGCAGTGCATCCACGGCCGAAGGCATCGAGAGAGCGGCCGATCTCCTTGCAGAACATACGCAGGCTGAGGCGATACAGATCAGCGCGTTGATCCCGGACGGTGATCGCGTCGTTGAGATCTACTCATACGGGAACCTCAGCAGCCTGTTCCCGGCCGGGCTGAAGCGGCCGTCAAACGGCGCGTCCATGCGCACCATCTCGAACCGCGGCCCGATCAGCTACACAAGAGAGGAGATGCTGGAGGTCAGCCACCACGGCGTCGAGGACTTCTCAGTATTCCTGGCTGCCGGCCACAACTTCCTGGTTGCAGCACCAGTAAGCCTGTACTCCGTAAACCTTGGCGCTGTGCAACTACTCGCATCTGAGCCGCTCGACAAAGACGCCCTCAAAACACTCACGAGCGTCACTTCCCTGCTGGCTCCCTTCGTCGCTCTGTACCTGTCAGAGATGGAGAGTGCTCGTGAGGACCGCATCTCGTCCTCGATCGAACGCATTGCCGAAGCTGTGATCAAGGAGAGCAGCGTCGAGAGTATCTGCGATGCCGTTGTCAGTTTCGCCAAGAGCTCGATGGGCATAGACGCGGCGATACTGCGGATGTTCGATTCGAGTGGCAAGAACCTGAACATCGAGTACAAGCACGGTCATCTCGACCCCGTGGACATCGCCGGGGAGGCGTTCGGCACCATCGAAGGCATCTTGATCCCACTGGCTGAGAAGAACGGTGGGCCGATGATCATCGATGAGGGAAGCCCGGAGGTTTTCGACGATCAAGAGATACTGCCTCTTATCGAGGAGATTCCTTCGCTGCTCATCACGCCGCTCATGGACCAGGGTGAACTGATCGGCACGCTGGAGTTCTATTCGCTGAACGAATATGCCTACAAGTCTGAGTACCTGCACAACGTCGAGCACGTAGCGAACCTGCTGACCAGCGCGGTTGAGCACTTCAGACTGGTGCGCTCGCTCTCGAGAGAGGCCGAGATTCGCAGTTTCCTCGCTGAGGTGGCGAGACTGGCGAGTGCGGCCGGCGATCTGATGGGACTGGTTGAGAGCATCTCGCCGGAACTGCGGAACATCATCCCGATAGACCGCGCTACCTACTACATGCCTCCAGAGAGAGTCCACGAGGCACTTCCTCCAGATGACGACGAGATCGAGGAGGTTTCGCAGCGGCTGGGCGAGCCGTTCGTCGAGCCGACCGATTCGAGGGACGGTCTTGCCCGTGTCGTCGTGATCGGACCGGAGCACGCAGTGTGCCTCGGGTCGAACACCGTGAAGAAGTCGACGTGTGGAGCGGCATACTGCATCGCAGCGCGGCTGTGGGACGATGCAGACGAGCGGCCGCAGGGTTGGATTCACCTTGCGCGTTCGGACTCACCGTTCTCGGATGAAGAGCAGAGTCTCGCGCCCGAGTTCGCTCGTCACATCTCGCCTGCAATAGACACGGCGCTATCGCACGAATCTGAACTGCGCCTTGCCGATGAGCAGCTCAGGGCGGAGCGTGCTGAGGCGGAAGTCAAGAATCAGCAGCAACTTAACGAGGCGAAGCAGAACTTCATCGCCACGATGTCACACGAGCTGCGCACTCCGTTGACCTCGATCCGTGCCTTCACCGACCTGCTGAACCGCGATGGGGGGAACCTGGATGACAAGCAGCGCAGGCAGATCTCAGTCGTGCGTCGGAACACCGAGTGGCTGAGCATCCTCATCAACGATCTGTTGGATCTTTCGAGCATCGACTCTGGTCGGTTCGAGCTGCAGTTCGAAAAGACCGACATCACAGCACTGCTGGAAGGGCTTGTGGAGTCGTTCGGTCCAATCGCTGAGATCTCCGGTCACTCGATGAGAGTGATACTCCCCAAACACCCGATCGTCATGACGATCGACCCGAACCGGATTGGTCAGGTCGTGGGCAACCTGCTGAACAACGCGATGAAGTACTCGCCCGAAGGGACGCCGATCAGGCTGCTAGCGAGGCCGGGTGAGCACGGCGTCTTCATCTACATCAGGGACGAGGGTCTCGGAATTCCGAAGCGTCAGCAGGCGCTGGTCTTTGAGCGGTTCGTCAGAGCGAAGTCCGAGGCTTCGACCAGAGAGCGCGGCACCGGAATCGGCCTTTATGTGTCCCGCATGATCGTCGAGAGCCACAAAGGGCAGATCGGTGTGACTAGCAAGTTGAAGAGCCATACGACCATGCACTTCTGGCTGCCATATGAGCCCCCAGGCGAACTGCGCGGCTCCGGCGATTCCAGCCGGAAGGACGCTGCCTAGCGGCTTGCGCCGTTCGAGCCCGCCCCGGCCAGCTGGAACTGCTGTGCAGCCCGACCGCCCTCGGGAATGCCGAGCGGCATCCTGACATCGAGCAGCAGCGGCCTGCCTTCCTTCTCCACCGTGTCGAGCCCGTGCTCGACCGCTCCCGCGATCTTGTCTTCGGAGTCGACCTTGATGCCCTCGACTCCGAATGCCTCAGATAGCTTGACGATGTCTGCGCCGTCCAGCACGACGCCTGCATAGTTGCCGGTTTCGTGCATGGTGCCCTTCGCACCGCCGAATGCGCCCGCAACGATGCCATAAGCGCCGTTGTTGGGGATGACGTAGAGCACCGGGATGCGGTGATGTGCAGCGGTCCAGAGCGCTGAGTCTGCGTAGTAAACGGAGCCGTCGCCAACGAGGCCGATGACTGGCTTGTCAGGTGCCGCCAGCTTTGCGCCCAGTGGTGCTCCCATACCGAAGCCCTCGGAACCGCCCGCGGGCCTGATGTAGTCGACCGAGCCGCCATCCGGCTTTTCGTTCACGCACTCCAGCGGCACGGCGAACTGCTCTGTCGTGATGAGTCCACCGCCAAGCTTCTCAAGACCGGCGTCGACAGCATCCAGCAACGCCAATGGCCTGACGCGGTCTGGCACTTCGGTTGGAGATTGCAGGTTGGTGCGGCGGTCAGCGCGAATCCTTGCGGCGTTCTCGCGTGCCCACTCGCGCCGCTCGGAGTAGCGTTCCGGCTCCTGTTCGCTCTGTACCAGTTCCTGCAAACGTTCCGTGGTCCGCAATTCGTCTGCCATAACAGCGAGGTCGAGGCCAGGGATGTTCTCGAAGATCTCAACGTCGGGGCCGACCGCAATGATGTGCTCCGCGCTCTTAAATAGCTCGAAGTCGGACGGAGTTCCTGAGCCGCCGTGCCTGACTCCGATTGCGAGGATGGCATCCGGCTGCAGGTCCATCACCGGCTGGCGGAAGTAGCCTGCGTGCTGCGGGTGAGCGGCCGAGACTCCCCGGAGGTCGCCCCACATCGATGCGACCACTGCGCCAAAGTGGCTGGCGATCTGGCCGAGCTTCTGCTGACCTCCGCTCTTCCACACTCCGTCGCCAACGTAGATCACCGGCCGCTTGGCGTTGTGTAGCATGCGGGCGATCTCTTCTATGTCTTCGTTAGCCGGATAGCCGGTGCGCGGCCTTGCGACCGGACCTTCGATGATCTCGGTTGTGAACCGGTCCGGGCCAAGGTTGCGGTCGTAGACGGCCATGTGCACCGGGCCCACGGGCGGAGTGCCTGCGACCTTGATTGCGCGCTCGAATGCCGATGGGATGCCGCCGGGTTCGATGACCGACCAGTTGGCCTTGGTCATTGGCGCAACGATCGAGGTTGGCCCCGCGTTGTGGCCAAGGTCGAGCGTGATGCGATCGGCGTAGCTGCCGGTGTCGCCGGCGAACGTGAGCATGACCACGGGCAGTGATCCTGCCCATACGTTGATGAACTGCCCCATCGACTGCGCAAGACCTGCGCCGAGGTGCACAGACATTACTGCTGGGTCTGACTTCACCTGTGAGTAGCCGCCGGCCATCGCGGCGACCGTTCCTTCGTGGAGGGCGAGAATTCCGTGGATTTCTTTATGACTAAGCAGAGCGTCAAAAAAGCGTGCTTCCCGAGAGCCGGAGTTGTAGAAGAGGTACTTCGTTCCCGATGCGGCGAGCTGTTCGACCATTACCTGCGATGCGTTGCCTGTGAACTGTCGCCGTTTCATAGCTCTTCTCCGTTGGGTGGACCGTGAAATGCGTCGATGAGATGCTGCCGGTGAGTGATGCGGGCACTCTACGCCCGGTCAGTTAGAGGGGCAAGTTAGTCATCGCTCCGCCCTGCCCTTCACTGCGATAAAGTGCGCTCGACCGACACCACTGAGCCGAATTCCTGGCAGCAGACCTGAACGGAGAACAGGAAAATGAAGATCACGGATATCACCGTCACGCCCTTGACGATTGGAAAAGGCCTGCTGCGAATTCATACCGACGCCGGCATCGAGGGTTACGCCGACGCGCCGGGACGAAACCGTGTGGTGCCCGGCAGGAACAGCTCGGTGTTCGAGGCTTACCTCGAGAGCATCATCAAGCCGACGCTGATCGGCGAGGACCCGCTCGAGATCGACCGTCACTGGGAGACGCTGGCGCAGGGCAAGGAGGACCGTCTCTACAAGCTGCCAGCAGGCGTAGTCGGAGTGATCGATGTTGCGCTGTGGGACCTGATGGGCAAGGAGACAGGACTGCCGGTCTACACGCTGATGGGCGGAGCGACCCGGAAGACGATTCAGCTCTACTGGTCGACGGGATCGGGCTGGAAGTTCCAGCCTGAGGAGATGCTGGAGCTTGTGAAGAAGGGCTGGGACATGAACTTCCGAGCCTTCAAGATCCGCATGGACTGGAAGGGCTGGCGCCAGGACTCCGACCCAGCCAAGGATTTCGCGATGTTCAAGCTGGTGCGGGAGTTCCTGCCTCCTGAGGTTTACCTGGGCTTCGACGCCAATAACGGCTACTCGGTCTCGACGGCGATTCAGCAGGGCCGAAAATTCGAGGAGCTGGGAATCGACCACTTCGAGGAGCCGCTGCCCCGCGAGGACCTGAACGGTCTGCGGCAGGTCGCGGACGCGTTGGACGTCGCAGTCTCCTGTGGCGAGCAGGATGCGTACCGATGGTGGTTCCAGAACCTGGTAGAGCTCGGCAACCCGGACATCCTGCAGCCAGACATTCTCGCTGCTGGTGGACCGTCAGAGGTGAAGAAGATCTACCAGCTTGCGTCGACATGGGACAAGCCGATCATGCCGCACAGTCCGCAGGCCGGTATCAACAGCATGGCGTCGCTGCACGTCTACGCCACCATCCAGAACGCCACGCGCCCGCACGAGTTCTCTACGGAGTTCTCAGGACCGCTCGACGAGGTAGAAGAGATCTACGGCAATGGTGTCATCCCGAAGGACGGCAACATGGTCCTGACGGACAAGCCGGGCCTTGGTATCGAGCTGGACGAGAAGGCTGTTGCGAAGTACACGCTGAAGTAGCGCGGGAGTTGTCGGATATGAGGTTCTTCGCCAACACACGAGGACGGGTTGCGAAGAGATCGATGGGCTCGAGATTTGGCGCGTTTCTTTCGTCAATCAGGCAGCGAAGTAACGGCATTGCAGTACTGCTGTTTTCGACTATCGCACTTGCTCTTCTTGGATTGAAGATTGCAGATATAGACGGCGTTTCTTCAGAAATCGACGCAATTGCAATTACTATTCTGGTAATTTCGTTTGCAATTGTAATCATTCCATGGAAGAGACTTAGCACTCTCAAGTTCGGCCAGTTCGAGGTGGCTCTGGACCAGGCGAAAGACGCGCTGAGTGGCCTGAGATTTGCGGAGCCAGGCTTTGAGGGGCGAATTCGCGACCAGATCGATAGATGGGAGTTCCTGATTCCCAAACTTTCTGGAGCAAGAATGCTGTGGATCGACGATAACCCGGCTCTACTAGTTGGAGAGCGGCGTTTTTTCCGGGCGCTCGGAATTCACGTGACGGTCGCGCAGTCCAGTCAGGAAGCGGAGCGGATACTCACGACTGACGGCGACTTTGATCTGATCGTCACAGATATCAGCCGCCGGCCCGGAAGCCTGACAGAGCTCAAGGCGCTGAACGACCCCGATACCCCCGAGTTGCCATCCACTCCACATGAAGGCGTAGATTTTCTACTACTAATGTACGTCAAATACAAAGATCATAGAATTCGCTCAATTCCTGTGTTATTCTATTCAATGTTCTTACCAGAACAGCTACGTCGATTCACCGCTTCATTTCACGCAATGAATAACAATTTCAGGCTTGCGAACGAATGGAGAACGTTAATCGATAACGTCGTGTGGATGATCACCGAATCCAGGTCGAGGCCCGTAGTGTTCGATGCCAGGGAGTTCAAGATCCCGAGGTGAACGATTTAGCGACGGAAAGTGCCCGTCTGCCGTAGAGCAGGTTTGCCTCTGCTAAACGGCTGGCATTCGCGCCCAAATGCTAATATCGGCCGCATATCTGGCTCCCTCTCAGCAGGACAGGACGTGAAATGGACACACTGGTCTGGACCGCCGATCTAGTCACCTACACGATCATCACGGGAGTCTCGCTGGCCTTCCTACTGGCATCGTTGCTACTCGGTGAGATCTTCGAGTTTCTAGACTCGGACGACAGCTTCGGACCGCAGTTCGTGAACAGCACGCTGTTCCTTGCCAGCGGTGTCGGCTTCGGTGGCGTCGGATGGATCATTACAGCCACGACCGACCTGAACGGACTTGTGGTGGCTCTGATCGCCATCGCCGGAGGGCTGATCGTCGGCATTCCGCTTGGAATCGTGCAGGCGGGCATGCACCGGGCGCAGGGTTCGACAGACCTGAGTCACCAGGAACTGAAAGGCCGGATTGGAATCGTGCAGCTTCCCACTCACCCCGATCTTGCAGGCAGGGTTGAGATATCTACACCGAACGGAAGCACAGTGACGCTTCCTGCCAGAGGCGGCAATTTCAAAGTTGGTGACCGGGTTCGGATAGTTGACGTGGTGGCGTCGACGGCGTTCGTCGAAGCCCCGTAGTCACAGGCGAAAAACCGCATTCCAGGAGATAGCGCCATGGAACTGTTTATCGGGTTGGCGGTCGCAGCGATCCTCATCGCCGTGCTTGCGGCGGTCGGGTTGTGGGCGAGCCGCTACATCAAGGTTGGACCGGACGAAGTGGCGGTCATTTCAGGCCGTCGAAGAATGCTCGAAGTTGACGGTGTGAGGCGCAAAGTCGGGTTCCGGGTTGTGAGGAACGGTGGCACGTTCGTGTGGCCGGTGTTTGAGCAGGTGGGCACGATGTCGCTGCACGCCATTTCCACCGACGTTGTCACGAACAACGCCATCACGGTGCAGGGTGTGCCGCTGATCGTTTCGGGTGTTGCGATCTTCAAAGTGGCCTCAGATGACTCGGGGATTGTCCGAGCGGCTGAACGCTACCTTGGAAGGGATCAGCGAGAGATCGAGGCGGACGTGCAGTCGGTGCTTGAAGGTTCGCTCAGGGCGATCTGTGGAAACATGACGCCTGAGGACATCTATAAAGACCGTCAGACGTTCCAACAGAGAGTCGCTGCCGAGTCAGAGCCTGAACTGGCATCGCTTGGAATCACTCTCGACACGCTGACGCTGCGGGAGATCCGCGACGCTCACGGCTACCTCGATGCCCTTGGAAGGGCGCAGACAGCCGAGGTGATCAAGGACGCCCGCGTGGGTGAGGCGAATGCGAAGCGCGAGGCTGAGATCGCCGAGGCAATCGCAGACCGTGAAGCCAAGACAGCACAGGCGAACGCCGAGGCGGAGATCGCTTCGGCCGTTCGTGACCGCGATGTGAAGCAAGCGCAGTACGAGGCGGAAACGAACCGCGAGCGAGCCACGGCTTCGCAGGCGGGACCGCGGGCAGAGGCTATCGCCAGGCAGGAAGTTGTTGACGCCGAGGCCGAACTCGCCAAGCGGCGTGTGTCTGTTCGTGAAGAAGAGTTGCGGGCTGAGCTGGTTGCGCAGGCGGATGCAGAGCGACAGCAGACGGTTCTGAAGGCTGAGGGTAACGCGGAAGCGCGGCAGAAGACCGCGGACGCCGAGCGCTACGCGAAGGAGCAAGCGGCGAAGGCTGAACTGGCGGAGCTTGTTGCGAACGCCGACGGTAAGGCGACCGATGAGCGGAACGTCGGTCTCGCTCAGGCTGAGGCGACGCAGGCGATCCTGGAGGCTGAGGCCGAGGGTCTTGAGAAGAAGGCTGTGGCGATGCAGAAGTTCACTGACGCCACGACTCGCCTAGAGCTTGCGAAGGAGCTGATCGGGTCGCTGCCTGAGATTGTGAAGGCTTCGACCGCGCCGCTGAGTCACGTCGATGACATCAAGATCGTTGACTTTGGTGGCGGCAACGGGCACAACGGGAACGGCGGTGCTATTGGGCCGATGGACCGGCTGATGTCTGTATCGCCGTCGTCGATCGCCCGGGTTGATGAGACGCTGCGCTCGACACTCGGCTTCGGTATCAGGGAACTGATGCCAGACCGTGTTCGAGACCAGGTGATGGAGGAAGATGCGGCGCCTTCGAGGACTGCCGTAGAGTCACCCGAAGAGCCCGAGGAGACGAACGGCTCGAAGTAGCGTTCGGTAGTTTTGGCAATTAAGCAGGCCCGCCGAAACCGGCGGGCCTGTCTTTGTTCAACCAGGAGGGCGACGCCTATCATGGGCCCGATGATCCCAAACCGAGATAGATCGGCATCGAAAAAGGTCGCTCAGCGGCTGTTTGTCCCGGCGCTTGCCCTGCTCGCAGTATTCGCGTTCGCCTGCGGCAGTGACTCCGACTCCGGGAGCTCGTTGTTCGACCCGTCCGCTCAGACCGACTGGCCGGCATACGGCGCCGACCATGGCGGCTCCGGCTTCTCCCCTGCCGGACAGATCACCCGTGAGAATGTCGCTCAGCTTGAGCAGGCATGGGTCTACCAGACGGGCGAGGGCACGAACCTCGGCTGGTTCAAGTTCGAAAACACGCCGATCCTGAACGCCGGGCTTCTCTACATCTCCACTCCGCTCAACGCCATCATCGCCATCGACCCGGCAACCGGCATCGAGCAGTGGCGTTACGACCCGCAGCTGTCACGCAATAAGGAACGCACGCAGGGCTGGGTTTCGCGCGGTGTCGCATTCTGGGCCGACAGCGCAGCGGATCCAGACGACACCTGCGCACACCGCATCCTCTTCGGCACTTTGGACGCCACACTGCTTGCGCTCGATGCTCGGACCGGGCTGCTCTGCGAGGGCTTCGGCGAAGAAGGCGTTGTAAGGCTCGACCGGGGCGTCGGTCCGGTCATCGACGGCCAGTACGCCATGACCTCGCCGCCTGCGATCGTCGGCGATGTGGTCGTGACCGGCTCGTCGATCAGGGACAACTACCGCGTTGAGGAGGCGTTCGGAACTGTGCGCGGCTTCGATGCCAGAACGGGTGAGGAACTATGGGGCTGGGACCCGATTCCCAGGTCACCGGACCGATTGGGCTACGACACGTGGACGCCAGAAGGAGCGACGAAGACAGGAGCGGCGAATGCGTGGGCGCCGCTATCTGGCGACGAAGAGCGGGACATGGTGTTCATCCCCACCGGCAGTGCGTCGCCCGACTTCTACGGCGGCGAGCGGCTCGGGCAGAACCTCTTCTCAAGCTCGGTGGTTGCGCTCCGGGCGTCAACAGGAGAGTACATCTGGCACTTCCAGGTCGTGCACCACGACATCTTCGACTACGACGTGGCAGCGCAGCCATCGCTGGTGACTGTGGAGCGTGATGGCCGTGAAGTTGATGCAGTCGCGGTGGCAACGAAGATGGGACACATCTTTGTGCTGGACCGCGACACCGGTGAACCTCTCTTCCCTGTCGAGGAGCGGCCGGTGCCAGCGAGCGATGTGCCGGGCGAGGAGGCGTGGCCGACCCAGCCGTTCCCGGTCCTGCCGCCGCCATTGCTCGAACCGGAGATCGGACCGGAGGACGCGTGGGGCACATCGGTCGGTTCAGAGATCAGCTGTCGCATCTCGCTGGAGAAGGCGCGGAACGAGGGTATCTTCACGCCGCCGAGTTTCGAGGGTTCAGTCTTCTTCCCGTGGTGGGGAGGCGGCATCAACTGGGGTGGAG
This sequence comes from Dehalococcoidia bacterium, assembly GCA_028285005.1. GTDB lineage: Bacteria > Chloroflexota > Dehalococcoidia > Lucifugimonadales > Lucifugimonadaceae > JAJCYX01. Next base: position 17,175 of record JANQQP010000002.1, on the reverse strand, counting down.
CGAGTTACGACCCGGATAGGAACCTGCTGGTGACTGCTGTGAAGCGAGTGGCGGCAGTGATGAAGCTGGTGCCTCGGAAGTCGGATACTGAAGGCGACATGCTTGGCACTCCTTACACGCGGGACGGCGGGATTCTGTACGGCACGAATGGGTTGCCTTGCATCGAGCCGCCATGGGGGATTCTCGTCGGCGTGAATCTTGATTCTGGTGAGGTCGAGTGGCGCGTGCCGCTTGGCGAGATGCCGCCGGACACGGTGTTCCCACAGCAGGAGTTGTTGGGGACGATGTTCTGGGGCGGGCCGATCGTGACGGCGGGCGACCTGGTGTTCGCCGCAGGTTCGCTCGACGGGCATCTGAGGGCATTCGATGTGGAGTCGGGCGAGGAGTTGTGGAAGGCAGAGCTTCCGGCTGGCGGGCAGGCGACGCCGATGAGCTACTCAGTTGATGGCAAGCAGTACGTGGTGATTGCAGCGGGCGGCCACGGCAGCCTGGGCAACAAGCAGGGCGACTACTTCGTGGCATTCGCGTTGCCGGACGGCGAGTGAGACGGCAGCCCGCCCTCGGCTGGAGGAGGGGGATTTTGTTCGTCATCCCGACCGCAGCGGAGGGATCTGACCGTGGATCCCTGCTCAAGCGAGAGATTCTGAATCAAGTTCAGAATGACACACCTTCGACCCGTCCTTCCGCGCCGCCCTACTCCAGGTAGAGGCGGTAGCCTACTCCGGGTTCTGTGAGGATTCGCTTTGGCCGGGAGGGGTCCCGCTCCAGCTTTCGGCGTAGCTGCTTGACGAAGGTGCGCAGGTACTCGGTCTCGGCGCCGTACTCCGGGCCCCAGACCTCCTGCAGCAGGTGTCGATGCGTCAGTACCTTGCCTGCGTCCACGGCCAGAGTGCGGAGAAGATCAAACTCAGTGCGTGTGAGCCTGATCTCTTCGTCGTCTTTGTAGACGAGCCTCGCAGCGAGATCGATCTTGAAGTCGGTGGCGTCAACGATCGGTTCGGACTGGTTGTCAGGTGATGAAAGCCGCTCTGCCCTCCTGATCGCCGCACGCAGCCGGGCAGCGAGCTCCTCGGTACCGAACGGCTTCGTCACATAGTCGTCGGCTCCCAGGTCCAGCGCCCGCACCTTTTCGCGTTCCTGGTCGGTCGCCGACAGGATGATTACTGGGTCGGTGTACCACTCGCGCAGCCGCTCAAGAGCCTCGAATCCGCCGATGCCGGGCATCGAAATGTCGAGAACCACGGCCGCAGGTTGGTGGAGGGGAGCTTTATCTAACGCCTCTTCGCCGGTTGCCGCCAGTTCGACTTCGAAGCCGTGCTGCGACATGTGCGCCGCTACCAGCCTGCGGATCTTCGGGTCATCGTCGACAACCAGCACCTTGGGTGACTGACTCCCGGACTGCTTAGCTTCGTTGACCATTTCTTTTGGCTCCGGTCTTGCTTATGACTTCCCGACTTTGCTTTCGTCGGTTCCCGTATCGGCCGGCAGTGTGAACCAGAAGTTTGATCCGCCGCCAGCGGACACCACTCCGATCTGGCCGGAGTGGGCGTTGATGATCGATCTGCAGATCGCCAGTCCGAGACCTGAGCCCTGTCTGCCTGCGGTCCCGGAACCCTTGAGCCGGGCGAAGCGATCAAAGATTGCTTCTTGTTGTTCGACAGGGATGCCCGGTCCGTGGTCCCTGACGTCCACCTTTACGACATTCGCGTCAGGGTCGTTTCGAGCCGTCATGTCGATGCCATCGTTCGAGTACTTGAGCGCGTTCGATAACAGGTTGTCGAGGACGCGTCCGATCTGGCTCGGATCTGCGTAGATTGGCGAGAGGTCGGGCGGCACGTTGATGTGGATGTCACGGCCTCGCGCGTCCCGGCTCCTGCTTATTCGCGCCAGCGAGTCCTGTGCGATATCAGCGAGGTGACACACTTCGAATTCGAACACATCACTTCCGGCCTCAATGCGCGTCATGTCGAGCAGGTTGGATACCAGTTCGGTCAGGTAGTCGACCTCGTCGTCTATCGGTTCCAAAAAGCTGATTGCGCTGTCGGTGTCTGAGTGCGTTGCAGAATCGAGCGCGGCTGCGGCCATACCCTTGATGGTCGTGAGAGGCGTCCGCAGATCGTGTGTGACCATTGAGAGAAAGTCGTCTTTCGCCATCTCCAGCTCTTTGAGTCGGGTGATGTCCACGAAGACGCAGACCGCCGAGTCGAGCTCGCCGTAGGAGTCGAAGACCGGTGCTGCACTGGCGACGACCGGCAGCCTGGTGCCATCCGGCCGAACGAAGAGAACCTCCAGCGGCCCACTTGAGACCCCGCGGTTGAGAGCGACGTTCATCGGTATCTCTTCGGGCGGCATCGGCGTGCCGTCGACCCGGTGATAGAGTCGCTCGAAAGGATGGCTCTCGGCAGATACCTTACCCGGCAGTTCGACGCCGGCGATCCTCTCGGCCTCACCGCTGACTTGGACGAAGTGACCGTCTTGAGCGTCCTTGACGACAACGCCGGCTGCAGAGCCGTGAATGACAGCGGCCAGTCGTTGCTCTGCGGCTTCGGCTGAGGTGCGCAACCTGTGCTCATCGCTGTAAAGGCGGGCGTTATCGAGAGCAATCCGGGCGTAGTTTGCGAGCGCGACAATCTTCTCCTGGTCCTCCTCGGAGAAGACACCGTTTCCGGGGCCTTTGCAAACGTAAAGGTTTGCGGTGCGCTGGTCTCCGGATGAGACGCGCACGCCGAGCAACGCATCCATCGGAGGATGGCCTTCCGGAAATCCTGCGGACTGGGGATGGCCTGCGATGCGTCTAAGCATCAGGGGGCCATCGTTCTCACCGAGTCTCCCAAGGATGCCGATGCCTTTGGGTGGAGAGCCGATCCTGTCTGCCTGCTCCCTGGTGAGCCCTGCGTAGAGCATGTCCAGCACCGAGCCGTCCGTGTCCAGGACGGTTACTGCCGCAAAGTCTGCTCCGACGAGCTGGCGCGCCAGCTCCGGCAGACTCACCAAAGAGTCCGCGATGTCGTAGCCATCGGCACTACGACGGTCCTTTGCCAGCCGCTGTTCCGCGCCCAACTCTGAACGAATGAGACGGGCGCGATTCGAACCGGATCTCGTCAGGAGATCCGATTGTGCAGCCTTTTCTCTGGAGGTCATCTTCCGATGCGATTTCGTTGTTGTGCCGACAGTGCTGGCCTCTCACTCGGGCCAGGCGTCACCCGCGCTGCCTTATTGTGAGGCTGCGGCTTCAGTCCACGTTAGCGGCTACTGCAGTCGCAGTCAGTTTGCCGTCTGTGGAACGGATGAGGATTTCGTGAATCCTGCCCCTGTCAGCGCACTCGCTCACGAATATGTCATGCCTCTGCGGCGTTGTGGCGATTCGCAGCCCTGAAAATCCGACCCACCACACGTCTACCTCCACGATCGACCTACGCCCGCACAGATGTGATCCCTGAACTCGCTGGGCAGTCGACCGCGGACCTTCGATTATCCAGCAACATCAGGAGCGATGCGATGCCACTATCTCTACTCGAAGCGAAGGCCGGTGAGGTGATGTCCAGTCCGCCTGTCGTGATCGGTGAGTCGACACCTCTTAAAGAGGCCGCGCAGCTCATGATCACCAACCGCATCGGCTGTCTGCCAGTGGTCGATGAACAGGGCAAGATGACCGGCGTGGTGACTGAGCGCACTTTCCAGGTCCAGATTGCAGGCGTTAAGCCGTCGTCCGCCTACAGCCACGACCGCAGGGTGCTTGAGGAGTTGTATGTCGCCGGACCCGACCGGATCGGCGATGTGCAGGAGGCTTTCGTCGCGAGCCACAGAGAGCCGGTATCCGAGGCGATGCTTGAGTCACCCCCAACCGTTACTAAAGAGACGCCGCTGTGGCAGGTCGCGGACCAGTTGCTGAAGACTCACATGAGTCACCTGGTTGTGGTCCAGGACGGCAAGCCGATCGGCGTGATCGCCAGGCATGACCTGCTGAGGGCTTACGCGACGCAGTAGGCGCAAGGTATCAGGTACTGCCTCTGATCAGGCGATTCCCGGGACGCCCAATCGGTCGCGCCTCTTCGATACCCAACTCTCAGCGCTTATCGACCGTCGTTCGGCGGCAAGATTCCATCTGTCTGCCCTCGGGCGCCCTCATATCGGAAATTGGGTGTTCTCACGAACCGACATGATCCTGATGGCTACAGGTAGCGATCCTTCTCGAATGTAGCTTTGATAGATACGCGTCCTTCGCGGCTTCAAGGCCGACACTTCGGTACGACGAGTTGTTCATCCACCTTCCCACATCGACACTACCCGTTCGAGCTGCTCTCTGGAGCATCGGTATGCCATTCATCGCGATCGTGGCAGCCTGCGCTGCACCTGCGGCTGATGGCACCGCCCCCACACGATTGCCACCGGAGCCGCTTGAAACGGTTTTCCAGGCTCCTTCCGACGGACCGTTGTTCGACGACGATGATGACGACGACGATGATGACGACGGACCACCGCCTACTGCGACGCCTACCGCTACCGCCACGCCGGTGCCAACACCGACGCCGACGGTAACTCCTGTTCCTACGGCGACCCCGGCGCCGACGGCCACTCCCACGGTCACCCCGACATCTGTTCCCACGGCTACAGCTACACCGACTCCCACGTCTACGCCAACTCCGGGCCAGACCGACTCGGCCGCTACGACGCCAACACCTGAAGCGACTCTCACTCCAACTGCGACGCCGGCTCCAACAGAAACGCCGGTACCGACCCCGACACCAGCTCCAACAAAAACGCCGGTGCCGACTGCGACTGCAGTACCTGGTCTGGAAAGCGACCCTTTCACAGACGCCGCTGCGACGCCGTCGCCGGTTGCTACGCCGGTTCCAGCCGTTTTGCCGCCCCCGCGCCCGACACCGATCGCCACACCAGTGTTCGACGACGACGACCTGGACGATGCTGACAGCGAGGTGAAAGAACCGGACGATGACTTGGATGAGCTCGAGGAGTCCGCAGAGGATGGCGGCGATCTGCTGCCAGACGAGACCGAGCAGCCGGAGACACCTGAAGCTGAACCGTCAACCGTTGCGACGGCGACCCCGGACACATCGCCATCCGTTCGACCGGTCGTAGTGGTGGAGCCGACCGGTTATGTGGCGATCGACCCGAAAATACCGGCTGTCGGCATCACGAACAGTGGCGAGATATTCGACTACACGATGCTGGTGGTGAGCAGCTTCTTCGAGTGACCTCACCCGCGGCGGGACTGACGGCGCGGGGCCCTAACCCCTCAACTCGGTTGCCTGCCACGTCACCGGATCGGCTTCCAACTCCAATAGCTTCGCGAGTGATGCTCGCTCCGGACTTTCCAGCCACGATTTCAGCGCTCGTCGCTCTCCCGTGATCACGACGGTCATGCTGCGCGGGTCATCCACTGACTGATAGACGACCTCGTCAACACCGAACTTCTCTTGCGCTGTAATCGCCCGCGCGTGAATCGCCTTGAAAGCCTCGAGGTCCTTCACCCTGATGCGGCTGATCTGAGTTATCCGCTCTTCGCGATCCATGACTCTTACCTCATGCGTGGGCTCGACTAGAACGATGTGGCGTTCGTGTATATTCCCAACTCGTGGCCAGCGGTTAGTTCGGTGGGCGGCGCTACCGATTTCTTGCGTGCCGACTGCCGTTCAATAGTAGCCAGACAGACGCCCACCCTCATCACCGGAGCTTGCAATGAGAATCGAAGGAAAGATCGCCGTCATGGGCGCCGGCGCAATCGGCGGGGCGATCGCCGCATACCTTGCCCGTGACGGTTACGAGATCACCGTGATCGACCAGTGGCCGGACCACGTCGACGCCATCAGGTCGGACGGCCTGAAGCTGACCGATGTGAAGGACTCGTTCTCGGTTGAGGTCGAGGCCCTTCACCTGAGCGACGTGGCTGAGCGAGACGCTCAGTTCGACACTGTCTTCCTATCTGTGAAGTCCTACGACACGAAGTGGGCGACCACTTTCATCGAGCGTTACTTGAAACCGACTGGCGCGGTATATCCGGCGCAGAACGGCATGAATGATGAGGCCGTCGCCGAGGTGGTCGGCTTCAACCGTACCGTTGGCTGCGTGCCGACGATCAGTTCCGCCATCTACGACCCGGGCCATGTGATCAGGACCGACCCGATGCAAGGCCTCGGGTTTCACGTTGGCGAGTTGAACGGCAGCGTGACTCCAAGGGCGCAGGCCGTTGCGGACGCGCTAGGCGTGATCGGCCCGGCGGATGCGACGACGAATATCTGGGGAGCGCGCTGGAGCAAGCTGATAGCCAACGCGACCGGCAACGCACCGTCGGGGCTGATCGGCCCGCATCCAGAGGAGATGACTGCGGACCAGCGGGAACTGCTGGGTCTTGTCCAGGTGGCGATCACAGCCGAGACGTTACGCGTTGGCACTTCGCTCGGCTTCGTGTTCGAGCCTCTGTTCGGACCTCTTGGCGGCGTTCCGCAGGAGGAGTTCATCGCCGCGACGACAACAACGCAATACCAGGACGTCAAGGCGAAGGTGGATGCGGTACCGGCGAACGGAGCGCTGGGATTAAGCGAAGAGCAGATCAAGCGGCTTGGCGCTCCAGGCCGCGCTTCCTTGCTGCAGGACGTGATCAAGGGTCGTAAGACCGAGGCAAATTTCCTCAACGGATACATCGTTGAAAAGGGTCAGCTCGCAGGTGTTGAGACGCCTGTAAACGCGGGAGTGACCGAGGTGATGAACCGGGTCGACGGCGGCGGGCTTGAGCCGAGCCCGAATAACGTGGACCTGCTAAGTGAGTTCCTGCAGGGCTAACCGCACGACTACGGGAATGCCCGCTCAACGGAGGGACACGATATGAAAAAGGCGACTGATGCAGGCTCGTTCGGCACTGCGGCCAAGCCGAGTAGTTAAGCAGTGGCCCAAGAACAGATCCTGCAGGTCGACAACCTGACGAAGATCTACGGCGTCGGCAGCCGATCGGTCGTCGACACCCTGTCGAACCTCGTTCCAGGCGGAACTGCCAGGGGACGCAGAGTGGTCGATGATGTCTCGTTCCACGTCAACCGCGGCGAGATATTCGGGTTTCTCGGGCCGAACGGCTCCGGCAAGACCACGACCATCCGGATGTCACTGGGAATCATCAGGCCGGACGGCGGCTCGGTATCCATTCTTGGCGGCGAGCCGGTCCGCGCCCGGCTTCAGCAGGTCGGCTACCTCCCGCAGGAGACTGGATTGCCTCGCAAAGGCAAGATGCTGGACGCGATTCGGTATCTTGCCCGCCTAAAGGGCCTGTCGTTCGGTGAGGCGGAGCGGCGTGCCGGTGAGTTGCTCGAGCGGACCGGGCTCTACGAGCACCGCTACGACAAGGTGGACGCGCTCTCTGGCGGAATGCGGCAGATGGTGCAGTTCATCGTGGCGACCATCCACGACCCCGACTTCCTGATCCTCGATGAGCCCTTCGCAGGACTGGACCCGCTGAGCACTCAGTTGATGAAACAGATGCTCAACGAACGAGTTGAGGCTGGTGCGACGATCATGTTCAGCACTCACATCATGTCGGACGTTGAGGAGATGTGTGAGCGCGTTGCACTCATCGACCGTGGAAGACTGCTGCTGTTCGGAGGGCTCGATGAGATCAAGAGTTCGTACGGAGCGACATCGCTGCAGGTTGATGCGGCGGGCATCCCAGACGAGCTGGGAGGACTAGCTGCGGGAAACGGGTCCGACGGCACGATCGAATTCCCGCTCGACGGCGAATACTCGGCCGAGCGTGTTCTGAAGGCCTACGCGGACTCAGGAATAGCGGTCGATCGCTTCGAGAAGCTCCTGCCTTCACTCAATGAGATCTTCATAGAAGAGGTGACGCGTGCGCGGAAGAGCGGCTGAGATTCGCATCGTCTTCGGCGAGGAGACACGCCGGAACCTGAGCAGCGGAGCCTATCTGATCTTCACTCTGGCCATTCCGGTCCTGCTCGTCGCGGGGATCTGGCTCGTGCCGGTCATCGTGGACATATTCCAGGACGACGAGCCAGCGGCCGTGGTCGGGTTTGAACGGCTCGGATTCGTAGACAACAGCGGTATGTTCGCTGACCTGGAGGGAGAGACTGGGCCGTCGAGATACCAGGACGTTGATGCGGGTGTCGCCGCTGTCAGGAACGACGAGATCGATTCGTTTTTCGTAATACCCGCAGACTACCCAGAAAACCGTGAGATCGATCAGTACCACAGGTTCACCGGAGTGTTCGGGTTCGGAGGTGAGGAAGGAAGGTTCAACGCAGCCCTCACCGGCAGTATCGTGGGCGAGCAGTTGGACTCTGAGACGCTGAGTCTCGCTTTCAATCCGGCCTTCTACAGAAACCTGGACGTGCAGGCAGACGGGAGCATCGAAGAACCCGATCCGACGGCCGTGAGAGTGGGAGAGTTCATCGTTCCGTTACTGTTCATTGGCCTGCTCGCGATAAGCATCCAGGTCGGCGTTGGCAGCATGGTCCAGAGCGTCTCCGACGAGAAGGAGAACAAGCTGGTGGAGTTGGTCATCACCTCGATCTCTCCGCTGTCTGTGGTGATGGGCAAACTGCTTTCGCTTGGCGCCATCGGGCTCGTGCAAGCGGCAGTGTGGGTGATCGCCGCGTTCATCACAGTGCCGCTGATGTTCGACGGCATCGAGGATGCTGGAGACCTGACGGTGTCGGTCGGTACCGGCGCCGCTCTGCTCGGTAGCTTCATTGCCGCCTACTTCCTTTCGATTGTCCTCGGGATCTTCGTGGGCGCGGTCAGCTCATCCGCGAGAGCGGCATCGCGCAACGCTCCGCTCATTGCGCTCGTGCCCTGGATTCCGCTCTGGCTGCTGGGGCTGCTCATCAATCAGCCAGACGGCACAGTTATCAAAGCGCTCACCTATTTCCCGTTCACAGCAGGTCCGGCGATCATGATGCGGCTTGCGGTCGGGAGCGAAATAACCGGAACTGAGATCATCCTGTCGCTTACTGGCGTCGTAGTCCTCGGCCTGGCAATGCTCTGGGTTTCGGCGCGGATCTTCCGTGCCGCGATCCTGATGTCGGGCCAGAGCTTCACGATGAGGCATCTGATCGCTGCTCTGCGGCACGCAGACTAGCCGGTTGGTTCGGCGATAGGAGAAAGCGTGACCACCGAGCACTTCACCGTATTCCGCGATCCTTTGCGCTACGCAGGTTGGCCGGCGAACTACGGAATGTGGGCGTGGGACGATGAGATCGTGCTGCTGTTCACCGCCGGCTATCCCGATCCGGCGGGCGGGTTTCATGCCCGCGACCGTAGCCGCCCGTTGACGACTATGCAGGCACGCAGTCTTGACGGCGGTGAGACTTGGAGTGTGACGGAAGCGCCACTTGAAGGAGCCGTGGGACTGGGAACTTACGAGCACCAGGACCCTGACGTCAACGCGTCCATCGGGTTGCCGGAGTTCAAGTCGCCGGATGGCCTGCGCTTCGATTCGCCGGGCTTCGCCGCGATGTGTGGACGGACCGGTCTCAGGGCTGGCACGAGGTCGTGGTTCTACGTCACCGAAGACAGATGCAAGACGTGGCAGGGACCGTTCGAGCTGCCTATGTTCGGGCAGCTAGGGATTGCGGCGCGGACCGACTGGCTGATCGACGGACCGCAGTCGGCGACTTTACTGCTGACGGCGACGAAGCCCGACGGCGACGAGGGCCGGGTGTTTGCGGCCCGCACGGAGGACGGCGGGGCTAGCTTCGAGTTTCTGTCGTGGATCAATGAGTCGCCCGAGCGATACGAGATCATGCCGGCTTCGGTCCGGCTCGATGATGGAACGGTGATCACTGCAGTCCGCTGCCAGGGCTCGAAGCACCGGAATAACTGGATCGACGTGTATAAGAGCTCAGACGACTGCCGGTCGTGGAATCACCTGAGCCGGGCCGTTGACGACACCGGCGATGGCGGCAATCCGGCGTCGCTGAACCTGCTGGCAGACGGCAGGCTGTTGCTGGTCTACGGATCACGCAAGCCGCCTTTCAGCATCTGCGCCACGGTCTCGGAAGATGGCGGCGCGACCTGGTCTACGCCGCGTGTGCTGCGGGACGACGGCGGCAACCATGACATCGGATACCCGCGCACTGTGGTCCGCGCTGACGGCAAAGCGGTCACTTCCTACTACTTCAACGATTCGTCCGACGGTGAGCGCTACATCGCTGCCACAGTGTTCAAGCCGTAGAGCGATCTGCGATCGCTCGTTCGCCGAGCCCGATCACAAGCTATTGCCATTGCCGGTGTGGCGGGAAAGTGCGACCGTTGCACCTTCGTTCGCATACAGGTGCGAGAGCCGTTTGCTGTCTGGCATCTGTCGTGAGGTAAGCGCTGTTGATCACCACGACTAACCGCCTCACTCGCGCAACCTGGGCGATCTCCAGGCTGCACGCCCGCCGCACACTCACCGCACGTGTGGACATGATCTCGAACGTTCTTTTCGGGCTCCTGATCGCCTATGCGCTGGCATTCCTCTGGCAGGCGCTGTACAGCTCGAACGTGGTCAACTCCGAGGTCACGGTCGAGCAGATGATCACCTACGCGGTGCTCGGCTCAGTCGCCACAACTGTTCTGCAAACGAACACGGTTTTCTGGGCGGACTGGCGCATTCGATCGGGTGACGTGATCTTCGATGTGTTGCGGCCAATCAACTGGCAGTTGACGCTGTTTGGAGACTACTTCGGAACGGTGCTTGCGCAGTTCGTAGCGGTTGGGATTCCGATAGTTCTGCTGAGCGCACTGTTCCTGGACTTCCTCGCGCCGGCGTCGGTGCTTGCTGGATTGCTGTTTATCCCGAGCCTCTTTCTCGGAGTGGTGATCAGTTTCTCGATCGTGTTCCTGATTCTGCTGCTGGCGTTCAGGTTCACTCAGGTGGGCGGCATCGAGTCGGCGATGCGCGGCTTCAGGCCGATCCTGACAGGGGCACTGGTGCCGCTGTGGTTCTTCCCCGACTGGCTCGAAACAAGCTTCTGTGCACTGCCCTTTCCTGACATAGCTTTCACACCGCTAGCGATCTACGTTGGCGAGATCGAGGGTTCTGACATCTGGTTCGCGGTGCTGCGTCAGCTCGGCTGGGTTGTGGCGTTGTCGGCGCTGGGCGCGTGGCTGGCTCACCGGGGGATGCGGAAGTTGAGTGTGCAGGGTGGCTAGATGAAGAGATCAATTGCCCTACAGCTCGCATACATCAAGATCGGCTTCAAGTCGGCCATTCAGTACCGGGTGAACTTCATCGGTGGTGTTATCGGCCTACTGCTGCACTCGTTGCTCGCCGCGGTCGGCGGCATCGTGCTGATCGACAGGTTCGGTGGCGTCGTAGGCTGGGAACTCGGTCAGATCATGTTCATGTTCGGCCTGACGAGGATTCAGTCAGGCTTCATCTACAGCGTGTTCCGGGGCGTGGTGCGATGGGAAGGCCAGGTCCGAGAAGGCTGGGTCGACCGATATCTCGTCCGTCCTCGCGGCATCCTGGCACAGGCTTCCGGCGCCGACTTCGATATCGCAGGTCTCGGTCCGATCATCGCCGGTGTGGGGTTGATCATCTACGGCGTCGTGCTGTCTCCACCTGACCTAACGTGGTGGCTTGTGCCCTGGCTGCTCATCGTGATGGTCTCGGGAACGATGATCCAGCTGGCGATCGTGATGGTGATTGGTTCGTCAGCCTTCTATAACGTTCGTATGGGCTCGGCGACCAACGCAGCCGAGAGGTCGCAGTGGCAGATGAACCTGTTCCCCGCATCGGCTTATTCCACGGTCGTGCAGACGCTTGTCACTATCGGGCTGCCGTGGGCGTTCATGGCGTTTTACCCGGCTCACCTTGTCTACGGCGTCGCATCTGACGAGCTGTTCGGCGAGCCGGTTCTGTACCTGGCGCCTGTCGCGGGACTTGCGGCGTTCCTGATCGGGGCCTGGAGTTGGCGTCGCGGGATCAGGAGTTACCAGGGAATGGGAGGCGTTTGACAGTGACGACTGAGGAATCGAGCAAGACGTGGGTCCGGGCGAACGACCTGACGCGTGAGTACAGAGTCCAGACCGATGGGCTTTCGACAGGGCGATTTGGACTCGGACTGTTCCGCCGGGAGATGCGGACCGTCACGGCGATCGACAACATCTCGTTTAGCATCGACCGCGGTGAAGCTGTTGGCCTTGTTGGCCTGAACGGCGCAGGGAAGTCGACGCTTCTGAAGCTGATCACCGGTGTGCTGGTTCCGACCAGCGGTGAAGTCGCTGTCGGAGGGTTGAACCCGAGCCAGAACAGGTCGCAGGTTGTGAGCGACATCGGCGTTGTGTTCGGGCACAGGTCGCAGCTGTGGTGGGACGCGCCGCTTGTGGACTCGATGAACGTGCTCAAGCTGATCTATTCGGTCGATGAGGACGAGTATCGGCAGCGGCTGGAGCAGCTGAGCGAGATCCTTGAGCTTGGCGAGTTGATTCGCCGTGCTCCTCGCCAGTTGAGCCTCGGCCAGCGGGTCCGCGGCGAGATCATGGCGAGCCTGCTGCACAGCCCGAAATTGCTGATTCTCGATGAGCCCACCGTGGGGCTGGACATCATTGCGAAGGCGAGGATCCGGAACCTGATCCGGACGCTGGTGGAAGAGGAAGATGTCACGGTGATCCTGGCGAGTCACGAGGTGACCGACATCGAGCGTGTGTGCGACCGCACGATACTGATCGACCACGGTCAGATCCTCTACGACGGCACGATCGAGCAGTTGATCGCGACCGCGGGCGTTGAGCGTAGCCTGGTGCTGGACGTGGCGAGTGAAGCCGGCGGGACCGAGGGCGATGTTTCGGTTGAGCAGGTCACCGTCCCGCTGACCGGTGAGGACGCAGCGTCACGCCTGATCGAAGCGGCGTCCGCAGGCACTGTGTCAGACGCACGCGTCACCGGCGGCGACCTGGAAGTGATCCTGGCGCGGGTGTTCGACCGAGCGGAGGAGTAGTCGGCCCTGCCCTACCGGACCATCTGGCTGAAGATTGGTTCCAGCCTGCCTCGTGCTTCGCGTGAGTCGTCTGAGTCCTGCTCTTCGAAGATCGCTTCGTCCTCGTCTGGGTCGGCCGAGAGGTCGAAAATCCGGCCGTCTTCATAGAGCTTCCAGCGGTGGTCGCGGAGGAAGCGTGCAGCGGGCCTGACATTTCGGCCGCTCATCGGCTCGAAGTGGAAGAACAGCCAGTCGTGCGGGTTGCCCTCTTCGCCCTTCAGCTGTGGCAGGAACGAACGGCCATCGATCACGTAGCCTTCAGGAACCTGGATTCCGGCCGCATCTAGGATCGTCGGTAGGTGGTCGCAGTTGTCGATCAGGTCGGTCTGCACCACCGACGGCTGGACCGTCCCGGGCCAGTTGCAGATCAGCGGGACATGCGTACCGCGGTCCTTCGTCAGGCCCTTGCCGCCGCAGACCTCGGTGTGGTTGTGAACGATTGAGCAGACCTCGGCCGGCGAACCATTGTCACCGAGGTAGATGATCAGCGTGTTCTCTCGCTGGCCAGTCTTTTCAAGGTGGTCGACCACTCTGCCGATCAGCTTGTCGTGGTACTCCACCATGTCCTTGTAGAACCTCTCGTCGTCCGGCCAGTTCTCTAGCTCGTCCCAAGTGCGGCCGCCGAGCGTCTGGTTTGATGGTGGCTCGAAGTCGGCATATTCGGGCGAGTCCGGCGTTGGCTCCAACGGCCTGTGCGTCAGCGCCATTGGCCAGTAGACGAACCACGGATCATCCTGGTTGCGCTCAGTGAAGTCCATGATGTAGTCGGCAAAGATGTCGTCGCCGTACTTGCCGTCTGTGTCATCGAGATACTCGCCGTTCTCGTAGATGATCGGGTCCTTGTAACGGGAGCCTTTCTCCTCGGTCTGGTGCGCGTGCCACACGCAGAACTCGTCGAATCCAGCGTCCTCGATCTTTTGTCCCCTGTTCCGCATCTCAGGCATTTCGTCTGGCGGGTTGTAGGAGTAGAGCTGCCACTTGCCGGAGATGCAGGTCTTGTAACCGGCGTCTGAGAAGAGGTGGCCGAAGGTAACTTCGTCAGGGGCGATGAGGCCGAAGCCGATGTAGTTGCGGAAGTTGTACTTGCCGGTCATGAGCGAGACGCGGGTTGGCGTGCAGAGCGGCATGACGTGGGCGTTTTCGAAGCGCATGCCGCTTTCGGCGAGCCGGTCCAGGCGCGGTGTGGCGTACGAGGTGCCGCCGTTGCAGGCGATGGCTTCGTAGCCGAGGTCGTCCGACATGATGAGCAGGATGTTGGGCCGCTTGGAGTTGTCTGGCATGTTTGCTTCCGTGGTCAACGCTGTGTGTGACGAAACGCCGACACAGAGTGCATGGTGCTGCCCGCGAAATCAAGCGGGCGGTGCTGTTGGGCGGGCGGCGTCCTAGCTGAACCGGTCTGGCGCTAGCTCCGCGGCCGGGATAGGACCGGGCCATTCGCTGCCGAGCATCAGTGATGCGCCGAGCTCTCCGATGGCGTCGCCGGACTTGGCGGAGTAGCCGTTACCGCCGAGCTGCAGGCATATCTTGCCGTCTTCGATCAGGCCGATCACTGGCCTGCGATCGGGAGTGTCAGTTGTGACGCAAGCCAGCCACTTCCAGCTTGAGACATCAAGCGAAGGCATGAGCTTGCGAAGCTCGTCGATCAGTTGTTGGTTGAGAGTTGGATCGTCGCCCGTGCGAAACCAGGCGTTGAGCGCGTCGAGATCGTTGGCCGCAGGACGGGAACCTTCGATGCCGATCTTCAGGTAGAACTTGCCGTCGGGGTAACGGAGCGGCGACAAGGTGTAGGTGCCGATGCGATCGCCCGGAGGCTGGCTCATCAGGCTTGGCATGTCGTGCAGCTCGCCTTCGGCCACTTCCTGAGGGACCTCGATCAGAACCACTGTGTGCTTGTTGGTCTTGAGCGGGACTTTAACCGGCGATAGCTGGTCGAATGCAGCATAGGCGCCGGTTGCGATCATGACGCGGTCCGCGCTGACCTCTTCGCCATCAGCCAGCCGAACGGTGACGCCATCCGATCGTACTGCGATGTTCTGGGCGTAACCTTCGATCACCTCCGCTCCAAGCTGCACCGCACGTTTCGTCATCGCCGAGACGTAGCCTCGCGGGTTGATGGTGCCACCGTCGCCCCGCTGGTAGAGAACGCTAACGCCGGACTCGAAATGGAAGTAAGGAAAGCGGCTGGCCAGCTCGGCGCTATCGGGTCTTGAGACTTCGCCGCCAGCACGCTGAGTCATGTCGAATGTTGCGTCTGCGCGCCGCTGATCGCAGTCGGCCCACATGAAGCCGGCCTCGTTGAAGAACTTTTCGCTGGTGGCGTCTTCGAGGGCGCGGTAGCGATCGATCGAACGTTTCGCGACACCGCTCCAGAACGGGTCTGGGTCAGCGATACGAGTGACTCGACCAGCGTCGTAATGACTCGCTTTCGGCACAGGGCCGGAGCCATCGGCCATCAGTTCGGTCGGTCCAAGCATGGCGACGCCATCGCTGACTTCGGCGAGGTGCATCGCCGCGGCGCTGCCCATTATTCCGCGGCCGACAACAAGAAACTTATAGCGCTTCAACCTGATCTCCATTGGCGAGTGACTTGTGCGAGCGAGCATACCGTCGGCTGGTAGTGACCGCTACGCCGGGACGCACTTCGACACAGCACTTTGCCGCGTTGGCTCAGTCGCCGTACACTCCGGCGACCCGAACCTGCTGTCCGTTTGACCACTACCTGAGAGATGAGCCATGCAGCGAGCCACCAAGGATGTCCTTTACTACACGCATTCCGGCGCCAACCCACCGACGATGACAGTGAAGCCGGGCGAGTGGTTCGAGGTCGCTACGCAGATGAACCGTGGGCCCGACGCCGCGCTGGTGCCGGACGATATCCGTGATCTCTACAACCAGTACCGGTCAGACAGCCAGCCAACCGACCGAGGCAACGCTGCGAGCGGGGCGATCGTCGTCGAGGGCGCGGAGCCGGGGCAGATTGTGACGGTCCATGTCGACACTATCGATGTGCATCCGGTCGGCTGGACGCGCTACGCCGGAAGCACCGGAGCGATGCCGGGATACCTCGGCCCAAGCAACATCGGTCCACAGTTCCGAGTTGTGCGCATTGAGGACGACAAGATCCTCTGGAACGACCGACTTTCGATCCCCACTGCGCCGATGATGGGCGTGATCGGCGTGGCCCCTGCAAAGGACGAGGCTAGGCACAACGGCTGGGCGGGCGAATGGGGCGGGAACTTCGATATTCAGGAAGTAACGACGGGCGCGAAGGTGTCGATCGTTGTGAATGTGCCCGGAGCTTTGCTGCACGTCGGCGATATGCATGCTCGCCAGGGCGACGGCGAAATCTGCGGCGGTGGCGGCATCGAGACTGGCGGCGTCGTGAAGCTGATGGCCGAGCTTGGACCGAAGCCGGATGAGATGACGTGGCCGCGCATCGAGAACGAGACGCACATCATGACGACGGGCCAGGGCAAGCCTGCCGAGGACGCGTTCCGCATCGCGCTTTCCGAGATGATTCTCTGGCTGGAGGCGGACTACGGAATGTCGCAGGGCGAGGCGTACATCTTCCTAGCGCAGGTGCTGGAGGCCAGGGTGACGCAGTTCGTGAACCCGAGTTACAGCTACGTTTGCAAGGTGAACAAGGAGTTCCTGGTATGACGTTGAAAGTGGGCGGAATCGTGCTAGACGCCGGTGACACGGGCTCGCTGGCGAAATTCTGGTCGGACGCGACCGGCTTTCCTGTCGCGTTTGCAAACGAATATTTCGCGCAGTTGAAGACTGACGACTCGATCGGGCACTTTTTCTTCATCAAGGTGCCGGAGGGCAAGACGGCGAAGAACCGCTGCCATGTCGACTACGAGGTTGAAGGCGACCGCGAGGCGGAGGTTGCGCGGCTGGTTGGTCTCGGCGCGTCGCAGGTTGCGACTCACGAGATGGATGACGGATTCAAGTGGACGGTGATGCAGGACCCCGAGGGCAACGAGTTCTGCGTATCCGAGAAGCACGGTTGAGGGGAGTGCCATCCCGAGCAAGGCTTAATCCCCTCTCCCAGCTTGGGAGAGGGTTAGGGTGAGGGTCATCCTCCTGACTGGCAGCCGCAGATCCGGTAGGGGCGCTGCTTGCCGCGCCCGGTCTGGGCAAAGCCCAGACATCAACCCACCCTCTAACTCCCTCCCTGTCAGGA
>JANQQP010000037.1 GCA_028285005.1 Dehalococcoidia bacterium | reverse complement strand
CGGGGCTTATCGCAGCCTTGCTACGCCCTTCATCGGCTCTTAACGCCAAGGCATCCCCCATGAGCCCTTAGTAGCTTGAACCACACTAAGGAATCACCTACATGATCTCGGAGAATGCAGAATCTCTCTTCACTTTTTAAGGTGCTTTCCGGTACCGCAGAAAGCGGCTCCGGAGGCCGCGAACGGCCCCGCCCGTTTTGGGCGTAACAGATAGTATCTCTCGCGCCGGTCTCCACAGTCAACAGCAAAACCCGGCGGTTTCAGCGCCTGACAAGAAATCGCCAGATCTCGGTTAGCGAGTTGGCGAACCCTCCGGCTTCCTGAAGACCACAATCAGACTCACTTAATTGTCCCCGACACCGCCATCCCGGTGGTCGTTTCGCAGCGCGCTGGTATAATCCGTTCGCAACAACCTGTTGCACTGCTCACCCGGCCCGTTTCGCCTGAGCGACGGGCCGTTTTCGTTCTTGGAGATCTCTCGCAGTGCCCGCTTACGCCGTGCTTGGAGCCCACTGGGGCGACGAAGGTAAGGGAAAGGTCATCGACTACCTGGCTGAGAACGCCTCGGTGGTCGCCCGCTACTCCGGTGGCAACAACGCCGGACACACCGTGATGAATGAGCACGGCACCTTCTCATTCCACCTCGTTCCCTCAGGTGTCTGCTGGCCGCACACCCAGAATGTCATTGGCAACGGCGTAGTCGTCGACCCCGAGGTCCTGCTCGAAGAGATCAAGATGGTCCGTGACGCAGGACTTCCCGGCAACGTCTCTGTATCGGATCGCGCACACGTAATCATGCCGTACCACATCGTGCTGGACGGGCTTGAGGAGGAGAGGCGGGGCAGCGATGCAATCGGCACAACCAAGCGCGGCGTCGGCCCTGCTTATGTGGACAAGGTTGGTCGCCAGGGAATCCGAATCGGCGAGCTGCTAAACCCCGAAGACCTGGCTCTCCGCCTGCCCGAGATCATCAAGTTCAAGAACGAGACGATCACCAAGCTTTACGGCGGCGATCCGATCGATGGCGATGAGATATTCGAGAAGACGAGACGCTGGGCGGCTGAGCTAAAGCCGTACATCGCGAGGTCGGAAGACCTGGTTGCTGCGGCGCTCGACGCTGGTGAAAACGTGATCCTTGAAGGCGCGCAGGGAGCGCTGCTAGACCTCGACCACGGCACCTACCCGTACGTCACATCCTCCAACCCCACAGTAGGCGGGATGCTCACCGGGCTCGGCATTGGCCCTCGCGCTTTCGCCGGAGTCACCGGAGTCTTCAAGGCCTACTGCACCCGTGTCGGCTCTGGCCCGTTCCCGACTCAGCTTGATGAGGAAGAGGCCGACATCATCCGCAATGCCGGGCCGGTCGGAGAGTTCGGCGCCACCACTGGACGCGCCCGCCGCATTGGCTGGTTCGATGCGGTCGCCGGCAAGTACAGCGTGCGCGTGAACGGCATGGACTCCATGGTGATTACGCGGCTCGATGTGCTGGACGGCTGGGACACCATCAAGATCTGCACCGGCTACGAGATCAATGGCAAGCAGACCGACCGCTTCCCGATCGATTCGCAGATGCTCGGCGAGAGCAAGCCGATATACGAGGAGATCCCTGGCTGGGACGGCTCGACCGCCGGGATTACGAAGCCGGAGCAGCTGCCCGAAGGCGCAAAGCGTTACATCAACCGGCTTGAGGAACTGCTTGGGATCAAGGCCGTGATGATTTCGACGGGTCCGCGCCGGGCAGAGTCCCTGAAGCTGGACGACCTGCTGAAGTAGCGCTCAGGTCAGGCTGGCTCAGGCGCAGCCTTCTTCGCAAGATCAATCACGAGGTCTGCAAGGCGTTCGCTGTCATGCCGAACAGGCGGGCCGAGGTTCAGCAGCGCCTCATTCATGACGTTCTCTGCGTAGTCGAGCAGCTTCTCTCCGTCCGGGTCGACCGGCTCCGCGCCTTCAGTCTTGTACCGCGCCTGCACGTCTTCGGGAACGGTCTGAGTGTTCACGATGGCGTACTTGAGCTTGATGCCTCCGAGGTATGAGAAGACCACTTCAGTGAAGCGCGCCGCGTCGTAGCCCGACGTCTCTCCGAGCTTCGTCATCACGTTGCAAACATAGGCCAGCGGCGCGTTCGCAGAGTGCAGCGCCTGCGGAATTCCGGAAGCGAGCAGGTTCGGAGTGACGCTGGTGTAGAGGTCGCCAGGACCGAGCACGATGACGTCGGCTTCGGCAATAGCCGAGAGCGCGTCCGGATTGGCCTTCACTTGGCGGTCGAGAAAGACTCTCTTTATAGGAGGAGTCTCTTCACCTCGCTGATCGATGTTCGATTCCCCAACGACCACTGTGCCATTCTCGAGCTCTGCGCATAGCTGAGCATCTTCGAGCGTGACCGGTATGACACGGCCGGTGATCTCGAGCATTCGCGATAGCTCTGAGATGGCTCCAACAACCCCTGAATCCAGTGCACTGGTGAGCGCGGCGAGCACAAGGTTGCCGACGCTGTGGCCGTTCAGGCTGCTGTCTGAGTGAAAGCGGAAATCGAATGCCGAACGAAGAGCATCGGCTTTCTGATCGTTCCCGGCCAGCGCAACCAGGCACTGCCTGATGTCGCCGAAGGGCGGATAGCCGAACTCTTCGCGCAGAATGCCGGTGCTGCCGCCGCTGTCGAACATGCTGACGATCGCGGTGATGTTCGGTGTGTGCTGCTTCAGTCCGGCCAGCAGTACTGCTGAGCCGCTACCGCCACCGATCACAACAACTCTGGGTTCGCTCATCGCCCTCACGTTTCGGATTTCCTCACAATGCGTTCGAGCCGCGGCAAGGCGGACCGAAGAGTGTCACGGCATGAACGTGCTGCAACATCCATAGTAATCTGCCGTGCGAGAAAACCGTATTCCTACGTCGTTCACGGTGCAATAGTGCTTACGCACAGGGTGTGTGAAGGCAATCCGAATGTGGCTGCTAGGCAGCGACTGGATCAGGTCGTTTTCGCGGCGCGAATTGAGAACATTAACGGCAAGCGTTCGTTCCGATCTCGCAATTGCCAACGACCATCACCGACGTGAATGCAGGCCGGGAACGCCTTGAACTCTGCGAAGGTGTGCTCATGTAAAAGCTCGATTCGCAGGCTGTTGTTGATCAACGCTGTGACGATCTCCCCGAGACCGTGGTTCCATTCATAGTGCACTCGCTGAGAAATGGGCGGTCCGTCGGTGTAGGTGCCGTCGCCCTCGAACTGCATTCCTTCCTCTGTTTCGAAGTACTGGTAGTCGACGACCAGCAGTTCGTCATCTCGTCCATCATCAATCGCACCAGCCATCGGATGGCCGTCTCTTATGTAGAAGGTTCCTCCTGGCTTAAGCATCTGCGATACAACCTTCGCCCATCCCTTGATATCGGGCAGCCAGGTCAAGGCTCCGACGCCTGTGTAGACGATGTCAAACTGTTCGTCGATGACGTTTGGCGTGTCGTAGAGTTCCGCAACCTCGAACCGCGCAGGTGTGCCTGATTCCCGGCTCAACTTCCTTGCCTGCTCGACCGATGCCGGTGAAAAGTCTGCGCCCGTAACGGCCGCGCCAAGCCGCGCCCATGAAATCGTGTCGGTGCCGATGTGGCATTGCAGGTGCAGCAGCGATTTGCCGGATACGTCGCCGAGTTCTGTCCTATCAAACTCGACCGTGCTGCTCAGGTGGTCGGGGGTGTCAATGTACCGCTGCAGATCGTAGAACTTCGACTCTGCATGCACCTGCGCACGCTGGTCCCAGCCGTCCAGGTTCGCCTGACGTTGCTCATCCAGCGGCATGTTTTCTTACCTCTTCCTATGAATGGTTCTACAAAGAAGAAGGGTCGCTCGGTGGCGACCCTTCTTCAATGGTTCGTTTCGCTACAACAGATCAGGCGGGAACGCCGACCGGCAGATCCATCTTGTACTGGTCCATCACCGGGTCGAACTTCGCCCTGAAATCAGCTGGTGCCGGGATCATTGGCAGCCGCGGAGGGCCGGCCTCGAAGCCGTGGCGCAGCAGCGCGTATCTGATCGGAATCGGATTGGTGACCCAGAAGATCGCCTGGAAGAACGGCAACAGTCGCCTGTGTTCTCGCGCCGCAGCCGCGACATCACCCTCAAGTATCAACCCCATCATCTGCTTGATCTGAGTGCCGATGATGTTGCTAGCTACAGACACGATGCCGAAGCCGCCTGTGCACATGATCGAGAATGTCTCGTCGTCGTTGCCGCTCCAGACATTGAAGCCGTCTCGCGCCCCGTCAATCACCTGCGTGATCTGGCCTGGGTCGCTAGATGCCTCTTTGACGCCGATGATGTTGTCGATCTCGGCGAGCCTGAGCGTTGTTTCAGCGGTCATGTTCAGCGCGGTCCGGCTCGGCACGTTGTAGAGGATGCCCGGGATGTTGACGCTGTCAGCGATCGTCTTGAAGTGCTGATACAGACCTTCCTGCGGCGGCTTGTTGTATGCGGGGACAGTGAGCAACAAGGCATCGACGCCCACGCGTTCCGCCTCCTTCGAAAGCTCGATCGATCCGAGGGTGTTGTTGTCCGTCGTGCCTGCGACTACCGCGCCGCGCTCACCGATCTCCTGCTTAACCTCATCGAAGAGCCTTAGCCGTTCGTCTGCGCTCATGGACGGCGCCTCGCCTGTGGTGCCGCCAATCACGAGCCCATCTGAGCCGGAGTCGAGCAACGCGGTTGCGAGCCGCCGTGCCTGCGCGTAGTTGACCTCGCCGTTCTCAGTGAACGGTGTGACCATCGCTGTTAGAAGTCGTCCTGGAGTTGCCATATCGCTATCCGATTCGCTGGTTGATGAAGTTACGCCCGGCTGTTTGCCGCCTGCCTCGACGGCTTTAGGACGTTTCGCTTCAGCACCTCATCAAGGATCTGTAGCGCGTTCAACGCGGCGCCCTTGCGCAGGTTGTCGCAAGACAGCCACAGGCTTAGTCCAGTGTCGTGGGCGATATCGGTCCGTATACGCCCAACGAACACTTCATCTGCACCTGCCGCCTTGAGTGGCATAGGGTAGACACTGTTGCCCGGCTCGTCCACCAGTACGATTCCCGCCGTCTTGGCAAGTGCGTCACGGGCTTCCTCTGGGCTGACGGCATCCTGGAATTCGACGGCCACAGACTCGCTATGCGATACCTGAACCGGAACGCGCACGCACGTAGAGGAGAGTCTAAGACCCGGCTCATGCAGGATCTTGCGCGACTCGTTCAGCATCTTGTCCTCTTCCTTTGTGTAGCCGTTGGAGAGGAAGTCGTCCACCTGCGGCAACACGTTGAAGGCGATCTGATGCGGATACTGCTCGATCACGACGTCTTCGCTATCGAGGACAGCACGGGACTGAGTGAGTAACTCGATCTCCGCTGCAGCTCCCGTGCCCGTGACCGACTGATAGGTCGACACCGTGACCGCTGTCATGGGCGAGATCGCCCGTAGCGCGTCGAGCACCATCACGAGTGGCGTGGTTGTGCAGTTCGGGATCGAGATGATGCCTTCGTGCCATTCGACATCAACGCCGTTGACCTCCGGCACAACAAGCGGGACCGATTCCTCCATGCGGAATGCAGATCCGTCGTCAATCACGAGAGCGCCGCGGCTCACGGCCTCAGGAGCAAGACGCTTGCTCACTTCTGAGCTTGCGGAGATAAACGCCACGTCCGTGCCGTTGAAGGCGTCCGGGGTTGCCTCGACTACGGTGAGTTCCGTGTTGGCATAAGTGACCTTCTTACCGGCTGAGCGAGACGAGGCCATCGCCACGATCTTCTCTGCAGGATGGTTTCGATCAGCGAGCAGTTCGAGCGCGATACGTCCGACTGCGCCGGTTGCGCCGACGATTGCGATTGTCAAGTCTGAGCTATTCATTTCAGGATTCCTGGTCTCTGGCGGGCGGTCCGGGAGTGCGGACAGTCGCAGAGCTTTCGAGGTTGATGGGCCGGACGCACGAGTGACAAGAGCCACTGACCGCATCCGGAAGGTTGATGACTGAAGAGAAGTTTACGGGCTGGTCGCGTTGCGGGTGTGCCGCGGTCCGCGCCGCCCTACGGCTTGAGCTTGTCCAGCCCGAGCACGCGGTCGAGTCCCACAATCAAGCCGTCCTGGGTGACGACGCGCTTTACAGCCAGCAGGACGCCGGGCATGAAGCTCTCTCGATTTATCGAGTCGTGGATCATTGTGAGTGTCTGACCTGTTCCGCCGAATACGACTTCGTGTCGTGCAACTCGGCCCGGCATGCGGGCACTATGCACATTTATACCTTCAAAGTCACCGCCGCGGGTACCGGCGAGTGTCTGTTTTTCGGCGACATTCTGTGTGAATCTTCTACCTTTGCCCTCGGCCATGGCCTGAGCGATCGAAAGTGCTGTGCCTGACGGCGCGTCGACTTTGGCTTCGTGGTGAGACTCGATCAGGTCAGCGTAGTCGAAGTACTGCGATGCTATTCCGGCGAGGTGCCCGAGCAGCACTGCGCCGAGTGCGAAGTTGGAAGCCGAGATGATGCCGACGCTGTGCTGACTGGCAAGCGCCTGCACCTCTTCGAGATCAGCGTCGCTGAGACCGGTCGAACCCGAAACGACTGCAACTCCGGCTGGAGCGCAGGCCTTGAAGGTTGCTCGAGCCCCTTCGGCGTTCGAGAAGTCGACCACCACGTCAGGTTCGGCATCCGCTATCAGATCTGCGAGACTGGCTCGCAGAGGAAGCGCTTCGCCAGTGGCCGGATCGGCGATCGTCGAATCGGAAGCCGCAGGGTCTGCGCCACCGACCGGGACGGTTTCGGGGTCGCTAGCTACAGCAGCCAGGACGGTTGAACCCATCCGGCCCAACACGCCACTGACTGCTACTTTGATCTGTGTTGACTCAGCCACAGGCACTTGGCCTCCTGAAGCCGCAGTCTAACGCCTTCTCGGCGGGCCGACACGCCGCTCACCGTCGAAACC
Source organism: Dehalococcoidia bacterium (assembly GCA_028285005.1). Classification (GTDB taxonomy): domain Bacteria; phylum Chloroflexota; class Dehalococcoidia; order Lucifugimonadales; family Lucifugimonadaceae; genus JAJCYX01. The sequence continues at coordinate 263,368 of JANQQP010000037.1, read as the reverse complement.
GCCAATCGGCCGACGGCCACCACGACGTCCGCCGCGATCACCCCGGTCATCGTCGTCTCTGTCGCCGTTGCGGTCCCTGGGACCACGGTCTCGCGGGCCCCGGTCGTATCCACCACCGCCGCCACCACGCCGGCCATCGCGTCTGCCTCCGCGCCTGTCGCCACCGCGGTCACCGCCTCGGTCTCCACGGTCTCCGTCTCGGCGGTCACGACGCTCGAACTTCTCCGCCCACTCCTTGTCGTCGCGCACTTCACCCGCCTTGCTCTGCTCGAGCACTGCGCGGGCTGAGAGATCGACTCGGCCCATGTGGTCGACCTTGATCACCATGACTTCGAGCTCGTCGCCGATCTGCACGACGGACTCGACGTCCGGCACTCGGTCTTCACTGAGCTCGCTGATGTGGACCATGCCGTCCTTGCCAGGGATCAGCTGTACGAACGCGCCGAACGGCATGATGCGAACGACCTTGCCCTTGTAGACCTGTCCAACCTCGATGTCTCTGGTGAGCATCTCGACCGCGGCCTTGGCCTTGTCTGCGTTCTCGCGATCTGGCGAGCCGATCACGACAACACCGTCGTCGTCGACATCTATTGAAACGCCGTACTCGTCGATCAGGCCGCGGATGACTGAGCCTCCGGGGCCGATGAGCGCACCGATCTTGTCTGTCGGGATGTTGAGGGACATCATCCTTGGGGCGAACTCGCTCAAGTCTGAACGTGGCGCTGTGAGTGTGCCGGCCATGTGCTCGAGGATCTCGAGGCGGGCTGCTTTCGCCTGCTCCAGAGCCTCTCGCATGATCTCAAAGGTGATTCCCTTCACCTTGATGTCCATCTGAAGCGCCGTCACGCCCTCGGATGTCCCGGCCACCTTAAAGTCCATGTCACCGGAGTGGTCTTCCGCTCCCTGGATGTCGGTGAGGACCGCGTACTTACCAGCCTCACCGGTGATTAGTCCCATGGCGATTCCGGCAACCGGAGCCTTGATGGGAACTCCGGCGTCCATAAGCGCAAGACAGCCGGAGCACACGCTGGCCATGGACGTGGAGCCGTTCGAGGCGAGCGCCTCCGAGACGGAGCGAATCGTGTACGGGAACTCCTGCTGACTCGGAATTACGGCCTGCAGCGCCCGTTCGGCCAGGACTCCGTGGCCCACTTCGCGGCGGCCCGTGAAGCCGTAGCGACCAACTTCACCCGTTGAGAAGGGCGGGAAGTTGTAGTGGTGGATGAAGAACTTTTCTTCTTCGGGACCATAGGTGTCGAGCCGCTGCCGTTCGCCCGCAGATGCGAGGGTGACAGCGTTCATGATCTGTGTCTCGCCTCGGGTGAATATAGCCGAGCCGTGAACTCTTGGCAGATAGCCAACCTCGGAGTTAAGAGGCCGGATGTCGGTCAGCGTACGACCGTCCGGTCGCCTGCCTTCTTCAAGAATCGCTTCCCGTACCGCTTCCTTCTCCATGGAGTAGAAAGTCGACTTCACAGCGCCGGCGTCGTGCTCCTCACCGAGGGCTGCGATGGCGTCATCACCGATCTTGTCGATAGCGTCGATGCGGTCTTGCTTGCCGCCGGGGAGCTTCAGCGCTTCCTTTAGTTTGTCGCCGATGTGTGCCCGTGCGGCCTCGGCCGCTGCCTTTTCGGCGTCGGTCTTTGGCGTCACTCCCCACTTCGCCTTGCCGACCTTCTCCTGCATCTCGCGGATCAGCTCGACGATTGCGCCGTTCACTTCCTGAGCCAGCTCTAGAGCGTCCAGCAGCACCTCTTCACTGACGATCTTGGCTCCGGCCTCGACCATCATGATGGCGTCGGCGGTGCCAGCGACCGTGAGGTCCAGAAGGCTTTCCTGCAGCTCCTGGTACGTGGGGTTGACTACCAGTTCGCCGTCGACGAGGCCGATCACACAGGCGCTTACCGGGTCATCGAACGGTATGTCCGAGATGGTGAGAGCTGCGGATGCGCCGACAATGCCGAGGGCGGCGTGCGGGTTTACTCGGTCCGCAGACATCACGGTGGTGATGATCTGCGTTTCGTTGTGGTAGTCCTTCGGGAACAGCGGACGAAGAGGCCGGTCACACAACCGTGCAGCCAGGATGGCCTCGGTGCCAGGACGTCCTTCCCGCTTGAAGAAGCCACCGGGCAGCTTGCCGGCGGCATATGCGCGCTCCGAAACATCGATCGTTAGCGGGAGGAAGTCGACGCCCTCACGAGGCTTCTTCGAGCCTGTTGCGGTGCATAGAAGCAGAGTGTCTCCATACCTGACGGTGACTGCTCCGCCCGCCTGATGGGCGACTCGGCCGGTCTCCAGTTCAAGGATTCGACCGCCTACCTCAATCTCAAATTTGTTTATCTCTTGTGTCATGTTTTTCTCTTTATTGCCCCAAAGGCTTCATGCCGCGGAGCGGTATCAAATAGGTGTGCCCAGGTACGTCGAGGCGATGCCCTGTGTTGCTACGACCGTGCCAGTGACCCGTCGAAAGGGACTCGTGGCTGACCGTTCGTCGCTGCAACAGAAAACGCCCCTGCGCAGGGGCGTTTTAACTACCTTCGAAGTCCAAGCTTGCCGACGATTGAGCGATAGCGGTTGACATCCTGATCGTTCAGGTAGCCAAGAAGGCGCCTTCGCCTGCCGACCAGTTTGACGAGACCGCGTCGGCTCGAGTGGTCGTGCTTGTGTTCCCTCAGGTGCTCTGTAAGCTCTGTTATTCGCTCGCTCAGCAGGGCTATCTGCACTTCTGCCGAGCCTGTGTCGTTCGCTGACCTGCCATGCTCTTCTACCAGCGTGGCCTTCTTCTCACTGTCCAACCTGTGCGTACTCTCTTTCAAGCGCTCGCGCTCTGCTCAGCCGATGGGATAAGAGGGAAACTCTGAAGGGCTGGCGCGAGGAGTTCTTCTTTCAATGCATCTTCGTGCTCAATTTCACAGGATATCACGTTGCTGTACACACAGACATTAAGGTTCGGTCGCGCTTTTTAGGCGCTAAGTCTTTCAACAACTGCCATATGCAACATTCAGAGTCACGCAGACGCCCTGGTGGATGCCGGACAAAGTGAAAGTCAGGTAATGAACCGGGAATGTTCGAACAGGCAGGATGGCGTCCGTGGCCGGAACTTGCCGTGGAGAGTTCGTTGGCAGATGGGCCCGTGATGCGTGCAGCCACGTGTTTGAAACTGGGGTTTGACGCGCTCTAACCGCCTTGACAGTCGCGAATTTGCACCGCTAAAGTTGCACCGGTGCGCTGCCAGGCCATCGAAGCCTGCGCGCGGGGGATTTATTCCTTTTAGAGAGAACGACGGCCGCACGATTCCCGGCCACGATCGCAAGATCGGGATACACGATTTAAGTACATGGAGGACGGGACCTATGCTAGGTCTGCTCCGAAGTAGGGTGAAGGCCCTCTTCCTCGTTTCGTTGATGGTTGGGCTTGCTGCCGCCGTTGCATGTGCAGGTGACACAGGACCAGCAGGACCACAGGGACCTGCCGGACCACAGGGACCTGCCGGCGTTTCACAGCCAGGTGACCCAGGCGCCCCTGGTGCTCCTGGTCTTCCGGGTCTGCCCGGTGCCGCTGGAGCTGACGGTGCAGCTGGACCTGCTGGACCCGCTGGCCCAGCCGGACCTGCAGGCGCCAACGGAGAGAATGGCTCCAACGCTGCTCTCCTGGTTCACGACTCCGCCAACAACGTTGCTGGCGCAGTTGAGTGGAGAATTGGCGGCCCGACGGTCGACATTCTCGGTGGTGGGTTCAACTCTGGCGAGCGCATCAGCGTTACCGGAAAGCCCGGCAGCTTCGACGTGCTGCTCGCTGACGCAACTGCCAACTCACACGGCGCTTTCATGGTCACCGTTCAGTTGACCCAGAGCGGATTTGCACCGGCTGAAGACTCGGTCTTCACGGTCTCGGCAAGCGGTGAGGACACCGGCCGAGTTGAGGGTGTGTTCGTCATGGTGGACAAGGTCCCCGGCAACTAGCCTCGGCGCAAAATAGTTGAAATGACAGGGCCCCGGAAATCCGGGGCCCTGTCGCGTTATGTCTTGATGAGCCTGCGGACTCGCAAGTCCTTACAGGCAGATGGTCGGTACATGGACCGGAATGGCTCAAAGACTCTGAGCACAGTCACCGTCCTGGCCGTCCGTGATCCTGACTGTCTGGTAAACCGGACGTAGGACGGCCAAGATCTGTTTGGCAACCTCAAGGCCAATCACGTAACGCCGCGTTCAGCTGAAGACCGCTAGGAGACGCGGTCGCAAGCGAGGATGTGTCCTAACGGGATATCGGGTACGAACCGATCCACATCGGCGGTCAGGGCAGTTCGGGCAAGTCTCTTGATGTTGGCTCGCAAAGGACAGGTCGGAACCTAACCTTAGCTAGCCACGGCAATGCGCTCTATTCGCACGCGCCTTATCCTGCGTCCAACCGTCGACTGCACGGTGATCCTGAGTCCGCCTGCCGTCACACTGTCACCGTTCGCAGGGATGCGGCCCAGGTTCTTCAAGACCAGCCCGCCGATCGTGTCAAAGCCTTCAGCCTGAATCGCAGTGCCCATCTTGCGGTTAAGGGACTCCACCGAAGCCGCCGCATCGGCGACCAGGGCGTCATCTCCCACTTCCCGCAGTTCGGGTCCTTCGACGTCAAACTCATCGACTAGCTCACCGACGATCTCCTCGATCAAGTCTGTGACCGTGACGAGCCCGGCAATACCGCCATACTCATCGACAACGATGGCAATGCTGGTGCGGTGCTCCTGGAACTCTCGCAGCAGACGCTCCAGGTTCTGTGATTCAGGGACGTGGATCGCCGGCCTTGCAAGGTTCCGGATCAGATCGGCCTTCTCAGTGCCATTGGCCCTGGCAGCAAGAAGGTCACGGGCATAGACAACGCCGACAATCGTGTCTGGCGTTTCTGCGTAGACAGGGATCTTACTGTGACCACCCGCCGTCATCTGGGTCATAACCTCGTCCGGCGCGGAGTCCACGGCAGCAATGATCATGTCCGGTCGAGGGCGCATGATCTCTCGCACCTTGACCGTGTCCATGCGCAGGATCCCGCGGATCATCTGCAGCTCAGATTCCTCAGCCGGTATATGGCGCTCCTCCAGGAGATCGAGGCTCTCCTTCAGCGCCTCGCTCGCCTCCTGACCAGCGACTTCGTCCCCCGGAGTCCGGCCGGTGATGGTCGTAGTCAGCCAGCCGGTTCCCGGCATGGTGGTCAACTGCGTAACGAGCCACACCAGTGGCCCGGTGGCGCTGCGGGTCTCATCCCGATAGCGGTGAGCGATAAATGACGAACCGCCCTGGATGGCAAACCGGGCGCCAAAGGCGATCACGCCACCCAGCGTAAGTGCCAACTGGCTGTCGGTCTCGGGGCTGAACAGCTCTGATATCGCCAGCGCGCCGGCGATCAGTGACGCGGCTTGCAAGCTGATGAACACGACGCGGGCGCGGTTGTCCAGCTGTCTGATCTGTTCACCGTCTCCATTGCCATTCAGCGGCTCGCTGGAAGTGGCCAGGAACGTGATGTTGCGCGATGGGAACGCTATGAGTACGAGTGTTGAAAGAAGGTGGACTGCCGCCGAGATGGCAACAACCAACCATGGTAACCAGACGTCCATATCTACTGCTCACCTCGCTTGAAGTGAGACTCTTCGGCCGGTTCAGCACCGGCCTGTGTATAGCTGGGATCTTCCTGAGCCATTCTATTTCCTATCCTCTTTCGGAATCGTCGCCGCTGTCTCTGTTCTTTCGTTGCGAAATGGGTTTTGCTGGGACACCGATCACGGTATCTCCAGCGGCTACGTCCCGGTTCACCACTGATCCCGCTCCCGTGTTGGCATCATCACCTATGGTCACCGGTGGAACGATGATGGAGTCTGAGCCGATCTTCACTCTGTCGCCGATTACTGTCTGGTGCTTGTTCACACCGTCGAAGTTTGCGGTCACTGTCCCGGCGCCTATGTTCACGTCACGGCCGAGCTCAGAGTCACCTACATAGCTGAAGTGACCGACATGCGTGCCGGAGCCGACTCTGCTGTTCTTGATCTCGGCAAAATTACCTATGTAAGCGCCGGACTCGATGACCGTTCCCGGTCGGATTCGGCTGAACGGACCAACGGATATTCCTTCGCCGATCTCCGCCCCTTCGATATGTGATGAGATGACTCGCGCACCTTCCCCGATCGAGCAGTCCTTAAGAATGGAGTTCGGACCGATTTCACATCCCGTGCCGATTCGGGTCCCTGCTCTGAGGTGGTTGCCCGGCAGCAGCTCCGTGTCTCGACCGATCTCAACATCAGCATCAATATAGGTCGTCTCAGGATCTCGAATCGTTACGCCAGCCAGCATGTGCCGGCGGCGAATCCTGTCTCGCATTGCGGCTTCGACCTCGGCCAGCTGTATCCGGGTGTTTACGCCCAGCGCTTCAGTCACTTCGCTGACCGGCGCGGTTGTTGCGCGCCCGCTCGACGCCGCAGGTGCAACGAGGTCGGTAAGGAACTTTTCGCCGACTGACGAGATTTCGAGTTGCTCTAGTTGGCCCCAGCACCATGGCGCATCAATGCAATAGAGACCGGTGTTCATCTCGTGGATCAGCTTCTGCTCGGGTGTGGCGTCGACCTCTTCCACGATCGCCTGCACGCTACCTGCCTCGTTTCGCACAATCCTCCCGAAGCCGTAAGGATCCCCAACCGTTGCGGTCAACACTGAGAGCACCGATTCCGACTCTGCGTGTGACTGGACGAGTCCTAATATCGAGTCGCTCTTAACAAGAGCCATGTCACCGGCGCCTACTACTATCGTCTGTGCCGGGCCGACCACTTCCCTGGCGCACTCAAGGGCATGGGCCGTGCCCAGCGCAGTCGGCTGAATAGCTATCGAAACGTCTTTGCCAACTGCGTCAACAAGCTCCGGCATCTCGGCGATAGACGGGCTTACGACTGCGACGACTCTTTGGGCGCCTGCCGCTTGCATCACGTCGACGACATGACCAATGAGCGGCTTGCCGCAAACCGTGTGGAGAGTCTTGGGCAGGTCCGACTTCATCCGCGTGCCCTGGCCTGCTGCAAGGATCACGCCGGTCCATTCGCTCATCTGTGTGTCTGTGTTATCGGGTCGCTTGAACGCGAGGGCGATAGAAACAAAACGAGCCGCCATCGCGTCAAGTCTTGCTGCGCGAAGAGCGGCTCGAAGCCATCTATGTGACGGGTACTAATTCTCAGTGCTCAGTCTTGTACTACCGGCTAATCGTATTTACGTGCGAAACGGGGTGTCAAGCCTTCATCGGGCCGGTCAGTGCGTGTAATCCCTTAAAGAATCGCGGCTCATCGAGTGACCGCGTTGCTATAATTCCGGTTCTGCCCGCAGTTCAACATCGTCTGTCCCGGCCGGAGCACTACGCCAACGGTTATGGGTCCGGCAGGGCTCACGGAGAGGTGGCTGAGTGGTTGAAAGCGCCGGTCTCGAAAACCGGTATACCGGTCTCCGGTATCGGGGGTTCGAATCCCCCCCTCTCCGCCACAATGCCAATGACCTCGGGCAATCCTGGATGATCGCGACGCGGAGAGGTGCCAGAGTGGCTTAATGGGCACGCCTGGAAAGCGTGTGTGGGGCAACCCACCGCAGGTTCGAATCCTGTCCTCTCCGCCATCTACTCACCGCCCGGCCAACCTCGCGTCAACACGTCTGACGCCCTTGATACTTCCCGCGTCTTCTTCCGTTATGCTTGCGCCCCGCAGCGGGAAGACCGTAACTACAGACTCGTCGCTTGAGCAGAGAACAGCAAAGAACACTGCAAGCAGAGACATCATCAGACCCTGAGCTCGGATACTGGGTCGCGATGCATCGCGTCCATGGTTTGGGGCCAGCGAGATTCAAGCAGCTGCTTCGAGTCTTCGGATCGATTGAGGCCGCGTGGAAGGCCTCATTCTCAGCGTTGCTGAACTCCGGAATCGGACAGGAGAACGCGAAGTCTCTCGACGCACTGAGATCGAAAACAGATCCCGATCATGAGACAGAAACGCTGGAGAGACTTGGCATCTCAGCGGTCCGGTTGGATTCACCGGATTACCCGAAGGCTCTCGCCGAGACATATGACCCGCCGCCTGTGCTCTACTACAAGGGAGAACTGGCAGCTACCGAGCAGAACGCAGTTGCAGTTGTGGGCTCTCGTCGTTGTACCCCCTATGGACGAGAGATGACAAAGCGAATCGCGTCTGGTCTGGCCGACGCGAAAGTCGCTGTCTTCTCAGGGCTCGCACGCGGCATAGACGGCACAGCCCACCGTGCCGCGCTCGACGCTGGAGGTCGTACTGTCGCGGTTGTGGGAGGCGGATTGGACAGCATCTACCCCGCCGAACATGAGCAGATGGCATTGGAAATGGTCAACAGCGGCGGAGCGATCGTGTCAGAGTATCCAGTGGGAGTTCGGCCAAAGCCCGAACACTTCCCTCGACGCAACAGGGTGATCAGCGGACTCACTCGCGGCGTAGTGGTCGTGGAAGCGGCTCGAAAGTCCGGGGCCATGCTGACGGTCAAGTGGGCGCTCGAGCAGGACCGGGAGGTCTTCGCAGTGCCTGGCAGCGTGCTATCGGTCAACAGCGAAGGGCCAAACTGGCTGATTCAGCAGGGAGCGAAGCTCACGACGAGCCACATCGACGTGCTGGATGAGCTCGGAATCACGCCGCCCGAACCTGTGCTGACAGATTCCGCGAGTGTGAACCGCGAGCCTGCACAGGGGGAATTGGGGGTTGACAGCCTCGCGCGCAAGAATAATGGAACAGACATTGAAAACCGTGTCCACGAGCACCTCGCGTCTGTTGGAGCGCCATGCCACGTGGATGAGATCGTTCGGTCCCTCAGCTCTCCAGTAGCTGAAGTCAACTCAGCGCTGTCGGTGCTCGAACTGAAGGGTATCGTTGATGAAGTGGGACCGATGACGTACCTGTTGAAGGCGTCACAAGAGTCTCGCAGAAACTAGCCGGGAGATAGCAGTAGTTGCCGAAGACCGCCAAGAAATCCAAGAAGAGTCTGGTCATAGTCGAATCGCCGGCAAAGGCCCGCACAGTCGGCCGTTTTCTTGGTGATGATTATGTTGTTAAGGCCTCAATGGGCCACGTCCGTGACCTCCCTGCGCGAGACATGGGAGTCGACATCGAGGGCGGGTTCGACCCGACATATGTGCAGGTCAGAGGCCGTGCGACGGTGATCGCCGAGATCAAGAAGGCGGCCAGGGGCGCGGAATCTGTCTATCTTGCAACTGACCCGGACCGGGAAGGCGAGGCCATATCCTGGCACCTGGTCGAAGCAGCAGACCTTGCCAAGGGCGACAACCTCAAGCGAGTCGTATTTCACGAGATAACCCGCGACGCTATCGACGATGCGTTCAGCCACCCGCGCGAGATCGACATGCAGCTGGTGAACGCACAGCAGGCGCGCCGGATCCTCGACCGCATAGTCGGCTATCAGCTCAGCCCCGTGCTGTGGAGCAAGGTGCGGCGCGGACTATCGGCCGGACGAGTTCAGTCGGTTGCGCTCAGGCTGATCGTCGACAGGGAACGCGAGATCGAGGCGTTCAAGCCCGAAGAGTTCTGGGTAATCACCGTTGATCTGAAGTCGCAGGGCGAAAAGGCTCGCAAGTTCCGGGCGAACCTCTACCAGCTCCACGGAGAGAAAGGTCGCCCGAAGGTCGAGAACGGCAAACAGGCCGCGGCCATAGTCAAGGACCTCGAGAGTTCCGACTTCACCGTTAAGAAGGTCAATCGCCGCGAGGTAAAGCAGCGACCGCGAGCGCCGTTCACCACGAGCACTCTGCAACAGCAGTCGGCCAGAACGCTGCGTTACAGCGCACAGCGAACGATGCGTCTCGCGCAGCAGCTGTACGAAGGCATTCAGATGGGAGATGGCGAGCCGGTCGGCCTCATCACCTACATGCGTACAGACTCGACCAACCTGTCGGCCTCTGCGCTGTCCGAAGCTAACGATTTCATCAAGTCCAATTACGGAGCCGAATACGCGGACAAGCCTCGCGTCTACAAGACGAAGAGCCGCAACGCCCAGGAGGCGCACGAAGCTGTGCGCCCGACCGCTGTCGAGAACACACCTGAACGCGTTGCCCAGTACCTCGAGCGGGACCAGCTCAGGCTGTACGAGCTGATCTGGAAGCGCATGGTGGCGAGCCAGATGACAGACGCCATCGTCGATCAGACTACGGTCGACATTGAGGCTGCGAACTCATCTGGAAACAACCACACGGTGAGAGCGTCCGGCTCGATCATCAAGTTCCCGGGCTTCCGGACTCTCTACATCGAGGAGAAGGACGAGGACGACGAGTCCGAAGAGTCCAAAGAGCTACCGAACCTCAATGAGGGCGACACGCCGAGCCGGGAGAAGGTGAACTCCGAGCAGAAGTTCACGCAGCCACCGCCCAGGTTCACAGAGGCGAACCTGATCAGAAGCCTGGAAGAACTCGGCATCGGCCGCCCTAGCACGTATGCCACGATAGTGAGCACAATCGAACAGCGGCAATATGTCGAACGCGTCGCATCCCGGTTCAAGCCGACCCTGGTCGGCTCCGTGGTCGCGGACCTGCTCAAAGAGCACTTCCCGAACATCATGGATACCGGCTTCACTGCTGATATGGAGTCGAAGCTGGACGCCATAGCCGACGGGAACCTCGAATGGGTGCCGATGCTTTCCGACTTCTACGCGCCGTTCTCGGAGCGCGTAGAGACGACGATGAAGAACGCGCCGCGTGTCGACCGTGCAAAGCTGGTCGAGAAGTCGGACGAGAAGTGTGACGGCGGCGAGGAGATGGTGATCCGGATGGGACGCTACGGCAAGTTCCTGTCCTGCTCACACTTTCCGGAGTGCCGTGTTGCGTTCCCGCTCAAACCTGGCGAGAACGCGAAGGGCGATGTCATTGAGCAGTGGCAGGCACAGCGGACGGACCAGATGGCAAGGTGCTGGAAACTGCACCCCGAGGAGGCCGCGCGTATCGCTGCCGAGGCTGATGCCCGCCCGCGACGCCGTAAGAAGGACGACGACGATAAGAAGGGTTCGAACGGCAGAAGGCCATTCCGGCGTCGGCGCACGGCGGCTTCTTAGACGACCCGATTACACTGCGACGGACTGGCGGCTGCCGCTCGTTTGTCATTCTGAACTTGATTCAGAATCTTCCGGAATCCGTCCACCAACGGTCAGGTCCCTCCACGTTGGTCTGGATCACACTGCGGGTTGCGAAAAATGACCACTCGCACGCACCTTCCCGGTCTCAACCACTCGATCAAGGGCAAGCCGTGGGCGCTTCATGTGCGGGATTATGAACAGCACCTCCGCACCGCTCGACAGCTCGCCCCGCTGACGGTCCGCAACTACCTAAACGACCTCACGCCCTTCTTCGAGTACCTCGACCTGAAGGGCGCATCGAGTCTCGACAGGGCTGATCGCCTGTTCCTGCGCGGCTACCTGTCATGGCTGCTCGATATCGGATACGAACGTCCGAGCATGGCACGAAAGCTAACTGCGCTAAGGGCCTTCTACAACTTCCTGACAGACCGGGAGATCGTCTCGACCAACCAGACGGGCTCCGTCTCCGCTCCGAAGCTGCAGAGTCGACTGCCGGTGATCGTCTCGGCAGACGAGATTGCCGGGATGATTAACGCGCCTGATACATCCCGCCCTGCCGGTGTCCGCGATCGCGCGCTACTGGAAACGCTGTACGGAGCCGGGCTCCGCGTCAGCGAAGCGCATTCGCTGGATATGCAGGACCTGGACCGTCAGGGCCGTGAGGTAAGAGTTGTTGGAAAGGGAGCGAAACCCAGGATCACCCTGCTCGGCCGTCAGGCGATCGAGTGGATTGAACGCTACCTGTCCGAGGTTAGGCTCAAGTGGTCGCGCAGCCGCAGCGGAGATGCTCTATTCCTGAACCAGTACGGCGGCAGGTTGAGTGTGCGAAGCATGCAGCAGATCGTGAAACGTTGTGCCGTGAAGGCCGGTCTCGACCCTGACTTTCACACTCACACACTGCGCCACAGCTTCGCAACGCACATGCTGGACGGCGGCGCCGATCTTCGGGTGGTCCAGGACCTGCTGGGACACGCAAGTCCCGCAACTACGCAGGTCTACACACATGTCTCAACCGCTCAGGCTCGTAAAGTCTACGAGTCGGCGCATCCTCGGGCACAACGGAAGACCGAAATGCAGCGGGAAGAGCCGGACGACTTTGATGGCGATCAGATACGCTATGAGCCAGATGGCGACGAACTGCCGACGGCGGGCACGGAAACGATATGACGAAGATCCTGGTAATCAACGGGCCAAATCTGAATAACCTCGGCAAGCGAGACAGCGGCCACTACGGCAGCATCACGCTTGATGAGATCAACGCGGCTATCGCCAAGCGAGGCGGCGAGTTGGGCATCGAGACCTCGTTCTTCCAGTCGAATCACGAGGGCGGTATCGTCGACCACATCCAGGAAGCCTCAGGCGGGGCGGACGGTGTCATAATTAACGGCGGCGCGCTCACCCAGGTGGGATACTCGATCCTGGACGCGCTGCTCGACTCTGGATTGCCGGTCATCGAGGTTCACATCTCGAACATTCATGGCCGCGAAGAGTTCCGCCGTCACTCCGTGATCGCTCCGTACGCCGTAGGCCAGGTCGCGGGACTGGGTTGGCGCGGATACATATATGCGCTCGAGTTCCTGGCTGAGCACATCAAAGAAGCAAAAGAGTAAACAGACCAGATGACAATCTCATCGAGTGAAATCCGTCGCAACATGACGATCTTGCTGGACGATGACCTGTTCCAGATTCTCGACTGGCAGCACAGGCAAGCTCCGAAAGCGCCACCGACGCTCACGCTTAAGGTGCGGCAGATTAGCACCGGCAACGTGTACGAGCGTAAGCTGCCGGGCAACCAGAAGCTGACCGCTGCGCCGACTGAGCGCCGGTCTGTTCAGTACCTGTACGCGGATGGCGACCTCTTCACCTTCATGGACGAGTCGACCTACGAGCAGTTCCAGATGAGTGACGACCTTCTGGGTGATGCGCTGAAGTACATCTCCGAGGGCGACTCCATCGAGGCGCTGTTCTACGATGAGAAGCCTGTGCTGGTCGAGCTACCGCCTTCAGTGGTGCTTGAGATTGCGCAGACTGAGACCGGTCTCCGCGGCGACACGCAGAGCAGTGCGAACAAGCCCGCCACCACGAGCACCGGGCTCACGCTGCAGGTGCCGCTATTCGTGAACCAGGGCGACCGAGTTTCGGTGAACACGACAACCGGCGAGTACCTCGGCCGAGCTGACTAGAACCTCTTAACGCCTCAGCGCGGCAGGGGGCTGGCGGTGGTCGGTGGAACCTCCGACAGGGACTCCCGCGGCTGTTCTGAACTCACAGAGCGTGGGCCGGCGAACATCTTGACGTGAAGCGCTGCCCAGAGCCCTAGCGAGATGGCGGCCACGATCACGAAGCCGATGACTGCGCCAACTGATGCGTCAGGGTCGTCCCTGATCTGCATCACCACGGCCATCGCCGCCACCGCAGTCCCGGTAAGAGCAAACCAGTTGATCAACCCGTATGCCGCGTTCAACGCCCATGCAGAGCTACGAAGCAGGCCGATACCCGTCGCCAGCGATAGCGGCATGAAAAGTCCGAGGTCCATCCAGGTGATCAAGAAGTAGCTCGTGGCGTTTTCCCGGTACTCGGAGAACTGGGGATCTCCAGCGACGGCCTCAGCCAGCGTCGGGGTGTATCGAAGAATCAGCAACGCTCCGGCCACCAGTAACACCACCCCGAACGTCCGCCGCCACCTGGAGCTGAGTTCGCGCTCAGAACCAGCAGCCAATCCGGACCAAGTCAGCGTCAGTGACACTACCGAGACTATGAAAAGAGCGAGATGAAGCAGCAGAAACTGTTCATTGTTTCCGTTCAGGTTCAGATACTCAGGCCCGATCGAGTATTGGACGGACATGTAGGCGGCGTACGCTGCCGGGCCAAGAGCGAGCAGGTAGCCGCGAGATCGCTCACGCAGGATCAGGATGCCCGCAATGAGCGCTGTCGGCGCGACCAGCACCAGCGACACGAAGTCCAGTCCAATGCCCTGGTTGATGAGAGACTCCGAGAACCTGTACTCGATCACGTCCAGCCAGAGCGGACCCAGCACCGAGTTCACGACCAGCCCGATTGCCAGGGCGATCAGTCCGGCCCCGGTCACTGTTCTAGCATTCATCATCGCACCACCTGGTCCTAGTACACCGACACAGCTTTCTCATCCGGGAAAATGTGGACTCTGGTTTAAGTCTCATTCCAAGGCTATCTCCAGACCGGTCAGCCACAGCGCTGGACGCATGCGCGTTGCGTGAGGCCATGAAAGCACGATGGGAAGACGCGATAGGCCGCTGGCACCTCAGCATCCTTGATAAAGTCGATCCGCCAGTAATTCGAACCTGAAGACAGATGCTTGAACACTCCGACACTGCACCACCCGAGACGATCTACTCCGTCTCGCAGGTAAGCGCGCTCATCAAGGATTACCTGGAGTCCAGCCCGACTCTCGCTGATCTGACGATCAGCGGTGAGGTCTCGAACTACCGGCACCCGTCTTCCGGTCACCACTACTTCACACTGCGCGATGAGGAGTCGGCGCTTAGCTGCGTGATGTTTCGATACGGCCGGGGGGGCGAGTTCATCGCCGACGGCTCGCAGGTGATCGTTCACGGCAAGGTTTCCGTCTACACCGCCCGCGGCGATATGCAGATCTATGTCGATCGCGTCCAGCCGGATGGTATCGGCGCGCTACAGCAGGCGTTCGAGGCGTTGCGGGCAAGTCTGGAGAAAGAGGGGCTGTTCGACCCAACCCGCAAGCGCCAGTTGCCTTATTTCCCATCGAAGATCGCCGTGATCACCTCGCCGAGCGGTGCCGTAATCCAGGACATTCTGAACGTCCTCTCGCGCCGCTATCCGCTGGCAGAACTGGTCCTGATACCGACTGCTGTGCAGGGCGAAGCGGCGGCGCCGGAGATTGTCAGGGCGATCACAGCGGTCAATGCCATGGATGACATTGATGTGGTCGTGGTCGCCCGCGGCGGCGGTTCGCTGGAGGACCTCTGGCCGTTCAACGAGGAGATGGTGGCTCGGGCAATCTTCAGTTGCAATGTCCCTCTGGTCAGCGCTATCGGCCACGAGACCGACTACACAATCGCTGACTTCGTTGCAGATGTGCGAGCGCCGACTCCGTCTGCTGCCGCCGAGATCATAGCTCCCGACGTATATGAGCTTTCTCGTGAGGTCGCCGGTTACGCCGCGTTGATGCAGCAGGCGGTCCAGAGGCTTGTGCGCGAAAAGCGCGTTGAACTGGAGTTCCTGCTGGACAGGATGGAGTACAGAGCCCCCGACACGAACACGCCACGGCAGCGCGTCGATGACCTGCTGACAAGGGCAAAGCTGGCGGCGACTCGCATCATCGACTCGAGAAAGCAGGATGTGCAGAGGCTGGAGGCGCAGCTTGGGGTGCTGGGACCTGAGCAGATCCTCGGGCGTGGATACTCAATCGTTCGGGTCAAGGACGGACCTGTCGCAGTTGCGATCGCCGACGTGACTCCCGGCGACGAGCTAGAGATCACGCTGAGCGACGGCGAAATCGATGCGGTCGCAAACGACGTCCGGACCAGTGACCGGTCATCGAAGCCGGGTTAAACTTTCTGCCTGTGCAGACGCTTCTGTAACCAAGCCCTAAATGAGACTGGATGTTCGTGATCTATGACGACCGACAAGAGCACTGGCAAGAAGAGCAGTTCTCGGGCGGCCACGTTCGAGTCGTCGTTCACCCGGCTTGAAGAGGTCGTTCGCAAGCTTGAAGAAGGGCAGCTGACTCTGGATGAGGCTTCAGGCCTGTTCGAAGAGGGGATGAAGCTGGCAAAGAGCTGCAATGAACTCCTGAGCAGCGCCGAGCTGAAGATCACGCGACTGAAGTCGAACTTCGCCGAGCAGATGAATCTCGTGCCCGGAGACGAAGACTCCGCTGACGATGAGGCACAGGTTTGACCGCCAAACCTCTCAGGCTTGGCTGGTTCTCCACCGGTAGAGGCGAAGGCTCCTACGGCCTGCTGAAGGCAACGCTTGATGCAATCGAGTCAGGCGAACTGCACGCCCGGATCGAGTTTGTGTTCTGCAATCGCGAGAAGGGCCAGGCAGCCGGTTCCGACCGTTTCATCGCATTTGCCGAGAGCCACGGCATCCCGGTCGTTACGCTCTCGTCCCGTCGCTTCAGGAAGGAGCATGACAACCGGCGCTGGTCTGAGCTGCGAGAAGAATTCGACCGTGCCGTGCTGGAGTTGATCGAGCCGTTCGAAGTCGAGATGACTGTGAACGCCGGCTATATGCTGATCGCCCCGCTGCTCTGCCGGGAGCACCTGATGATCAACCTTCACCCTGCCCTGCCGGACGGCCCCGCCGGTATGTGGCAGAACGTGATCTGGGAGCTGATCTCGACCGGCGCCGAGGAGACGGGCGCAATGGTGCATATCGTCACCGAAGAGGTGGACGGAGGCCCGGTGCTGTCCTACTGCCGCTTCGGCACTCGCGGCTCCGGGTTGGACTCACTCTGGCGTGGGGTCGCCGGGCAGGATGTCGAGCAGTTGAAGGCGGACGCGGATGAGAGTCACCCATTATTCGTCAAGCTGCGCGAGATGGGTTTGATCCGGGAGCGCCCGCTTGTGGTCGAGACGCTGAAGGCGATCTCAGATGGCAGGATCAGCCTCGATGCCGCGGCGCAGACCGATGCTATTGATCTCACCAGCGAGGTCGAGGCACGGTTGATTACTGTTTAGCACCACAACAAGAAAGCGCCTCTGCGAGTTATCGCAGAGGCGCTTCTGTTTTCGTTTTAGTCGGTTCGCCTAAGCGGCTGTCTGGCGGTGCGGCGGCAGCTTGGTGTCGAGTCGCTTACCTGCCTCATCGAGAATCTTCGGCCACTGCTGTGCGGTGACCGTGTCGCCTTCGACGATGCACTGCTTGACGCCATTCATAGACGGCAGCTCGTACATCACGTCGATGAGTAGCTCTTCGACGATGGATCGCAGTCCACGAGCTCCGGCCTTGCGCTCCTTGGCGACCTCCGCCGTGCGTGCCAGCGCTGAGTCTTCGAAGACCAGCTCCACGCCGTCCATCTTGAACAGCGCTTCGTACTGGCGCACCAGGGCGTTCTTCGGCTCCCTGAGCACCCGGATCAACTCGTCCTTCGTCAGGTCTGAGAGACCGACGACGAGCGGAACTCGGCCGATGAACTCGGGGATGAACCCGAACTGCATCAGGTCCGCAGCGGCAACGCCCGTGTAGTCGACATTGTCGCTGGTCTCGGCCCGCGTCGTCTTGGCGCCGAAGCCCAGGTTCGACTCGCCATTGGCGGCACGCTTGCGAAGGATCTCTTCAAGGCCCTCGAACGCTCCACCAAGCACGAACAGGATGTTTGAGGTGTCGATCTGGATGAACTCCTGGTGCGGGTGCTTGCGTCCGCCCTGCGGCGGCACATTCACAACTGCGCCCTCCAGGATCTTCAGCAGCGCCTGCTGGACACCCTCACCTGAAACGTCTCGAGTGATGGACGGGTTTGCGCCCTTGCGAGCGATCTTGTCCACTTCGTCGATGTAGATGATGCCCTGCTCAGCGCGAGCCATGTCGAACTCGGCGTTCTGGATCAGGCGCAGGAGAATGTTCTCTACGTCCTCACCGACGTATCCTGCCTCGGTCAGAGACGTGGCATCGGAGATAGCGAACGGCACGTCAAGAATCCGGGCGAGAGTCTGCGCAAGGTGGGTCTTTCCACAGCCCGTCGGGCCCACGAGCAGCATGTTGGTCTTCTGAAGCTCCACGTCCGGGTCTTCAGTGCCAAACCAGATGCGCTTGTAGTGGTTGTAAACGCCAACGCTGATGACGCGTTTGGCCCGTTCCTGCCCAATCACGTACTCATTCAAGCGCTCGAAGATCTCTCTTGGAGTGGTCGGCTTGGACTGCGGCGTAACCACGGGACGGTCGTCAGAGATGATCTGCTGACACCGGCCAACGCACTCGTTGCAGATAAAGATCTTGGAAGGGCCTGCAATGAGCCGCTTGACTGCGTCCTGCGGCTTTCCGCAGAACGAGCAATCGTAGGAGTCGTGGTTTTCGCCGTTGTTGTGAGAGTCAGCCATTCAATACCTGCTGCCGGGAGACAACTGAGGATTTGATACCGATAACGTTCCGCTGGCCGTAATTAGCTCGTGCCGTTGGAACTCCCCTCTTTCGACTTGTCCTTCTCCGCCACCTTGAGCACCTCGTCTACGAGGCCATACTCGGCGGCCTGCTCTGCGTTCAGCCAGAAGTCACGGTCGGAGTCCCTCGCCACCCGCTCGTAACTCTGTCCGGTGCTGTCAGCGATGATCTGCCTGAGCGAGTCCTGAAGTCTCAGGACCTCCCTGGCGTGAATCTCGATGTCAGACGCCTGCCCTTGCGTGCCGCTAAGCGGCTGGTGCATATGTATCGTCGAGTTCGGCAGCGCGTACCTTTTGCCTGGCTCGCCGGCGGTCAGCAGGATAGTGCCAAAGCTGGCGCACAGGCCGACTGAAATTGTCGAAACATCACACGGTACCGAGCGAATCGTGTCGTAGATCGCCATGCCTGAGTACACCTCACCACCGGGAGAGTTGATGTACAGGCTGATGTCTCGATCCGGGTCGTCAGACGCCAGGTACAGGAGCTGGGCAACGATCAGGTTTGCCACCTGGGCGTTGATCGGTGTGCCAAGGAAAACGATGCGCTCCTTGAGCAGCAGTGAGTAGATGTCATATGCCCGCTCACCGCGTGCGCCTGTCTCGATGACCATCGGGACGATCGACTGCGGGACTTGAGGCGTCCACATCTCTGTGCCTGGCATCTGGCTCGTCATTCTCGCTATTCCTTCTGCTTCGCCACCCAGTTGTGAAGTTAGGCCGGGATTAAACAATTCGCTTCACTCTTTCCAAACTTGCGGACTGGTACTACGTGATTGCGCTACGTGCTTGCCGTCTCAACATTTTCCGCCGTATCAGCCGCTTCCGGCTTGTCCGACGTTGCCACATCTGGGTCCGCTTCAGCAGACTTGTCACTCTTATTTGACGCCTTTGCCGCCGTTTTCGACTTAGCCTTCGTCGTCTTTTTGGCGGTCTTTCGGGCAGTTGGCTTTGACCCGTTTGTGTCCGACTGAGCGATCTCAATCGCCCTGTCGATCGCCTTCCGACGCTTCAGCACCGCAACTACGGCTGTTCGAGTCGATTCGTCATCCGTGGGTTCATCGTGGCCGCGGCTCTGTCCGTCACTCTGACGGGCCTTCCAGACCTCGATCTCCTGGTCAATCTCCTCGTCTGTGGGCTCAATCTTCTCCGCCTCTGCAAGGCGGTCCATGACCAGAGTCCTCTTGACTCTGCTCTCGGCGGTCTTCTTAGCCTCTTCGATCAGCTCTTCGGTCGACTTGCCGGTCTGGGCTATGTACTGCTCGAACGAGATGTTGTACTGCGCAAGGGCGTTCTGCTGGTCCTGCAGGACGTGCTCGGCCTCATGCTCAATCATCAGCGGTGCAAGCTCGAACGTCGAACGCTCAACAAGCTCATCCACCACCTTCTCTTCGAGGGATTCTCGCAGAGCCTGTTCAGAGCGCGCTTCGAGGTTTTCGCGAATGCGGCTGCGAAGGTCTGCAACGGTGTTAATGCCTTCGCCCAGTCCTTTCACCAACTCGTCATTGAGTTCAGGAAGGCTCTTTTCGCGTACGCTGGCCACTGAAACGTCGAATTCAGCGCTCTTTCCAGCTAGCTCTGAACGGGCGAAATCGGCAGGAATATCGATCGAGAACTGCTTGCTGCCGCCTGGCTCAATTCCAACGAGTTGCTCTGAGAAGCCGGGAACGGGATTCGGGTTGTCTGCTTCTGCCAGGTACTGTGAGTCTTTCTGCTCGACGAAGGTCTCGCCGTCCACCTTTCCGGTGACGCTGAAGGTGATCAGATCGCCGGCCTCAACAGGACGCTCAACATCGTTCCAATCGGCGTTCGCCTCGACCAGGTGCTTGACAGACTCCTCGACCTGCTCGTCAGTGACCTCTTCGGCCTTGTCATCGAAGCTGATGGTTGAGTAGTCGCCAAGAGTGGCCTCCGGAGGAAGCGGCACGGTGGCGTCGATCTTGACTACGGGCTCGCGCTCGGTGATCGAGACGCTGGGCGTGGCCGAGGCGTTAAGGTCTTCCTCTTTCACCGCGAGGTTGACTGCCGCCGGGACGAGGGATTCCATCGCCTCTTCCAGCAGGTACTCCCGGCCGACGAAGCGTTCGACAACTGATCGTGGCGCTTTGCCTTTGCGGAAACCGGGGACATTTACCCGGGAAGCCACCTTCTGGTGGGCCCTGCCCAGGTGCTGCTCCAGCAGTTCGTCATCCACCTCTATGTGGAGAACTATCTGCCGGTCCTTCGTTTCCCCTTGAGTTACCTTCAAGCAATCGACTCCAGTTCAGCAGATTTCAGTTCTAAGAGATGGTCGGACGGGCGCGCCAGTATGGCCCTCAGCCCGTTGGCCCTCGAACGTAAGCGTGACGTTCATTCTAGCTCAAGGAATCCCGTATGCGGTTCTGACGGCACGCCATCGGCTCTAACTCCGCGATACGCATGGCTACTCTTCATCCGTAATAACCGCAATGTGCAGTTCAGCGAGCTGATCTTCGCCGATAGCCGACGGTGCCTCGAACATCGGGTCCGATGCCGATTGGGTCTTCGGAAAGGCAATCACCTCTCGAATCGAGGTCTCCCCGCCGATCAGTGCCACGAGCCGGTCCAGTCCGAGCCCCATTCCACCGTGAGGCGGAGCGCCGTACTCGAAGGCTCTCAACAGGTGTCCGAATCGGTCGCTGATCTCGTCTTCCGAGTAGCCGATCACGTTGAAGACCCTGAGCTGCAGCTTGGGATCATGAATTCGAATGCTGCCACTGCCGAGCTCCCATCCGTTACAGACCAGGTCGAACAGGTCAGCGTGAACGGCGCCGGGGTCGGACTCCAGCAGATCGATGTGCTCCTCTTTAGGCGAGGAGAAGACATGGTGGGCAGGTGCCCAGCGCTTCCATTCCTCATCCCACTCGAATAGTGGAAAGTCTGTGACCCAGGCGAAGGCGAAGGTGTTCGGGTCGTTGAGCTCCAATCGAGAGCCCATTTCCAGTCGCAGCTCTCCCAGGACTCGGTTCACCATCTTCTCGGAGCCGGCAACGATCAGGATCAGATCGCCGGGTTTCGCCCCAGTTTCGCGGGCAAGGTCGCGGATAACGTCAATCGACATAAAGCGGTTGAGCGGGCCTCTCACCTGCTCTTCGGTCATCGTCTCGATCGACTCTGCGGATTCGTCGATAGCGATGAAGACGAGGCCCATCGCGCCATGACGTTTGGCAATCTCGATCAGTTCGTCGGTCTGCCTGCGACCGTAGTCTGCACAGCCCGGGACCGCAAAACCTCTGATTGAGCCACCATCGGCCGCTATGGACTGGAAGACTCGTGCTTCGGAACGAGCGGCGGTCTCGGTGAGAGTCGCCAATTCCATGCCCAGTCGCAGGTCAGGCTTATCTGTGCCAAATCGGTCCATCGACTCGGCGTAGGTAAGTCGGGTGAAGGGCGCCGAGACTTCGGCTCCCGGCCTGGTCTCCTCGAGGATCCGAGAGTAGAGACGCTCGACGACTGCGGTAACGTCCTCTTGATGAACGAAGCTCATCTCGAAGTCGAGCTGTGTGTGCTCGGGCTGCCGATCCGCTCTCAGGTCCTCGTCCCGGAAACAGCGAGCGATCTGAAAGTAGCGCTCGATTCCAGACACCATCAGGATCTGCTTGAGCTGCTGTGGTGACTGCGGCAGCGCGTAGAACTCGCCCGGGTGGACGCGGCTCGGCACCACATAGTCACGAGCGCCCTCAGGCGTGCTCTTGATCAGCACCGGCGTTTCGACCTGAGTGAAGCCCTCTGAAGTCATCTGGTCCCAGATGATGCCGGTCACCTCGTGACGCAGCTTTAGGAGCTTCTGCATCTTTTGGCGACGAAGGTCGATGTACCTGTACTGGAGACGAAGGTCTTCGGAGACGTTCACCTCGTCGTCAACTTCGAACGGTGGCGTAAGCGCTGCGTTGAGGACCGTGAGCTCTTCTGCAACGAGTTCCACTTCACCAGTCGCCAGGTTGGGGTTCTCGGCGCCCTCAAGTCGGCTACTCACCTTGCCGCGGACCTTCACCACCCACTCGGACCGCAGTGACTCTGCAAGGCGATGAGCGTCTTCAGAGACCTCCGGGTTGAATACGACCTGAAGCAGGCCGCTCCTGTCTCGCAGGTCGATGAATATCAGGTTTCCGTGGTCACGCCTGCGGTTCACCCATCCCGCGACCGTGATCTCTTGTCCGACATCCGATTTACGCGGCTCTCCGCAGTCCTTGTCCTTATGCAACTGAGCATCCCCTGTTGGCGCCGTCTCAGGCGGTAGTTTGGAAGGTTGGGTGCGCGGGGCTACCGCTCAGTATTGGCGCCTCTATCGAGTCCGGAAGCGCTCTGGCCGCGGTTGTCCGCCACCTTCCAGAGCACACCAACTGTCAACGCGGCGAGCATCAATTTAACTACGTCACCAGGAATGAACGGATACATGCCCGAACTGAATAGCTGGCCTTCGGCAGGCCACCCGAAGTCGAATACGGCGAGCCAGATCAGGCCCGGGCCGTAGACGAGGAGTGCCGAGATCGTCATCGGCCACAGCGACGCGCCACGGTTCCAGCCACGTTCAGACAGGAACCCGGTCACACCGGTCGCCAGGATGAAGCCGAGCAGATAACCGCCGGTAACGCCGTGTGCGACATACTGCCAGCCGTTGCCTCCACTCTGGAAGACAGGCAGTCCTGCCATTCCAGCAAGGTAATAGATGACGGCAGAGGCGAGGCCCCACTTGAGACCCAGTAGACCGCCTGTCATTAAGACGCCATAGGTCTGAAATGTGATCGGCACCGGATTGTCGGGAAGGAAGAAGCGGCCCTGGGCGAGCAGCGCTGTCAATCCCGCCATGGCAACGGCAGCGGTGAGTCTGTGCCAGGTGTTGGCCTGTGGGAACAGCGAATCGAACAACGACGGGGAGCGCTTACCAGCTAACGACTTGAGCCGGGCGAATCCCGGTAGCTGGGTGGCCGGTGTGGCAACGGTCGACTGCAAACTGTTCCTCCAGGCTGCTTCGAGCGGTAGCCGGTCATTGACGGTCCGCACCATGTGGCGGCGTGCAGATGAATCGTGCGGAAACCGGCGAACAAAGATTACCACCGACCAAAGTCGGTGGTATCTAGTCAATTCAATTCGGAGTCGGGCCGATGAGGCCCAAGGCCGGACGGTCCCTAGACCGGAATGCCGTACTCGCGCTTGGTGACGCCAAGGTTGACGAATGTCTCGGTGCGCCGCACGCCGGCGATAGCGCCGATCTTCTCTCGCAGGAAGACACCGAGCTCCTCAGCGGTCGGCAGAGTGGCCCAGGCGAACACATCGTATGTGCCTGTGGTGACGGCGACCCAGCGCGTGTGCTGAAGCGCTGACAGCTTCTCAGCAACGGCGTCGACCTGATCGGGGTCGACCTGAACGCCGATGATGGCTTCAGAGTTGTAGCCCAGCTTGCCGGGGTCAGGCAGCGCGACGACATTGATAATCTTGTCCTGGATCAGGCGCTTAAGTCGACGTCGAACAGTGCCCTCGCTGACCCCTACATCCCTTGCAATCCTGGCGTTCGATGCTCGTCCGTTCGACTCGAGCAGCGCGATTATCTTTCGGTCAAGCGTATCCATAGGTAGTCCAGCCTCCAGTGTCGGTGATGGGTTACTATTGAGTTGGGCGCGCGCCAGAACGCCTTGAAACAGCCGGAATCTGGTTATCGTCGCGAAACAGCGCCGCCGGTGGAGTATCGGGCCTTATCCATCAATGATACGCCGGAAGATGGGTAAGTAAACCACGAAGTTGTTAAGTTTTCGTATACGGATATTCGCGGCCCACCGCAGTGTGACTTTCGACGCTTTGCCGCATCCAATACAATTGAGCATGTGAGCATGTAAAGTCCCGGCTGTTGGCCTGACTCTTCGAATGAACAGCAGCAGCACGGGGACACACCCAAGGTGATTTCTTAGCACCTACTGGAGGACCGGATGGTCGCAGAGAAGCAATCGGTAATTGAGTTCACGGACGCTGCATCGAGCAAGCTGGTTGAGGTGCTCAAAGAGCAGGACGCGGAAGACTCTTACCTGCGCATTGCCGTGACACAGGACCCGAACGGCGGCATTGAATACGTTTTCGGACTGGAAGAAGAGGCCGGTGAGACCGATTCCGTCGTGGAGTCCGGTTCCATCAAGGCGCTCGTGGATGCTGACAGCACCGAGCTGCTGACCGGCTCCAGCATCGACTACGTCGAGGGCTTCGAGCGTTCTGGCTTCGTGATCTCGAACCCGAATTTCCAGGGCGGCGGATGTGCCTGTGGCGGCGGCGGTTGTGGCTGCGGCAACTAGTATCTGACCTTCTACCTGACCACGACCGTCGTAACCCCTCTTGCAGTCGCAAGGGGGGTTCGTATAATCCGGTCTGGCCGAGCCGAGAACGACCGTGATCGCTTCGGTCGTCGAAGAACCGACGAATCAGGAAGACTCAACTAACACTGCCGTGCGAAGTATAGAAGCGCGGCCTGCAGGAGTTCCAGGGTAATGACCTACATCATCGCTAAGGACTGCGTAGACGTCATGGATGGCGCCTGTGTAGATGTGTGCCCGGTGGATTGCATCTACTCGAAACCCGGCGACAACCAGCTCTTTATCAGCCCCGATGAATGTATTGACTGCGCAGCTTGCGAACCGGTCTGCCCCGTGAACGCGATCTTCCCAGAGGACCAGGTCCCGGACGACCAGCAGGAGTTCATCAAGCTGAACTACGAGTATGACTACGACAGTTCAGAGCCCGGCCTGAACACCGGCTGAACCACACAGATCGAGATGAAAGAAAGCCCCGGCCATTGCGACCGGGGTTTTCTTTTGCCGGTTACAGCCGTTCTAGGTTTCGCACTTCCAGCCATCCTTCTAGCGACTGGTTCAGGTACTCCCAGTCCTCGACAGCGCCACTCTCAGTCTCGGCGATGCTGTACATGAGTTCGTCCAGCTTGCGGGCTCTCAACAGTAGGGGCAGCGTAGCCCGTTCCGTTTCGGTCAGCGCAGACCCTGCCGCTTCGTAGTAGCCAATGAACTCCCTGGCGCTTGTCACATCCAGCTGAGTGCCTGCGGGACCGGCGCAGAACTCGAGCAGGCCGTTCGCAAGATCCCACGTTCGCCAGTCAATTCGCGATTCGTCCCAGTCGATGACGCCGACCATCTGACCCGAAGCACTGCTCATCAAGTTATTCGGGTAGAAGTCGCCGTGGATCGGGACTGCGGTCATATGATCGATGTCTACCTTGCGCAGCTCAACGGCTAGCTCGTCGCACGAGACGCGGAGTTCGTCGACCAAATGATCTCGCCACAACTCGTAGCGCTCCCGGTTTGCGTAGAGGAACGCGCCATTCGTCTCCAGATTCCATCGTGAGTTGGCTCGCCAGCTCTTTTCGACCCATGTCTCGGAGTCAAGATCACTCAACTGGCGCCCAACTTCGAGCCCAGCGGTGTGTATGGCCGCAAGACACTTTGCGGCTACTTCGTTCGTCACGGCTTTGGTCTCGCCGTTTTGTCCCTCGACAAACGGCCACAGCGTCGCAACGCGCCGCTCGATCGTGGCCTTAAGCGCTCCATCGCGGGTTCTGACCGGTCCGGGCACGAAGGGAAGGACACTGGCGTATGCGTCCGCTATCCGCAGAGTGGGCTCAACGAAGTCAGAGTCCTCGTCTGGCACATGCACTTTCAGCACATATCGGTCGCCGGTAACTAAATCGACCCTGAAGATCGAGTTGTGCCAGCCCGGCAAGGGAGCCACCGAAGTCACGTCGTCTGGCGAGAGCCACGGCGAAAGACCGGTCGACGCGATCTCCAGCGGAAACTTGTGCTGAATCACCGCCAGCCTCCGAACCAGCTATCCGGACATCTGCTAGATCTAGCCCAACGCTTCGAGCGCCTCGCCAATCGGCATCTTGATCGTAGTGAAGATGGGCGTCTCGGAAAGCGTGAACTGCGCCGCCGGAACCTCTCGGAGGTCCATCACCAGCGAGACGAAGTCTGAGGGGTCATCCATCTCGAATGCCACGACGAACTCGGGGTCGTCCAGTCCAAATGCGTAGGTGGTGTTGATCTTCACCATCGGATACTTGTGCCCCACCCGGAAGTGGTCATTCATCATCTTTTGGCGCTCTTCCATGGACTTTCCGTACCAGGCACGCGTCTTCACCATGGGGTAGATAATGAAGTAACGATAATCGTCCTTGAGATCAGGCCTGCCGCCGCCGTGCTTGTAGCGAGTCTTGCGCCTGACAGAGAGGTATGAGTGCGGCTGGTCCAGGTATGAGGCGAGGTGAGTGGCATTCAGACGCCTGGCCGTTTCGTGGAACGCCTCCACAGATGGCGAACTCTGCAGCATCATGAAGTCCACGTCGGCCCTTGTTCCGACCGTTGAGAAGGTGCGGACGCTGCCATTGGAGGAGAGCTCTTCGACGACCGTTGCGAACTCCTCCCTGGAGTCCTGCCTCTCCTTAGCCGAAAGTGACCTCCAGGTTCGATCCAATTTGAAGAAGCTGAACTTAACGAAATCGTCGTACTCAATATCAGGCATTTGACTCCCACCGAGGGTGACGAACTGGTGATGACGCCGATGCGGACCCGCCGGCCTTAGTGTAAAAGGCTAACTAGACGGGAGCCACGTCCAGGTTGATGCAATCGATGTTGATGACGGCGGATTGGCGACTCAATCAACGAAAAGGTACTCGATGCCACAGGTAGAAGAGCCGAACGACAAGGTGCGGGAACAGATCGAGGAGATCCTGGAGAAGGACGCTTCTCGCAAGAACGAGCCGATTCGGATCGCTAAACCCGTGGCACCCAGGAAAGTCCGCGTCGGCACGCCGATCTGGTACCCGACTCCTGAAAAATTGATCGTGCTCGGACTCGTACTGATGTTGATCGCGGCGATCGGCCGCCAGTTCGTACTGCCGCTGACACTGGCTGGCTTCGCGCTGGCGGGAGTCGGCTATTACATGGTGGTTGTGCGCCGACGCCGAGCGAAGTACGGGTCGACGGGCGGCGGCTTCAATGACACCTCGCCGAAGTACTGGCGAGGCAAACCGGTCAAGCCCTCAGGGCAGGTCAAGAAGCGAGACGGCAACATACTCGAGTTCCCTGGTGCTTCCGACGATGATTCGAAGCGCAGGTTCCGTAAGAAGGGCTAGTCGCCTTCGCCTACGGGATGTCCGTCCCGAACTCTACAAGCACTCCGTTCAGGTCTCTTACGTAGGCGACCGTCTGACCCCAGGGCTTCACTTCAGGCTCTGAAACAGGTGTGGCTCCGGCCTTGACCGCCCGTCTGTACGCCGCCTCCACGTCGTCCGTGGCAAACCCGAACTCGGTCGCCTGCGGCTTGCTCCCTGCATCGAGCGGAACAACTCCACCTTCGATCGCGGCTTCCGACATCGCCTGGGTTGCGAAACCTATTCGTGTATCGCCGGTCGCCATCTCGCCATATCCGCCGTCATCGGACACAAACCTTCGCTCAAGGCCAAATGCCCGCTCATAGAAGCTCATCGTGGCATCAAGGTCAGACACATAAACGATCACCCATCTGAACTTCATGACGACCACCTTTCTGCCAGTGTGATTTCGGAATAGCAAGGTTGCAGGCGGAGCGTGGCGAAAGCAAAACGCCCTGTCACAGTGGACAGGGCGCTCTGAGTT
This sequence comes from Dehalococcoidia bacterium, assembly GCA_028285005.1. GTDB lineage: Bacteria > Chloroflexota > Dehalococcoidia > Lucifugimonadales > Lucifugimonadaceae > JAJCYX01. Next base: position 235,495 of record JANQQP010000037.1, on the reverse strand, counting down.
TCGAGTATTTCGACCAGGCTAGACCGCGCACTCGCCCTCACCACGCTCGAGCTTGTAGAGAACTGTCTTGCCCCAGTCCATGTAGGTGTTGATGTGGTCCCGGTCCAGCGGGCCGATCTCTTCCTTGAACTGGCTGAAGATCTCCTCGAACGGTGCAACGCCAACGCGGTCCACGAAGTCGTTGAACTTCTCGCCGTCGTTCCGGTGCTCCGTGTAGTGGTTGAGAATCGCCTTGAGTGCGATCGGCGCCTTCTTGGCTGGCACTCGCGCCCTGACACGATGACCAACCCGCACATTACCGTCGTCGTAGTTACCAGCGAGGAACATCTCATAAGCAGGGACCTGGCCGCCCGGCGCCTTCATAACTGCGCCGTGGAAGCCGATATTGGCGATGTGGTGCTGGCCACATGAGTTCGGGCAGCCGCTCGCCTTGATGTGCAGCGAAGCGACATCCGGGTCGCTGAGGTCCATCTCGTCGAGCGTCTCGCCCAGCGCCTTGTTAAGGCCCATCGAAGAAGTGATGCCAAGCTTGCAGGAGTCGGTGCCGGGGCACGTCACGATGTCCCTGATCGTCTCGCGTCCCGGGGCGTTCAGTCCAATGTCACCGAGGGCGTTGTAGATATCGTAGAGCGACTCTGTCCTGACCCAGCGGAACACCATGTTCTGCTGCTGGTCGATACGGACTCGGCCACCGGCAAACTTGCGGGCCACGTCAGCGAGCTGACCCCACTGCTCGGCGTAGATATCGCCTCGCTCGATACGGGTGAAGACCAGGTTGAAGCCTTCCTGCTTCTGCGGAACGACGTTCGTCGCCTTCCAGTGGTCGTAAGCGGCGTCACCGGTCGGCTCAGGAGTGAAGTCAGAAGGCACGGCTGGAGCGTCCGCTTCCTCGTCCTCGACCCACATCAGGGCTTCCAGGTTGATCGGCTTCTTCGCCCACTCGCCCTTGAGCTCCTCATGCACCATCTCGCGGAAGGTATCGATACCGAGCCGCTCGATAGTGAACTTGATCCGGGCTTTCATCAGGTTCTTCCGCTCTTCATCCTGGCGGTTGAAGATCCGGAGAGCAGCCTCAGCGTGCCGGATAAAGTCCTCGACGGGCACGAACTCTTCGAGAGTCTTGGCCATTCGCGGCATGATGGAGAGTCCACCACCGATCACGATCTTGAAGCCCTTCTTGCCATCCCGTTCTCGGGCGACAAAGCCAACGTCGTGAATCGGCGTCATGGACAGGTCTTTTTCCGACCCTGAGAACGCCGTCTTCGACTTCCGCGGCATCATCTGCGTAGTCGGGTGACGCAGGAAGTGGCGGGCATACGCGGCGACATAAGGGGTGACATCGAACACTTCGTCCGGGTCTACGCCAGCATTGGGCGGGGCGACAACATTTCGAACGGTGTTGCCGCAGGCTTCTCTAGTGGTCAGACCGACATCACCGATCGTACGCAGTAGATCAGGTGTCTCATCGAGCGGGACGTGGTGGAACTGGACGTTCTCCCGGGTCGTCAGGTGACCTTTCTTGAGCGGCGCATACTGCTCTGAGATCTCGCCCAGTACGTCCATCTGATCCGCGGTCAGTCCACCAAACGGAGCCTTGACTCGGATCATCTGGCGGTCAGGCTGACGCTGGCCGTAAACGCCCTGGCGCAAACGGAACCGCATGAACTCGGTCTCAGCCCATTCGCCCGACTTGAATCGATTCTTCTGAGTCTCGAAGTCATCGATCTCTTCGGCATCGATCTTCATCACCCGCTGGTATTCGGGATTCGGGACCCAGTTCTCGAACGTGCGCTTAGTCGTTGTCAATTGTTGCTCCTACCGGCGACGGTGTTAGTCGGCATTCTAAGGTGATTACTTGAAGAGCCGTACTCGGACCGGTGCAAAAAGACCCCACGTTCTTTGTCCCGCGGGGTCTGTTGGTCGCACCGTAAAGGTTGTAGCCCCTTCTCAGGTGCTGCAACAGGAGGTGGTTACGATTGCCTTGTGTTGAGATCGCATTCGAACGACAAGTTTAGCAACGGCGATACAGCGTGGTCAAAACGCGAGGTCTCCTTGCAGAGATGCGGCTTCACCATCACCATACGATCACTACACGAATACGCCACAACTGGAGAGCAAATTGGCACGGGACACATCACTCGACGGCATCCACTTCATGCTGCCGACACCTTTTCACCCAAACGGTGATCTGAACGTCGGCCCGTTCCAGCGGCTTGCAGACTGCGCGGTCGAAGCGGGCTGCACCGGAGTGGTCACACTAGGCGTAATGGGCGAGGCGCACCGGCTCTCCGACACTGAACGGAACAAGGTGATGGACGCGGTGATCGAAGCGGTCGCCGGACGGATCAAGGTCGTTGTCGGCATTTCGTCCCAGAGCGGCGTAGACGTTGCCTCTCGTGCCAAAGACGCCTCAGTCGCTGGAGCGAGCGCCGTCATGGCCTCGCCGCCTCGACTCGCCAAGCCGAATGATGCCGCGGTGACGGCTTACTACTCTGCCATTCAGGAGGCCGACGATATGCCGCTGGTTGTGCAGGACCTGCCGGAGCAGACAGGCGTCCACATGTCGCCCGAGTTCATCGCCAGCCTCAACGAAAAACTGCCGTCTGCAAAGTCCCTCAAGCTTGAGGACCCGCCCACGCCGCAAAAGGTGACGAGGGTGATTGAGGCGACGAACGGCGAAATGTCGGTGTTTGGAGGATTGGGAGGTGCGTTTCTGTTCGAAGAGCTCCGGCGAGGAGCCGCCGGAACGATGACCGGGTTTGCTTACACCGAGGTGCTGGTGGCGATGCACCGAAAGATGTCGTCCGGGGATGTCGAAGGTGCGAGAACCTTGTTTTACCGTTGGCTGCCGCTGATAAGGTACGAGAATTCGGCCGGGATCAGCCTGAGCGTCCGCAAGCACCTGATGGCTCGCCGAGGGCTGCTGGACACGGCGGACATCAGGCCTCCAACACCTGCAGTTGGCCAGGACACGATAGAGGAGCTGGAGGACCTGCTCAGTTCCATGGACCTCAACGTGACCGGGCTTTAGAGGGAGCCCACACATCGTTGGGTGCGTAATCTTGACTATGGTTCCACAAGGCGCTGGTATCTTGGACAGATAGCAGCCTGTGACCGAGCGATCTGCATATTCACCGGCCCGAGTCAGGACATGACGACCGACCAGGAGAAACAGAGCGGCGAGGGGCACGTCTACTGCGCCCACTGTGGCACAGAGAACGAGCCCGCCGCCTATTCGTGCGACCGCTGCGGTGAGCGGATCTACTTCCCTGACCCGATGAAGCCGCCGCCCATGGGTCTGGTTGAGTGCCAGAACTGCCTGACCTCCAATGAGGCGCGAGCTTCCTACTGCGTCAGGTGCGGAGAGTCGCTGGTCAATGCGGCGCGGATCAGTGTCCTCGGTTCCGGAGACCCGGCGCGCCAGGCTATGCACAGCCAGCCCGGCGGGATCCGCCTACGCCAGCGAGACAGCGAGCCCGCGCCCGGCCCATCGGCAGAGCCGACCCGACCTGAGCCTCGAAGACAGGAGTCCGAGGAGCGAAGATCGGCACCACTTGAAGCTGCTTCTCGTCCCGTGGCCAGGCCGCGCGAGCCAGACCAGGAGCGGGACAGACGAGCGCAGGCCCGTGAGAAAGCTGCCGAGCAGGAGAGAGAGCGGGCGAGGGAGTCAGAGGGAGTCAACGACTCGGGCACACGCTCAGCCAGGCTGCCTCAATCTGCCCGTGGCTGGAACACCGCGGCGTTCCTTATCGGTCCGATATGGGGGCCAGCAAACGGAGTCTGGCTCGGAATACTTGGACTGCTCTTCTTCGCAGTCCCGGGCAGCGTTCCCACACTTGGCGAAGTATCGATCAAGGTGCTGTTGTACCTCGGGTTTGGAGCATTCCTCGGATTCCGGGGTAACGAACTGGCGTGGCGGGCCAAGCGCTGGCCTTCACTCGAGCATTTCAGGCGTGTCCAGCAACAGTGGATGCTGGTCGCGCTGGTCGTGAACATAATTGCGCTCTTTGTGATTCCGATAGTCGTACGGTCTTGATCTCGCTTTAGGTGCCGGACCGCGCGGCCACGCTCTCGGCAACCCATTCACCCAGCAGGTTCACCGCCAGTGCTACCGCGGCAAGCGCCACGCCGGGCCAGATAATCAGCCACGAGGCTCCGTACATGTAGGTCTGTGCGTCGCCACCCAGCAAGCCGCCGAGTGTGATTCGCCCGGGTGCTGCGCCCAGAAACGCAAGCGCAGCCTCGACCAGCACCGCAGCTGCCGCCTGGCTGCCGGCGATTATTGCCCAGGGTCCGGCGGCGTTCGGTACAAGGTGCCTGAGCAGAATCCGAAGGGTCGAGGCGCCGTTTACATGCGCCGCAGCAACGAAGTTGGCGTTTCGCAGTGAGACTGCAGACGATCGGGTGACTCTGATGGTCAATGGGGCGAACGCGACCGATATGGCCAGTGTCACACTCCAGAACGAGGCGCCAGCAGCGGCGACAACTGCGAGCGCGATGACGATGAGCGGCATGGCCATGAGAGCGTCCACGCAGCGCTGTATTAGCAGGTCGACGGTTCCGCCGCGATATCCACTGAACAGCCCGACAAGCCCTCCGCCCACGCCGGATACGGCAATCACTACGAGCACTGTGAACAGCGAGTTCCGGGCTCCTGTTGCCACCCGAGCGAACTGGTCCCGACCGAGCTGATCGGTGCCCATCAACTGGGAACCGCCGGGCGACTCGAGGACCTTGCTCAACTGCTGACCGTTGGGATCGGGCCCGAATATCGACATCAGCGAGACGATCGCGATGATCGCCGCGCCAAGCACAATGCCGAGCAGACCGGCGGTAGACCGAATCGGCATCCATCGAACGCTGATCGCGCGAACCGGAAAACTCATGCGCCGACTCGCAATCTCGGGTCGAGCCGGAAGTAGGCGAAGTCGACGAGCAGGTTGACTCCAATGGCCGTGACGCCGAACACCAGCACTAGCGATTCGACCACTGGAAAGTCTCGGGATAGCACTGCATCAACCAGCAGACGGCCCATGCCCGGCAGCCCGAAGACCTGCTCTATAAGAACGGCGCCACCGAGCATGAACACGGCCTGCGCACCAATGACCGTAGTAGCGGGCAGCATTGCGCTCCTGAAGGCGTGTTTAGCGAGCGCGATCTGGCGCGACAGACCCTTCGACCTTGCCATCAGGAAGTACTGCGAAGCTGCTGCTTCGAGCGTCGAGTTTCGGACCACTCGCAGAAGGACCGCTGACGGCCGAATCGCTAACACGACGGCGGCCGGGAGCACCGCTCTAAGGTTCGCGCCTGGCGATGACGAAAACGGCTCGTACCCGAGTGCAAGAAAGTGGCCTGTCCAACTGGCGACTGCGACAACCAGCACGAGGGCCAGCCAGAAGGTGGGCACTGATAGAGCAAGAAACGCGATACCGCGGATGAGACCGTCCGGAAGAGAACCTTCGAACCTGGCTGCGACCAACCCTCCCGCGAGTCCGACCATGACCATACTCGCCAGCGCGAATAGCGCCAGCTCAGCGGTCACAGCGAGCCGCGGCCTGATCTCGTCCCATACAGATCGGTCTGTGGCCAGCGAGCGGCCAGGGTCAAGGCGCGCGGCATCGCTCAGCCAGTCGAAATACTGAACAGGCCACGAACGATCGAGCCCGAGCTCTTTCCGCAGCTGATCGATATCGGCAGCAGCCAGGCCGCCTTCGCCAGGCGCTCGAGCGACTGCTGCAGTCACGGCATCGCCCGGAGCGATTCTCAGCAGCAGGAACGCTGCCAGCGTGATGAGCCAGAGGGTCAGGGCACCCAGGGCAAGCCGTCGCGCCAGGTATGCCATGTGCCGTTAGCTTTCTGGTCTTATGAAGACCTCATCCAGTCGACGCCCCTGGTAGAGACTGGGACCGCCGGGGCGCAGTCCGACCACATTGTTCCAGACTGGAGTCCGCCTCGAACTCCATTGAAACCAGATCTTTGCATCCGTTTCCCAGATGATGCGCTCAATCTGCGCCAGTAGCTCCCGTCTGCGGTCGGGATCGAGTTCTCTGCTCTGCCGATCAATCAACTCATCCAGTTCAGGGTCGCAGAGACCGGGATAGTTTTCGGCTCCTCCGCAACCGTAGTGGGCGGAAAGCATCGAGTCCGGGTCGTCCAGTGCGAACGAATGGCTATGACCGATCATGTCGAAGTCGCCGCTCGTGATTCGCTCCTGGTATGTGACCGACTCCAGCGGAACAACGTCGGCCTCGATTCCAATCTCCTTTAGCTGGCCTGCCACGAAGTCAGACAGCAGCTGGAAGAACGGGTTCGCTCGCGTGTTGATCGTGGTCGAGAAACCATCCGGGTAACCTGCGTCGGCCAACAGTTGCCGCGCCAGTCTGCGGTTGCCTTCGACATCGCCGTGGCCGGGGAGATCGCCTACTTCCGAGTCATCAAGAGCGAACTGCCCGCCCGGAGGAAGGATCGCCCCGATGAAGCCCGGCCCCAGCACGAGTTCAACGTCTGTTCGGGAGATTGCAAGGTTCACCGCCCTTCGAACATTCGGATTGTCGAACGGAGCGCGGTTCAGGTTCAGCTGGACCGTATTGCCGCCTGCCGACGGCGTCCGGAACACATTGATCCTGCCCGCAAAGTTCTCTTCAAGCTCCTTCGCCTCTGGCTCCGTGATGATCGCAATCGAATCGACCTCCTGTGATCTCAGGGCCGCCATCCTCACGGCCGGCTCAGGAATCACGAGGAATTCGATCTGGTCCAGATATGGCAGGTCTTCGATGTAGTACCGATCGTTGCGCAGCAGCGTGTACTTCGATCCACGGATCGCCTCGCCGACCTTGAAGGGACCCGTGCCGATCACGGTTTCGAATGCAGTCATTGACGGTGGATCAAGTGCGAGTGTGGCATGCCTCGGGAAAATCGACACATAAACACTGGCGAGATTGGGCAGGAACGAAGCTGCGGCGAAATCGGTTTCGATGACAAGATTTCCGTCTTCTTCCCTTATCTGTTCAGGGTCGGAAACGTAGCGACCAATGGCGCTAGCTCGGCCGGGCGCAATTCCCGGCGGCAGGTCGATCGTTCGCCGCAGGCTGAATACAGCATCGTCGAGCGTGAATGGCGCGCCGTCGTGCCATAGAACATCATCGCGAAGCTGGAACTTCCAGGTAGCGCCATCGGAACTCACACTCCACTCGGTGGCAAGGTCCGGCTCGATCACACTGTGGTCTGCGGCAGAGGCACGCAAGATCTGAGATAGCAGCGGATTGCACGGATGCACGGCCTGGTAGCTCAGCGCTCGAGAGGAATGCAGGTCGCAGCTCGCAGGGTCTGTCGCCTGCGCTATTCGTAGCGTTCCACCATGCCTCGGTTGCGGTGGTTGAGAGGCGTCAGTCTCGGTTGCAGTGGCTGTGGGCGTTTCGTTGGCGATCTGCCCACCAGGGGCCGGGGTTTCCGTCGCCTCAGGGCTACTGGAACAGGCCGCGGCTGCCACCGCAACAACGAACACAATTAAAGTCAACCAGCGCCGGTGGACATGCAGCGACGAGATGTCGAGATTCAAGGACGCACCGTGAGACGCGGAGTTTCAGATTGAGGGTGAATGGGACCGGATACCGGCCGCGACCGAATCAGGAAGCCCGCCGGTCAGAGGTCCCCCACCTGCCCTCATGCTCGCGAACCTGCTTTTCGAAGTGCTCGCGATACTCGTCACTCTGAATTGGCGGGGTAGTCATGATAACAGCGTCTTCGTTGTTATCTGCGTAGTAGCGCTTGCGGACGCCAACCTCTCTGAAGCCGTACTTGTGGTACAGCGCCCGTGCGACCTCGTTCGAGCCTCGGACCTCAAGAGTCATCACTCTCGAACCGTGCGCTATTGCCGACTCCAAGGCGGCGATTAGCAGAAGCTCCCCGATGCCCTTCCGGCGATCGCCTGGCCGGTTACCGATGATCACAACATGCGCCTCGTCCATCACGAACCAAAGACCAACGAGACCCACGACGTAGCTTGGCGGCATCTGCCGAGAGCGGCCGCCAACCGTCTGGAACAGCAGCCTGGCAGGCAGCTTCAGAAGCGAACCCAGTTGGCCGACAAGACCGTTGCCACCGCCGTTCGACCGAAGCGCGTCTGGGCCGAGAGCCAACTCCTCGTCAGTCCAATCGCGGGCCGCGACGAGGTAGAGAGTGTTGGACTTGTCGACCTCCCTGCGGAAGCGCGTTGGCGGGAAAAGAGTTGGGAACGCAAGGCGCTCCACCTCTTCCATGTCCAGTACATCACCGATCGAAGCGGGACGTACGCGGTGGACATTCGGCGGAACTGGCTCTGGCTCCGGCTCTTCAAAGAGCGCGGCCAGCTTCCCATCCGGGTCGAGCAGCTCCATTGGGTTAGCCTGCTCCAAGATGCCTCCCGGTCGATCTCAGCATGGTCCGGACTATGGCTCGTTCGGCACCTGCGCAGCGCCGGTTCATAGCCGTCGAATTTTACCAGTATGCCTGTTCGCTCCATTTGAATCGCCGCGACATTTACGGGTTCTGTTTGCCAAAAATCGCCAGTCACTCGTTGGGACACGTTTGAATAAGCAGGCATATACTGGCTGCTCGGAAACTCGCAGGTCCCCCGTGTAGAAGGCAGGCTCGCGGCGGACGGTGCGCACGTTCCATACCCACATTCAGCGATCTTCAGCGGGCGTAATTGCCCGTCAATAGCAGGTGCGTCACGGCGGTCAGTCAACAGATCTCATCACCAGCGATTCGGCCCTCACGCGGGCAAACCGACTCGCCCAAGCGCAGGCCAACTGTCGTACGCATCACTGCGATGGCATTCAGGTATCGGTGGAGAATGGCGTTGGCTATCTCCACCACAATCATCGCCGCCGTCTTCATGCTGCTGATTCCGCAGTTGCTCGGGGGCGCAATCAACGACGCTGTTGACTTCCTCGACGACGCCAATGCCGATCGCGATGACGTTCGCCGCGAACTGCTCATCACCGGACTGCTGCTATTTGGCGCGAGCGTAGCCCGCGGCGTCTTCACGATGGCCCATAACTACATGGGTGAATCGATAGGCCAGCACATTGGCTACGAGTTGCGGATGGCGTTCTATCGCAAGATGCAGCGCATGAGCTACAGCTACCACAACCATGTACACACGGGCGACCTGATGACCCGCGGCATGCTGGACATCGAAGGCGTTCGGCTGTTCGTGAATACGGCTTTGCTAAGGACACTGCTGCTGGCGATTCTGATTGGTGGCGGAACATTCCTCATGATCAGGACGGACGTCGTCCTGGGGCTCATCAGCCTTAGCTTCGTTCCGTTCGTGGCGTGGCGGGCGATCACCGCCCGGCTGAAGCTGCGCTTTGGCTGGCGGACTCTGCAAGAGCGGCTTTCGATATTGACGCGCGTTATGGACGAGAACCTGGCAGGCATCCGAGTTGTGCGGGCGTTCGCCGGCCAGGACTACGAGATGCGCAAGTTCAACCGCGTCTCGGACCAGGCGCAGGCGATGGCGAACGAGCTGATTGGCATCAGGGTGCGAAACACCACGTTCATGACCTTCGCATTCTTCACTGCGGTGGTGGCGGTCCTCTGGGTCGGCGGTCTTAAGGTGATCGATGGGGAGATCAAGGCGGGCACGCTCACCCAGTTCCTGGCGTTTATGTTCATCCTCCAGATGCCCGTCCGACAGCTTGGAATGATGGTCAACGGCTTCGCCCGCACTCAGACCTCAGGCACCCGTCTGTTCGAAATCCTCGACCTGGATCCTGTAATCAAGGACAAGCCGGACGCCAAGCCTATTGCGATCAATGAGGGCGTGCTGAGGTTCGAGCATGTGGACTTCTCGTTCATGGATGAGTTCGGCGACGAGCGAATTCTCCGCGATGTGAGCTTTGAGGCTCGGCCGGGACACACCATTGGCATAGTCGGCCCGCCTGGCAGCGGTAAGTCAACGCTTGCCCACCTGGTGCCTCGTTTCTATGACGTGACAGGCGGCCGCATAACCATTGACGGCCAGGACATCCGCGATGTGCAGCTTGAGTCGCTGCGTCACGTCGTAGGCGTGGTGCAGCAAGACACCTTCATGTTCACGTCGTCGATCGAGAACAACGTGGCTTACGGTGACCCCTGGGCAGAGACCGAGACCATTCACCGCGCTACGACGCAAGCACAACTGCATGACTGGGTAAGGAGACTCCCGCGGGACTACCAGACTCTCGTGGGTGAGCGTGGTGTGTCTCTTTCCGGTGGTCAGCGGCAACGGCTTTCTATTGCTCGTAGCTTGATGCTGAAGCCGAAGTTCATCATCTTCGACGACTCGACCGCGGCCATCGACGCGGCGACCGAGCAGCGAATCCGTGCGGCGCTGAAAGAGATCACGAATGAGCGAGCGGTGATCATCATCTCGCACCGGCTCAGTTCGCTGATGCATGCCAACGAGATCCTGTTCATAGAGAAGGGCGAGATCCTGGAGCGCGGCTCACACGAAGAGCTGATAGCTCTTGGCGGCCACTACCACGACCTCTACGAACTGCAGATCAGGCCGGGCGACGATGCCGTAGAGCACCTTGGCAGCGCTGCGGATGCGCCAACCAGCTCTGGCAGCGATGAAGCGGAGGACGCCGATGGCAACTAATGCCGACAACGTCCAACAGGGGCTTCGAGGCGCCAACAGGCCACCGCACGCCGTGGTCGGCTCACAGGTGGAGCGCGACGAAGAGATGTTCGGCAAGGCCTTCAACGGCCATGTGGTGAAGCGCTTCGGTGGCTTCCTGACGCCCTACAGGACGCTGCTGATCGTGGCGATCTTCGCTGTTCTCGGTTTCACCGGAACGCAGCTCGCCATTCCAATAGTTATTCAGAGCGCGTTCGACAACGCGCTTGAGCTGAACAACTTCGACCGCGATCTGCTCGTGCAGCTTTCGATCGTCCTAGCGGCGGTCGTGGCGCTCAACTACCTGTTCAATTTCCTGCAAGAGATCATCGTCGGCCGTGTGGCGGAGCGCGTGCTGTTCGACCTGCGTCGAGCGATGTACGCGCACCTGCAGCGAGTCTCCCTGTCATTCATGGACAGGACCGAGGTCGGACGGCTCATGTCTCGGCTGCAGGGTGACGTAGCCGCCCTGCAGGAGTTCCTCGAGACCTCCGTCTTCGCCATCGGCGACTTCGTGCTAATCACCGGCATCACCATCGTCCTGATCGCCTACGACTGGCGACTGGGCTTGCTGACGCTCACCGTCGTCCCTGCCCTGCTGCTTATCCGCATCATCTGGCTACCAAGAGCCCGTCGCGCATTCCTCGGCGCACGGGAGAGCAGCTCGCGCATGAACGGGGCGCTTGCCGAGGGCATTAACGGCGTCCGCACCGTGCAAGGAATGAGCCGTGAAGAGGTGAACGCCGCACTTTTCGAAGAGAAGGTTGACGTCAACCTCAAGGCGCAGCTCAAGGGCACGCGCTACGGCCAGATCATGATTCCGACGATCGACACGCTGACCGGCATCGCCATGGCGATCATCATCGTGGTCGGTGGAACGTTCGTGCTTGACCGCTCGCTGGAGATCGGTGTGATGGTGCTGTTCATCCTGAACGTCCAGCGCTTCTTCGACCCGATACGAGCCCTGACCATGCAGTACTCGATCATGCAGCGTGCGATGGCGTCGGGCCAGCGCATCTTCGAGGTACTGGACGTGCCGGTCGAGGTTGAAGACAAGGCCGATGCAATCAAGCTGGAGAAGACGGACGGCTCGGTTGAGTTCAGGAATGTGACATTCGGATACAACCGGGACCAGCCGGTGCTGCAGGACGTCAGCTTCAAGGTGAATCCCGGTGAGACCGTGGCGTTGGTGGGACCGACAGGCTCAGGCAAGTCAACGACGATGTCCCTGATCCACCGCTTTTATGACGTGTGGGACGGCGAGGTGATGGTCGGCGGTCACAACGTCAAGGACTGCACGCAGGAGTCGCTTGGTCACGAGATCGCGATGGTGTTGCAGGAGCCTTACCTGTTCTCAGGCACTATTCTCGAGAACATCAAGTACAGGCGTGAGGACGCAACTCGCGAAGAGGTTGTCGAAGCGGCACGCGCCGTCGGCGCGCATGAATTCATCATGAAGCTGCCGGACGGCTACGAGACTGAGCTCGAGCAGCGCGGCGGAAACCTGTCTCTCGGTCAGCGACAGCTGATCAGCTTCGCGAGGGCCATCGTTGCGGACGCCAAGATCCTGGTGCTTGATGAGGCCACGGCAAACATCGACAGCTACACCGAGATGTTGATTCAGCAGGCTCTGGCCAGGCTGTTGCAGAACCGCACCGGCATGGTGATCGCCCACCGATTGGCGACGATTCGCGGAGCGGACAGAATCATCGTGCTACAGGATGGCAAGATCATCGAAGAGGGCAACCACGATCAGTTGATGGCTGAGGGTGGGCTCTACTCACGCCTGTACTCGATGAACTACGCGTCATTCGACGACATCCCTGACGAGTTGATCCAGGCAGCGATCGAAGGCGACGAAGACAAGGTCACCTAAAGGCGTCTGACCTCTACAGGAACCGCGTCTGCTGCGGGTCCGATTTCAGGTCAGCGCCGGGGTCCTGAATCACACCGGCGTGCTTTGCACCTTCAGGAGTCGTCCGTCTGCCCTGCGTGGTCCGCAGGATGAAGCCGATCTTCAGCAGGTACGGCTCCACCACATCCTCTAGAGTCTGCTGCTCTTCATTCAGTGTCGCGGCCAGTGCGTTGACACCTGCAGGCCCGCCGTCATAGTTCTTGGCAAGGGTTTCGAGATACAGGCGATCAAGTCTGTCGAGACCGATCTTGTCTACGCCTTCCAACTGCAGAGCGTCCCTCGATATCTCCTGCGTGATTACGCCGTCGTGCTTGACTTCAGCGTAGTCCCGAACTCGTCGAAGCAGACGGTTCGCTATCCGCGGAGTGCCGCGCGAGCGGCGTGCGATCTCCGCAGCTCCGTCTTCGGTGATATCAACCTCAAGGATCTTCGCTGATCGCTGCACCACGAGAGTGAGCTGTTCCTCGTTGTAGTAGTCAAGGTGGTAGACGAGACCAAAGCGGTCGCGGAGTGGTGCGCTCAACATGCCTACACGAGTCGTTGAGCCGATCAGCGTGAAGGGCTGCAGCGGCAGATTGATCGTCTTGGCAAACGCCCCCTGGCCAGTCGTGAAATCGACCCGGAAGTCCTCCATCGCGGAATAGAGATACTCCTCAACTGCGCTGGAGAGACGGTGAATCTCGTCGATGAAGAGCACGTCCCGCTCATCCAGATTCGAGAGGATTCCGACAACATCCGCCGGCCGCTCCATCGCCGGTCCGGAAGTGTGCACGAGCCTCGAATCCATCTCGCGAGCGATGATGTGGGCGATTGTGGTCTTGCCGAGCCCGGGAGGACCGTGCAGCAGCACATGATCGAGAGCGTCGAACCGGCGACTGGCGGCCTTCACTGCTACCGAGATGCTGTCGACGACCATTGTCTGGCCGACGTACTCTTCGAACCGCTTCGGCCTCAACGCGTTGCCAACGCGTTCGTCGTCCTCGGTCTTCACCGGGTTTATGGCTTCTGAGCGCGAGGCCTCGGACCCGGCCTTCGGTTCCGACTCATCAACAGACGGACCATCACCGTTCGCACCGGCGCCGACGATCTTTTCACGTCCGGTCTTAGGCAATCAGTTGAGCCTCCGTGTTCAATCTCCGGACGTGAAGGCAGCCCGCGTGGCCGCCTGCGCGCGGAACACTTCTCGCATGAGCGATTGGGCGTCTTCTGCGGCGTCCGGGTTGCGCCTGACCGCGCCGTCGACCTGCTCTTTGGCCTCGGCCGGACGGTAACCGAGCGCCACAAGCGCTTCAACAACCTCTGACTGCACAGATGCGATCTGGCTGACCGGAGTTGTGCCGTTCGAGCCATTTGTCGCCGGCACGCGCTCATCACGCAGCAGCGCGGTTGCAGCGACTTTGCCCTGCAGCGTGGCGACTATCTTCTGGGCCGCCCGCGAGCCGATGCCCGGCAGCTGGTTCAGTAGCCCCGTGTCGCCGTTCTCGATAGCGCCTGCGATGGCCGAAACGGGGAATACCAGCGCGGCCGCTGCCTTGGCGGGCCCGATGCCTTCGACCTGGATCAACTGCTCGAAGAAGCTCCGTTCGCTCTCGTGGAGGAAGCCGACGAGCTGTGGCTTCGGCTGGCGCTCCGTCACATGGTAGTAAAGCTCGAATTCGATCTCCTCACCGACCCTCACTCCTCTGCCGGTCAGCGAGTCGTAGACGAACACAGGCAATTGAACGTCGTAGCCGATGCCGCCTGTCAGGACGACAGCTTTAGCTGGCTCCCTCTCGAGACGATGAATCGTGCCCTTTATGTATGAGATCAAGTGTGGTCAGTCCAATCGGCTGGTTTGGCGACACAGGTCTACCGGCCGCCGGCGGCTGCGACTGCGTTGGCCGCAGGGCTGCCTGAGATTATGGCGTGGCAAAGCGCTATGGCAAATGCGTCTGCGACGTGCTCATTCTTAGTTACGGCATCGTCTCGCAAGTGCGATGCAACCGCTCGCATCACCTGCTCTTTGGGAGCATGCCCCGCGCCCGTAACGATCGACTTCGCACGGTTCGGTTGATAACTGAAAACCGGAATCCCAGCAGCGCCGGCGGCCATCACCACCACTCCTCGAGCGTGACCCATCATGATGGCAGTTTTGGCGAACCGCGGCTGCGAGTGCAGGTCCTCGATAGCCATGGCGTCGGGGCGATGGTCAGCCATCACCTCTTCGACGGCCTTGAAGATCGTATGCAGGCGTTCCTCGAGCGGGTCCTTCGAAGCAGTGCGCACAACGCCACCTTCGACGACTCGAGGCCGCGCAACGTCGGTGTCGATCATGCCGTAGCCGGTGTTAACCAGGCCGGGGTCTACGCCAAGAATTCGCATCTGGCTTCAGTCCTCAATGCTGGCCGCGGATCCGCAGGCCATGCAGCGCGATTCTAGCCTGCCCCACTTAGTTGCTCCAACGGTCCTGTCCGAGCCGTCGATCAGGGCAATGCCGCGGTTTGCCAACAGGCGACGCCATCTCTAAATTGACAGTCCGCGCCGACCCCTAGAATCGCGGATCCGCATAGCCGAAGTCCCGGAGACAGCAGTTGCGTCCACTCTACTCTGAACAGCAGGAGATGCTAGCCGCCAGCGTGCGCGAGTTCGCTGAAAAGGAACTGGCTCCAAAGGCGGCGGAGGTGGATGAGAAAGAGCAGTTCCCGTGGGAGCAGTTCAGGGGTCTGGCAGACCTCGGACTGACCGGCCTGACAGTGGATGAACAGTACGGCGGTTCAGGCGGGGACTACCGCGACATGATGGTGGCCCAGGAAGAGATCGCCGCTGCTTGCGGCACGACCAGCACTGTTCTCATCACGCATGTCTCTCTCGGTTCCCAGACCATCAACCAGTTCGGGAGCGAAGAGCAGAAGGCACAGTGGCTTCCTTCGATGACCTCTGGCGAGAAGATCGCCGCATTTGCGCTCACCGAGTCGCAGACTGGCTCTGATGCGCTCGGACTGGCGACCACGCTCACTGAGGACGGCGACGACTACATCTTGAATGGCACCAAGCTGTTCATCACGAATGGCGGAGTCGCCGATATCTTCACGGTGTTCGTTAACCAGGACCGATCGGCCGGATACAGGGGCATCTCAGCGATCGTTGTTGAAAAGGGAACGCCGGGATTCACGGTGAATCCACAGCACGGAAAGATGGGGATGCGAGGCTGTGAGACGGCCGAGCTGGTGTTCGACAACTGTCGCGTGCCGAAAACAAACCTGCTCGGCGCGCCAGGCGAAGGCTACAGAATCGCGCTGAAGACTCTCGACTCCTCACGAATCGTCATCGCGGCGCAATGCCTCGGACTGGCAAAGGGCGCGTTGGATGCTGCATTGGACTACGCGAAGCAGCGAAAGGCATTCGGCTCAGTGATCGGCAAGAAGCAGGCGATCCAGTTCATGCTGGCCGATATGGCAACCGAGTTGGATGCTGCGAGGCTTCTGACGTTCAGGGCGGCCAGCCTTTACGACGCCGGGATGCCGCACAGCAAAGAGGCGGCGATGGCGAAGGTCTACGCGTCCGAAGCCGCCGGCCGCATCGCAAACAAGGCGCTGCAGATCCACGGTGGCGTCGGCTACTTCAGGCCAAGCGCTGTCGAGCGAATCTACCGGGACCAGCGTGTGACCGAGATCTACGAGGGAACGTCCGAGATTCAGCGGCTAGTGATCAGCCGAGACCTGCTTGGAGACCTGCCGGACTAGCCTTCGATCTTCTCGATGGTCATCAGCGCGTTGCCTTCCGGGTCTGATCAGCGCAGCAACTTTACTCGCCGAGACTCGCCCTGCGAGTTGTATCGATCATGTTAATGAAGCGTGTCAGATACCTGGATATTCGTTGACGCTCGTATCAGGCGAGGCGTAACATTTTCGCTTGTGCGCATTGCGAATCCCCGGTTCGACCAGAGGTTCTACCGCTGATTTCGAGGTTTCGTGCTCGTACGGAGACCGTTTAGATGATCTACAACGTCGCCAGCCTTCTTACAGCCCGTGAAGGCACGGAAAGGCTGGCAGCGATCGAGGACGGAGAGGTCTACACCGACCGTCACCGTTTCGTGAGGGTCACCGGACCGGTCCGCATGTTGAGAACAGACAGGACCGTTATGGTGTCCGCCTCTGTCTCTGCGACGGTCTACGACACCTGCAGTCGGTGTCTGGCGCCAGCAGAGTTGAACATTGATTCGGAGTTCGAAGAGGAGTTTGAACCAGTAAACCGAGATCTGATGAGCGACAGGCCGGCGCCCGGCCAAAGTGAGTTCGACCCTGCGCTAATCATCGATGCCCGGAATACGCTGGATATGACGGACGCGCTTGCGCAGGCACTGTCACTCACCGTGCCTCTTGCGCCGCTCTGCAAACCGGATTGCTCAGGTATCTGCAGCACCTGTTTTGCTAACCGCAATCAGTTTGCGTGTAAGTGTGACCAAAATCCCATCGACCCGCGATGGCGTTCGCTTGCCGAACTGAGCGCCCGAACATCAAACTCGAACAGTTAGCCGCACAACTGCGGCGGAAGACCAGAAATGACCCCGTTACCCAAGAAGAAGCGCACCCGCCGACAACGCGGCCACAACCGCGCCCACCACGCGCTCTCTCTCCCTGCCATCTCGACGTGCCCGTGTCCTCGCGGGATCACCATTCGTCCGCACCGTGCTTGCCCGATGTGCGGCAACTACAAAGGCAGAACGATTCCCGGAAGCTTCGCGCTGGACAACCTGTTGGAATCAAGGCAAACTGCCGGCGCAGCCGTAGCGACCGAAGATTCGGAGTCCTAGCAACCGATTCCGTCCGGCGCCTCTGAGGAGCCGTTTCAGGAGACTCGTAACGATGCCAGTCGAGACACCAGCGAAGTCCGCATTCATCTTCCCCGGACAGGCTTCTCAGGCCGTGGGAATGGGCAAGGACCTTCACCGGAACTCCATCGCCGCCCGCGAAGTATTTGAAGAGATCGACGACGTTCTCGGTCGCAAGCTCACGGACGTGATGTTCGAAGGGCCTGCTGACGACCTGACCCGGACCGAGAACGCGCAGCCGGCCATCACGGCCGTCTCACTGGCAGCATGGAAAGCCATGGAGGAAGCGACCAACTGCATGTTGCTTCCCACCATGACCACTGGACACAGCCTCGGCGAGTACTCGTCTCTTGCGGTTGCCGGAGTGCTTTCGATCGAAGACACGGTGAAGCTCGTTGTGGACCGCGGTCGCCTCATGCAGCACGCTTGCGACGAAAAGCCAGGCGGAATGGCGGCAATCATTGGCATCGACGAGCAGACGGTCGAAGAGGTCTGCCGAGAAGCCGGCGCCTACATCTCGAACATAAACACAGCCCAACAGATCATCATTTCGGGCTCGCACCAGCGCCTTGCACGTGCTATCGACCTCGCTACAGCCCGGGGCGCGAAGCGGGCGATTCCTCTCGCCGTGAATGGGGCTTTCCACTCCGGGCTGATGGACCCTGCTCAGTCTGGACTTAACGAGAGGCTGGACGGTCTGGAGTTCTCTGACCCTGATGTTCCTATCATCGGCAACGTGACTGCGCAGCCGCTAACCACCGCCGAACAGGTGAAGGACGAGCTCAAGACCCAGCTGCAGTCCTGCGTGCAATGGAACAACTCGATTAACTACATGCACGAGAACGGCGTGACCGAATTCGTTGAGATCGGCCCGGGCAATGTTCTTTCGGGTATGGTCAAGCGAATCGTCCGGTCTGCCAACGTGACCAGCGTCGGTGACTTCGACGCAGTGCAGGCCTACGCAGCGGCCAGTTAGCCGCCTCCGGCCACAACTTCGAGCCTTCTAGCCATGGTCGAGAACGATCAGATGCCTCTCGACCGGACTCCCGACCACCGCGCCGAAGACGTTTCTAGTTCGCCCCAAGAGGACGAACTGACCGACAAGCTGGACAAACTCGCAGGCGGCCGCACGATCAGCGAACAGGCACCTGCGATGCCGAGAGGTCCACGAGGTGCCAGGGCTGCCGCTTTGCAGGCTCTGTACGAAGAGGACCTGACCGGCCACCCCTCGATACGCGCACTGCTTAGACTGCCGGCCTTTGAGCGCCTTTCCGAGTCGCAATCATCGAAAGCAGAAGCGCTGGTGCGGTTCATCGGCGAGAACCGTGAACGCCTTGATGAGCGAATAGGAACCGTCGCCAGGGAGTTCCCTGTCGAGCAACTCGGCACGGTTGACCGCAACGTCCTGCGGATCGCACTTGCCGAGATTGAGATGGGACAGACCGAATCGGATGCCATCGCTGTGAATGAGGCTGTGGAGCTGGCAAAGCTATTCGGCTCGGATTCCTCGCCCAGATTCGTTAACGGAGTGCTCGGTGCTCTGCTACGATAGGGCGCTGTCACGCCGGAACCAAAGGCCACGGTGTATGACATCGAGAAACTTAAGTTCATCTGATCGAGAGTGCGTCCGTGTGGACGCCGAGATTATGTCCTGGCCTCGGAGGTAATGAGAGATATGGCGACCGTTCTGGAGCGGGTCCGTGACATCGCGGCCGAAAAGCTCAGCGTTGAACCCAGCGAAGTGAATCCCGACTCCTCTTTCACTGAAGACCTGAACGCCGATTCCCTGGACGTGGTCGAATTGATCATGGCCATTGAGGAAGAGTTCGGCTCGGATGACACTCCACTGGAGATCTCCGACGAGGATGCCGAGGGGATCAAGACCGTGAACGACGCGGTTGAGTACATCAAGGGTCGAGGCATCTCCGACTAGTTAGGGCGATTGAACCGGCGAATTACCGGCTGATATCGAAACCTGAAAGCGAGGCGGGGCCTGTGCCCGCCTCGCTTTTGCGTCCTTCTTATCCGCTATCCGGCCACTCCGCATGAAGCTGTGATATGTTCGCCACATTCCCCGTAATCGAGTGGACTGAGCCGTGAGTGAGCAGAAGCCCCGCTGGTCGTCCGTCGATCAGATAGCCGCCGAAGTGCTTTCATGCACGCGATGCGTTCTTTCTGAAACGCGGACGCGCGCTGTGCCCGGCGACGGCTCTTCTACAACTGCCGTCATGTTTATTGGCGAAGGTCCAGGCCAGAACGAAGACGAACAGGGCCTGCCCTTCGTCGGACGAGCGGGCAAGCTGCTGAACTCGCTTCTAGCCGAGGTTCCGCTGCAACGTGAGGATGTCTACATCACCAACGTGGTGAAGTGCCGCCCTCCCGGCAACCGCGACCCTGAACCGGATGAGGTAGCTGCTTGCCTGCCTTATCTGCAGGCACAGATTGAACTCATTGATCCGCGTGTGATCGTGACTCTCGGCAGGCACTCAATGCTGCGCTTCTATCCGCAGGGCAAGATCTCCAACGACCACGGTCGTATTATCGACATCGGCGGACGCGTGCTGCTGCCTGTTTATCACCCTGCTGCAGCCTTACGAAACCCGCGCCTGAACCAGACGCTACGTGAGGATATGAGGCGGATCCCCGAAGCCGTCCGTAAGTCACTTCTGCTCCGGCGGCCTGCAGAACCAGGCAGTAAACCTGAGCATCGCTCCGCTCTAACCGAGAGCGAAGAAGATGTTCAGCCGGTCGCTGAATCCTCAGACACATCCGCGACCGGCTCAGATACCGAAGCGGCAGATCAGCGGGACCAGATGTCACTGTTCTAATGTCCGGTCCGTCCCGGCCCTTGCAGTCGAGTTCACATCTCGCCAAAAGCCCTGACATCCGCTCAGGCCGCCTACTTATTCACCAGTACAACTTGAACTAGATTTAGAGGTCTATGACAACCAGAAGAAGCCGAACTGAACTGCCACTGCGCGTCCTGCCGCTTGGCGGTCTCGGTGAAATCGGCAAGAACATGATGGTCATCGAGTACGGTGACGACATCGTTGTGGTCGACGCAGGCGTCCTGTTCCCTGAGGTAGATATGCCAGGGATCGATGTTGTGATCCCGAACATGGATTACCTGATCGAAAACGCCGACCGCGTCCGCGCCATCCTGATCACGCATGGCCACGAAGATCACATCGGCGCCGTTCCGCACCTGCTCAACAGACTCAACATCCCGGTCTATGCGCCGCGCATGGCCCTCGAACTGATCCGCCAGAAGCTCAAAAACGCCAAGCTGCTAGCTGACGCAGAGTTGAACCGCGTTGAGCCCGGCGAGGTTGTTCAGGCCGGCGGCCTGAGCGTCGAGTGGTTTGAGGTCTGTCACAGCATCCCGGACGCCTGCGGAATTGCCATAGATACACCGCTCGGCAAAGTGATCCACACCGGCGACTTCAAGATCGACCACGATCCGATGATCGGCGAGCCGAGCGACCTGAAGCAGCTTGCTCGGATTGCAGGCGACGGTGTTTTCTTGCTGATGTCCGACTCAACATACGCCGAGGAGGAGGGCGCGTCTGAGTCTGACCGGGCGGTCACAGACGGTCTCTTCAGAGCGATTGCGGAGGCGCCGGCACGCGTCATCGTCTCTAGCTTCGCTTCGCAGATTGCCAGGATCCAGATAGTTGCGGATGCGGCCGAGGCATTCGGCAGGAAGCTTGCGATTGTCGGCCGCAGCATGATCGAGAACACGAAACTCGCACGTGAACTGGGGCACCTGCGGATTCCAGACGACCTACTCATCACACCGGCACAGGCGGATTCTCTGCCAGACAGCCGCGTGATCATCATGACGACCGGCAGCCAGGGCGAGCCGTCCTCAGGCCTTGTCAGGATGTCGCGTGATCAACATCGCGAGGTCTCGATCCAGGAAGACGACACGATCATCCTCTCGGCCAATACGATTCCTGGCAATGAAGTCGGCGTCAACGACTCGATCAACGATCTCGTTCAGCTTGGGGCACGAGTCATCACGAACCGGCAGACAATGACTCACGTCTCAGGGCATGCTCGGCGGGAAGAGCTGCGCATGGTGATCAACCTGACCCGACCGCAGTATTTCATTCCTGTTCACGGCGAGTTCAGGATGCTGCGGGCACATGCCGATCTTGCCGTAGATCAGGGTGTCTCACCTGAAAACTCGATCGTACTCACAGACGGTGATGTGCTGGAGCTGACTGCCGAGAGCGCCGAGATCGTTGACCAGGAGGTCGCCGGCCACATATTTGTGCACGGACTGGGCCTGTGGGACGAAGCGGGCAACGTGGTGGTTGAGCGGCGATCTCTTGCGAGAGAGGGGATCGTAACAGTCTCGTTAGCTATCGACCGCAAGAATAGGCGTGTGGTGGGCGAGCCAAGGCTCGTTTCTATGGGATTTGTCCATGCCGCGGACGCCGAATCGCTGTTCGAAGATACGAAAGACGAGTTGCAGCCCGTTCTTGAACGCTTTTCGAGCGAGCGGCTAGAGTGGAACGAATTCGAAGACCTGATCCGGGCGACGGTCGGACGGTACCTGACCCGGCGCACCAAGCGCAGACCTCTTGTGATTCCGGTGACCATTGACATCTAAGGCAACAACCAGGGTTTCTCGTTCGTCCGGCAAGAGCGGTTCGCTCATGGGCGGAGTCGGACCGTACGGGCTTCGCATCGCGCTGCGGCACCCTGGCAGAGTCGTACTGCTGGTGTCTATCGCTGCGGCCATCGTGGCGTTCCTGCTGCGAGAGCAAACTCTTGAGCTTCTCGGCTGGTCACTCGTACCGATCGGTCTATGGGCTGTGAGCCTCGTATACGTCCTTTCCTGGAGACCGCTGATGGCCGTGCGACGCTGGCGCTATGTGCTGCCGTTGCTGCTACTAGCAATCGCCGCGTCTGGTGTCCTCGGAATGCTGAACGCAGAGCCCGGCAGTCTTAGCGGTGAATCGATGGGCGGAACAGTCGGTGAGGCGATCGCAATCGCACCTGGCGAATGGGATCGCTTCAATGTGACTAACGTCGACTACGCAGCTGCGTCTCTGAGAATCCTCGTCCTCGTCATAGCGGCCGCCGCGATCTTCACTCCTCGTCTCAGTTGGCGGGCTGCGGCGACTGGATCACGCTACTCCTGGCACGCCACGACCGCCACGGCGCACAAAGCCTCAGAGGGGCGTCGAAAGTGGCACGAGCGCTCTGAACGGCGTAAGGCCGAGCGGCTGGAACGTGAGGCACAGCAAGAGTTCGAGCTCGCGGCGGCGGTCGCGGAGGCCGAACTGGCTGCGATCGAAGCGCGCGATGAAGACGAGACAGCCGCGCCGATCTCGCCCACTATTCACGGCATTGCTGCAGACGAAGAGGCCGACGCCTTCACTGAAACTCCACCATGGGAGACCATTGAAGCGGAAGACGATGCAACGAATCCCATGGACCAATCGCTGGTCCTTCGTGATCTTCCGACCGGCCCAGCGTCAGCAGCTGCAGACGAGCCGCTACCGGAAATCATCTCAACCGCCGTGCTCAGCCAGGCCGCATCTCAGTTCAACTGGCCGCTTCCTCGGCTCGACAAGTTGAAGAAGGCGCCGCAAGGCGGCGTGACGCGAGCGGAGATCGATGAGCGAAGCTCTTTGATCGAGAACAGCCTCGCCGAGTACGGCATCGATGTCACGGTCGACCAGGTGTTCACCGGCCCAACCGTCACGATGTACGGGCTCAGGCCCGGCTGGAAGGGTGGCAAGGCTGACCCTGCGGCCGGCAAGCGTGTCCGCGTAGATATGATCCTCAACCGCGAGAAAGACCTCGCACTGGCGCTCGCCTCTCCAAACATCCGTCTGGAACCTGTCGTGCCGGGCGAATCTGTCGTCGGCATCGAAGTTCCGAACTCGCGCCCCACTCCTGTGACTCTTCGCTCAGTGATGGAGACCGACGAGTGGAAACGGTTCGAGTCGAAGGCAAATCTGCCGGTGCCGCTCGGACTCGGCAGCGGCGGTCAGCCAGTATTCGCAGACCTTGCACGCATGCCTCACACCCTGATCGCAGGCTCGACAGGGTCTGGTAAGAGCGTCTGCATGAACGCCATCATCACCGGCCTGTTGATGAGCCGCTCACCGGCACAGGCGCGCATGGTGATGATCGACCCCAAGCGTGTTGAGTTGACGCCCTACGCAGGCATCCCACACCTGTACACACCGGTCGTGGTCGAGGCGGACCGCGCAGTGGCCACGCTTAAGGCTTTGATCGCGGAGATGATGGGGCGGTTCAGAGTTCTCGAAAAGGCCGGCGTCAAGAACATCGTCTCGTTCAACGAGCGGTCTAGCGAGAAGATGCCGTATCTCGTGATCCTGGTCGACGAGTTGGCCGACCTCATGCTGCAGGCGGCAAACGAGGTCGAACGGCTGCTCGTGCGCCTTGCGCAACTTGGCCGGGCGACTGGTGTGCATCTCGTTGTGGCAACGCAGCGCCCGTCCGTGGATGTTGTGACCGGACTGATCAAGGCGAACTTCCCGAGCAGGATCAGCTTCGCCGTGATGTCGCAGATCGACTCCCGTACCGTGCTCGACAGTACCGGCGGTGAAAAGCTGCTCGGGCGTGGCGACATGCTGTACCTGCCAATAGACAAGGCGAAGCCGGAGCGCGTGCAGGGAGCCTTCCTCTCAGACTCCGAGATCGAGTCCACTGTGCGCATGTGGAAGGCCGTGAAAGGCCCATCGCTACCCGAGCTCGAGGTAGAGATGGAGGACGAAGCGCTGGTGGACAGCGAGATCGACACCTCTGGCGATTCGCTCGTCGACTCAGCCCGCAATCTGGCGAGGTCTCAGAAGACGCTTTCCACCTCGCTCTTGCAGCGCAGACTGCGTATCGGCTACCCAAGAGCTGCAAGGCTCATGGATGAACTCGAAGACCTCGGCGTCGTAGGGCCCGGCGAACCGGGCAAGCCGAGACAGGTCCTGGGTTCGTAGTCCTTTAGGTCAGCCGTCTCCCGTTGGCGTCGAACGTCAGACCGCCAATAATTGCCACTCTCTTAGTGTCAACATCCAGTTCAGTCTTTGACGGCGGCCATACAATGGTGGCAACCTTCCCTCCCCGCAGACCGCAGACCACCGGTCGCTAAGTTGAATTTGAGGGTTCCGGCGAGCCCGCCACGAGTTGAGACAGCTCCATGAGCAACGTCACTCCCATATTCCCGGACGAGTCTGACCACTCATCAGGCGAGCTAATCGAACAGGCGCCGATTGAGTTGGAAGGTCTTCGTTCCGATTGCGTGGTCTGCGGCGCTGATCTCACGACCTCTGCTGTATATCGACGCCTTCGTGTGTGCCCTCGCTGCCGCTATCACTACTCGATATCTGCACGCAGGCAGATCGCCGCGCTGGCGGACGAGGGCACGTTCAAGGAGTCGAGCACGTGGATTCAGTCGCTTGACCCGCTCGAGTTCTCTCCAAGAGCTTCGTACCGCGTGCGGTTGTTGCAGGACCAGACCCGCACCGGGCTAACCGAAGCAGCGGTGACAGGCACGTGCAGCATCGGCGGCACCGAATCGGTGATCGTCGTGCTGGACTTCGGCTTTCTCGGCGGCAGTATGGGGCTGGTCGTCGGTGAGAAGGTAGCGCTCGCCCTTGAGATGGCTGCCCGCAAGAAGCTTCCGGCCGTGGTGGTCGTGACGAGCGGTGGCGCCCGGATCCAGGAAGGCGTGCTGTCGCTGATGCAGATGGCCAAGACGGTCATTGCGGCCAATGCCCTGCACAAGAAGGGCATGCCGCTCATAGCAGTGCTCGGTAACCCGGCGACAGGCCAGGTGCTCGGCAGCTTCGCTTCACTCGCTGACGTAATGTTCGCTGAGCCTGGAGCGCACATCGGCTTTGCTCCGTTCAGAGAGATTCAGGAGGCCGAGCAACGCCGGATCGAGAACGATCAGTACTCGTCTGAGACCTATTTCCACGCCGGATTGATTGACCGAGTGGTCGACCGTGAGTCTCTGAAGCACGAGCTTGCTTCGGTGCTTGACCTGCTGTCGCCGGAGTTCAAGCTGGCTGCATCTCGCCGGTCGAAGCCGCCACGTGCAGAGCCGACGCCCCGCGAGCCGTGGGAGATGGTTCAACTGGCGCGGCGTCCAGACAGGCCGCGGGCGCGTTTCTACATCGAGAACATATTTACAAACTTCGTTGAGTTGCACGGCGACCGCGTGTCCGGTCAGGACCCGTCCGTAATCATTGGACTGGCGCGTCTCGCCGGTGAGTCTGTGATGGTGATCGGGCAGGAGAAGTCAGTCGAGGTCAACAAGAACGACCACGGCGGGATTCGCGGCGACATCCTGCCCGAGGGCTTCAGGCAGGCTACGCGCGCACTCAAATTCGCCGAACGGTTCAGACTGCCGGTCATCACCATTGTCGACACCGCAGGACCGAGGCTCGGTCTTGAGCAGGAGCACCGCGGGCTCGCGGTCTCGATGGCAAACACTATCGACACCATGTCATCCGCCGAAGTGCCGACCATATCTGTGTTGATCGGCGAGGGTGGCTCAGAAGCGGCGCTCGCGTTCAGCGTCGCCGACCGCGTGCTGATGCTCCAGAACTCGATCTACACCCCCATCTCGCCCGAGCAGGGCGCCCGAAGCGAGTTGCGTGACAGCGATCGGGCGGGCGAGATCGCCAAGGCACTGAAGCTGACGTCTGCGGACTGTCTGCGTATGGGAATTGTCGACGATGTGATTCCCGAGCCGGCTGAAGGTGCGCACGCTTCACCAGACGAGGCGGCGAGACTCCTCAAGCGCAGTCTGATGCGTGAGTTGATCGAGATCCGCAACACGCACCGCCGGACGCTGGTTCGGCGCAGGCAGAAGAAGTTCAGGAACTTCGGCGAGTACGGCAGCCGCATCAGGCAGGCAGTGCGAGGCGAACTGGCTTCGTGGCGAGCTGCAATGACAGCCGGGGTTCGAGTGCTGCGCAGGCGTGGCGGGAGCGATGAGCCGGAACCCGATGAAGCGATAGGCGAAGAGTCGGAAGTTTCGACTGAGCGCGCCGAAGAGTAGCGCCTAGAGCACGAACCGCCCTATCGCCTGGGCCACGCCCGAGTCCTCCAGCGATCCCGTCACATGCTTGGTGAGCCGCGCTATGTCATCTGGCGTGTGTCCCATCGCCACCGGCAGCCCAACCGCCTCGAACATCTCACGATCATTCAGGCCATCGCCTATCGCCATGATCTGTGACGGCTCGATGCCGTGGATCTCGGCGAATCGGCGAGCGCCATAGCCCTTGTCTGCTGCACCGTGCGTGAAGTCGACGTACCACTCACCGCGTGACCCTCTCGAGCCCATCGCCGTCACTTCGTCGTTGGTGTACTCGTCCACCATCTTGTCCACACTCTCCCTGTCCGGCACGAAACAGGTGATCATAGTCACTCGCCAATCGTTGATCTCCTGAATCGAACGAACGATGCGGCCGGCATCGACGGCAAAGTACCTGATGGAATCCCGTTCGAGCCAATCGACGATGCCACGCGCGTCGCTCTCGGCTATCGACAGGACTGACAGTGTCTTGCCGGAAACGGGGTCCATCAGACGCGCTCCGTTGTCACTGACCTGCGGTCCGCGCAGACCGAGCAGACGGGCGAAGTGCCCGACGTCCTGCTGTACGCGGCCGGACGCGATAGCAACGGGGATTCGTTCCGCCGCGGCCTGCACTGCCTGGAAGTCACGGTCCGATATCCAGTCGTTGTGGTCCAGCAGAGTGCCGTCAAGGTCTATGAGCAGCCCGGCGGGGCGTTCAGGTTGAGTGCTCAGTCCTGCAGCTCCACAGCGTTGAGTGGCTTCTCGCCGTTCAGCACGCGTCTGGCGTTTTCGAACGAGAAAACCAGTGCCCTGTCGACCCGCTCCTGCGTTGAGCCCGCTAGGTGCGGTGTCACCACGACGTTGTCCATGTGAAGCAACGGGTTGTCGAGCGGCGTCGGCTCCTGCTCGAAGACATCGAGTCCAGCAGCTGCAATCTCGCCATCCTGCAGAGCCTTGATCAGCGCCGCCTCGTCCTGCACTGGGCCGCGGCAGGTGTTCACGAACACAGCGCTCTTCTTCATCGCCGCGAACTCGCGGGTCGAGAACATCTTCGTCGTGGCCGAGTTGAGCGGAACGTGCACCGTGATGATGTCGCTGCGCTCAAGCAGCTCATCGAACGAAGTGCGCTGCACTGAGAGCGACTTTTCGTAGTCGGAGTCAAACTCCCTTACGTCGTGATAGAGGGTGGTGGTCTCGAATCCAGTCAGCCGCTTCGCCACCTTCGAGCCGATATTCCCGAGGCCCACGATGCCAACAGTGCGCCCAGCGAGTTCGTAGAGCAGGCCGTGCTCACCGCCCTTCGCGTGGTCCTGCCATTGGCCGTCCTTCACACCGTTTATGCCCTGCTCAAGGCGCTTGTAGACCAGGAGCATCAGTGAGACGGCATGCTCGGCGACCGAGTTGGATATCGCTGGCGAGTTGTTGCAGACCTCCACGCCCATCTCTCGGATCCGCGGCACATTTAGCGTGTTGAAGCCTGCGCTCATGAGCTGTAGCAGCTTGAGGTTCGGCATCTTCGATATGTCGTCCTCAGTCCACAGGAGACCGTTCGTTATCAGCGCCTCCGCGTCCTTCAACTCTTCCTGCCGTTGCGAAATGGGCGACTCCGGGTTGACGTAGCCAACGTCGAGATCCGCGGGAGCAAGCTCCACTGCACGCTTCGTCCTGGCCCCTGAAGGCTCGCCAAAGTAGATGACGCGGTGTCCCATCTCTATCTCCTGTCGCAACGGTGAAATCGGCTGTCGCAATATACTCCGGCACTCGAGTACTTGCCTCACACGCTGTGCTTGTATCGGAATTGACGAACCAGACACACCGGCCTAAAGTTGTCGCAGGGGAGCCTGGTAAGCGGGCTGAGAGGGTGGCCACCGCCACCGACCCTGGAACCTGATCTGGGTAATGCCAGCGTAGGGAGTGAAACCGCTTTCCGAATGCGCTGCCAGCACCGCTCAGGCAGCGCATTTTAGTGTTCAGAGATATCCGGGCCTCGCGGGATTCCGAGAGCAGCCCGGAAAGGGAACGAGACCATGAGCGATGAGCTGGTCATTGCAGGCAAGTCATTCACTTCACGGCTGCTGACGGGCACGGGGAAGCACAGGTCAAGTGAAGACCTTGCTTCGTCTATTGCGGCATCCGGCACGGAGATAATCACGGTCGCCATCGGCCGCCTGAACCTGGACGATCCGAACGAAAAGACGCTGCTGGACGAGATTGACTGGGACAAGTATCAGGTCTTGCCCAACACGGCTGGCAGCAAGACGGCGGAACAGGCTGTCTGGACAGCGCGACTGGCCCGCGAAGTGACCGGCTCGGATTGGATCAAGCTGGAGGTGATCCCGGACCCGAAGTACCTGCTGCCTGACCCCGTAGGCACGTTCGAGGCGGCGAAGACACTCATCGCTGACGGCTTCACCGTGCTCCCGTACATTCACGCCGACCCTGTACTCGCTACAAGGCTCGAAGAGGTGGGATGTGCGACCGTCATGCCGCTCGGCTCGCCTATCGGCTCAGGACGAGGCGTGCTGACCACTGAAGAGATACAGATCATCATCGAACAGTCTTCTGTGCCGGTGGTCGTGGATGCAGGGCTGGGTGTGCCATCTGAAGCTTCCGCCATGATGGAACTTGGCGCAGACTGCGTGCTGGTCAACACCGCAATTGCACAGGCTGAGGACCCGGCGCTGATGGGCGAGGCCTTCAAACTTGGAGTGGAGGCTGGCAGGAAGGCCTACCTGGCAGGGCGCATACCGGAACGTGAGGCTGCGATCCCGAGCAGCCCGACCGAAGGCGTTCCGATGCCCGCGACCTAGCCTGTCCGATGGTCGCCAAGCTCCCCAGCCGGATCCTCTGCCTTGTCACTGATGTCGAACGCGCTGGAGGCCAGCAGCAGTTGTTGCGGATCGCGCAGGACGCAGTCCGGGGCGGTGTGAACATGGTGCAGGTACGAGCGCATCAGGTGGCGCCGGATACGCTGCTAGAGCTGGCGAAAGATGTGGTCGATGCAGTCGGCGATGAGGCGCTGGTGGTCGTGAACTCTACGCCCGAGATCGCCATACAGTCCGGAGCCGCGGGCGTGCATTTCAGAGAGAGTGCTGCGATGGACCGCACTGCACTCCCGACGAATCTGTTGGCCGGCCAGTCCGTCCATTCATTGCAGTCTGCAAAAACCGTAGAGGCCGCAGGTGCCGATTATCTGGTACTCGGAACGATATTCCCGTCCCAGTCGCATCCTGGTGGAGCGACGGGCGGGACGGAGCTTGTCCGATCTGTCGCCAGTGAAGTGAGCGTTCCTGTCATCGGAATCGGCGGAATCACTGCGGAGAATGCCAAAGAAGTCATTGAGGCCGATGCGGCTGGAGTTGCGGTGATCGGCGCGATAATTAGTGCAGATGACCCCTTCGAGGCAGCAAGAACGCTGGCAGAAGTTATCGGGCTTAGAGACTGACCATGATCACGGTACGAATAAACGGCAAAGACTCAGAGCTGGCGCCGGACCAGACGGTCGAGCAGTACCTCGAGGCGAAGGGACTTGCCGGCCGATCACTCGCCGTAGCTGTGAACGGCACGGTATTGCGTCGCGAGGAGTTTCCGGACACCTATCTTGCCGACGGCGACGCCGTTGAGATCGTCCGTCCTGTAGGGGGCGGCTAGATCCTGCCCCCTGAACAGGCGCGGCAGGTGGCTGCCGAACCCGGCCTCGGCCTCAACTACAGGGTGCTGGCGGCCGCTGCGGGCGGCATGGCCCTATTCCTCGCAGCGCTAGACTTCTCGATCAACGTCTCGCTGCCCGTGTTCCGGGAGTCGCTTGGCGAGACTCTGATCACCGTCCAATGGATCATCATCATCTATCACGCCGCCCGGAGCGGCACCGGGTTTATCGCCGGACACCTTGCAGACACAATAGGGCTTCGGCGAGTACTGGTTGTCGGCATCCTGCTCTACACCGCCTCCGTCGCCATCATCTCGCTTCAGGGCTCACTGTCGCCGATCGTCGGCCTGCGAGTGCCACAGGGCATCGGGGTGGCGATACTTTTCACCGTCGGCCCGGCCATCGTGGCGAGAGCGTTCGGCCCGGAGCGACGCGGAACGGCTCTCGGCTTCACACTCGCCGCTATAGGCGCAGGTCAGATGGCAGGAACGCTTGGCGGTGGCTGGCTATCACTTAACGTCGGTTGGGAGGCGATCTTTTGGGCGCGGATCCCGATCGGTGCAGTAGCGCTGATACTGGCGATTGTCGGAGTGCGGGAGCAACGAGACAGCCAATCCAGCGAGGACCGCAAAGGATTCGATTGGAGCTCAGCAGTCGCTCTGTTTGCGTTCCTGTTCGTAGTCGTGCTGGCGCTTTCCTTTGCCCGCCTCGACGGATGGCTGGCGCTGCGGCCAGTTCTGCTCTATATCGGCTCTGTAATCGCCGGAGCCGTCGTCTATCGAACTCATCGTGCTTCGACGCATCACATCTTTCCGACGGCGTTGCTGCGAGTCCCTGAGTTCCGGGCGGGTGTGCTGTCCAACTTCGTAGTCACTGCCGGCACGTTCGTGATGTGGTTTCTATTCCCGTTCTTTGTGCCCGACGTGCTCGGTCGCAGCACGCTGGTACTGGGAGCGCTTCTGGCGACGATGGCCGCTGCGACGCTCGTTGGGTCCGGAATTGGAGGATGGCTCGCCGACAGGCTTGGCGACAGGAGGGTTACTTTCGGAGGGGCCGCCGTTTCGGCAGCGGGCCTGTGGATGGTTGGAGTGATGACCGACGAATCGGCCGTCGTACTGGTTGGCATCTGGGCTGCTGTGATGGGCCTCGGGTTCGGGGGGCACCAGGCTGCCGTCTATGCGCTGACAATGCGCCGGACGGCAAGTGTGTACTCCGGTTCGGCATCATCTGCTCTCGCAGTGGCTCAGACGATCGGCACCGTCACATCGATAGCCGTGATGACTTCGCTACTAACTTGGCAGCAAGGCCGTAGCGACAGCGCGTCAGAATCAGGAGCCTTCCTCGATGCCTACGGAGTCGTCGTGCCAGTAGCTGCAGTCGTCACGCTGGTTGGAGGGCTTGTCGCAGTACTCAGACGACCAGGTGGCACCCAGGAGACAATCTGATCGTCACTTCGGGGCGAGTGTCCCGCTGCACGTTGGTACGCAGCGTTCACGATTACGCTCTTCGACAACGGGCAACGGCATGTTAGACTCTCGCAGCAGTCGCTACTGGCAGCGAATTCAAACAAAACTCAATCTCGATTCGGAACGTTTTACGTAGACCGGGGGCCTCGGGAACAGCCCTTACTGGAGAGGGATTTCTATGACCCTTAAAAAGAAGACTCTTAGCGTAATCGCTATCGCTATGACGATTGCGCTTATAGCCGTTGCCTGTGGTGAGACGACGGAAGACATTGTCGCCACGAACGCTGCTCAGAACAGAGCGGACAACGATGCAGCTACGAGACAGGCAATCATTGATGCCGGCGGAGACCCTGACAACCCTCAGGGGCCACAGGTGGGGGACAACAGTGAAGCGGCGAGGCGGCAGCAGGCGGCCAAAGAGACGGCAACGGCGCTGGCGCTAGTAACGCCCACTCCAACACCGACTCCCGCTGCGGTAGAGATTCCCGACGGCCCTGCTCTAACAGACGCCGACGATCCAGTGATCGAGATCGGAGCGCAGGGATCATTCACACCAGATGTGATTAAGGTTGCGTCCGGCACCACCGTGCGGTGGGAGAACCCACGCCGGTCGGCCAGCTCAACCAAGGCGCTCGAAGGAGAGGCCGAGCAGTGGGATTCTGGCTCGATGAGTAAGGGAACGTTCGACACCGGACCTGCCACGTTCGAGCACACCTTCACGATCCCCGGTTGCCACAAGTACGCCTCTTTCTTCTCAGGAGACTCCGGCGAAGGCGCAGTTTGCGTTGAGTAGGCGCTGATCGGAGCGACGGTTCCTGTAACTGGAAGCCTGAACCCGGTTGAAACAAGAAGTGGCCGAGCCCGTTCGATGGCTCGGCCACTTCGCGTCTTGCGAGTCAGGGATGATCGGAATCACTGCTATCTGAGACCTACCGATTGCGGCCCACCAATACCTGCGGAGCTTTATATGGTTCTGCCGGATGCAGAGCCAGATCCCGGCCATCAACCATCCAGCAGGATTTCGCTCCTCTTGCGCACCGCAGGCTGCGAGCTTTGCCGGGCGATACAAACCAATCTGGTAGTCGTCGACTGCGAGCATTGCCCTCTCAGAGCGAATCAGGTGCCGAATGGCGCTGTGCGAGAGCCCTTAGGCACGTCTCATCGGCTAGAGGTCATACAGCCGGCTCTCTGGCTCAAGACACGGCACCGTTCGCTCGGACATTCAGGCAAAAAGAAAGACCGGCAGCAAACCCCCTGCTGCCGGTCTTGATAAAGCCGTCTAGTCCCTGAGGCTAGTCCACCTGCCTCAGTCTCGGGTCAAGCCGGTCTCGCAGCCAGTCCCCAAGGAAGTTGAGTGCGATAACTGTCAGGAAGATCGCACCACCGGGCACCAACACCTCGTGAGGCGCCACCGACAGGTAGTCACGTCCCTGGTTGGTCATAACACCCCATGCAGGAATTGGAGGCTGAATTCCGGCTCCCACGAATGAAAGCACCGATTCCGAAAGTATCAGGCCACTCGTGTTCAGCGTCGCTACCACGATTGCCGTGTTCATGACCCCTGGTAGCAGGTGCCTGAACATAATCCTGAAATCGCTCGCTCCATTGATCCGGGCAGACGCCACGTAGTCCATCTCACGCAGTATTAATACCTGCGATCTGATGACACGTACGAATCCGGCCCAGGCGATGAGCGCTAAGACGAAGAATAAGACCGTTAAGCTTCTGCCGAACACCAGCGTCACAACCAGCGCCACCATTAAGAATGGTAAGGCGTTCCATATATCGACAAAGCGCGTCACTATCTCGTCAAGTATTCCGCCGTAATAGCCGGCGATCAGCCCTAAGGTCACTCCGATCACCATTCCGGACAGCAGCGAGATCGCCACCACCTGGAGCGATATTCGAGAGCCGTGCAAGAGCCTCGTGAACATGTCACGCCCGATGTGGTCCGAACCAAGCAGGTGGAACGCGTCAGGCCACAACGAGTGTGGGAAGGTGTTCTTCTGGTTATCCGGCCTTACCTCTTCGCCGGTCTCTCTGTCGATATCTTTGGCGCCTGTAGTGAACACAGGCAGATGCCTGTCGCGAATGATCCCGATGTCTCTGTCGTACGGCGAGAACCATGGACCTGCGATGGCGGCCATGACCAGCCAGAAGAGGATGAATCCGGGCAGTATCGGGTACCTTCGGACCAGGTACCAGAGGTAGCCGATAAAGCCGCCTATGCCCGAGCCGCGACGACTTATGGGCTTTACTGCAGATTGAACCTGTTCGATTTCCTGTGCGGTTGCCAATAGATTTCTCCTTTAGCTCAACCGCACACGCGGATCGATGATCGTGTAGGCAACGTCAGCCAATGTCGCGAATACCAGGAAGATGATGATGAAGATGAACACCGTTCCCAGTAGAAGCGGGAAATCGTTGTTGTTCACTGCCTGGAACAGAGCCTCGAAGCCGATGCCAGGCCATGCGAACACGATCTCAACCACAAGGGCGCCATTCAGCCAGTTCGCGAAGATCAACAGAGCCGACGTAACAGGTGCGATAAGCGCATTCCGCAACGCATGCTTGAAAATCACACGGTTCCAACCGACACCCTTTGCCCTGGCCAGTCGAACGTACTCAGAGTCAAGCACTTCCAACATGGCAGAGCGCGTAAGACGCATCAGTCCGGCCGCAGCTCCCCATCCGAGGGCAACACACGGCAAGATGAACTCTTCAATTTGGAATGTTGGCGATCTGCCGCCTGAAGGCAGCTGAAGCGGGGTGCCGTCTAACCACACGGAGAATACCCAGATGAGGACCAGACCGGTCACAAATGGAGGAGCGCCCTGACCGACGATGGCCGCACCACGGGCAACGTAGTCCCATGCTGAACCTCGTTTAACGGCCGCGATAACTCCCGTTGGTATGCCTAATAAGATGGCAAATATCCACCCACCAACGGCCAGCTGAACCGTAGCGCCAATCTTTCCGCCGATCAGGTCAGATACGGCGCGGTCTCGTGCCAGAGAGACTCCGAGGTCACCGCGCAAGGTATTGCCAATCCACTTCAGGTACTGAATTGGCAGGGGATCATTGAAGCCCAACCTCTCGCCCAATCGCTCCCACTGCTCCTGCGTGATCCCAAAGCCCGAGTCAGGTACGAATAGCTCTCTCGGGTCATTGTGGAACTGGACCAGAACAAAGATCGCGACCGTGGCTCCGAACACCGACACAAGCGATGAGAGGAACCGGCTTACTAGAAACTTTGTCATTCCTGCCCTGTTTCCTGACTGCCCCTGGCTTTAGCGCACTGACTGCAAATTGGAGTGCTATTGCGCGCTCCATAAATATATGAGTGCTGCCCTTAGTTCAGTGCGCTGAGTGGCTTTACCGACGAGCTTTCTGACGATCGATTGAAGGCAAAAGTGCCTTTAGTTGAGGGCGGGGTCCGTTTCCGGACCCCGCCCTTTCAAACAACGGTCTTGGTCGACCGTTCCGGCGACACTTAGTTCAGTTCAATGAACTCAGGGTTACCTGAAACGTTCGAGTAGTGCTGCTGGTTACCGTTCCAGGACTTGACCCGGCTGTTGACCACGATTCCCTTGGGAACCTGGAACACACCGGCGTACTGGACCCAGTACATGCTGTAGTCCACCCAGTCGAGGTGTCGTGCCTCACGGACCTGTGGGTCGCGTTCGGCGAACATCTCGAACAGCCAGCGAGCTCCAGCAGGAGACTCGAAGCCAACTCCCCAACCAGGTCGGCTGGAAGAGGTGTCAACCAACGGCAGCGGCCAGTCCAGCGGGAATACGTTGGAGTGAACGTCACCGTTCTTCAGCACCGGCAGGAACTGGACACGCTGGCGCATCCTGGGGCTGATAACACCACCGTAGTCTTCGATCAGACCCTCGATCTCGATACCGAGTCGGGCCCAGTCAGACATGATGGCGTCCGCAACCTCAAGACCAACAGGTCCTGCTTCTGCGGCGTAGGCCTGGAGCGTGAGCTTCTCGAAGCCAACGCGGTCTCCGCTGCTGTCGGTTGGGTAACCAGCCAGCGTCAGAAGCCTGTCAGCCTCGTCCAGGTCTGCGTCTGCAATCTCCCACGGGACAGACTGCTGTGTGCCCGTGGCAGTGATCTTGTTGCCGTCAACGTCCCAAACGCCGGTCTGGCGGTTCGGGTCCCAACCCGGGTACTCCGGACCCATGTACTCGGAGTAGATCGGGGTGCCAATGCTGTTCAGCAGAACCTCATTGATACCACCGCGGTCGATCGAAACGGAGAGGGCCAGGCGAACCAGGCGAGCCTGCTCCATGTCGGTCATACCGGCAGGGTTGTCGGTGTCCGTGTAGCGGACGTTGCTGGCGTGGGTCTCCTGCCAGGGGTCACCGAGCCATGGGAAGTCCTTGTCGTAGACAGGGGAGTCCCATGGGTTCAGAGCCTCGCCCGTGCGAGCGTGGAACTCTTCCCAGAGGTTTCCGGAGAACAGGATTGACTGACCAACGAATCCACCAGGCATCGTCTCGAGGAAGCGGAACTCCGTCGATCCACTGACGACGTCAGGCAGAAGCTTGTAGTCGAGAACCACCATGTCGATCGCACCGTTGCGCAGCATTGCAATCTGCGTCTGCGCCTCAGGAATCTGCAGTGAGGTGATCTCAGCAACGTTAGCAACCTGCCTCCAGTGCGAGTCCAGAGCGTGGACTGTGCAGCGGTCACCAGGTGTGCAAGCACCCTGGACGAACGGGCCGGTGCCAACGTGGTGGGCACGAGCCCACTCAATTCCGAAGTCGTCAGCCGTGGTCACCTTGTGTGGGCCACTGGCTGCCGATAGACAACCAAACTGTGACAGCGGCAGGCAGAAGAAGATCGGGGAAACCAGACCAACTTCCAGCGTGTACTCGTCAACTACCGAAGCCTCCAGGAAGATACCGGCAAGGTCACCAGCGTCTCCGTAGGTGGAGTCAGGGTTCGTGGTCGCGTTGGACCTGTTGAACCACTCAACAGCTTCTGCAGCGTCGAACATGCCAAAGTCACGGTTCTCGAATCCGCGAGGCGCATTGAAGGGGATACCTTCCTTGAGCTTCATCGTCACTTTCGTGCCGGCGGGGTCAATCGAGAACGTGTCGACCAGCTGAGGCGTCAGAGCGTTTCCATCCTCAAAGATGAAGAAGTGCTCTTCCACTCCACCAATCTGCTTGGTGGCGCTGGTGCGGTACGGGCCGACGTAGCCAATGCCGTAGACAGCCTCAACCACGCGCATTCCGTAAACCAGCGAGCCGTCAGGCCCATCTGCTGGCCCAACGGGCGCCGTTGTGGCGGTCGCCTGCACAGGCGCTGACGTCGGTGTAGCCGGCGCATCCGGGGCGTCAGGCGCTGTTGGCGTCGACGTCGGCTGCGCAGTTGCTGGAACAGTGGTGGGCGCAGACGGGGCCGTTGTGGCCGTGGCGTCAGGCTCATCACTTCCGCAGGCTACTGCCGCGATTACCACCAGCGATCCCAACGCAAGAAGCGAGGTTCGCCAGCGGTTCCTAAACCAGATCAAATTCATACAACCCTCCAGAAACCAGGTATACAAACCTAGAGGCCCCAACCGCCTCGGGTCCGCACCCGGGGCCAAGCCGTCTCCTATCTTTATGCCCTCGCTCCGAAAGACCCGGAAATACGGAACGTCATGCCCGTCTGATCGTTACCGCCATGCATATTCCTTGTCGAAGCGCGGCCACCATGCCAGACAGAATCCGGCAAGATTGGTGCGAGACGCTAACACCCGAACCACACCATGTCAACGCTCACAAACATCCCTCAACAGGTGAAATCGGGCGGCCCGAGTCCAACTTTTAAGAGCTTGTTCATGAGGCCCTGACAGTGCGGCGCGTGACCTCGGGATTACGGTCGCGGATGCCCAATCACCGCGGCCGGCACAGAGGTGCGCCTCGCATCTACTCCTTACGCCCCGGAACAGCGCTCAGATTCGTTTCTGCTCCGCCGTCTCGAAAATCGACGATTTACGCATATACTACGGCTTGACACTCCGTATTTCGTAGTAAAATGAGCGACTGCACTCCGACTCGCTGCGATCTCTGCAAAAGCAACCGCTTCGCGAACTTACGCTTAACCCGCCGTCTCTAAACCCGCGAGGCGGGATACCCTGTTCCACGGCAATTGAAACGCACATCCGGAGCACAATGAGGACGCATGCCACACAAGACCGATTTCGCCATCACCCGGCTCGAATCATTCCACCTGGCATTCAAGGACAGCTCCTCCTACTGGGAAGGCTACAGAGCCGACGAAGGTGACCGGCTGACGGACCGCTTCGAGTTCAAGCAAGGCTGGCAGACGGTCTACTCCCGCTATGTCGAGGCTCCACTGCTAAAGGTGACGCTGGCAGACGGCTCTGTCGGCTGGGGAGAAGCGAACTGCCCGATCGGCCCAGAGGCGATGTGTGTTCTCGCAGACAACGTGATCGAGCAGATGGTCCTGAACCAGGAGTTCGGTCATCCCATGTCACTCTGGGACTTTCTGTACGACTCCCAGAGAGGCCGTGGCTACTCGTCCGGTTACTGGCTCGACGCTCTGGCAGCGCTTGATATCGCCGTCTGGGACGCGCTTGGAAAAAGAGAAGGGCTGCCGGTAGCGGCGATGATCGCTGACAAGCCACGGCATGAGATACCTGTGTATCTCTCAGGCGTTCGCCGCAATACGCTCTCTGAACGAATCGATCACGTCAACCGCTGGATTGACGGCGGACTCAAGGGAGCCAAGATATTCCTTACCGGTGACTGGAAGACCGGAGCCGCAGAGCTCGATGGGCTGAAAGCGGGTGCTCCAGGCCTTGAGCAGTGGATGGTGGACACGCTCTGGATGTGCGACGAGTCGAACGCCGCAACAGCGAAGAAAGAGTACGGTGCGCGCGATGTCCGCTTCTTCGAGTGTCCGCTTCAGCCGGAGGACCTGGCGGGACACCAGAGATTGGCACAACTACCGGGTGCGCCGATAGCGCTCGGAGAGCACTTCCGTACCCGCTACCAGGTCGAGCCATGGCTCACCGGACCGCGCTCGCTGGATGTTTACCAGCCGGACATAGGCAGGACCGGCATATCCGACTTCATCAAGCAGCGCGACATGGCCTCGGCTGCAGGCATCCCCACCACGCCTCACATGGGCAGTGGAGTCTCAGTATTCCAGGCAGCGACTCTCCAGTGCGCAGCGGTCTCTTCGCCTGAGTTTTTGCAGGAATTCCAGGGCGGTCTATCAGACAAACTTGGTGATGCCGCAGACACCGCGTGGAGATACGATGGCGGCATGTTCAAGCTGCCCGATCGACCGGGACTTGGCGCCGACATCGATCAAGCGGAGATCGAGCCGTTCATCGTCAGGCGTTAGGTCCTCCCCAGCCCCTTCGCAAAGAGATTCCCGCAATTGAAGACCGTCGGACCCGATGGCTACTAAAGCAGAGCAGGCCGCGACCGAAGAAAACGTAGACGGCAGTTCGCGAGTCGCTAAACCGCTTGCCACACCGCGCAAGTCAGGACTCGCCGCCGCGCGTGAAGTTCTCCGAATCCGAGACTTTCAGTTCCTGCTAATCGGCAACGCAATGATGTTCGCCGGATTCCAGGTGCGGAACATGGGACAGGCGTGGCTGGTCCTCGAGCTGACCGATTCACCGTTCTGGGTCGGGATCGTCAACGCCATGCCGGGTATAGCGATCATGGCGATATCGCTGCTCGGCGGCGCCGCTGCTGACAGGCTGGAGCGCTGGAAGATCCAGGTGATAACCAAGTTCGTGATCGCGTCGATGGCGTTCACAACCGCGTTCCTGGTCACTTCCGGCGTAATCGCCGCGTGGCAGCTAATACCGATCGGCCTCATCACAGGGACGATGTTCGCGTTTCATAACCCGGCAAGCCAGGCATTTGCCATGGACATTGTCGGCCGGGAGCGGTTCATGAGCGCAGTGTCCCTGAACACGACGCTCTCGCAGACAGCGACAGTCGCTGGACCGATGCTCGGCGGATACCTGTTGGCGACCGGACTGGACTCGGCATTCTACCTACTGGGCGTTCTCTACGGGACCGGATTCGTGGCGACAGTCGCTATTCGCTCCCGCAGCAAGCTCTCGGAGGTCGAAGGACGGAGCGTCATTCAGGACATCAATGCCGGTATCCGGTATTCGGCGCGTAACCCGGTCATCAAGTGGCTTCTGTTCATGTCGCTGGGCGGACTGTTCACAGGCATATTCCAGGTAGTAACTCCGCTGTACGCCCGCAACATCCTGGATGTCGGCAGCGTCGGCTACGGCACGATGGTCACTGTGCAGGGCCTAGGCACTCTCACCGGTTCCTTCGTGCTGGTCTTGACCGGCGAAGTGAAGAACAAAACGGCGCTGGTGCTGGGCACGATGGTGTTGATGAACAGCGCGATGGCGGTTTTCGCCTTCTCTGAGTTCTATCCCCTATCGCTCGCAATGCTCTTCCTTATCGGAGCAGCATTTGGAGTGTGGTTCATCACGGTTCCGACGCTTATCCAGACGCGTACAGAGGAACGCATGCGCGGGCGCGTGATGAGCATCTTCTTCATGATCGCCCTGATATTCCAGCTCGGCTGGATACTGGGCGGAGTGCTGGATGGCGCCATTGGCACCCGCAACACCACGCTTGTTGCGGCCGGAGGTTCAATGGCCATCGTTGCGATAGCGTTCCTGTCGTCTCGGGACTTGCGGAGGTTGACTTGAGTGCGTCCTGAAGACCGGAGCACGTTGAGCAGCAGTCAGGCCCCTGCGGTGCGCAGGAGTCTGAATCCGTTCGTCGCGCTCCGACAGCGCGATTTCCGGTTTGTGTGGTCGTCCGAGATGCTGCACCTGTGGGCGCACGAGATGGAGATCCTCGTGCTTGCCTGGTTCATCTTCAGTGAGACAGAATCGCCGCTGCAGGTCGGCCTGATCGGGGCCACAAGGTTCGCCGGCACACTTCTCGCTCCTTTATATGGAGCCATCGTTGATCGCTTCGACCGAAGAAAGGTCCAGATCTTCTCGAGGAGCATGAGCACCGCCCTGGCAACGACGCTCATGGTCCTGGTCCTGACCGACGTGTTCGTTGCGTGGCATGCCTTCGTGATCGTTGGCCTTTCGAGCCTCGTGCAGATGCTGGGGATTCTCGCCAACCAGGCGCTGTCCGCCGACACGGTGGAGCCCGGCGAGCTCAACAATGCTATGGGGCTCAACAGGGCGACGATCGACCTGGCGCGTGTCACCGGCTCGCTGCTCGGCGGAGGGCTCATGTCGGCGCTCGGCCTGGGACCCGCGTATATAGGAGTGGTCATCCTCTA
The DNA here is from genome assembly GCA_028285005.1 of Dehalococcoidia bacterium. Classification (GTDB taxonomy): domain Bacteria; phylum Chloroflexota; class Dehalococcoidia; order Lucifugimonadales; family Lucifugimonadaceae; genus JAJCYX01. The sequence continues at coordinate 194,628 of JANQQP010000037.1, read as the reverse complement.
TGTGTTTGCGACAGCGGCCGCGGCACTGATTTCGAAGCGGCCAGCACGTGTAGACGACATCGACCGGGACGACAGCGGCTCTGGCTACTTCCGAGAGATCGCTGACGGTGTCGCGTACGTCCGGGAGCACAGCATCCTCGCGGGCCTCTTGTTCTTCGCGTTCCTTATCGAATTCACAACGTTCCCTCTTATCAACGAGCTCATGGCGGTGATGGGCGAGGAGCTGTTCGGCACAGATGAGACCGGTGTCGGCGTCATGCGTGCAGTCGGCTCAGGCGGTGCACTGCTTGGGGCGCTCGTGACCGGCGCATACCCCGGAATAAGGAACCCATCGCGGCTCCTGCTCATCACGGTCATCGTCTGGCACCTGCTGACTCTTCCTCTGGCGCTCGACATGTCGTTCGGTCTTGTGCTGCCGCTGCTTTTCCTGTGGGGCATCTTCGCCGGGGCATCATTCGTTGCGCTGATGGTCGGACTGCTTCAGATGACGCATGTGACGCTGCGGGGTCGTGTCATGGGGCTGCGAGGACTGGCCATTTACGGCCTGCCGCTAGGGCTGCTGCTTGGGGGATGGCTCGCTGAGCGGTTCAATGTGCAGACCATGATCACGGTCCACGGCCTGCTGGGACTTGCACTGACAGCCGTAGCAATCGTTGTGTGGCCGGTGCTCTGGCGAGGCATCGGTGAACGGGAGCGCCAGGTCGAGACATTCGGTGATGACTAGCGACCAGTCCGGTGTCGTCAACTCCACTAGATCGCCTGTGACCAGCCGCGCCACGCCACTCCGGTCCAACGCGCCGTTCCGCTCCCTGCTGATTGGGCAGGGACTGTTCGACATCGGCATCAGCATGCGTCTGGCCGCGCAGTCATGGGTCGTCTTCGAGCTGACGAGCTCGCAGCTCTGGGTCGGCGCAGCTGCCGGGGTGCGGGCCGCGCCAGTGTTGCTATTCGCCATATTCGCCGGAGTGCTGGCAGACAGGTTGCCGCGAAGGCGTCTGCTAGTGATGAGCGGGATGTGGATGGCCGCATTGGTCGCCATCACCGCTGTCATTACCGTGACCGATGTCGCTCAGCCCTGGCACTACCTGGCGATCGCTTTCGGAATCGGGTTCGGCGCCACGCTATACGGCACATCTTTCTTCGCTCTCGTTGCGACGCTCGTGCCGCGCCAGCAGCTTTCTAGAGCCAACGGTCTTGTGGCATTCGTCGCAACCAGCGGCGAAATGTTCGGTGGTCTCATTGCTGGACTGATCATTGCTGGCTCCAGCGCCGGTGTCGTCTTCTTCATTGTCAGCGCTGGCTACCTTGGCGGAGCGGCGCTGATGCTCAGGATCAAGGAACCTGCGAGGGCGCGCTCGACCGGCCGGGCGCCACTGACTGAGATAAAGGAAGGACTCGGATTCGCTCGAAGGACGCAACCGCTGCCATGGCTGATCCTGCTGGTGATGCTGCAGAACCTCTTCGCCGTCGCCATCTTCCCACTGATGCCGGTGTACGCGGAGGATGTACTGGACGTCGGCGCCACAGGCTTTGGACTTATGAACGGAGCGCTGGGAGCAGGCCTGCTTGTCTCGGCAGTGATAGTGGCTGTTTTCGGCACATACCACCGGGGCTCAATGGTGATGCTGGCCACTGGAATCGTCTGGGACACCTGCATGGTCGGTTTCGGCTTCTCTCGCAGCTTCCCACTCTCGCTGACGCTGCTGTTCTTCATGGGGCTGAGTGGCGTTATCTGGGTGAACGCCGCGCTGACCATGTTCCAGACATCGGCTACAGAGGAGATGCGCGGGCGCGTGATGTCGCTCTACGTCCTCTCGATGGACATGTTCCCGATGGGCTGGCTGATCGGCGGAACGCTTGCAGCCTGGCTCGGTAACGAGCAGGCGCTGATCATAAGCGCGCTGGGCGGCACGCCAATCATGCTGCTGGGACTGCTGTTGTCGCCTGCGTTGAGGCGAGCTTAGGGCTGGCTAAATCCCGTCGAAAAGGCTGGCCTCGTCACCGAGCACGGCAGGCTGTGGATGCACGCGGATGTAAAACTCCTCACGCAGAAAGACTGCGGCGATGTCGTCTGGCATGCGATCTAATGGCGACTGTTGCGAAACATGTGCGGCGAATGCCTTGCGGAGCTGCTCTTCATGTTGCGGAATCTCGACTGAGAGCGTGATCTGTTCGTCTGGCACGCCTATCGCCTCCACGTCGATCTGTGCCATCTCGCTATCAGGGTCTTCTGCTTGTAACCGCTCCCAGAGATCCCTCATCCGGCTGCGAGGAAACGCAAAGTAGTAGAACTTTTTCGGTGCCCAGCCTCCACCGGCCTGCAGCTTTTCGAAGGCCGCGAGCGCGCACTTCGAAGCGAAGATGTGGTCAGGATGCCCGTAGCCGCCGCCTTCGTCCATCGTTAGCACGACATCGGGACGGTGCCGCTCCATCACGTCGACTATGTCCTGCACGACGCGTTCTTCTGGCTGCTGGATGAACGCGTTCGGGTCGTCGTTGTCAGGCGTCCCGGCCATTCCCGAGTCGCGGTAGCCGAGCAGGAGTGATTCGCTCACACCCATGATCTGGCCTGCCTTCCTGTATTCACCCTCTCGGACGGCAGCAAGAGTCTCAGGAGTCGCGTCCGACCTTTCCATGATCTCGCCGGCCTCGCCGCGAGTTGCGCACGCGGTCACGACCTTCACACCCTGGGCGGCCGCATGGATCAGCGTGCCACCAGCGCCGAAAGTTTCGTCATCGGGGTGTGCGACTACGCAGAGGAGTGTCTTCTGTGTCATGAGAGTTCTCAGGAGTGTGCAAAACAAACGGCCGCCCGACACCTTACTGGGTTAAGATCGGCCGGCCAATCCAGGCTGGACTCTAGAACGCCAAACATCCACAGGAAAACCGATGAAAATCACCAGCGTCACGCCGCTATTTCTCGACCGCTACCTGCTTGTAAAGGTGGAGACAGACGCTGGAATCTACGGTCTTGGTGAGTCAGGCGCGTGGGGTTACCTCGAAGCATCGGGCGCGGCGATAGAGAAGTACGGACGTTACCTGGTGGGACAGGACCCGCTGCGAATCGAGCACCACTGGCAGTACATGTACCGCTTCTCGCACTTTCGTGGCGCGGCGATCATGGGCGCGCTGTCCGCTATCGACATCGCACTCTGGGACATCATGGGCAAGCACTTCGATGCTCCCGTGCACCAGCTGCTCGGGGGAAAGGTCCGGGACCGAGCGCGCGTCTACTACCACGTCTTTGGCGAGACAAAGGAAGAGCTTCTCGACGGTATCGTTGACGCGAAGAAGCAGGGCTTCACCGCGGTCGGTCACCTGACCCCGTTTCTCGACGAGGACCGCTCTGTCCCGTACTTCAAGACGCATGCAGACAAGATCACCGATGCCATAGACACCGTGCGGCGATATCGCGAGGCGGTCGGCAATGAGGTCGATCTCTGCATAGAGATTCACCGGCGACTAACACCGACCGAGGCTGTGCAGCTGGGCAACGGCATCGAGCAGTACCACCCGTTCTTCTACGAAGACCCGGTGACGCCCGACAACTTCGACGAGATGGCTTACGTGGCCGACAAGATCAACATCCCGATCGCCACGGGCGAGCGCTTCAGCAGCCCGTGGGAGTTCGAGATGGCGCTGTCGCGCAACTCGGTGCAGTACGTGCGGCCGGATGTGTGCCTTGTGGGCGGGATTACGGGAGCGCGCAAGATCGCGGCGCTTGCAGAGGCTCGGCATGTTGGCGTTGTCCCGCATAATCCACTGTCACCGGTCAGCACCGCAGCCTGCCTACAGATAGCTGCGACCGCACCGAACTTCGCACTACAGGAGTACCCGATCGGTGAGGACGTGCCACCCAAGTCGAACATGGTCAGTGGCATCGCGCAGCACGACGGCAACGGCTACCTGGTGATCTCGGACGCGCCCGGAATTGGCCTTGAGCTTAAGGATGATGCGGTTGAGAATTGTCCCGAGACTCCACGCGAGGTCGTAACGCGGCTGCACGCCGACGGCAGCGTGATCGACCAGTAGTTAAGGCCGGACCGGGCATGATGCTCAGCGGCGACAAAGGAAGGTTCTAACAGCTAAATGACACATGCCTGGCACGACCTGCCAATCGGCAAGCTCGCTCCCGAAGAGTTCACTGGCGTGGTCGAGATTCCGAAGGGAGGCAAGGTCAAGTACGAGTTGGACAAGGAGACCGGCCTCTTGAAGGTGGACCGCGTCCTTCATTCGTCGGTCGTCTATCCGGCCAACTACGGGTTCATACCGCAGACGCTTGGCGATGACGACGATCCTCTGGACATCCTTGCTCTCATGCAGGAGCCAGTGATGCCACTGGCAGCGCTGCGGCTGCGTCCGATAGGCATGATGACGATGATCGACGGCGGCCAGCGTGATGAGAAGATCATCTGCGTGCACCTCGACGACCCTGAATACTCGGGCTACACGGATATCGACCAGATCCAGCCGCACCGGTTGGCCGAGCTACGACGCTTCTTCCAGGACTACACCGCGCTCGAAAGCAAAGAGGTGCTGGTCCAGGACTTCTTCGGGCCTGAGGACGCGAGAAAAACGGTGCAGGCTGCGATGGACCTCTACAACAAAACGTTCAAGGATTGAGGCAACAGCGGGCGGGCCTCACCAGATAGACCAGCCGCCGTCTACGACGATCTCCTGGCCGGTGATCCAGTTACCGGCGTCTGAGGCAAGCAGCACAGCGGCTCCGACAATATCGGTGGGCACGCCGGTGCGCTGCAGGGCGTTCATCTGGCGAAATGTCTCCACCTGCTCAGGGTCGGTCGTCTCCCTCGGAATCTGCCCGGGGCTTATGCAATTGACCGTAATGCCATGATCTCCGTACTCGGCGGCGAGGGCTCGAGTGAGGTTGAGGATCCCGCCCTTTGCGGCCAGGTAAGGCGGGCCGGAGCGCTTGAAGCGCTCGTTGTATATTCGAGTGTCCATGGCGAGCGTGGCGCCAATCGAACCAAGCGTGACGATAGAGCCGCGTTTGGCCGGGATCATCACCCTGCCAGCGGCCTGAGCACATATGTATGTATTGGTCAGGTTGATCTCAAGCGTGTCTCGAAACTCCTGCAGGTCGCCGTCCGGCGGATAGGACGTGGTGAAGGACCCGCCCGCGTTGCAGATGAAGGCGTCAAGCCGGCCGTGCTCGTCCATGACGCGCTGGACCAGCGAATCCACCTGTTGTTCGTCGGTTGCATCGCAGCCCAGGCCAGTGGCATCGATGCCTTCACTCCGAAGATCAGTCGCAACCGATTCGCAAAGTTCCTGCCGTCGAGAGGCGATGTAGACCGACGCACCTAACTGCCCTAGCGCGCGAGCCATAGCGGTGCCGAGATGTGTTCCGCCGCCGGTGATGATGGCGGTGCGGCCGGTCATGTCGAAGAGGTCTTTGATGTCACGTTGCACGGCCGTCAATTCTTCGAGTCCAGCACTTCGGAGACCTTGCGCACGCTCTCCTCGATAGTCATCCCGGTGGTGTCGATCTGGACCGTGTAAGGCCATCGACCGGTTTCGCTATGCTGCTCCTCGATAATCTCTTTCTTCACACTCTTTTCCCGGAGGTTGTTGCGATTGAGCGTCACATCGAGACTCGGGCGAATCACGAGCACCGACCAATCCAGGTCAGACAGGTACGGTTCCCAATTGGCCGCGAAGCCCGAAGGGGTTTCGAAATCGTCTACTGTGACGTCGTATCCGTCTGACAAAAATGTGCGAGCCAACGAGCAACAGGCTCGGGCGGCAAGCCGGTACTGCTCGCCGACCAACGGTGAGTCCGATTGCGGATCGGCAAGGCCTGAAACGATCATGCTGCGCACCTCATCAAGTTCGATCTGCACAGCGCGGTCACGCTGCATGCACCATTCACGCGCCAGGGTACTTTTGCCAGCCCCCGCAGGTCCGAAAAAGAAGACCAGGCGAGGCCGGGTTTGCAGTTGACCAGTCACGTCGATGCGCCTTCGAACGGATGCCGCAGCTTCAGCACGCGTTCAGACGGAGCGTAGAAACCCTGCGGTGCGTACTGGGAGGTGTGCAAGTAGCACTGGACACGCAGCGCATCCGAGCCCTCGGTGAATGTGAACAGGCGGCTCATCGGGATGGAGTTACGCACGCCGTGGTAGCGGGTCAGGGCAGAGACGTTCACAAAGTTGACGCCCCACTTCGTCTCGACGTGTGATCGGCCACCGGTACGGTCGTCCGGGTGCGTGTGAGTGTGTGCGCCGAGCCACAGGTCTATGAGGCCAGCCTCTTTTTCGTTCTCTTTGAAGAGTTTCTCGAAGCGCTCGGAGTCAGGCTCACTGTCGATGAAGTAGATGAATGAAGCGCCGGGCGCGCCACCGTCCGGCATGCGGCCGTGGTAGCCCTGGTCGCAGCCTTCGTTCAAGCCTGACGCTACGGTCGTTCCCTTGATCATGTGGTGATGGGCCGAGATGACGATCCGGTCTCGGTTCGATTCGACCTGGTCTCGCCACCATTCGAATGTCTCGCCGGTGATCGCTCCCGCAGGATAGCCGCCATGCTCTCCCCTGCCGACAGGAGGCGGGAAGTCGTTGCGGTCGGCCATCATCAGGAAAAGGATGTTGCCCACCTCGAAGGAGTATCGCTCCCATGTGCCTGTGACGGGGTACGGCCTGCGAGAGTTGTCAACACGGGAGTATTCGGTGCTCTCGCCTGTCGGGTCTACCCACTTCCTGAACCACCACTGCAGAGGCTCTCCGCTTCGAGATGAGTCGTGATTCCCGATCACGTCATAGAACTGCTCACGTCGGTGCTTCTTCGCCGCCGCGTACTGCTCGACGACCAGTTCGCCCTCTTCGTCATCAGGCGGCGTCTGGTTGCCCGAGAAGTCGCCAAGGTTGACGGCAAGGTCCCACTCAAAGGGCCGTGGCCCCGTTTCTGATTGTTCAATGGCCTCGGCGAGTGACCTGCGGCCAAAGCGGATGTCGGTTCCTACATGAGCATCCGAGATCGCCCATAGCCGTAGCAGTCGATCGTCTTTATCAGCAGGTCCTGCCTGGGGTTCCGCGGGCAAAGTGGTCGTCACCTTTCGAGTCTTGCATGGCGTCAGGTGTCACTGGAATTACCCCTCGCGAGGGTTGCTCGGGCTTCCAGACTGCGGCGTATACTGCCGCCCGAACGGGCCCAGAATACACCGATCTGCAGACCGGCAATCTGCCGGACCAGGAGCACGAATGCCAGCCATCACAGACGTCGAGTTCAGGCAGTTCTCAGCACGGCACCACAACGCACAGCGGAACTGGCTCCTGGTGAAGATCAACACCGATGACCCTGCCGTGTACGGCATCGGCGATGCCAGCCCGATGGAGGACGAGGAGCAGGTAAAGGGGCTGATCGCGGCATGGACCGAGAAGTACCTGAAAGGCAAGGACCCGCTCGACTCCGAGGTGCTCTGGACGACGCTCTACCACGACCCGCACGCAAGGGGCGGCAGGCTTGCGACGACAGCGCTATCGGGGATCGACATCGCGCTGTGGGACCTCAAAGGCAGGATCCTCGGCAAGCCGGTGTACCAGCTACTGGGCGGCGCGCACCGCAAAAAGATCCGCGTTTACGCGAACGGCTGGTACACAAACCCCGGCACGCCTGACCAGAACGCAGACGAGGCGAAAAAGGTGGTGGACATGGGCTACACCGCCATGAAGTTCGACCCCTTCGGGCAGCACAACTACTACAAGATCTCGCTTGAAGAGGCTCAGCTCGCAGAGGACAGGGTGGCTGCGGTGCGACGCGCTGTCGGGCCGAATGTCGACATCCTTGTCGAGGCCCACGCCAAGTTCGATGTGATGAATGCAATCCAGCTTGGCAAGCGGCTTGAGGAGTACAGGCCGCTGTTCTATGAGGAGCCGGTTTCGGAGGAGCGCGTCTCGGAGCTGCTCGAAGTGCGGCGGAAGGTGAACATCCCGATCGCCACGGGTGAGCGCCTCTACACGAAATTCCCTTTCGCGGAGATCATCGAGCGTCACGCAGCGGACGTGTTGCAGCCGGATATCGCCAACGCCGGCGGGATCACGGAGCTGAAGAAGATCGCCATCATCGCCGAGTCGAAACACATCACAATGGCGCCGCACAACGTCTGCTCGCCGGTCGGCGCGATGGCGGAGATGCACCTGGACGCATCTCTCGTTAATTTCGAGATCCAGGAGTACCACGCCGAGTTCTACACGGAACACTATTTTTCCGTCTTGGACGGATTCGTGAGGCAGCAGGACGGCTACGTGACGCTGGGCGATGAGCCAGGGCTGGGGCTTGAACTGAACGAGGACGAGATAGCTGCGCACCCGCCGCTCGAGAAGGTTCACGCCAGGGGCGGGAGCGTTAAGGGGATCTAGGCAGCGGAGCTGCTTTTTCGGCCAAGGCATTCGCGTTCTGGGCAGGGTTCAGGAGCCATTCGGTCATGAGCGAATCAGAGACGGTGCACGACAATCCGACGAGGTGGGTTTCGAGGCACATCAAGAAGTACGTCGCATCTGACGGCGACGAGGGTCACAAGTGGAAGGGTGCGCCGACTCTGCTCATAACCACTCGTGGCAGGAAGTCTGGCAAGTTGCGGCGCACGGCGCTCATCTATGGCCGTGATGGCGATCGCTACATCATCGTGGCTTCCAGGGGAGGCGACCCGAAGCACCCGTCCTGGTACCTGAACCTGCACGACGACCCGGGTGTCGAGCTGCAGGTGTTCGACGAGCGGTTCCGGGCAACCGCCAGTACGGCGTCACCGGAGGAGAAGGCGAGGCTCTGGCCAACCATGACTGCGGTGTGGCCGCCTTACGACGAGTACCAGGAGAAGACGGACCGTGACATCCCGGTGGTGATCCTGGAGCGGAGTGACTGACGCCCCGAATTGACGGCTATAGCGCGCCGGCGATATCGCTCTTCCAAACTCGAAAAGCAACTGCGTACATTGACAAGCTCACCAAACCCAACAAGCAGGACCAAGGAGAAAAAGAGATGATTGAGAACACTATTCTTAAGGCGAACAGAGAGGGCCGGAAGGGGCTGGTCTTCGCGCTCACCTTTCCGTCGCTGCACCTTGTCGAGATGGCGGCGCACGTCGGTTTTGAAGCGGTCAACATCGACGGCGAGCACGGATATTTTCATGAGCAGGCGATCGATGACATCTGCCGCGTGGCAAATGGTTACGGGATGTCGGTGACTGCCCGGGTGCCGGACAGCGCCGCGTACCAGATCAACCTGTACCTGGACCGCGGCGTGCAGGGGATCACGGGGCCTCACATCAACACAGGGGCCGAGGCGCAGGCGTTTGCAGATGCGTGTCTCTTCCCACCGGCCGGAAAGCGGTCGTGGGGCGGAGGACGCGGCACCGAGTTCAACGACCAGCGGAAGCTGGACAAGGTGTATGGCGGGAAGCTGGGGTTCGCCGAGTGGTCGAACGCCAACATGATCGTGGTCGCGCAGATCGAGTCTAAGCAGGCGTGGGACAACCTGGACGACATTCTCGCGGTCGAGGGGCTGACCGGTGTGACCGGCGGGCCGCATGACTTCTCGGCTTCACTCGGACTGCCAGGACAGCCGGACCACCCTGACCGTGTAGCGGCGACGCTTGATGTGGAGAAGCGGGCGAGGGCTGCAGGCAAGACGGCGGGCGGCGATATGTCGACCGGCACCGGTGCAGCTGAGCTGATGATGAGCGTGGCGAGGGAGTTCGTCGACCAGCACCGCAACGACAAGGTGGGTTCGTAGTCGTAGCGCCGTGCCAGACGCTGGTCTGATGATCTTCGGAAAGTGGCAGGTGGCAGAGCAGAGCGCCGCGTACTTAACGGCTTCAGCCACTGACGGCGCATGGACCTGCGCCAGGCTACGTCTGTCGGTCAGCGAGCAACGACCGCGGCATGCGCGCAATTTGCCAGAGGCGTTGCTTCACTCTGCATGGCGGGCTGCCGGAGGGTCGGCGGCCGCTATAAAAGGCCGTGACGGTCACAGCTACAGCGTGATCTATCCGGGCCGTCCGGCTGACGGGGCCGGGCCTGACTTCAGGGACGCGGTGTTGCTGCGTGATGATGGCCGCAGGGTCCACGGCCATGTCGAGGTGCATGTACGGTCGAGCGACTGGCACGGACACGGTCACACCGATGACCCGGCCTACAACGGCGTCGTGCTGCACGTGGTCGCCGAGGATGCAGGGGCGCCGATCGCTACCCCGTCCGGCATGCGCATCCCGCTCCTGGTCCTGGACCGGCGGTCCATCCGGAAGTTGGTTTCAACAGATGGGTGGACAGGCGCGGCGTCAAGAGCGGCTCCGCTCCCCACACTCGATATGGCTGCGGCCGGGGACGAGTGGTTCATGAACCGGGCGCACGGCTACTCGTTGCAGCTGGAGGACGATCCTGAGCAGGCGATGTGGGAGGGCGCGCTGGAGTGCCTTGGATATCCCGCGAACAAGAAGGGGTTCAGGCAACTGGCGGCGCGTCTGCCATGGCGGACGGTCTACGAATACGCAGGCAGCTGCAACCGGACGAATTTGGAAGATCTACTGGCCTGGGCGGCAGGTTTCAGGCCGAAGCCATCATCAGTCCACCCGGCACTGATTCTTCAGGGCAAACCTCCAGAATGGCGAGCAAGAGCCGGACGTCCGGCTAACCATCCCCGCGTGAGGATCCGAGCGGCCGCAGCCTGGGCGGGACGCTGGGTCAGATTCGGCAGCCTGGTCGAGATGTTCGCCGAGACCGTAAGACTTGCCGAGAAGCCCGGAGAGCTGGCAGAGCCATTTATTGTGACGGCGTCAACAGGCCGGACTTCGCCCCTAGGGCTTTCCAGGGCGAGGGAGATCGTGGTCAACCACATGCTCCCGGCCGTGTACGCCTTCGCCACGAGGAATGGGAACACTCGGCTTGCCGGACAGGCGAGAGAGATGTTCCGTAAGCACCCGCTGCTCTCGACGAACGGCATCACTCGCGAGGCGTCACGGCTACTACAGGCACGAGGTGTAAACGGCAAGCCACGGACCGCCTGCGAACAACAGGGGTTGCTACACATCTACCGAATGACGGTCGCCGCACAGCGTTCGGATAGCCAGTTGCCGCTGCTCTGAGCCACTTTGTGGTGAAATCTCGCACTTCCGCTTAGAAGAAAAGGGTTAGCATGTTCCGATGCAGAGCAAGAACCCCGAACTGCCTGAAGAGTCGGCAGCTGGTCCAGCGTCACCCGCGCCGGATAGACTAGCGGCTGCGTCAGACGTCGATAGCCCGGCTAAACCAGCCGTTGAGCCAGCGGCATCAGGGGCTGCGCCAGAGTCGGACGACACAGAGCCTCGGCCAGGCAGCAAACCATTAGGCGAACCGGCGAGCGCTGTCGAAAGAAACACGACAGCAGCAGCCGATCCAGACCATGTCGAAACGCCATCCGCCGGTTCTGCCGCTCAGAGCCCGTTCATGCGCCCTGCAAACTCAGTTACGGGTCATAACTCCGACGGGGCCAGCACGCCGAAGCCATCAGTACTCGATGCATCCAACTCCGGCGCCCCACCGGCTTCATCGCCAACTGCCACGGAGCCCGGTATCCCGTGGAGCGCCACATCTACCAGTCGGCCAACGCAACCGGCCTCGGCTCCGCCATCACCCGTAAGCCGTCCGCCACAACCGGCAACCGCCGCGCCTTCCCAGGCGAATCCGGCACAGGCGAAAGAGCCTGAACCGTCCCAATCAGATGCGCCGAAGAAGGGACTGCTTGATCTCTACGACTCGGAGGAGATCGTCTCCGACGTCGACTCAGGTGACGACGGCAGGTTCGTGCTGACAACTCGTCGGCTCATCTACCAGGGACGGTCAGCGGAAGGAGCGCTCTTCTCAGCCGCCACAGTCGAAGATGTGACGGCAATCGAGTTCGGCAGAAGGCCGCGAGACTCGCGCAGCGCCTGGTGGGGAGTTGTCGGCCTGCTCGCTTCCATAGCTGTGTGGCAGGTCACGACCAACGAGACGGTCGGCGCAGTCAGCGGAGCGATAGTGGCCGGTATCTCACTGCTACTGCTGGCTGACTACTGGTTCCGACCGGCAGGCCTCGTGCTCAAATTTGGCACACCCGGCGGCACGGTCGAGGGTCCCGTCTCGAGCAAGCGGATTCGAGACGCTGAAGAGCTGGCTGCCAGGGTCCAGCAGATGAAGCAGGCATCCAACGCTGGCGGGCAAAACTCTCCGGGCAGGCCACCCGGCGGTAGTCCGGGGATCGACTAAGCGGTTCGCCTGCGTCGCTCTTTTAGCTGCGGCCGATGCGCAGGCCCGGCTCGACGTCAAGTGACCAGCCGTCTCGCTCGCCATTCGAAAAACGCTCTATCCCTGCGAGTGCGATCATCGCCCCGTTGTCAGTGCAGAGAGATATCGGCGGGATCACGACAGGCACAGGCGACTTCTGCCGAAAAGCGGTCCGCAACGGACCGTTGGCCGCGACGCCGCCGGCGACAACAACCGCCCCGCAGTCGAACTCGGTGGCGGCGTTAAGGGTCTTAGTAACCAGCACGTCGACAACCGAGTCCTGGAACGCCTTTGCAAGCGATGCGACCGCCTCGGTGTGAGCGCCGTTTTCGCCATCTGCCCCGTTCTCTGGCGTCGATGGCGCGGGGTACAGCCCCTCTTTCCTCGCCCTGTTCAGCACCGCCGTCTTGATGCCGCTGAAGCTGAAGTCGTTAGTGCCCCTCATCCAGGCGCGGGATAGCGGCTCAGGCTCTTTCGTCGCCGTCTCCGCCACTCGCTGAATCTCCGGGCCTCCCGGATAGCGCAGGCCGAGCACCCTGGCCGCCTTATCAAACGCCTCGCCCGCAGCGTCGTCTCGTGTCTGGCCGACCAGCTCGAAGCGTCTATCTGGATGCATCAGCACCAATTCGGTGTGACCACCCGATACCAGCAGGCACATCACTGAGCGGCCCTCGGCCAGCGCGCCGTCCAGCAGCTCTCGATCTTCCCGCGAGTCGCCAGACACGCCCCACGCAGCGAATATGTGCCCTTCCAGGTGGTTCACGCCAACCAGTGGCAGGCCTGTTGAAGCGGATAGTCCCTTCGCTGTGTTCAGGCCTATGATCAGCGAACCAGCCAGACCGGGCCCGTGCGTAACGGCAATCGCGTCCAGATCATCCCAGTGCACGCCGGCGGTCTTCAACGACTCGTCCACTACCGGCCGAACGTCGATCACATGCTGGCGCGAGGCAACTTCAGGGACAATGCCCCCGAAACGCGCATGGATATCCACCTGAGTTGCGACGACATTCGCCATCACCTCACCGGTGACGTCGACGATGCCTACCGAAGTTTCATCGCAGGATGTCTCGATTCCGAGAATCTTCACCGAAAAAAGCTTTCAAGTATGCGTGACAGGCATATAGGGGTTAAGATGCGAAGAGACGTGAAAGTCCGGTGACAAGACATCCGGGCGGAACCTGTTTAGAAGCGGAGGAAAAGTTGGAGTCTTCGTCCTGGCCTGAGTGTATAGCTTGCAACAGCGGAGTGCTTGTGCCACTTTCAGATTTTGGCGGCCAGGGTGCCGCTGTGCACTACAAGGCCTGGGTGTGTACGAGCCCAGATTGCGACTTCAACCTGAAGATCCGCAATGGTGAAGTCCACCGAAACGAGCCGATCTTAGACATCGACGGCCAGCCAAGGCCCAGGTAAGCAGCCTCCCGGCGCGGTTCTAACATTGAGGCCTCCGTTCGACGGAGGCCTTTTTCATTGGCGCGGGCCGCACTTTGATCGACTCTGAGGTGGGCTGCTCGCAACACGGCTCGAAGAGACAATCACTGCGCCGGCGATCGAAACATTGGCCAGCAAAAATCGCTCCCTGTTTCCTCACACAAAAACCTTCACTAAACTCGATCGCGGGCGTAAACTTTGCCAGACGCGCGGCCTTTGTGAGATTTTTCGCGATCAGTCGTGGCCGTGGTTCGACCGGTATGGCCGTCAGAGAAGGGTCGGTAACGGTTCTAAATGGCACAGCTCCCTGGCACCATTGCGCCTCCTTCAGGTCCCACCGACGATCGCGACCAGGACCGGCAAGCACGACGCCGGCTGCCTTCCAATGACCGGCTCCTGCTGATCCTGCTGCTGGCCTCCGTGCTTCTGGCGTTCGCGCAGCCGACGCTTGGCGGAGTTGTGAGGGTTACCGGATCTGGCGATGGTTGTCCCGACTGGCCGCAGTGCTTCGGCAGCTGGGTCCCACCATGGAATGATGGCCATGCCATCGTCGAGTGGAGTCACCGCACTGTAGGAACGGTCTTCGGCGCCGTGATCCTCGTGGCGACCGCCCTTATCTGGATCAGGTACAGGAGCCACCGCGGGCTCTTCTACACCTACACTGCAGCCCTGATTCTTGTCATTGCGGTCGGAGGCGTTGGAGGTCAGGTAGTTCTCAGCGAGCTGGACCCGGCATGGCGCACACTTCACCTGGGCGGAGCAGAGATCGTTGCGGCGCTCACAGCGTTCGGGCTGATACTGGCTACATATAGACCCGCAATGCCGAAGCTGGGCCAGGTCCCGCCAGAACACTCGACAGCACTGAAGTTGGGCGTGGCGGCGGCCACCATGTCTTTGATCACGCTGCTTTCCGGCGCTTACGCGGTGTGGCGCGGAGCGGGTGCCGTCTGTCCCGAATGGCCGTTGTGCGGCGGTGCAATCATCCCCGAGTCCGAACTGGTCTGGATCCACGTGATCCACCGCATCATCTCTCTGGTTACTGCTGTACTCATCCTCTATGCAGGGCACAAGATCTACCGCATGCCCAACGCGCCCACTGCGCTTAAGGTGTCCGCCGCTGCGGCGCCGGTGATACTTATCGCGCAGGTCCTGATGGGGGCCGCCAACCCGTGGTCCCAGTTCGACGAGTGGGCACGAGCCGGACATCTCAGCCTGGCGACCCTGTTGTGGGTTGACCTCTCCTTCGTGGTATCCCTCATACTGTTGCCTGTTCCATTCAAGGCATCGCAGCAGATACTCGGGCCTTCAGGACGGCCAGAGGCGGAGACAGCTTGATCACGACCGGCCAGCCAGGCAGAACCGGTGCGCTCAGTGTCATCGGTGACTACATCGCTCTCACGAAGCCAAGAGTGATGTCGTTGCTGTTGCTCACCGCGACCACAGGCATGTTCGCTGCAGAACGCGGAGTGCCCTCTGGCTCACTGATCGCCTACGTGATTATTGGCGGAGCGCTAGCCTCGGGCGGTGCAAGCGCGCTGAACATGTGGTTCGAAGAGGACCTCGACAGGCGTATGGGCCGCACGAAAGCCCGTCCCGTCGCTCAGCGGAAGATGAATAGCCGCAACGCTTTCATCTTTGGCATAGTCCTGAACATCGCTTCGTTCACTCTGCTCTGGAGTACAGCCAACCTGCTTGCGGCCGTTCTGGCGATGACGGGAACGGTGCTCTATTTCGGGCTCTATACCGTCTGGCTGAAACGGAACACGGTCCACAACATCGTGATTGGCGGGGCTGCTGGCGCGATACCTCCGCTTGTTGGGTACGCTGCGGTCAGTGGAACGCTGACACTCTCAGCGTGGTACCTGTTCGTCATCATCTTCTTCTGGACTCCGCCACACTTCTGGGCGCTGGCGCTGATGATCAAGAACGACTACTCGCGTGCCGGCATCCCGATGCTCCCTGTCGTGCACGGCGACGAGCAGACGAAGATCCAGATACTTCTCTACTCTTTCTTGACCGCTGCGATCTCCGTTCTGTACACCACCGCCGACGCGGCCCTCGGCTACATCTACCTCACCGGTTCACTCGTGCTGGGCATCGGGCTGATCTACTACGCAGCCCGTCTCTACAGGGGCGCACCGCGCGGCTACGGCTGGAAGGTGTATCGATTCTCACTGCTATACCTGGCTGCGCTATTCGTGCTCGTCATGGTTGACGCATCGGTCGGCTAAGCCGGCACAACCATTCCGCTTCGAGGTGATCGTCACTTGAGCTGGATATCTCGAACAGTACTGGCAGCAACCGCCGTTGGTGCGGCATATGCAGGCGTTTCCGCTCTGATGGCTCGCGGGCTCACTCGCTCATCACGCATAAAGCCAGAAGACACCCCCGCAACTGTTGGACTGGCATACGAATCGATCAGCTTCCCGTCGCGAGCGGGTGGACTGATGCTGAGCGGATGGCTTTGCCCTCCACCCGGTTGCACAGATATGAATGACGCGCTGGCCCAGCGCTGGATAGTGCTTGCGCACGGATTCGGCTCGAACGGCGTCGACCCGACAACCGGAATCCTTGGTCTTGCTCGCGACCTGCACGACCGAAACTTCGGTGTCATGCTCTTCGATTTTCGTGCATCAGGGAGATCGGAGGGCGGCCGAAGCTCTGCCGGATACTTCGAACGGTTCGACCTTCTCGGCGCCATCGATCACCTTGCGGAACTCGGTGTAGACCGGGAGCGAATTGGTGTGCTGGGACAATCGATGGGAGGAGCGGTCGCGCTAATGGCATGCTCAACGCCCGGCACAGCAGCAGCTGTCGTCTCAGATAGCTCATTTGCTGATCTGTGGCTGATGATCAAAAAGGCGCAGAGCGGCGTCATGAAACCGCTGGCAGTGGGCAACCCGGGAATGGCGCTGATGGCTCGCCTGCTCTACGGCATCGACATCAGCGAAGTCTCACCCGCGCGCAGCCTGGCGCTTTCCGAATCGCCGGTGCTGATCATTCACGGAGAGGAAGATACCGTCGTGCCCGTATCGCACGCGCGTCTACTTGCGAAGGCTGCAGGTTCAGAGTTTCGCGATACCGGAGGCACTGCCGGCCGCACCTGGTTGGTGCCCGGCGCCGGACATCTCGAGGCCTACAGAAACTCACCCGCAGAGTATGCGGGCAAGGTGTCGGACTTCTTCGATGCGCACTTGGCGGTTGGCGTCAACTCAGGCGTTGCCGGCTAAGCCGAGACTGCTGTCTTTGCAGTGTTCACTACTTCCGTGAACGCAGCCGGTTCACGGATGGCGAGCTCTGAAAGCGACTTCCTGTCGAGATCCACTCCTGCCTTTTTGAGGCCGTGCATGAATGTCGAATAGGTCATGCCGTTGGCATGGGCAGCTGCGTTGATGCGGATGATAGCGAGCGACCTGGTCTGGCGCTTCTTCAGCCGGCGATGCGCAGTGGCGTAGGCCATGCTGTGCATCACTGCCTCTTTGGCAGCCCTGAATCTCCGGCTGCGCGAGGCGCGGTAGCCGCTGGCCGCCTTGAGGACCGCCTTGTGCCTGCGTCGGGTCGTCTTTCCGGTCTTAACTCTCGTCAACTTATGGTCTCCTCAACCGTGGACATCGCTCGCTCTGCTATGCGGGCGCGCAACTTCGACTATTCAAATCCTGGATTCTCAAACGGGATGCCCGCTAGGGCTTCTTGCGGCCGAGAGCGTGCCTGATCTGCCTCGAGAACGCAGCCGAGTCCAACTCTACCTTGCCGCCAAAGAGACGCTTCACGCGCTTCGCCTTCTTCCGGCGGAAGTGGCTCTTGGGCCCTTTTGTCCGGACCACCTTGCCGGTACCGGTCACATGGAACCGCTGCCGGGCTCCCTTGTGAGTCTTCATCTTAGGCATATCTAGTCTGCACCGTTCTGACCTGAAGCATCGGCGCCCTGGGCCGCCGCTGCCGGCTCTTCTGATTTCTTACTCTGCTGGCTCTGCTGCTGCGTTTTGTCCGGAGCCAGCATGATCGCCAGCGCTCGTCCTTCCATCGTCGGAGCCCGCTCCAGCTTCGCAAAGTCCTTTACACCTTCGGCGACCTTGCGCAGCACTCGCATCGCTATCTCTGGATGAGCCTGCTGCCTGCCCCTGAACGTAACTGCGACCCGGACCTTGGCGCCCTCATCAAGAAGGCCTTTGACTGTCCTGATCTTTGAGTTGATATCGTTCTCGGAAATGCCCGGTGACATGCGCACTTCGCGCTGTTGACTGGCACCGCGAGCCGCCTTACGCGCCTCTTTGTCCTTCTTGCTCTGCCGGTACCGGAACCTTCCGTAGTCCAGTAGACGGCATACCGGTGGGTTCTGGTTTGGACCGACTTCTACAAGGTCCAGGTTTAGCTCTTCAGCCAGCGCCAGCGCGTCTTCTATCCGCATCACTTCGGACTCGGTGCCCGTATCTCCACGGATCACTCGAACCTGAGGTGCGCGAATGCGTCTGTTTGACCGGTAATCTCTCGGTATAGCCCTGGCTCCTCCAGCGGGATGTTACGAACTGCATAGAGACCGTTTGGCGGGCCGGCATTCGCCGTCGACTTCGTCGCACCCGCAAACCAGCCCCAAGCATCTCATCAATCGCAGATGTCAATCATACCAATCCGATAGTAGAACCTCAACGAAACTCAGGCTGAGTGCAGGCCGTATTAAGCGTTGATGGATAGGCGGGGAGACCGCCTGGTCATGGTAAGATTAATCTTGTCTGGCCGCCCAATTGCACCCGATTCCCGTCCGGAAACCCCGTGCCCGACCCACTCTCAGCGGGCCAAGCTACTTTAAGAAGCAAGCATGTCTAATCGGTGGATGCGAAACAGCCTCGTCTATCTGTTGATTGTGATCGCCGTCATCACGGCATTCCTCATATTCAACAGGTCGTCTATCGGCGGACCTCAAGAGGTTCCGATCACACAGATCATCGAGACCGCTCGTACAGCTTCAGGCGGAGTAGTCGAGATCGAGGTGCGCGGCGACGATGTGACCGCAACGGTCGGCAGCCAGACTTTCAAGGCCCGTAAAGAGTCTGGCATCACGATGGCCGAGCTGCTCGACAACGCAGATGTGCCGAGCACCAACTACTCACTCGACCCCAAGGGCTCCGGCGGACTGAGCACGTTCTTCGGGATTCTCATCGGCGTTTTGCCGTTCCTGCTCATGTTCGGCTTCCTGATCTTCATCATGCGGCAGGCACAGGGCAGCAATAACCAGACGATGAGTTTCGGCAGGTCCCGGGCCCGGATGTTCGTTGGCACCAAGGCCACAGTGACATTCTTTGATGTCGCCGGTGTTCCGGAAGCCAAAGAAGAGCTTGAGGAAGTTGTTGAGTTCCTCAAGTACCCGGAAAGGTTCCAGGCGCTGGGCGCCAGAATCCCCAAGGGTGTCCTCCTCTTCGGACCTCCAGGTACCGGCAAGACGCTGCTCGCCCGCGCAGTAGCTGGTGAGGCAGGCGTGCCCTTCTTCTCGATCTCGGGTTCCGAGTTCGTAGAGATGTTCGTCGGCGTTGGAGCGTCACGTGTCCGAGACCTGTTTGACCAGGCTAAGCGGCACTCGCCCTGCATCATCTTCGTGGATGAGATCGACGCTGTCGGCCGTCACCGCGGCGCTGGACTCGGCGGAGGTCATGACGAGCGTGAGCAGACGCTGAACCAGATTCTTGTCGAGATGGACGGTTTCGACACCAGCACTAACGTGATCGTTATCGCTGCCACGAACCGGCCAGACATTCTCGACCCGGCATTGCTACGCCCGGGCCGGTTCGACAGGCGTGTCACCATCGACAATCCTGACCTGCGTGGCCGCACTGCAATCCTGGATGTGCATGCCAAGGGCAAGCCGATTCAGAAAGATGTCGACATGCAAGACATTGCGCGCCAGACCCCAGGGTTCTCCGGCGCCGACCTTGCGAACCTCATTAACGAAGCGGCTCTGCTGGCAGCACGTCGCAACCTCAAATCGATCGGACTCCACGAGCTGACCGAGGCAATCGACCGCGTCAGCTTAGGCCCTGCTCGCAAGAGCAAGGTGATGAGCGATGAGGAGAAGGGGCTGGTTGCCTATCACGAGGCCGGGCACGCCATGGTGGCTCACTTCATGCCTGAAGGCAAAGGCGTCGGGAAGATGTCCATCATCTCTCGCGGCCACGCCGGTGGATTCACTCGCTACGAGCAGGAAGACAGGTCACTCCAGACTCGTCCTGAGCTTGAGGCGATGATCGCTTCCGCCATGGGTGGACGAGCTGCCGAGGTGTTGAAGTTCGGCAAGGTGACAACAGGCGCGTCGCATGACATCGAACAGGCGACCAAGATCGCCCGCGGCATGGTCACCCAGTTCGGCATGAGCGAAAAGCTGGGCATGAGAATGCTTGGCAAGCGTGAAGGCGGAGCGATCTTCCTGGGTCGTGAGATGTCCGAACAGCGCGACTACTCGCTGCGTACAGAGGTCATCATCGACGACGAGATCGACCGACTCCTCAAGGAAGGCGACGACGCTGCACGGAAGATCCTCACTGACAATGAGAAGCAGCTCGATGCCCTGGCAAACTACCTGCTGGAGCACGAGACGATCGAGGCCAACGAATTCAAGGAGCTGATGGACGGTAAAGACCCGTCACAGGTCAGCGCTCCGAGGTTCAGCCCCGGCGTGAGCTCATCCGATGCCCGCGGTGGTTCCAGTGACGGCGGAGAAGAAGAGGAAGGTCCGGCGACCGAGCCGGAGCCAGAACCAACTCTCGGCTGAGTCACAGGCCAAAATAGCTAAACGAAAACGGCGCTCATTGAGCGCCGTTTTTGCTACCGATCCGGCTTAACCGGTACCACTGCCCGTCGGTTAAGGTTGTATTCAACTCAATCTCGAAATCAACATCGCTTACGGGCCAGGCGAATCATGACGAAGGTGTATGAAGGCGAACTCTGGAATATTCAGAGCTTCGTCTCCGGATTCGAAAACAACGCCTATCTGCTTACCTGCAACCGCACTGGCCAGGGCATCGTGATCGACACTCCCGACCAGCCTTTCGAGCTGCTTGAGGCCGCAGCGATCACGGACGTACAGGCTGTCCTCATCACGCACAACCACATGGACCACCTGCAGGGCATCGAGGATGTGATCAGACAGGTACAGGCGCCAGTCGGCATCGGCGCAGAAGATGCTCACGCGCTGACCTCGCGCCCATTTGGCGAGGTCGACGTGGCCGACGGCAGCATGGTTTCCATCGGTGACATTACGCTCCGCAGCATCGCCACTCCGGGTCACACGCCCGGCTCGACCTGCTACATGCTGCCGTCCGAGCAGCCGGGCGCAGTCCCTCACGTCTTTAGCGGCGACACTCTGTTCCCCGGCGGCCCCGGGAAGAGCGGCTCACCCCAGGCGTTCGACCAACTCGTCTCAAGCATCGAAGCCAGTTTGTTGACCCTTCCCGAGCGTACGGTGGTGCTTCCCGGCCACGGCCAGTCGACCACGATCAAAGAGTCGCAAACCGAGTTCAGCGAATTCAGAAGCAGGCCTCGACGCAAGGATCTATTTGGTGATGTGACCTGGACCGGTGACAACAGTTGATGGGGAGTCCCGCCCGCTCACGAACGGCCACCCCAAACGTGCGACTGCACCAGTACCCGCACGACGAGTTGCCTGACCTGAGGGATGGCTTCCGTCCACGGTCTCCTGATACTCCAGAACCCGACAACACCGGCCGGGAACCAGCCGAGTATTCCTCGAAATCGCCGTGGAACCACGAAGACCTGCTTGGGGCCATTGGACTCACGATCTCTGCAGGCGCGGCGGTCGTGTTCTTTGGCGCAATACCCGGTGAAATTCACTCGGGCGATGCGTCACCCCTCGGCGAGGTGATCGCGGCCGTCATCGCAACCGCACTGTCTCTCGGGATCGTCAGGGCAACACGACTACCGTTCGAGGCTTCAGCCGGTCTCCTGGCAGCAGCTTCCATCGCCAACGTCATCCTCTACGTACTCACAGACGGTGGCGAATCAGAGCTCCTGAACCTGCCGCCCTCATTCATCGAGACTGCGATTCTCTCTGGGGTGCCATTCGGAATTGCGTGGCTTTATGTCACCGGTAAGCACCGACGGCCGATCAGGGAGATCGGGTTTGTGTTGCCCGGCTCTCCGACTGCCTATCTGTACGCGCTCGCGGCATGGTTCATCGCGCTGATCGGAGTTGGTCTGTGGGACCAGCTCGTCACCGACTTCGAGTCGATCGCGCCGCCCGACAATGCCACGCCAATCCTGGAGATCGCCGGCGGCAGCCTGTTCTTTGCCTGGCTCCTTGTCGGCCTGTGGGGGCCATTCGTTGAAGAGGCCTTCTTCCGTGGCTTCCTGCTCAGCGGTCTTCGAGGTCGAATGGGGCAATGGCCTGCGTTACTCATCAGTTCGGGAGTCTTCGCACTTTTCCACATAGACCCCGGCCTCTATGTACCAACTTTTCTACTGGGACTCGCATTCGGATGGGTGTACCTTAGGACGCGCTCGGTCTGGCCATCTATATTCGCCCACGGCCTGCACAACACACTGGCGATCATCGCCGTCTGGCAGGATATTGGGTGAGCCCGCGGCGGGCGTTTCATCACGTCTCAAGGAGAGAAATTGAACGGCAAAGAGAGGATCAGGAACGCATTCAGGAATGCCGAGGCCGACGGGAGATCGGCGCTGGTCATGTTCGCAACGAGCGGATTCCCGACCGTCGACTCAACTGTGCCCATCCTGAAAGCCATCACCAATGCCGGGGCGGACGTGATTGAACTTGGCATCCCGTTTAGCGACCCGCTTGCGGAGGGACCGACTATCCAGAAGTCCAGCTACGCGGCACTGGAAGCCGGAACAACGCCTGAAACCTGCCTCGATGCAATCCGAGAGGCTCGAGCAGCCGGGGTCGAGGAACCGATTCTGCCGATGGGCTACTACAACCCGATTCTCGCGTTTGGCCTCCAGGAATACTGTCGCTCAGTGGCAGACGCCGGCGCCGACGGACTAATCGTCCCTGACCTGCCGACACCTGAAGCAGGCCCGCTGCATGAAGCGTGTGAAAGATACGGCATAGCGCTGGTTCCTCTTCTCGCTCTAACCTCGACCGACGAGAGCATCGCGTCAGCCTGCGAACTGGCTTCAGGGTTCATCTACTGCGTCTCTGTGCTCGGTGTAACCGGCGCACGCACGACCGTTAACGAGCGCGTCAAAGATCTTGTGAGTCGAGTCCGTAAGCACACAGACCTGCCGGTCGCCGTTGGGTTCGGCATCTCGACGGCGGACCACGTTGCTGAGGTATCCGAGTTCGCTGACGGCGCCGTTATCGGCAGCGCGCTGGTGAATGCAGTTGCGGACGGTGAACCGTCCAGAGCTGCGGAGCGTGCCGGAGCCTACGTGAGTTCAGTGCTGCCGGGCACACATCGCAAAGTCGTGGCAGAATAGCCCGCCGCACCATATCGATCGGCCTCAATCGCCAATGGCGACCGGTGGCCGAATCCAGAGTGAAAGTCCAGGCAGTATGAAAGTAAGAGGCGTGCGCGGGGCGACAACCGCAGACTCCAACGATCGAGAGGCGGTTGTGCGTGCAACGTCTGAGCTACTCAACGAGATGATCGCTCTAAACGGCATAGAGTCCGACGACCTTGCAGCCGTTCAGTTCACGACAAGCCCTGACCTGGTAGCCGAATTCCCGGCAGTGGCGGCTCGTGAAGGGCTGGGATGGAAGTACGTCCCGCTGCTGAACTCGGTAGAGATCGACAGGCCCGGCGCGCAGCCACTGTGCATACGCATACTGATGTTTTGGAACACGGACCGTGCACAGTCAGAAATAAAACACGTATACTTGAAAGAAGCGGTTAAGCTCCGCTCAGACCTTGCATCGGCTCAATAATGGCTAACGAATCTGCCACGAAATGACGGAAAGCAAGTCACAATCCATAGCTCCCCACCCTTCGTGTCGACAGCCACAGGCTGACGGCTCCTATCCCCTCGCGTACGCGGCGCCCATCTATAGCGCCGCTTTTTCTTTTAGCGGGTACTTTACGCGCGGGCACCTGTATAGCAGCTAGAAAACTGCATCTCGTGTCCTTAACCCGCCCCGCTGCGCCGGACCTGTGCGTCCGGCACCTCAACGCAGCAACCTCGAACATCTGAATCCATCCCAACCCGCGGACCTCTGTGTCCGGCGAGCCATAGACAGAGAACTGAAATGCCTCAGATCAAAAACCTGAATATCGATAGCATCACTCATCTTGAAACGCCGAAGCAGTTCACCGACCGGTTACCACTGACCGCAGAACGAGCCGCAACGGTGACTCGAGGCCGGAAAGAGATCCTTGATGTCGTAACCGGCAAGGACGACAGGCTGCTACTGATCGTCGGACCATGCTCAATACACGACCCGAAGGCAGGTCTTGAATACGCCGGCAGGCTCAAGGAGCTTGCAGACGAGGTCAAAGACACCGTGTTGGTGGTCATGCGTGTCTACTTCGAAAAGCCGCGCACGACCGTGGGCTGGAAGGGATTGATCAACGATCCGCACCTGGACGGCACGTTCGATGTAGCGAACGGACTGACCACGGCACGGGAGTTCTTGCTACAGGTCCTCGAACTCGGGCTGCCGACCGCCACAGAGTGGCTAGACCCGATCACTCCGCAGTACCTCGCCGACACCGTTTGCTGGGGAGCGATCGGCGCTCGCACTGTTGAGAGCCAGACCCACCGGCAACTCGCCTCCGGCATGTCGATGCCGATTGGCTTCAAGAACGGCACGGGCGGCTCGATCCAGATCGCAGTCGACGCCATGACCGCCGCTCGCGAGCCGCACGTGTTCCTCTCGGTCGAAGACGACGGAGTTGTTTCGATTGTCAAGACGAACGGCAACGAAGGCGGGCACATTGTGCTACGCGGCGGATCGTCAGGACCGAACTACGACCCGACCGCGGTTGCACGGGCGACGGGACTGCTCAAGGCCGCCGGTTTCGAGTCTCACCTGGTGATCGACTGTTCGCACGCCAACTCCGGCAAAGATCACAGGCGTCAACCCGTCGTTTTCCGCGACATACTCAGCCAGCGGACAGGCGGGAACGACAACATCGCGGGCATGATGCTGGAGAGCCACCTGCATGGAGGCAGTCAGAAAGCCGGCGACGATCTATCGAAGCTGGAGTACGGCGTATCGATCACCGATGCCTGCGTTGACTGGGACACAACCGCGTCCCTCGTTCGCGAGGCAAGAACCGCGCTGGCAAAGACCGCGGAGGCGCTGGCCTAGCGACGACCGTCAAGTGTTGCCAGCATGAGCGATCTCGAACAGAAGCTGTCGAACCTCGAGCAAGGACGCCCGGCGGCCGTGACGGTTGGCACCTTTGATGGTGTTCACCGCGGCCACCGGCGCCTGCTTGAGGTTTTGCGCCTTGAAGCCTCCGATGCCGGCCTTGCATCGGTCGCGGTCACGTTCGAGAAGCAACCGCGGGCGCTTATCGACCCGTCGTCACAGGTCTCCTACCTGGCGACGCTGGAACATCGCCTCGAGTTGCTGGGAGAAACCGGCGTCGATGTGGTGCTGCCCGTCTGTTTCGACGATTCGTTGCGAAACCACTCCGCAGACCAGTTCCTGGAGATGCTCAAGCGATCGGCGGACGCCAGATTACTGATCTCCGGCACCGGAGCACAGCTTGGACACGACCGCCTGACCGCGGAAGAGCTGAAGCCGTTGGCAGAAGCTCGCGGAATCCGAATCCTGGAGGTCCCGGCAGTCAGCGATGGGCAGGATACTGTCTCCAGTTCGGCGATTCGCAAGGCGCTTACTGAAGGCGACGTCAGACAAGCCGCAGCACTTCTGGATCGTAACTACCGCATCGAAGGGACGGTTGTGACTGGAGACAGGCGCGGCCGGGAGCTAGGATTTCCGACGGCCAACATCGAAACTGTAGGCCAGACGGCTGTACCGGCGAACGGCATCTACGCGACCATTGCCACAGTGGCCGGAAAGCAGCACATGGCCGCGACCTCCATTGGTGTGAGGCCGACGTTTGGTGGCGGTGATCGGCTCGTCGAGGCCTACATCCTCGATTTCGATGCGGACCTGTACGGAGAGCACCTGCAACTTGAGTTCGTCAAGCGTCTCAGAGGTGAGATCAAGTTTGACGGTGTCGAGCCGCTTATAGACCAGATGAAGCAGGATGTGACGGAGACTCGAGCGGCACTGAGTGGCGTGCTATGACAACCGATTTCGACAATGTCTACGAAGACCTTCAGTGGCGTAATGCCATCGCAGAATCGACGCCCGGCGCCGAACAGGTGCTGGCTCGCGAGAAGGTCACCTGCTACATCGGCTTTGACCCGACCGCTGTAAGCCTGCATGTGGGCAACTTGGTGCCGATCATGGGCCTGGTGCGGATGCAGCAGCACGGGCACACGCCCATCGTCATAGTTGGCGGTGGCACAGGCATGATCGGCGACCCGAGTGGCAGAAGCGAAGAGCGGCCACTGCTCACGTCTGATCAGATCGATGAGAACGTGGCCGGAATCCAGCGGCAACTCGAGAGCTTCCTCGACTTCTCGGAGGAGACATCGAACCGGGCGCGGGTAGTCAACAACGCCGACTGGCTCCGGAAAGTCTCGCTGATCGAGTTCCTGCGAGACGTTGGCAAGCACTTCTCCGTGAACACGATGCTGAGCCGGGAGTCGGTCCGCTCGCGGATGGACCGTGACAGCGGTATTTCGTTTACCGAGTTCAGCTACCAACTCCTGCAGGCCTACGACTTCCTGCGCCTGTTCGAGGAGCAGAACTGCACTTTCCAGATGGGCGGTTCCGACCAGTGGGGCAATATCCTCGGCGGCATCGAATTGATCAGGCGCGTTCATGGGCGGACTGCTGCTGCGGGCGACCAACAGGACCTCTCGCAGCTGGAGGCTGCCGATCTGCCGGCCCACGCGATGGCGTACCCGCTCATCACTACGTCGTCCGGCGAAAAGTTCGGCAAGAGCATTGGCGGCGCACCGACCCTCGACCCTGAGCAGACCTCGCCGTACAGGCTGTACCAGTTCTTCTTCAACGTCTCAGACGCTGACGCCGTTCCGTACTTGAAGCTGTTCACCATGCTCAGTAAAGAACGAATAGAAGGTCTGGCCGAGGCGGTTGAGACAGCGCCACGCGAACGCGAAGCGCAGCAAGCACTGGCAGCAGAGGTGACTCGAACTGTCCACGGCGACCGCGGCCTGGACGAAGCTCTGCGTGTGACCAAAGCGCTGTTCGCAAATGACCTGATGACTCTGTCAGCGCGTGAACTACGCGGGGCCCTCACCGAAGCAAGTCACGGGATGGTCCGGCCGACCGACCTGAGTGATGGGATCACTCTCGCAAGCGCCGTCACTGTGCATGGCGGAGGCATGATCTCATCGGCTTCTGAGCTTCGGCGGTTGGTGGCCCAGGGCGCGGTGAAGATCAACGGCCGCGCTGAGACCGACCCGCTGCGGCCGCTGTCAGAGCAGGACTTCATCGACGGCCAGGTCATGGTCGTACAACGCGGCAAGAAGAGTCACGACCTGATCTGGCTCGAGCCGGACAACCGGTAACTTACCCCTAACCGGCCCTGGCAGATTCGTTCCATAAATTTCCGTTTCACCCGCCATTTTCAGGCGACCTCGACCAGATCAGGTCGTAGAATTCACGGTCGCGAATACGAGCGAACCCACGAAAACATCCATCCCGCCAGGACCTGACAAGTGAAAAACGGCAAAGAACCCAACCTTCGCATTCCCGGCCCGGTGCCTCTACCGGACGACGTGCTGGAACTGGTTGGTTCCCAGATGATCAACCATCGCGGCCCAGAGTACGCCGACATGCTGGACCGCATGACCGCAAACCTGCGGACCGTCTTCATGACGAAGAACGATGTCTACTTCATTACAGCGTCCGGAACTGGCGCGATGGAGACCGCGGTAGTCAACACGATCTCTCCCGGCGACAACGTGCTGGCGATCTCGATCGGCGTGTTCGGTGAGCGGTTCCGCGAGATCGCAGAGGCTTACGGCGCCAATGTCACGAGACTTGAGTTCGATCTTGGCGAGGCTGCCGATCCCGAGAAGGTGCGGGAGACGCTGAAGGGAATCAGCGACTGCAGCGCGGTGCTGTTCACTCATAACGAGAGTTCCACCGGTGTCTCCAACCCGCTCGAAGAGCTCTGCAGCGTCATCCACGAAGAGTCCGATGCGCTGATTCTTGTCGATGCGGTCTCATCTGCCGGCGGCATGGCCATCGCCGTGGACGCATGGGGCATCGACGTCGTCGCAACGGCCTCCCAGAAATCTTGGATCGCGCCTCCCGGCATTGCAATGGTCACCTTCAGCGAGAAAGCCTGGGAAGCTCACAAGCGATCGACAATGCCGAAGTACTACTACGATGTGCAGCAGTACGAAGACTATCTGAAGATCGGTCAGCCACCGTTTACACCTTGCCTGCCAGCCATGTACGCCATCGAAAAATCCCTCGAAGCTATGGTTGCCGAGGGCATCGAGACAGTCTTCGAACGGCACCACGCAGTTGCAGACCACACTCGCCACGGAGCACGATCACTCGGACTTGAGCTGCTGCCGGAAGAGCGCTACGCATCAGACACGGTAACCGCCATCAAGCTGCCGGAAGAAATCGACGGAAAAGAGTTCCTGTCGAAGGTCCGCAGCGAGTACAACGTGATCCTCGGCGGAGGCCAGAAGGCGCTCACTGGCAAGATCTTCCGCATCGGGCACATGGGCTGGGTTGAGACCGCCCACATTGACGAAGCGCTTGAGGCTGCGGGAAGAACGCTACGTGAAATGCGTGACTGACCAGAGCGCCTAATACCAATTTCGTTCGTAGTCTCCTGTTGCACGACCGTTAGTTTCGGCCCATTCAACTCGCCTGGCCGCGCCCCCAACGCGCCAGCGAACTCGAGCAACAGATGGTTTTCGAACGCCGTTGGCTAGTGACAGTGCTGGTCGTTCTCACCGCCGCAATCATCGGTTGTGGGAGCGGCGACGATGCCATTTCGCTCGAAGAAGGCGAGTCGGACTCCGGCGGCACGCAGCCGACCGCTTCAGCGACGGACGCTACCAGCTTCTCGCTACTGTCCACGAACGGCGGCGTGGTGAACTTCAGCGATCTGCGCGGCACGGTGCCAGTAAGCGTCTTCTTCTACGGCGGTGCGCGCTGCGAAGGCTGCGAGGACAGACTGAGGCTGCTGCAGGACAGCTATGAACGCTTCAAGGAAGCTGGAGCGGAACTGATAGCCATCAGCACCGACCTACCTGAGAAGACGCGATCGACCGTTGAAGAGATAGGCGTCGAATTTCCGGTGCTTTCAGACGTCGACGGCTCCGTGTCGGATAGCTGGGGCGTCTTCAACATCCTGAGTAACGGGCACGCTGCGCCTTCGCTCGTGCTGTTCAGCTCGTCGGGCGACGAGATCGCAAGGCAGGTTGCGAGTACGGCGAGCGAGTTACCCGGCATCGACGAGATGCTTCAGACGATTCAACGCTCTGCGGAGTCGGGAACCGCTCAGTCCACCGCAACTCCAAGATCAGGCCGCTCCGGTCTTTCAAGCGCTTCCGGGCAGGTCTCACTGGGCCCGGGAGTGACCGACTTTCGGCTGCCGGATGCCATCGGCGACGGTGAGGTGTCGCTGAGCGAGACGCTTCGCGAACGGAACGTTGTGCTGGTCTTCTACCGTGCATTCTGGTGAACCTTCTGCCGCATACAGCTAGGTGAGCTGCAACGAGAGTATGACGAGATCGAAGAGCTCGGCGCCGAGGTGATCGCGGTGAGCATGGATGACCTGCGTCAGACTGGCGAGATCGTCCGCAGGGTCGGTCTTGACTTCCCGGTGCTCTACTCCTCCGGTGACCCGACCGCTCCACTCGCCTACTCCGGGCTGATGGACAGCGGCACACACCCGTTCCCGGGCACGTACGTGATCGGCACAGATGGCGAGATCCACTACGAGTTCGTCGGACGGAACTACATCGAGCGTGCGCCGACCGAGGATGTCATGGGCGTCCTACGCGATCTCGCCGGCTAGAGATCGCCCTCGAGAGTTTGCAGCACGGCGCCGGCTGATGGCTTCGGGAAGAAGTTGGTTGCCTTTGGCGGCAGCCGCCAGCCACGCGTGACGATCCCGATGAACTCCTGCATCGGAACGGGCCGCATCGCGAATGCTATCCCTGCTTCTCCGGCGCTTACGCTTTCCAGCACGCGAGCCAGGTCGTGCTGTACATCGACAACTTCGTCTCTTCGTTCTTCGGGGACAGCAGGGTTGATGAAATGATCGTGCAGCCTCGAGTACTCCGAGTTACTGAGCGAGTCTTCTGCTTCCGGCAGTCCCGAAGCTTCGGCGACGTGATACGAGCCCGGCTCAAGTCCCACCACGCCGAAAACTGTCTCGGAGTCCTGCCTGGAGCCAAGCGCATTTGAGAACGCGAGTGCAACCTCCTCGGCTGTGCCTGATGGAGGAGTCCACGGCACCAGCTTGCAGTGCTGTTTCACCAGTCGCTTCAGCTCAGCCAGTTCTGACTCCGAAGATCCTTCGATCGACCTGTGGTAGCCGCGGGTGATTAGCCCCGGCTCATCAACCGAGACGAGCAGCACCATGCGATAGTTGATCGATTCGTCCGGCGCAACCTCGCGCCCGCTGCGTATGAGCGACCTGTAGCGAAGCGCCGCTTCGTAGCGGTGATGACCGTCGGCAATAAACAGTGGCGCCTCGGCAAGGGCTTCAGTCAGGACCTGCTGTGTTCCCGGGTCCACAACCCGCCACATCCTGAGCGCAGACATATCCGGTGGCTGAACGTCGATGGTCGGCTCACCACCCGCTACTGCCCTGACTATTCCGCCAACGGTCGATCGTAGATCGTCCCTGAAAACCATAAGGAGCGGACTGTAGTTGGCCTGCGCCACTCCCATCAGCCGGATGCGGTCCTTCACCCACTCCGCCCGCGTATTCTCGTGGGGCAGCACAATCTCCCGGTCATATTCTTCCAACCGCAGGGCCGATATGAAGCCGCGACGCACCAGTTGCTGACCGGCGAAATCGAATGTCTCTTCCGTGACGTAGATCGAAGGCTCCTCGTCACGCCTCAACACGCCTGAGCTGACCCAGTCGCGCTGGGTCTGTGCCGCCGAAAGATACGGATCATCGCCAAGACCTCGTCGCGCTAGTTCCAGCCTGACGATGTTGTGCGGCGACCGCTCGTAAAGCTCTTTCTGCAAGGCAGGCGTAATCACATCGAAGGGTGGGCAGAGATTGAGAGCAATCTCAGCCGCGCCATTACCCGGCGTGTGGGCATACCTGATTCCGCGAAAAGGTCTGATCTCGGCCATGTTGCCTTCGAAAATGAGCTACGCCTTGAAGGCGAGGAAGCTCGTGGGTTCACTCCGCTGCCTGGAAACGAAGAATCGAGTATATAGCCGGGCAATAAGCCGGAGTAATGACATCAAACGGGATATACCATGCGCCGTTGGTATACTCGCCCAATCCTTTCGACTCGATCATTTCTGTATGAACCGGATCGCAGCAGCATGACCAAGACCGACTCTGCGCCTGAGTCTGCAGTGAGCAGGGCCTCCGAGTTGCGCGATGCCCTGAACCGGGCAAACCACCTCTACTACATCGAAAGCGCGCCTGATCTGACCGACGCTGAGTACGACGCGCTGATGCGGGAGTTGCGAGAGATCGAGGCGCAGCACCCGGACCTCCTGACACCGGATTCGCCGACCCAGCGCGTCGGCTCGCCGCCTTCCAGTGAGTTCGCTGAAGTTGTACATCCGGTGCCGATGCTCAGTCTAGGCAACGTGTTCGATGAAGACGGGCTGCGGGCGTGGTACGAGCGCACAATGGCTTTCGCCGAGATCGACGACGCGCCAATGGTGTGCGAGTTGAAGATCGATGGTCTCGCGATATCTGTGACGTACCGTGACGGAGTGCTGGCGCAGGCCGCTACGCGCGGTGACGGACTTCGCGGTGAGGATGTGACGCCGAACGTACGCACGATCCGAAGTGTACCGCTCAGACTGAACGGCGATGACGTGCCGGCGGTGATCGAGCTGCGCGGCGAGGTCTACTTCCCCAACTCGGCGTTCGAAGCCTTCAACAAGGAGCGAGAAGAGGCCGGACTGCCTACCTACGCCAACCCGAGAAACTCCGCATCCGGCTCGCTCAGGCAACTCGACTCGGCTGAGACTGCCCGCCGTCCACTGGCAATGTTCTTCTACTCGTTCGGCTACGCCGAGGGTGAGATGCCCGCAACCCAGTGGGAGGCGCTGCAGGCGATGCGCCGCTGGGGACTGCCCGTCAACCCCTGGACCAGGCGAGCTGAAACCGTCGAAGAGGTGGCGGCCGCTGTCAAAACGGCCGGTGAAGAGCGTGCTGAGCTCGACTACGGCATAGATGGTGTCGTGATCAAGCTAGACAGCATCGCTTTGCAGAACTCGCTCGGTTCCGTTGGCCGAGACCCGCGCTGGGCCACCGCCTACAAGTTCCCCGCTGAGCAGGCGCGCACTCGTATCAACCACATCCGTGTCAACGTCGGAAGGACGGGCAACCTGACACCGTGGGCGGAGCTTGAACCGGTGAATGTGGGCGGCGTCACCGTGCGCCGAGCCACGTTGCACAACAAGGATGAGATCGAGCGCAAGGACTTCCGGGAGGGAGACTGGGTCATCATTCAACGGGCCGGTGACGTGATCCCGCAGGTCGTCAAGGTGACCGACGACAACGTACGAGGCAAAGACTCCGTCCCCTACACCTTCCCTGAAACCTGCCCAGCGTGCGAAGAGCCGACTCTCGACACGGAAGAGGACGCCGCAGTCCGGTGCGTGAACGCCGAATGCCCCGCCCAGTTCGAAAGGCTGCTTGAGCACTTCGCCTCGCGCGGCGCCATGGACATAGAGGGCCTCGGCGAGCGGCTCGCGCAGGACCTCGCTCGCAATGGCATCGTGAAGAGGTTGAGTGAGCTCTATTCGATCGAAGATCGCCAGGAAGAGCTCGCCGAACTTGAAGGCATGGGCGAGAAGAAGATCACCAACCTGCTGGAAGGGATCGAGAAATCGAAGGCGCAACCACTTTCGAGGCTCCTTTTCGCTCTCGGTATCAACGGCGTTGGCGGCGAGGCCGGAGAATGGCTGGCGAGGCACTTCCGCACCATGCAACGCATCCAATCTGCGACCGTGGACGAGTTGCTCGAGGTGGATGGGATTGGCCCGGTGACGGCGCAGACCGTTCACGAGTGGATGAATCTGCCGGTCAATACCACGATGATCGAGGAACTTGAACTGGCAGGTTTGACCCTTGAGGACGACTCGCCAGAGCCACCGGCTGATCACCCGATGCGAGGCCTGACGCTTGTCGTGACGGGAACCCTCGAGACGATGTCGCGCTCGGATGCGGAGTCGCGCATCAAGGCACTCGGTGGCAAGGCATCGGGCAGCGTTTCGAAGAAGACGGCGTATGTCGTGGCAGGCGCGAATGCCGGCTCAAAGCTGCAGAAGGCACAAGACCTGGGAGTGCCTGTGCTGGACGAAGAGACGTTCAACCGGTTCCTCGAAGGCGAACTCCCAACCGAGGCTGTTGCCCAGTAGTTAACGGACGGATCCATGCTCAACACCGCCATTAACGGGACAGCGAATATATCCAGGGTCGATCTGACTCTGGCATCCATCGACCGACCTCAGCCCGTCTCTGTAGTGATCAATGGCTTCGAGTTCCCGGGCGAGGTCATATTTGCTGACCAGTGGCAGGCATGGTTCGGATCCAGTCTGCCTGAGAGGACAATGTTCAGACTGGTGCTGCTCTCGGAAAACCAGCGCGTTGACCCTGGCGACATAACAGTCAACTTCGTTGCGGTGGCCGTGCCGTCTGCCGAGGAACTTGAGCAGTACTCCGACGAGTTCACGCAGCTAAGCCGGGAGCTCGGGAGGCTCAACGAGATCCGGGAACAGTACGTGGTCTCGACTGATAACGGACTCAACTCGCTGACGGCTTCCCTCAAAGACACAGCGTCGAAGGCCCAGCGCAGCATCACCGAGGTACTGGCAAATCGGTGGCGCGGCGGTCGTGTGATCACTGTCGCCCGTGGTGACACGGTTCCGGTCCGGGCGGACTCGATCTTTGTTGGTGAAGAGCCGATAGCGTGGATCGAGGCTGTCGCAGCGACGATGTTCACGCACCGTGTTCCCGGAGCTAACGGGACCGATTCACAGTTCGACCCTGAAAACGTTTTTGCCCGGATGCTCGAGTCCGATGAACGGGCCTGGCGCACTTCTCTCGATGCAAGGATCGGAATGGCGGTCGGGGTGGGATTCGAGAGGATCGCGAAAGAGATCGATTCGATTGCGGCTGATAGTCCTGATAACAAGGTGGATGGGCCAGGGCTGCGCGGGCTACTGCTGGAGGAGTGCGGGTTTCCTCCCGGCCTAGCGTCGTTGATCCTGGTCGCTTACATCAAGATCCACAACGGAGAAGCGAGCTTCACATCCAACACATCGGGCCTGCACGCCCGGCTCGACTCTCATTCCCTCAGCACCGCGGTCTACGATCCGGAACTCATATACGAGGCAGAGTGGCTGAGCTCGCGTCACATCGGCGACTGGAACTCGGCTCTGTCGTACACACGTGTGCTCCTGCCTAACGCTGCGTCCGCCGAATCGGGAGAGCCGTCAGAAGACGCAGCGCAGCAGTTCATGCAGACCCTTGAGCTCACAGCTGCGAGAAACACTCTGACGCTCCACACACTTGAGAATATGTCCGGTCCGGCAATTGGCACACTACCAGCAGTCGAGATCGCTCAGAGGCTCGCACCGGCCCTGGAGTCTGAAGGATGGCGAGAATTCTACGAGCGAGCGAGGGAGATGTTTCCTAGTGTCGTCGAGTTTATGGACGCGTTCGCAGAGTCCTCCCGCCTCAGAGTGCTAAGCGAAGACATCGTCGATATACAGGCCGCTCACGATTACCTTGCAACCGCCGACTTCGGCCGCATTGACCAGGGACTTGCGAGCGAGGCAGCTATCTTGCTGGAGACGGTGAACGTGTCGACCGTTCTGGAGCGCGGCATGTCCGCATCCGTTGAACTCGAAAAGTTTCAGAGATGGAAGCAGCGCTTCACAAGGGCATATCTGGATCATCACGCTGATCGTCGCAGCGCTGACATGGAGCTTGCCCGGCGAGTCAAAAGCGCCGACGCCCATCTCAACACCGTTGAGCGGCTGGCAACGGTTCCGGAACTAAGGGACATATACAATTCTCGGTTTCGCGGCGAATGGGAAGAGTTGAAGGAACTGGTTGAACCGTGCCGCAACAGTGAACACCAGGTCTCGCTCCAACGACAGCCATACTGTATCGACTGCGGTGTTCGTCTCGGCTCCTCTGGCTACGCAGATGAGGTTGAGGCACGGATCTCAGAGATCGAAGAGATGCTACGTGAGAGCTGTAATCGCCTGAGCAATATCGCCACCTCTCGCGTACTGACGGGGCAACGCGAGGCGGAGTGGAGAAAACTGATAGACGTTATTTCGATCGCCGATCTCACCGCGCTATCGAACGTGCTGGATGACCGCATGCTGATTTTCATCAAGCGGTTCGCAAGCGACTCACCCAGCGAAGCCACAAGCTCTGCGTGAGTTGGACGCCGCACGCCTCATACAGAAGCTGTTCCCTCGAGGATCCGGCGGGGCAAACCGCCCGGTCGAATGGCTGATTGCAGGTCTCGGAAACCCCGGTCCCAAGTACAGGAACACCCGGCACAACGTGGGCTGGTGGTCGCTCGACGATCTGGTTGAGCGGGCGGGCGTCAGTCTCAAACCGACAGGCGGCAATGCAGAGACCGCCGAAGCTCAGCTTGGCGAAGTCACTGTAATGCTCGTGAAGCCCTTGACCTACGTGAACAAAAGTGGTGACGCGCTGCGCGGACTTTTGCGAAAGCACCATATCGGCGCTGAAAAGCTGATCGTAATCTACGACGACCTGAACCTCGAAACCGGTCGGGTGCGTATACGTTCAAAGGGAGGGGCCGGCGGTCACAATGGGATGAAATCGATCATCTCCTCACTTGGAACGCAGGACTTCGCCCGTATTCGGATCGGCGTTGGCAGGCCCGACGTGGCCTCGGAGCAGGTCGACTACGTGTTGGGAACGATGGCGCCTAAAGAGCGCGAACTGGTGCGGCAAGCGGCGAAACGGGCCGCCGAAGCGGCAGAAGCAGCGGTGACAGACAGCGTCGAAAACGCGATGAACCGCTACAACAGCTAATTGATGCAATCCTCCTCCTTCCGCGACTCCCACCGAACAGACCGGTTGGCAGCCTCGCACGTCCGATTCCCGAGAACGCTTCTCTACCTCTTCGCCGCCGCTGTCGCAGTGTTCGCGATGGCCTGCACGTCAGCTGAAGACGACCCGACGTCGACTCCAATCACGTCATCTCGTCCGGCGACATCGACACCGTTGCCCTCGGACACGCCATCGGCAGGCGAAACACCGACGTCTTCAGCACCGACCACTGCATCGCCGACTCAGCCATCTGAAGTCGACTCGGTCACGGGCGTGATTCCGGTTCCACCTGAACGAGACCTGTATGAGTTGGCCCGCCGGCTGACACTTCGCACGAAGCAGCCTGTCCCCAGGCTGGCCTCGCCACCACCGGGTCCGTTAAGCGAAGGGGATCGTGTGGAGTGGCGGGTGAGCCGCACGAGTGGCACGGTGATCGTCTCAGCGGAAGTCGAGCTTGTGAGCGAAAACGCTTACTGGATATTTGAGGACGGGTTCACACCAGATCGAGGCAGGCTGATACAAGCCGCTGAAGACTTCGAGACCGATGTCTGGCCCGGAGTGATCGAACCGCTCGGAAAGGTCTGGAACCCTGGCGTCGACGGTGATCCTCGCATCGTCATCTTTCATGGCCAGCTGCGGCCCGGCGTCGCCGGCTACTTCAGCGGCATAGACGAGTACCCGGTCCAGATTCAGCCAGACAGCAATCAACGGGAGACTATCTACGTTTCGGCCAACTTGCTAACACTGGGAGGGTCCGGCTACCTGAGCACGCTGGCGCACGAACTGCAGCATGCCGTTCACTGGGCGGCAGACGCGGGCGAAGAGTCGTGGGTAAATGAAGGACTGGCAGAGGTAGCGTCCGCCCTCGCAGGCTTCCCGCCGGGTTCGGTCGAATCTTTCCTTCGTCGACCCAACACCTCGCTGGTGCAGTGGGAGCCTGAGATCTTCCAGGCATCACCGAACTACGGCGCCGCGGCGCTGTTCTTCGAGTACATCTCGGCCCACTACGGTGGTGTCGAAACGCTGAGAGCGGTTGTCGACCACCAGCAGGATGGGATGGACTCGATAGACGCTGTGATGCGGGAGCTTGGCTTCTCGGAAACAGGCTCATCTCTGTTCGCCGACTGGGTGGTCGCCAATTTCGTGGATGACGACTCCGGACTGTTCTCACACCCCCAGCGACAGATCCGCACTCCAAGCTTCGACGAAGTCGAATTGCCGGAGGCAATCAACGACTCTGTCCGGCCGTTCGGCACCAACTACTACGTGCTCGATGATCTGGACGGCGAGCTAACGGTCGACTTCGGCGGCGTGCCGACGGGGCGGGTGTTCCTCGCAGAGCCGCACTCAGGAGAGACCTGTTGGTGGTCCAATGCCGGAGACTCCATCAACACAACGCTGACACGCACGGTAGACCTTCAAAGTGTTGACTCCGCCACATTCGAGTTCTGGGCCTGGTACGCGATAGAAGAAGACTGGGACTACGCGTATGTGTCGGTTTCGACCGACGACGGCTCGACGTGGATCATCCTTCG
This sequence comes from Dehalococcoidia bacterium, assembly GCA_028285005.1. Classification (GTDB taxonomy): domain Bacteria; phylum Chloroflexota; class Dehalococcoidia; order Lucifugimonadales; family Lucifugimonadaceae; genus JAJCYX01. Next base: position 157,116 of record JANQQP010000037.1, on the reverse strand, counting down.
AACCGAGAGAAGCTCATTGACCAACCCGAACGGCACCGCTTTCGGTCCCGGGATAACCGGACTGAGCAACGGATGGGTCCAGGACAGCGTCGACCTTTCGCAGTTCGCGGGATCTAAGATTCTCCTCCGCATCGAGTACATCACGGATGACGCTATCCATGACCGAGGCGCCTGCTTCGACGACTTCTCTATCCCGGAGCTTGAGGTGATTGACTCGACCGACGGCCCGGGCGGCTGGGAGAGCGAGGGCTTTGCGCTGATAAACGACAGGCTGCCCGTCGAGTACCTGGTGCAGGTGATCTACGACACGTCACGCAGCGAAGCCGAGGTTCACCGGATAGCGGTCGGGGCAGATGGCAAGGCGCTGACGACTCTACGGCCGCCCAGGGACGGCGAAGAAGTGATCGTTGCTGTCAGCGTTGTCACTCCGGATGTAACCGGCTCGCTCGACTACGCAATCGCGCTCAGTCAGCCGTAATTCGCCACCGTAGGTTCTCTTTGTCCCGGCCGCGCGTTGCGGCGTTAAGATTTACCGGTTGTCACATTGACCGGCCAGTTGCGTTCGCGTTCCAGTCGGTCGCGACCAGATTCCCCGCAATGCACGAAAGGACGATCCAATCAGCAAGCTGTTCACTCCCATCACGCTCCGGGACCTGACCATCCGCAACAGGCTTTTCGTCTCGCCCATGTGCCAGTACTCGTCACAAGACGGCTGTCCAACGCCCTGGCACACCGTGCATCTCGGGACGCGTGCATCCGGCGGCGCTGGGCTGGTCATGACCGAGGCTACCGCGGTCTCACCGGAGGGCAGGATCAGTCCGTGGGACGCGGGTATCTGGAACGACCAGCAGGCAGAGGCGTACAGACCGATCACTGACTTCATACGTTCCGAGGGCGCAACGCCGGCGATACAGATCGCGCACGCCGGGCGGAAAGCGTCCACTGCCCAGCCTTGGAACGGCGGAGGACTGCTCGACGAATCGGAGGGCGGATGGCAGCCGGTCGGTCCATCTGACCTTCCGTACGACGAGAACCTCGCCGTGCCGCGCGCATTGACCGTGAGCGAAATCGAGGAAATGATCGATGCCTGGCGCTTAGCCGCAGAGAGATCGCTGGCAGCGGGATTCGACGTTGCCGAGCTGCACTTCGCGCACGGCTATCTCGCTCACGAGTTCCTTTCGCCCATCTCCAACCACCGTACTGACGACTACGGCGGCACGCCTGAGAACCGCGCTCGATTTCCACTTGCAGTTACACACGCGGTGCGGGAAGTTTGGCCGGACCATCTCCCGCTCTTCGTACGCATCTCCGCTACCGAATACGTCGAAGGCGGCTGGGACCTCGACGACGCCATCCAGTTCTGCAAGTGGTTGAAGGAAGCCGGCGTCGATCTGATCGACACTTCATCCGGCGGCAACTCTCCGACGCAAAGGCTGACAACATTCACCAGCTACCAGGTGCCGTTCGCAGAAGCGATCAGAGATCAGGCTGGGATTGCCACGGGTGCTGTCGGCATGATCACAGAAGCCACGCAGGCAGAGGAGATCTTGCAGAACGACCAGGCCGACGCAATCTTCATGGGCCGTGAGCTGTTGAGGAATCCGTACTGGCCGCTACATGCTGCCGCTGAGCTTGGCGACAAGATCGACTACTGGCCTGAGCAGTATGAGCGAGCGGCGGTCTTTCCCGGCAACTAGCTGCGGGCCTCAATCCGGTCGAAGCCGGTGTAAGGCCTGAGCACCTCGGGGATGATGACCGAACCGTCCGGCTGCTGGCCGTTCTCGATCACGGCGATCCAGATGCGCGGCAACGCAAGTCCTGATCCGTTCAGGGTGTAGGGCAGTCGCACCTGCTCACCAGCGGCCGGTCGATAGCGAGTGTTGTTGCGTCTCGCCTGGAAGTCGACGCATGTTGATATCGACGAAACCTCAAGCCATTCGCCAGAGCCGGGAGCCCAGACCTCGATGTCGTAGGTCATGGCCGACTGGAAACCGATGTCGCCGGCGCAGAGCTTCAGCACCCTGTGGGCAAGGCCAAGGTCCTCGCAAAGCCCACGCGCCTCGGCCACCATCTCTTCAAGATGCTGTTCGGCTTCCTCTGGCTCGACGAAGCGGAACATCTCAACTTTCTCGAACTGGTGCACTCGCTTGATGCCGCGGACATCCCGGCCCGCTGCGGTGTGCTCTTTGCGGAAGCTCGGCGTCTGCGCCACGTACTTCAACGGTAGAGCTCCGGGGTCGATGATCTGTCCCTGGTGTAATCCGTTCAGAGCAACCTCAGCCGTCGGCACGAGCCACAGGTCCGTCTCGTCGTCCCTGTACAGGTTGTCCTTGAACTTCGGCAGATTGCCTGAGCCGATCATCGTCTCTCCACGCACAAGCAATGGAGGCTCGATCTCGGTGTAGCCGTTCGAGTCGGTGTGCGTGTCGAGCATCCAGGCGGCCAGCGCCCTGTTGAGCCGAGCGCCCTTTCCCTTAAGCACATAGAACCGTGCGCCCGAGATCGACGCTCCAGCCTCCAGGTCGAGAATCCCGAGTTCGGTCGCCAGGTCCCAGTGCGCCTGCGCTCCGGGAATCTCAGTCTCCTCTCCGTATCTGGCTACGACCTCGTTGCCAGACTCATCGAGGCCTTCAGGTACATCGTCGAGCGGAAGGTTCGGAAGCGGCAGGATCAGTTCGCGTATCTCGTCCTGAATCTCTCCAAGCTGTTGCTCGGCAGCCTTGATGCGCTCGTTAGTTTCACGCATTTCAGCGATCTCTTCAGGTGTCGGCTTGCGCTTCTCATCGCCAATGCGCTTGCTCACCGTGTTCCGGACAGCGCGGTCTTTGTCCGCCTGAGCAATGAGCTGTCGACGCTGTGAGTCCAGCTCGACTATTCGGTCGAGAGGCGGGTCCGACTCGCCGCGTCTTTCCAGTCCGGCGCGAACGCGGTCGGTGTCTCTGACGATTTCTGTGAGGTCAAGCATTGTTCAAGCTTCAGGCGGATAGCCGCTGCCACATGGTGACTGGTCAGGTCCTCAATTGAGGGAAAAGGATTATCTCGCGGATCGATTCTTCACGAGCGATAAGCATAGTGAGACGGTCGATGCCTATGCCAAGTCCGCCTGTTGGAGGCATTCCGTGTTCGATTGCCACCAGGAAGTCCTCGTCCAGGCGGTCCGTCTCGTCGTCTGAGAACTCCTGCCTAACGCGCTCCTGTTCCTCGAACCGCGCACGCTGATCCACCGGGTCGTTAAGCTCCGTGAAGGCGTTCGCCATCTCGCTGCCGAGCGCGAACGCCTCGAACCGCTCGACGATCCCATCGGCGCCGGGCTTCCTCTTCGCCATCGGTGACATCGCGACCGGATAGTCGACCAAGAACGCCGGCTGGATCAGCTTCGGCTCGACAGCCGTTGAGATGACCTTGTCCAGTAGTCGCGGCCAGGACAGTCCGGGCTCAACGTGAATGTTTCGCTCGCTCATCGCCTGGGCTAGCGACTCCACATCATTGCACTCCACGAAGTCGATTCCGGTCTGCTTGATGATCTCCTGCCTGAGATCGAGCCTGGGCCAGGGCGGCGTGAGATCAACGACTTCACCGCCTTCTTCCAGTGGCTGCAGCACCATCGAGCCGGTTGTCTCCTGCGCGACGGTCGAGACCATCTGCTCGACCATCTCCATCACGTCCGCATAGTCCGCAAACGCCTCGTAGCTCTCCATTGTGGTGAACTCGGGGTTGTGGTCATGATCCACGCCCTCGTTGCGAAATAGCCGGCCGATCTCGAATACCTTTTCCATCCCTCCGACAATCAGCTTTTTTAGAGGAAGCTCCGTCGCGATTCGCAGGTACAGGTCGCGGTTGAGACTGTTGTGATGGGTCGTGAACGGCCTTGCCGCCGCGCCGGCCGCCACAGGCACAAGCATGGGAGTCTCGACCTCCGTGAACCCGCGCTCCTTCATAAAATTCCTGATGGACGAGACGATCGCCGGGCGGAGTCTCGCCAGTTTCATGGCGCGGTCGTTCGAGATCAGGTCGAGATACCGCTGTCTTGTGCGGGCTTCGATGTCTTGAAGCCCGGCCCATTTGTCGGGCATAGGCCGAATCGCCTTCGTCAAAACCGTGACTGAAGTGACCTCGACGCTCGGTTCACCGCGTCGTGTGCGAATGACCGAGCCTTCCGCTCCAACGATGTCTCCGAGGTCGAGCAGATCGAGCAGTTCGAAATCTTCGCCAAGCATGTTCCTACGGGCGAATAGTTGGATACGCCCAGAGCCGTCCTTCATATCGATAAACGAGGCTTTCCCCATGCCTCGGCGCGCCAGGATTCGGCCGGCGACCTTCACCGGCTCGGTCTTCGGGTGTTCTTCGTCGTCCTCGGTGGTCAATTCAAGCGATTCGAGCAAAGCGATCGCCTCAGCCGCAGTGTGTGAGCGTTTGAACCTGGCCGGGTAGGGGTCGATGCCCTTCTTTCTCAGGGCTTCGACCTTCGCGAGCCGGTCGTGGATCAGCCTGGCCTCGCCGGCCAGTCTCTCGGCCTCGTCTGTCGGCTGCTCCTGCTGATCGGCAGTGAGGTTGATCTCGGTGTCTGAACTTTCCACAGGTTCCGAATTTCGTGCTGTTTCGTTGGTGTAGAGCGGTTCCGTTTGGCAAGCCGGAACGGGAACAGCCATTGTAGTGGGACTGAACGTCGCAGGTCAGTCAGCTTCAACACGAACTAGGCGGTCTCCGCGGCACACTGCAACTTTGAGACCACAAAAACATGGACGAAACACGCTTCAGGATTAGGTTGTTGATCGAGACCGACGATATGAATAATGCTGAGTGCAGGTTGTCTGGTCCCTGGTCGCATCTGCCGCTGGGGACTGACGTTTGCGGCGAGGATCCGAGCGTTTGACCCGTCGAGTCCGTCAGCGGAGCACTGCCAGACGCGGAGACGTGAGACCCACGACTTCACGTGTTCTGTCAGCGCTGTTTTCGATGTTCGGGCCTGATGGGGTTGACGGGATGTCAGCCCTGGACCTTTACGCAGGCACCGGAGGCTTCGGACTCGAGGCGATAAGGCGAGGTGCGGTCCGGGCGGTGCTGGTCGAAAAAAACCGTCGGCGTTGCGAAGAACTGAAGTCGGCGGTCGATAGCAGATCGGCAAACGCGGAAGTGTCGGTCGTCTGCGGCGATGTGCTGAAGGTAGTGGATGGGCTGGACGGACCGTTCGATGTGGTGTTTGCGGACCCACCGTACGCGGATGAGCCGTTCGCAGAACTGGCGTCAAAGCTGTTGGAAGCAGGACTCGTCAGCGAAGACGGAACGGTGATGTTCGAGCACTCCAGCAGAACGGAGCTGCCGGACCGGCTGGATGGTCTGCAGGTCGACAGGCGCAGGCGCTACGGAGACGCAGCAGTTTCGGTCTACCGGCCCATCGGTTGAGACAGCATGAGCAGGGTCACTCGGACCTGGATAGATGAGATCGGGCGAGGAGCCTGAACAGATTTGGTGAAGGCGATATATCCAGGGACCTTCGACCCTGTGACTAACGGTCACGTAGACATGGTTGAGCGGGCCGCGAACATGTTCGATGAGGTGATCGTCGCCGTCGTGCAGGAGACGCCGAAGAAGCTGATGTTCACTGGCGATGAACGTGTGGAGATGTTCCAGGAAGCACTGAAGCACGTACCAAACGCCAGGGTGACCGGATATGAAGGCCTGACGGTCAATTTTGCAAAGGAGCAGGGGGCCGGTGTGATAGTCCGAGGACTTCGCATCGGCAGTGACTTCGACTACGAGCGGGAAATGGCATTAATGAACCGTGACATCGGTAACGTTGAGACAGCCTGCCTGCTCAGTTCGTTGGAGTACCAGTACGTAAGCTCGTCAAGGGTTAAGGAAATTGCGGCGCTCGGAGCGGATGTTTCACGGCTAGTGCCTGAACATGTCCTCGCACCACTGCTGCACAGGCTCAAGGGCGCCGGTTCGAATTAGTCAGGCGGGCGCAGAACTGCCGATGGAGGCAACGATGGCATCGATGGACCACATAGGCAAGCTCGAGGAGATGCTGAACAGCGGCAGGGTGCCGGGGACGGCTCGCACGCTGATCAACATAGAGAAGGTGGGCGAGGTCCTGGAAGAGCTCAAACGTGAGCTGCCCTCCCAGGTCAACGACGCCCAGACAGTGCTGCGCCAGAAAGAGGCGATCCTCAAGCAGGCGGAACTCGAGGCTCGCCGCATCAGGGCCTATGCAGACGAAGAGGCGACGACCATCAGGTCCCTGGCGGAAGAGCAGAGCCAGTCGCAGATCGAAACCGCCAAAAACGAAGCCCAGAACATGCTGAGCGAGTCCGAGATCGTGAAGGCCGCTGAAGAGAAGGCGACTGAGATCGAGCAGGCCGCCCAGGAGAAGGCGACGAAGATCGTCTCCGAGGCTCAGAACAAGCTGAACCAGGTGCTTGCCGGCGCCGAGAAGGATGCTATCGAACGACGCCGTGGCGCTGACAACTACGCACGCGAGGTGCTCTTCATGCTGGAAGAGAAGATCGCAGACACGCTGGGGCAGGTGCGTTCAGGTATCGATGTGCTGGACGCCCAGAATATGGCCGTAGGTGACTGAGTAGCTCCCGTCGCCTGTGCATGGCCCGCCGACTCTATTTTCGGCGGGCCTTTGTATTTGTCAGCAAATGGAAGATGCATAATCGCAGGGCCGTCGTGTCAGTGCGGTTCATTAACCACGCGGATCGCGGCAGAAGATTCCCTCATAACTCCTGACCGGAACCCGACTTCAACAAAATGCTACTGATTGCAGAGACGATAGCCACAGGCCTTGGATCCGGCAGGTGGCCGATAGCTCCGGCCACTGCCGGCAGCGCCGCTGCCCTCCTCCTCTACTGGGCGCTGCCATTCAACGGCGAGGGTGACTCGCCGTGGTTTTTCCTCATGATCGCTGCTACGGCGCTCGCCGGAGTGTGGGCAGCTAATTACGTCAGTACCCCCAAAGACCCGGACCCGAAACGGGTAGTGGTCGACGAATGGGTGGGCGTGTGGATCACCGTGGCTTTCCTGCCTGCGACCTGGGGCTGGCTGCTCGCGGGATTCTTCCTGTTCCGGCTGCTCGACATCGCCAAGCCGTTCGGCATACGCAGGCTTGAGAAGCTGCATGGCGGAGTCGGAGTGATGCTCGATGACATAGGAGCCGGGATCGTTGGAGCGATCATCCTCAACGCCATCCACCTGATCTTCTTCTAGCTACCACTGCCGGAAACGCGCAGCGCCCTCCTCGTTTAGAAGTCGAGGAGAGCACCGCGAGTCTTGATGGTGGTAACGGTCCAGGGCCCAGGACACGGGTAAACCCGAGGGGACGCCTGAGTCCTGAACAAACACGAGCTATTACGCTTCGTTCACCACCTGCATATCTGGGCGAACCGCTTTCGGAACGACTCACCTCGGACAACGTAAGGCCTTAGTTCAGATTCATCACTGCCCGCAGGCCAGGCGGAATCGAACGCTGGATCGATAGAGCGGCACCTGCTTGAGGCGTCAGCTCGATCACGAACCTTGTCGATTTGCCAATAAGCGTGCCGGTCGCTTCAACACCACCGATTCCGCCACCGTTCGCCGTCGACGTGTCCATGAACTGAACTGCGCTCGGAGCTGTCTCAGCGACAGCGTTGTCGCGGTCCATCAGCCAGACCGTGACTTCGGCCTTCTCGCCGTCCTCAAGCAACAGGTCGTTGTTGTTGTTGCCGATGAAATTCACAGACCACGGTACATCGCCTAGGCGCTGATCCTCGTCTGCGTACGAAAGAATCGTTGCAGGGTCGGCAAGAGCATCGAAGTCCGGGTCGAGACCTGTACCGTCCGCCGTGTAGGGCGGAGTCAGGTCGATCGGCTCACCCGCCAGCGAGTTTGAGACGATGAATACGATCTTGTAAACGGACTGTGTGGTGCCAGCCTGGGCACTGAAAGCGAATACGCTTCCGTTCTGGCGCAGCCTGGCCCTGGTCTCTTTCAGACCAGAGAATATCGTTTGCTTGGCGGCTTCCGAAGAAAACACACCTGCGGAAAGAACTGTGAAGGCGAAGACACTCGCCACCACGACGAACGCGATCAGAACAATAGACGTTTCCAGTCCCGTGATACCTCGCTCACGAAGACCAGTCCCCCTCTGGTTCATGACTATCCCCTCATGTGAACCGTTTACTCACACGTAAGGCGCCCAGACTCCAGGGCTTCCCCCCTCGACGTGTTGCCGTAAACATTCCGTTCCGGTGATTGACGGGTCCGCACGCATTACCAGTGCTGGCCTGCCACCCCCGGCCGGTTATGGCTCACATCCACTAATCTGGAGATATCTACACAAGCCGGAATCGGGTTTTCCCACGTGATCGATCGCAGAACCCAACAGTTGTCCTGCTGGGGATTGCAACAGGTGTTGTCTCGGGTGGGATCGGTGATACCCGCGGCGTGCCAGTAAGCACTGCTGACGACGGAAAACACCCTGCCCGCGCATCGTTCCCGGCCGTCTGCAATAGCAAGTGTTTGCTATCGGTATTGCGAATTTCGTACTGTGAATTGAAAAGTGAACAGACAGCCCTCACGGCAATCTGAAAAATCCGTGATAGGGTTATGCGCTGTGTGCCGGACACGCTCTCACGGCGCGCAATCATTCAATATTGGGAGCAGGAGCCAGCATGAGGTCAGAGATGCGAAATATGCCGGTATTTATTACTACCGGCCTCGCTAACTGACGCTGACCCAGAGCCGGATGCGTTCAATTCTGGACGGATCCGCTAACCGGGCACAGCGCAGTCAGCAGGCCAAAAGCCAGACTTCTGGCTGGTTGCGCTTAGAGCCCGAACTACTCTACGTTCCGTCCCCTCTCTGCCGTTGCCAGCCAGGCAAACTTCAAAGCAGGGAGAACAGTATGCAGTCGCCATTTCAAGAACGGACCGCCAACCGGTTCTCGTTCGCCGCGCGCCCGTCACCAGCAGCTTTCTACGAAGTGCCAACCAGCACTGAGTCCCTGAGTGACAGGGAGCTCGAGGTGTTGAGGCACGTTGCTGAGGGTCTCAGCAACAAAGAGATCGCTTCGGCTCTGGCCATCAGCACCCATACGGTGGCCAGGCACGTAACGAACATCATGCGAAAGCTAGACGCTGCAAACAGGGCACAGGCGGCAACAATGGCGCTGCGCTCTGGCTTGCTCGTTTACTAAGCTGATGGATGCCGTTTCGGCACCGAGCAGACCGGCAGCGGCGGTTAACCGCCTGCTCGTAAAAATAGACCGGCCGGTTCCCCGTCGACGGGGAACCGGCCATGTCTTGCCGGGCTGCCCCTCAGACCAAGTTGAGGGGGTACTGACCTAAAGGGCAGACCCTTTGGCCGTGCGCCACTCGATGTCCGGCCGGGACACCGATGGACGCCATATTGAAAGTCCGGCTAGTTCAGGTTCATCACCGGCCTGAGGCCCGGTGGAATCGCCCGCTGAATCGTCAATGCCGCTCCGATTTGCGGCGCCACTTCAAGCACGAATCGTGTGGACTTGCCGATCACGGTGCCAGTCGCCTCAACACCTCCAACCCCACCGCCGTTGGCCGTGCTGGTGTCCATAAACACCACTGCATTGTCCGCTGTATCGGCGATCGCGTTGTCTCGGTCGAGTAGCCAGATAGTCATCTCGGCCTTCTCACCGTCCTCAAGGAGCGTGTCACCGTTGTGGTTGCCGATGAAGACGATCGACCACGGCACGTCTGGAAGTCGCTGATCTTCGTCCGCATAGGAGATGACGGTCGCCGAGGTATTCGCGGGCACGAAGTCCGGGTCTATGCCGGATTCGTCGGCCGCGTACGGAGGCGTCATGTCCACAGGCTCACCGGCAAGGGAGTTAGAGACAGTGAACACGATCTTGTAGACCGCTGGCGTCGAACCCACGTTTGCCGAGAACGCGAACGTCGAACCATTCTGGCGGATTCTCGTTCGGGTCTCACGCAGACCTGCAAAGATCGTCTGCTTGTTCGCCTCAGAAGCGAATACACCCGCCGAGAGAATCGTGAACGAGAAGACGGAAGCAACGACAACGAACGCGATAAGCACGATCGCCGTCTCAAGTCCCGTTATGCCCCTCTCCCCACGGGATCCCCTCGTAAACATCGGTCACCCCCAGTTGCTGTTCGCCACAGCTCTTGCAACCGGGTGTCCGCCCAAAGCCCCCTCTGGACACCCTTACACAGCGTTGTTGCTGCGTAGGTCTCAGTAACCATCGCCGGTCTACTGCCACGCGGAATCGGGAAAAGCGCATCCAGCGCTTGCGGTAATCGCCTAACGGTATGGCCGGTTTCAGTGTCGCTCCGGCGACTGCCTGTCACCGGCTAAGGGCCATCTCGCCAGACTGCCGCGGAAACGTCAGGCAGCACGTCTACGGAGCGGAATCTGGTGACAGATTAGTGAAGTGCTTCGAGAAGGCGTTCGACGATGACTTTCTCTTCGCCGTCCTGCACATTGACCATGACGATGTTGATCTCATTACCGACCCCACCACCTCCAACGAGAATGGAGGGATCGCCATCGGCCAGCTTTTGACGCACTTCAGCAGGAGTTGGCCCGTTCCAGTCGCTCTCGAAATAGATCACAGGCTGCGGACCCTGCCGGTCAACAGGTGTGTCCTCGATCACGACTCGAAGACCGTCAATGCCATCGAGCTGCCGCGCCACATAGTTTGCCTTGGCACGCCAGCCCTCGATGATCGCGGTCTCATCTGAATCCATATACAGCTCGAGTGCGGCCACCATGCCAACGAGGTTCTCCTTCGAGACCTTCATCGGCCGACCGATCCCCGCCTTCGGGCTATCGAGGTTCAACGAGTTAAGGTAAGCCGCTTCCATCAGGCCCTGCCGGCCTGCCAGTAATCCTGCCGACTGCGGGCCTCCGATCCCCTTGCCGCCACTGAAAGCGACCATGTCTGCGCCCATCTTGATGAACCTCGAGAGGTTCTCCCGGGGTGGAATCTCGGCCGCGGCGTCCACGATCACTGGAACGTCGTGCGCATGGGCGATCTCAATCGTCTTTTCAAGCCCGAGCCCACGCTTGATGAACGGGCCCATGACGTACGCCACTGCGCATGTATTGTCCGTGATTGCGGATTCGAGGTGATAGGGACGCGCCGAGTCGCCGTGCCCGAACTCAACGATTCTTGCTCCCGGAATCTCGAATGCGCCGTCATAGCGGTTGCGCTGACCCTTGAAAAGCAGCACCTCGTTCTTCAGCCCATCAGTATTGGGCAGACGCTCAACGTTCGATTCGTCGATGCCGGTCATGCAGGCAGCGGCCATCAGCACTTCTGCGGCAGCGCACCCGGCCGTCACGAGCCCCATATCTGCGCTACAGGCCCTGGCAACCACCTCACCCGCGGCCCGGTTCAGCTCCTTCATATCTACGAACGCTGTCGCCGCCTCGTCCATAGCTCTGAGCACCTCGGGCCGCATCAGGCTGCCGCCCAGCGATGTGACCCAACTCTGGGCGTTGATGACGGGCTTTACACCAAGCTTCTTGTAGACCTCGGGCCAGTGTTGTTCAGGCATTTACTCTCTCTTTGGTGCGATCAGCGATGTTGCGAACGAGAAACTGAGCGCGATTCGTTAGGCTCCAGACGCATTCGGTAACGGTGCGGCGACAGTTTAGCGCGCAGATTGGAACTTTGCGGCGAAGCGAGAGAGCCGGCTTATTTCGATGCCGGCTCAGGTGCCTCGTCGATATCTAGCGCCCGCGCCCTCAGCTGACCGCAGCCTGCATCAATGTCGATGCCCTTCTCCATACGGATGGTCGAGGGAATCCCGTATTCCCGCAGCTTCTGCTGGAACGTCGTCCGAAACTCCCGGGCAGGCCGCACAAACGGGCCATCAGAGGTCGGATTTACAGGGATCAGGTTCACGTGGCAGAGCATGCCTTTCAGGAGCCGGCCAAGGGCTTCCGCTTGCACCAGCGAGTCATTCTGGCCGTGTAGCAGGACGTACTCGAAGAAAACTCGTCGGTTCGTAATCCCCACGTACTTCTTGCAGGCATCTATCAACTGCTCAATCGGGTAACGTCGGTTGACCGGCATCGTCTCAGAACGAGTCTCGTTATCCGGAGCATGAAGCGACACCGCGAGATTGATCTGCAGGTCCTCACGTGCCATGCGCAGGATCTGCGGCACGAGCCCAACCGTGGAGATGGTGATGTGCCTGGCGCCGATGTGCAGACCCTGATCGTCGTTCAGCGTCCGCACCGCAGCGAGACTGTTCTCATAGTTCGCGAACGGCTCGCCCATGCCCATAAACACAACGTTCGTCACGCCCTGCCGTTCGCCCTTCGAGCGCGAGCCAGCATCGATCTGCTGCTCGTCCTCAACCCTGGCAATGCTCTCCATGAACATCACCTGCGAAACGATCTCGCCCACCGAGAGCTGACGCCTGAAGCCCTGTTGGCCGGTAGCGCAGAACGTACAGCCAAGAGCGCAGCCTGCCTGTGTAGAGACGCAGACTGTCCGGCGGGTCTTTCGATGGCCGTCTGGTTCGTAGCGCATCAGCACCGTTTCGATCAGCTCGCCGTCCGGCAGCCTGAACAGCGCCTTGTCGGTCGAACCATCCTTCGAAGTCAGGTGAAAGACCTTCTCCAGCGGACTAACAACGAACCTGCTCTTCAACTCATCTCGCACTCGCGCCGGTAGCGACGTCATTTCGTCGAACGACCCGCGTAGCTCGAAGTGCAGCGCTCTCCACAGCTGGCGCGCCCGGTACGGAGGCTGGCCAAGTTCAGCAACTAGCTCTTCAAGCTCGGCTTTGGACAGGTCAAGTATCGACTTCGCCTGAGCCACGCTTTCTTGCGCGACAACTCCGGCCGGCAGCAACGTGCCAGATGGCTCCAGAGTCAGTTTTTCGTTCGTGGAGGTCACGGATGTGCGTGTCTTTGCGACGAACCGAAACAGTTTCGACTCACTCAGGATCAAGTTTACCGCCGTTGGTCGCGGAATTGCCGGGCGCATGCCAGCGTCGAACGCATAGACTCATCTGCCATGACGCAGAACGATGAATCGATGTCTGATCGACAGTCGGACGAATCAACGCTTGAAGAGCTTGCCCTGGCGAGGCTCAAGGGCAACCGCCGAACCGGTTACGACCCTTTCTACAAGTACGACTACGAGTATTCGATCCCGTCTCCGGGTCGATACCAGTGGCAGTGGTTCTGGGACTCCTGTTTTCATGTGATTGCGCTCGCCGGATTGGACCCGCAGATGGCGGTCCGGGAACTGGAAACGCTACTGGCATCGCAGCGTCCGGACGGGTTTATCGGTCACATCATCTACTGGGGACGACGTGGAGGCGTCTTGAGCGCGCTCTACCTGCAGAGCAGATTTGGAGAGTGGCGAAGACGCCATTCGGCGATGCTCCAACCTCCACTACTGGCGCAGGCTGTCGAGGCTGTCTACAAGGCCACGAATGACCGCCAGTTTCTGAACAAGACGCTGCCGAAAGTGGTTTCATACTACGACTGGATCAGGCGGGAGAGAGACCCCGACAACACCGGGCTGATATCGATCATCTCCCCGTTTGAATGCGGCATGGACAACTCGCCTGTGTTCGATGCTCCGCTGGGCCTCAAACATCCGGGACGATTCGCGCTGCTCTGGAAGAACAGAAAGCTCGATTTCACCAACCTGGTTCGCGGTAACTTCGACTATTCGAAGATCAGGCGTCGCAACGGCTTCAACGTCGTTGACCCGCTGATGAACGCTGTCCTGGCCGACGGGCTGCGGACCACTGCGAGGCTGATGGCCGAATCTGACCTCGCCGACGCTGCCGCAGAGACAAACGCTCAGGCTCAGACGATCGAAGATGCGATGAACCAGCAGTTGTGGGATGAAACGCTGGGCTACTTCGTATATCTATCCGGCAACGAACGTACTCGTCTGACCGACCTCACTGCCGGTTCGATCATGCCACTCATCAACGCCTCGACTCCGAAAGACCGCCTTGACCGGATAGTTAAGGAGCATCTCTGCAACGAGGACGAGTTCTGGACGACGCTCCCGGTCCCTAGTGTGGCTCGCAACCACCCCGACTACGATCACTTGGGTGAAAGCTCGATATGGCGTGGTCCTGTCTGCATGAATCTGAACTGGTTTTTCGTCCGGGGATTACGGTCACATGGTTTTGACGAGATTGCGGACGAGATCGCCACTTGTTCCCGTCGGGCCGTGAAGAAAGACTTCAGAGAGTTCTATTCGCCTGAGACTGGAGCGGGTATGCGGGGAACGGAGTTCGGCTGGGCCACAGCTGCTGTAGATATGTAGCCCGGCGGACCATGAAAGCGCCTCACCCGCAGTTCCAAGGGAATTGTTAGCACTGTGTTAACGTTCTACCTTTAGTGTTGGCCGCTGGCCCCGAATAACAGCCTGTTACCCGGAGTTAGGATCGGCCCAGCAAATGAGTTCGTTTATGACCCAGACCGATGCAGTTTCGATTACCGAAGCTGGACTGAAAGAGAACATCATTACTTTTCCTGATGAGGACAAGGTGATCGAATCTCGCGATGTCTCCGTACGCTACAGCGGTAAGCTCGCAGTTGAGAACGTCTCAATGCAGGTCCCTCGGCACAGCGTCATCGCTCTAATCGGACCTTCTGGTTGCGGTAAAAGCACCCTCATCAGGAGCTTCAACCGCATGAATGACCTCATACCGGCCGCACAGGTCACCGGTGAGGTTGTCTACAACGGAATCAACATCTACTCGCAAGACCAGGACCCGACCGAGATCAGGTTCCGCATCGGCATGGTCTTCCAGCGGCCGAACCCGTTCCCCAAGAGCATCTACGACAACGTGGCTTTTGGCCCTCGAATCAACGGAATGGATGTTGACCTGGACGAGGTTGTTGAGCGCTCGCTAAAGCGTGCGGCCCTTTGGGATGAGGTCAAGGACAGGCTAAAGGACAACGGGTTAAGCCTTTCTGGAGGTCAGCAGCAGAGGCTTTGCATTGCCAGAGCACTTGCCGTTGATCCGGAAGTCGTTCTGATGGACGAGCCAGCCTCAGCGCTTGACCCGATCTCGACTCAGGCGATCGAAGATCTCATCACCGAGCTCTCCTCCAGATACACGATCATCATCGTCACCCACAACATGCAACAGGCGACTCGAATAGCTGACTACGCCGCTGTCCTGATGGCCGGTGAGGAGCGCATCGGCCGACTCGTTGAGTATGGCCCGAACAGCCAGATATTCGATACACCGCGCGACCGGCGCACTGAGGCGTACGTGACCGGCCGGATTGGCTAGCCGGATACGCCTTGGACTTTTGCACGGAGGTCAGAGAGATTCATGGCCAGAGCAGACTTTGACAGAGACCTGAGCCAGCTAGAGGCAGAGATCATCCTTATGGGCGGGATGGTCGAGGCCGCCGTCGTCAATGCAATCCGGGCCTTGTCGGAACGTGACCTGGAGAGGTCTCAGACGATCATCGAGGAAGATGACCGCATCGATGCCAAGGAGCAGGAGATCGAGGAAGCGGCTATCTCCCTTCTGCGCAAGGAGGCACCGGTAGCCACCGATCTCCGCCGGATCATGGTGGCGCTGTTCGTAGCCAGTGAGCTTGAGCGCATTGGCGACTACGCAGAGGGCATCGCCAAGATCAGCCTCCTCATGGGGCACGAGCCTCCGCTCAAAGAGCTGATTGATATCCCTCGCATGACGGACATCGCTCTATCGATGCTCAAGCGCAGCCTGGATGCGTTCGTAGAGCGGGACAGGACTAACGCTAACCAGATCGCAACCCAGATCGGTCCCATGGACGATGAGGTTGATGTTCTCTACAACACGGTCCAGACCGATCTGATCGCCCTGATGAAGCAGGACTCGAACAACATCGAGCGGGCGACGTATCTGCTATGGGCAGCTCACAACATCGAGCGAGTGGCGGACCGCGCGACGAACATCGCTGAGCGAGCGATCTACCTGCTCACCGGCCAGTCGGTGAGTGTTGGCGCCACTGAGGACGCGGCCGACGTTCTCTGACCGCACTGGGAGACGTCGATTTAGTAGAGAAGCGCCCCGGCGATCGAAACGAACGACGCGCCGGACGCGTCTGCCGTGCATTGCTGGTAGCCCATCCACTCGCCACTGGTCACCCCTGACGCCCATAACGACATGTAGAGAGGCGCGAGGCCGCACACTCGACTGTAGTCGTCTTCTCTGCGCGCCACTTCCAGGAATGTAGCGCGGTCGCCCTTGATGACAGCGGACATCAGCTCAGAGTCGTGCGCCTCAATCTCGCTGCGGATGATGTCGTCCGACTCCTCTTCATCCCCGAATGCCGGCCCCACATGCGACAGGTCGGCCGCAGCGACGAACACCGTTTTGCGGTGCATGGCTACCTGCTGCAGCAGTCCAATGGCGTCTGCGATCTGGGGATGATCGTCCGGTGAGGCATCACGTAGCGTTCCGTCTTCTTGCACATAATCCCCGAGTGATCCGCAGAGTATCGGCAGCATTTTCGTCGCGCTGTCGCCAATCGCCCAGTTCAACCAGATCGAAGCCAGCTCGATCGAATGCTCGCTGATGTGATTGAACTCGTCGCCGAACGGGTGATCTTCGACTGATCGGTCGTTTCCAAGGACTCGGGCCAGCTTGCCAACCAGGTCTATATCGGTAGGCAGAATGTTCCACGGAGTGGCATAGCTCTGCCTCGTGAGTGTCAGGCGCGGGCCGGCGCCGTTGTGATCGGTGCCGAAGACGACCGCCAGCTCTACATCCTGCAGATCAGGAGCGGCGCGGCGCCACAGTTCCGCGTATGAGTCACCGCCGCGCTGGTAGTCGATATGCGGAGTGACAATCGCCTTCAGATCACGACCGGACGGCTCCTGCTCGTCTGAGATGTCCGGCGCAAAGCCCTCGAGGAGGTCGAGCAGGTCGTCAGGATCTTCGGGATAGGCCTGACCTTCCAGAGCCGGAATCCGGAAGTCCGCGTTCCGGTACTTCTCTAGCGAACGGACAACTTCAGCCTCATACCTGGGGCCTTCGAGGAGAAACACGGTATCGAGCTGCTTGAACAGGTCCTCTACGGACTCATCAGTGACATTGGTCTCACCATTAGCCCTGACGGTTTCGATGATCTCTTCGACCGTTCTGGAACCATCCGCCAACGCAAGAAATGCCCCCAACTCCTGACGGACCAACAAGGCCTTATCAGCCATGCGACGCGGGTCCTTGATGACAAAGAAGCCGCGACCGTCCCTTTCGACTCGCTGGGCCTCGACAGCCCTCAACTGCGGCCGAAGTTCGCCGATCGGGCCTGTTGGCTCGTTAGAGTCGCTTGATGACATTTAGTGCGTTCTCGGTGATGCCGCGTTGCGCGGTGTCAGGCTCAGGATGACTTGGAAGACGCGAACGCCTCGAAGACTGAAAGGCGCACGTGCCGCCAAGAATCATACGCAGTACCAGCCTGAAGGGACGCATCATCAGTAGTGCGGCTAAGGCCAGGTAGCCGATCAGACTCAAGCGACGGCTAGGACTGAAAACGCAGTGGCCCGACTCAGGCCGATCTCTTCATACCGAACATCAGGGACGGCAAAGAGCCTCGGCGACGAATCACATGGCGGCTGGCAAGCTCCTTAAGAGAGAGCACCGGACCGCTGTCGGTCTCAACCGACCTGGACGGAGATGCGCCGCCACGCTGCACTATGCGGTGAACGGTGCGTGTGCTGACCTTGAACTGGCGAGCAAGTTCCGGCACAGGCAGTCCGGCCTTTCGCAGCCGGAAGATCTCATCGTCCCGCTGCCCTCGGTCTTCGCGTTTGGTCCAACCCGGGTCATCGTACTTGCAGACACTCAACGGGCACTTCAGACAGGAATTCGACATCTCGCAGCCGTCATCGGCATAGCGCGTGTTTTCGGGAAGTGTGTCGGACCGTACAGGTTGGAATGTCATCGTCATCGCAATACTCCAAAACCTCGGACGGCCAGAGAACCGCCTCGTTTGAAATCTGTCATCTGGATCACAGGCGAATCACGTAAGGGCGAAACGCCTGCACTCGCCCGTCATCGCCTCTTCAGCCATCGCCTCGGCATCAGCCTGCTCGAACGCCGAGCCTTCGCGCCCGGGCATCCCGTAGAAGACCCGTACCGGCGACACCTTGGTCAGCCTCGCGGCCACTCTCGATCGATACCAGTCACCCGGAATCCTGTGTGCCGCAACCAGCTCTACCAGCCGGTCCGGGCTCATCGAACGCTCGACAACAGGCATATCGGCGCTGATGAACATCTGCTTCGCATCACCCAGCGCCACCGTCCGCGATCCATCAGGACGCCAGAGATCGGAAGCCCCCGAGCCATCGAGCCGGCCAACCAGGTCGAGCAATGCGGGATAGGTCTCCTCGGAGAAGTGCGGCGCAATAGCCGCAGAAACTCCACCGGACGCCTTGCCAGCCATCAACAAAAACAGTCTCAGCGGCGTCGCAAAGCCGGTGATCGCCGGGATGGAATCGGTCTGCACAGTGAAGGTCGCCTGCGCGCGGCTTATCAATGCGGTTGTGATTGCCTGACCGGCAGCAGTCGCGCCGGGCAGTTCCCTGGTCTCAACAGCAACTGCGGCGTCCGGCCTTTCTAGCGTCATAACCATCTGCACTTCTCCTTGCCACCCCGTGCCGTTTCGACACGCCACCTGCACTTCACTCACCAGAACGGGCGTTCTAATATTGAACACTTGTTCTAAAAAGTCAAGACCCTTTTCAGACCAATTCGCGGATGCTCTCCTTGACCGGCATCGAGCCCGCACTTACCGTCTGCCGTGGCGGGCCGTTGGAGCCCGCGGCCATACCGTCATGCCGGCACCAATCAGGAACACAATGAACGCAGAAATCATCTCTATCGGCTCCGAGCTGCTTCTTGGTCAGATCGTCGATACCAACGCTTCGTGGATGGCCCAGCGCCTCGCCGAAAACGGCGTCAATCTCTTCTACAAGACGACGGTTGGAGACAACTTCGGGCGCATGACGGGGATACTCGACTCGGCGCTAGAGCGTGCCGATGTAGTGATCACCGGCGGCGGTATCGGACCGACCCAGGACGACCTGACCCGCGAGGCTGTGGCGAAGGTGACCGGACGAGAAGTGGTCGTTCACCAGCCGTCGCTCGAAGAGTTGCGCGAGAGGTTTCAGAAGCGTGGCTTCATCCTGACCAAGAACAACGAACGCCAGGCCATGGTCCCTGAGGGAGCGATCGTAGTTAAGAACCCGAACGGAACCGCTCCTGCGTTCATGGTCGAAGATGCTCGTGGTGTGGTGATCAGCTTGCCCGGCGTTCCGTTCGAGATGAAGTGGCTATTCGACAATGAGGTGCTGCCCTACCTGCGCAAGAAGTTCGGCCTGACCCAGACCATCCACTACCGGGTGCTGAAGGTCGCCGACATTGGAGAGAGTGCAGTAGACGACCGCATCGGTAAGCTGATCGCAGATTCGCAGAATCCGACTGTCGGCGTGCTGGCTCATCCAGGGCAGGTAGATGTGCGCATCACGGCTCTGGCAAACACGAAAGACGAAGCCTCGAAGCTGATCGACCCGGTCGAGAGCGACGTGCGGGCCCTGCTTGGTGACCACGTTTTCGCAACTGACGACGAAACTATGGCCAGCATCACCGGCGGACTCCTGACAGAACAGGGCAAGTCAATCGCCACTTGCGAAGATCTGAGCGGCGGCGCTGTTGCCGATGCTGTCAGGGATGCGGCAGGACCGCTATTCGCAGAGGGCGTGGTCCTGAACTCGAACACGGCACTCGACAGACTGGCCGTCTCGGGCGGCGAGAAGCCGCCGTTTGCAGACGGTGAATCGCGGGCGAAGGCACTTTCGAGGGCGATACGTTCACTCGCCGATACCGACATCGGCATCGCCGTGCACGCGTTCGCAGAAGGCGACCAGCGGACCGAGAACCTGGGTCGAGGCGAAACCTACGTTGCGCTGTCGACCTCGGACGGTGAAGAGGTGAGGCACGTACGAAGCGCCGGCAGCGGCCGGCCTGATCGGCAGAGGGCAGCGCTTCATGCTCTAAGCCTGCTCAGAAGGCACCTTCTCGGCCTCGATAAGTAGTGTCAGCCACCAGTTGAGGCCACCGCATCACGTCATCAAGGCCTGTGCCGAATTACCTATGCTCGGGTAACGGGCCCGAAGGTATCTTGGTATGGCGGTCTTTTTCCGCACTCGGGAAGGCGCGGGTTCCGCTACTACTGGCATGGAGCCGATACTCAAGATGGCACTCAAGAAGAATCGACTGGCAATCGTCCTATTCGCGCTGTTCTCGCTGACAGTCGTGGCTGCCTGTTCGGCCCAGGCTGCAGATCCGACTGCAACTCCGCAGCCGACAGCGACGCCGACTCCAGTGCCAGTCGAAACCATCAAGATCGATCCACAGACCGATCCGGCAGGTTTCCTGGCCGCGCTCCCCGCAGCAGAAGTTGACTGTGCCGCCAGTGCCATTGGCGGCGTCGATGTCTTAACTGATTTCGTGTCGCTAGACGAAGATCTGGTGCCAGATCTCACCGACGTTGAGTTGAGAGTGATGGCCGCATGTATGAGCAACGACACAATGCAGAAGATCGTAATCGGTCAACTCGAACTCGAGGCAGGCGGGCTCACTGCTTCTACATCTGCATGCGTCGCGACGCACACCGATGGTATCGATTTTGCAACTCTATTCTCTGGTCAGGCGGTTGAGCAGGACACAATTATTAGCACGATGCAGGCACTGTTCTGCCTCAATGCCGAAGAACGGCGCTCACTCGAGTCAAGTGACCAGGAGATCATTGGCATCGCAGACGTTGGCGGCATCGACGCCCTTGAGTGTGCGGTGGACGGAGCCGGCCCCACTGGACTCCAGCAGTTCGGAGCAATGTTCGACTCCGATGGCAGTGTCGATGCCTCAGCGGTCGGTGAGTTTATGCCGGTGCTGATTGAGTGCGGAGTTCTCAATGATTCAACGTTTGCCGAAACCGGTATCTCCGCCGAGCAGTACTCCTGCATCTTCAGCCGCGTTGACACAGACACACTGGACAGCATCCTTTCCATCTCGGATGACCCCAACGCTACACCTGATCTCTCGAGCGCTGCCGCTCTAATCGGCGCATTCGCCGAATGCGGCATCGACCTGCAGAGCCTCATCGATTCTTCGAGCGATCCTGGCTCCGTCGGAGACCCTACAGGCAGCATGAACGGAGGCTCAGAGGTCACTTCCGAACTCCTCGTGTGCCTCTCTGATAACGGAGTAAGCGCTTCTCTGATCGCAGACCACGCCGCTGGAATCTCTGTGACGGGCGACTCCACTTTCGACGCTGCGCTGGCCGCTTGCGAGAACGGCTCTGGCAGTTCCAGCGGCGGCGGGATTGTGATCCCAGACAGCACCGGCGGTTCGACCACAATTGACCCGGCGGTTTTCGAAGCTTTGCCGATCTCAGCTGAACAGGCACAATGCCTCATCGACGAGGTCGGAGCCGAGCAGCTTGCAGGTATCGCCGACGGTTCGGTCAGCCCGCTGGCTGTGCTCGGTGCACTTGGAGCCTGCAACATCTCCATCGCTGACCTGATCGCTGGCTAGAACGCTTGGACCCTGCCGTTCCGCGCAGCTTCCATCGCCTACTCTTCACGGTGCTAGACTTGCCCGGCCGCATTGCAACGGCGATTTCAAGCTACGCACAGGGCTGAACACGCGCACCAGCACCGAGGACGCCATGAAGAGCAGAGCAGCTATCCACACCCAGCACGGCAAGCCCTTAACGGTCGATGAGATTGAGATCCCCGACCCGAAAGAGGACCAGGTTGTGGTGAAGATGTTCTCCAGCGGCGTGTGCCACTCGCAGCTGCACCAGATGCACAACCCTGAGGCCCCGACGCCAACGCTGCTTGGACACGAAGGAACGGGCGTCGTCACTTCAGTAGGTAAAGATGTCACCCACCTTAAAGAGGGTGACATGGCCATCGTCACCTGGGTTCCGCGTGACCCAATTCGGGGTCGCTGGCAGCCTGAACCTGGTGGAGCGACCTGGCAGGAGCAGCCGCTTAACGGCCCGACGTATACCTGGGGCGAAGACGTGATCGTCTGGGGCGGCTACGTCGTCAAGATTGATGACGATAACCCCAAAGACATCAGCTCCATCGTGGGCTGCGCGGTGCTCACCGGCGCAGGCGCTGTGCTTCACACTGCAAAGGTACGGCCTGAGGAATCGGTAGCTGTTTACGGAGTCGGCGGTGTCGGCCTGTCCGCGCTGCGAATGGCTGTGCTGCTGAACGCATATCCGGTGATCGCAGTCGACCTCGACGATGAAAAACTGGAGTTCGCCAGGAAGTTCGGCGCAACACACACCGTCAACGCCAGCGATACAGACCCGGTCGAGGCAATCCACGAGATCACAGGCGGCGGCGCCGACTACGCATTCGATGCGATCGGCCTTCGCATTACCAACGAGCAGATCCTGCCTTCGGTTCGAGGTGGCGGCCCGGGCGCAGACAACGTAGGCGGCATGGCGGTCCTGGTCGGTATGCCGGGCAAAGAGATGACGGTTGACCCCGGCCACTTCATGTTCCATCAGCGCCAGTACCGCGGCTCACTCGGCGCAACTTACCCGGACAAAGATTTCAACATGTACCTTCGATGGCACCAGGAAGGCAAGTTCCCACTGGACCAACTGGTGACGAAGCGCTACAAGCTCGACGAGATCAACGAAGCGACGAACTCTCTGCAATCCGGCGAGATCTTCGGCCGCGCGATCATCGAGTACTAGTCTGCGTAGCAAGATCTTGAGCGCTCCCAGCGCAGGTGCTGAAGCAGTCTGCTCGCGTTTGGCGGCTGCAATCAACTAGATCAACAATCCTGGAGAAGTGATGCATTACCGCGTCCTCGGTCGATCCGGAATCGACGTCTCGCTGCTCAGTCTTGGGACAGGCGGCGCAAGCCAGTTTGGGCAGAAGACTGGGGTGGATGACGCAGGACGCAAGCGGCTCGTGCACGTCGCGCTAGACCACGGCATCAACCTGTTCGACACGGCCGAGCTGTACGGTCGTTCCGAGGAGCTGCTCGGCATGGCGCTTGAAGGAGTGCCCAGGGACAGATATCTGCTTGCCACGAAGTGGCCGTACCGGCGAGGAGACGAGTTCGCCGAAGCTGGCGCGCTGACCAGGAGTGTCGAGAACAGTCTGCGGCTACTGAAGACCGATGTGATCGACATCATGCAGTTCCACGGCATCCTGCCCGGAGATTACGACCCGGTCGTCGACCGGTTCATGCCGGAGATGAAGCGGCTACGAGACGCCGGAAAGATCCGACTAATCGGTTTCACCGAGATGATGACGAAGGACCCGAAGGCGACGATTCCGCTGAAAGGGGTCACGGATCACCCCAACGACTGGGACGTGATCATGCTGAAATACGGCATCCTGAATCAGTGGGCTGCGAAAGAGGTGCTGCCGCTGGCTGAGAAACACGGCGTAGGGATCATGAACATGGCGCCGGTCCGCCAGACGCTCACTCGCGATGACGAGAGAAAGGCGCTTTTTGACCAGTGGCGTAGAGATGGCAGTGTGGATGTGAGTTCACTCGATGAAAACGACCCGTTCGGCTGGCTGGTTCACGACGACGTGAATTCGGTGATCGACGCCGGCTACCGTTTCGCCGCCATGCACAGTGGCATCTCGACGGTGATCACAGGAACTGCGAACGTCGAGCACCTTGAAGCTAATGTGCGGTCGCTGGAGGCGGAGTCACTGAACGTGCCTGACTATCGTCGGCTACTGGAGCTGTTCGGCAATTCTGCGGCGCCGAACTGAGCGCTACTCCAGGTGCGCGATCTCGTTCATAGCATGGACGACGTGGCCGGTGCCGTTCGCCTCCACCGTTGAGATCGAGCCGTTTTCGAACAGCATCGACATCGTCTTTGAAGGCTCTCGCCCTGAATACTGGTCCAGCGCCACGCTCTTCACTCCGCCATGAGTGAACACGGCAACGACGTCGTCACCACCGAACCTGTCGTCAAGAATGCCGAGTCCTGTCCGCACACGGTCCCGGAACTGCTCCCACGACTCGCCATCCAGGTGAGTGCAGTCCATGATGAACCGGCCGTCAGCCGTGCGATTCTCGGTAATAGGCGTGACACCATCAGATGGCTTCCCGATGTCGATCTCGGTCAACTCAGGCACAACGTCGATATCGAGCCGCAATGCCTTATGCAACGGCTCAGCGGTCTGCAGCGCCCGCACCGCATCGCTGGAAACTATTCGAGTTACACCAAGTCCAGCCATGAACTGGCTCGTGCGCTCGGCCTGCTCGAGGCCGAGGTCGCTCAGCGGCGCCGAATAGCCGTAGACGCCGTTCGGCCCTCGCTGGGTGTCGCCATGCCTTACAAGAAACAGCTTCATCGAGTCGTCAAATCTTCATCGTGCGGTCGATATCGTCCTGGAACCCGCTCACCGCGCCCGAAACTACGTCTTCTACATTAACTCTGGCACCCGCCTCACCAGATTCCATCACACCATACGCCAGCGCCAGCGCATCCATGCCTTCGGTGGCACCGACCTCCGGCTGTCCGCCAGAAGCGATCGCAGTGGCAAAATCAGCGTATTCGATAGCCACGATCTTGCGGTCGGTCTCGCGGAAGTCCAGTTCGTAGGAACCGAGCCGGTCCGCGCCCCAGAGTCCAGCCGTCACGTCGTCGAGAGCAAAGTCCGGTACAAGGCCGAGCAGGTCATCACCGCTGATCGTCTCGCCCTCACGCTTGATCGTTGCAGGCCTGCCGGACCTGCTCTGGGTTCTGATGAGCGTGCCTTCGCTGCCGTGCACACTGGACTGGCCGACACGTTCGCCGTGTGAAGTGTCGCTGAGCGAAAGCTGACCAACCGCTCCCGACTCGAACCTGACGACGGCGAACGCAGTGTCGGCCGCATCGTGCTCGATCATGTCGCCTGCTTCTCCGCCAGTCTCCACACGATGGCCATAGAACTCCGCCAGTTGCGGGCTTTGCGCTTCCATACCTCGAAGCTCACGCTGCCGCTCGTTTGTGGATGTTTCAGCGTAGACGCTGCGGGCCGGGCCCATCAGGTAGAGCAACATGTCGGCGTTGTGAACACCAGCGTCGAGCACAGTCCCGCCAGCTTGATCACGCTTCGCACGCCAGACGGTGCCGTGCATCACACCGCCGCGAGCGCTCGAAAGAGCAACGTCAAGCGCGAAGTACGGCTTGCCGATCGCGCCGCCATCGAGCAGAGCCCTGCTGAGCCTGTTCACAGGGTCACGCCGGTAGTTTTCGGCGACCGCGATCACCTTGCCGGTGCGTTCCGCGGCATCACGCATCAGCCGGCAAGCCTTCAGCGTCAGCCCCATCGGCTTCTCGGTCATGGCGTGCAGACCGGCGTCCATGGCGGCGATAGCGAAGCGATGGTGCATCGGCGTGTCGGTGACGATGTCCATCGCGTCAAGTGACTTGAGGTCGTGCAACATGGAGTCGAAGTCCAGGAAGATCTCGGGACGCCTGCCAGTGGCGTCTTCAATCATGTCTGCGACCCGGTTTGCCGGACCTTCGTGCCTGTCGCACACCGCGATCATCTCGACCGGTCCGGCTCCGGGCGCGCCCGCGGCGCCAAAGGTCTTCACGAGCTCGACGTAGCCATGAGCATGCCGAAGTCCCATGCCACCACAGCCGATCAGCGCGATGTTGAGCGTCACTTCCTACCCCTTCTTTGAGTGCTGCACATGCGGGACCGTTCAGTGATCACGCCTTGACCGCCACGATGAAAAGCCGCTTGAAAGGGAAAACCGTCGTGCCGTCTTTTTGTTTCGGATATGCGGCCGCAACGAGGGCTGCGTAAGTGGATTCGAACTCGCTTCGTTCCGGCTCTTTCAGTGCGTCAAGCAATGGGCGGAGCCACGTGCCTTTGGTCCACTCTTTCACCGGGTTCTCGCCGCTGAGCACCTGCATGTACTCCGTTTCCCACACGTCGAGAGACTTTGCCAGTGGTGTGAGTAGCTCGATGTAGAACTCGGGTGGCTCGACTGGAGCCGGTCGTAGCAATGGTTCAAGTGTTTCACGCCACGGTCCGGCCGCCGCCGCTTCTGCCATCGACGTGTGCGATGGCGCTCCGAAGTTTCGAGGCATCTGGACGGCAAGAATCCCGTCGTCATCGAGACTCGACATCAACCGGGTGAACAGGTCTTCGTGACCTGTGATCCAGTGCAGAGCTGCATTCGTGAAGATCAACTCGGCCGGCTGCTCCGGCTGCCAACTCCCGATGTCGCCAACTTCCCACTCGATGTTTGGCGCTCTCTCTGCCGCCTGCCGGAGCATCTCCTCGGAGTTGTCTACTCCGATGATCCTCGCATCCGGCCAGCGCATTGCGAGAAGCTCAGTGACGTTGCCGCCGCCCGCGCCGAGGTCGTAGACAACTGAGGGCGACTCGATGTCTATCCGGCTCAGTAGGTCGACGGCCGGCCGAAGACGGTGGTCTGCGAACTTGAAGTACTGCGCGGGGTCCCAGGGCATTGGGTTTCAGGTTCCGGTGATCGTGAGTCGAATTCCGCTAAAGACGTTCTAGGGCAGCATCTCGACGAGCGGCTTCAGGTGCGCCGGGTCGCCTTCGAAGCCGATGCCAAGGTCGTGCACCACCTTCACGATGCGGTCATTGAACGGAGTCGGCACGTTCACCTCCCGGCCCTTCTCGCTGACGTAGCCGTTGAGGAAGTCGATTTCCGTCCTTCGACCCTTGCGCACATCCTGGCCGAATGAAGGAACGCCGCCGGAACCAGCCTTTCGCGCCGCCTCGAGCAGCACTGACTCGACCTCTTCGATGTTCCGCCCTTCGGCCGCATCGATCACCATGTCTGGCGACAAGCCGAGAACTGCGTGCAGCTTCTGACCGTGAGCCTTCGCCACTCTGGCCACTTCGGCACCAAGCTGAATCCCGATGCGCCGCGTCTCCGTGTTTGTGCGAGTCTCGGCCGTGCCGTATCCGCTGATGCCAGAGAGCGCGTTGTTCATGCAGTTGATCATCAGCTTGGACCAGCGGTCGCCCCAGAGATCATCGGTGAACTCAGTTTCGCCAACAGACTGCATGATTTCGACAAGCTCACGGGCTCTCGGCGTGTCAGAGCCATCCTGTTCTGCGATCTTGTAGCCGAGCCCGTTGGTGTCGGTGCGCAAAGCATGGCCAGGCTCGTATACCGCGGCGCTGATAGTGATGATGCAACCGAGCGTTCGTTCCGCTCCTGCCACCGCAGCGACACGCTCGTCGTTGATGCCATTCTGAAAGTCGACGAAGATGCCGTTTTCGGGGTCGACATACGGCTTCACGAACATCGTCGCCCAGTCCGTGTCGTACGACTTCACGGCGATGAACGCCATGTCGAATGGCTCGTCTTCCTGAGCGAGTTCATAGAGATGGATGGCTCGTGGTCGTGTCTGATGCGTGTCCCAGCGAGTCTCGACGGTGAGGCCGCTCTTCTTGATCGCCTCGACGTGCTCAACCCATTGATCGACGAGAGTGACGTCCTCACCGCCCTCCGAAAGCAGACCGCCGACAACGCTGCCGATGCCACCAGCGCCCATGATCAGTATTCGTTTCTTCGCAGCCATCTACTCTCCACTTCGCTTATCCGCCAGAACAGGAGTCGGCACTGCAGCCGACCCCAGTGAAAACCGGGCAGATGATAACCGCGTGAACCGGGCCGCGCCGTGACGTAATCGGCACCGTCGTGTAAAAATTCGGCTCAATGTGCAGGTGATCCGAACGCAGGTCGAAGACGTGTCTACGAAACAAAAGAGAATCGGGCGGTTCGGCGTAATGCTGACCGCCGTGTTCCTTGTTGCGGTCGTCCTGGCCGCTTGCGGAAGCGACGGCGTCGAATCTGATCCAGCATCAAGTGACTCGGCCGGAACCGGCGTGTTGGAGGACCGTGCGTTCCTGCGCGAGGACGCCAGGTTCACGATGGACGACCTGGTGGCGCACGGCTATAAGAAGTCGAAGGAGTTCGAGACCGACACGCTCGGCAGCGCGTCCGAGGCCTGGTACGGGTTCTTCGAGCAGAAGGACATCGAGGTCTGGGTCTTCGCATCACACGAAGAGGCGAAGTCTTCCGGCGTACCGATCGCAGAAACGGTGATCTCCAAAGATGCCGGTCAGACCGACCCGCTAATCCCGGTTGTGAACCGTTATCCGGCATTCGTTGTGGCTGGCAACATGATCATGCTGTGCGAGCGCCAGCTGGCGACGTGCGAGGCGCTTGTAGAAAAGCTGCCCTGAGCTAAGTTGGCACGTATGGCCTGCGTTCGGGCGGGCAGGCGGCCTGTGATTCTTCTGTAAGCAGCCGCTCGACACCGAACTCGGAGAGGTCGAACTTCGATCTGCCTTCGGTCACCATGTCGGCGACGATCTCGCCCATCACGGCCGAGAACTTGAAGCCGTGGCCCGAGCAGGGACTGATGAGCAGGATGTTTCGGTGGCCCGGGTGGAAGTCGATCAGGAAGTGCAGGTCTGGCGTGTCGGTGTACATGCAGACGGCGCTGTTCAGCAACTTCCCATTCAGGTCAGGCACATAGCGCTCGATCTGCTCACGAAGCGCCGACTCGTCTTCTGGCGTCACGACACGGTCCAGGTCGTCGGGATCCGACGCACGGCCGTCGTGGTGCAGCGCTACCTTCACACCATCGCCGTAGTTCGGCTGAGCATAGAACGAGTGACCGGGCTCGTATTCCCAGCCGTGATTACCCATGTTTTCGGGCAGAAACGCGTCGGCATTGGCGCGCGGCTCTAGCCAGAACAGCACCTGTCGCTCTATCCACATCGGCAACTTCAGCTTTGACACCATCTCAGGCAGCCAGGCGCCAGCGGCGAACACGAGCTGCTTCGCCTCGAAGGTGCCTGACTTCGTCTCAACCTGCACCGAGTTGCCATCTCGGTCCGGCCGCCATTTAGTGATCGGCTCGTCAAACCGCAGGTCCGCTCCGGCCTTGATCGCCTCATCGAGGTGTGCTTGGATCCCGACTTCGGGGAACAGTGCGCCTGCGCGGGCGTCGAAGGTCGCTTCCATGTGCTCGTTCGGGTGGAGGACAGGGAAGCGCTCATGTATCTCAATGGGATTCAGAACCTCGATCGGCAGGTCGTACTCGGCGGCGCTGGCTCGAATGCCGGCCGTTCCTTTACCACGCGTGTCTCCTATCGACAGTCCGCCGGTGATGCGCATCAGCGAGTTGCCCGTGCGCTCCTGCAGGTCTTCCCAAAGCTCGTAGGAACGCAGCATGAGCGGCACGTAGAACGTTCCTTCTGCGTAGGCCTGCCGGATGATCCGGCTGCCGCCGTGCGATGAGCCGAGGGTATGCGGCGGGTGGTGAGTGTCGAAACCGATGACCTTCAGCCCGCGCCTGGCCAGGTGACAGGCGGCGGAGCTTCCGTGGGCGCCGAGACCCACAACGATCACGTCAGCTGTAGTTGTCATGGTGCTCCCGTTAGCCCTCTGCTACGTCTGATCGCGCTTCTCAGCACGGAACCGCTCTTTGGTTTCCTCGGAGATTGGATAGTACTTGCCGGGTGGCACGCGCTCCTTGTCGATCTGCTCGATGACCCACTCTTCCGCCTCCTCCTGCTCCTCAATCCAGTCGATGACTTCTTCTGCCCTGTCTGCCGGGACAACAACGACGCCGTCGTCGTCCGCGACGATCACGTCGCCGGGCATCACGAGCACGCCACCCACGTTCACTGGCTCGTTCTCTTCATACGCCTCCAGAAACGGCAGGTTCCCTGCAGGCGAGCGGTTGGCGGCGAACACGGCGAGGTTGTAGTCGTCCGCGATCATCTGCAGGTCGCGAATTGCGCCGTCCGTAACGAGTCCTCCAGCCTGCTGGTGCCAGAGCATCCGGGTTTTCATGTTGCCGAGGATGCACGAGTATTCGTCAAAGGTATGCGCTTCGACCACGAGCACATCGCCGGGGCCGCAGCGCGCCATGGCCCTGTATTCAGGAGAGTCGGCTCCACGGCGGGTAATTTTCAGCAGGTCTGGCCTTGAAGGGACAAAACGCAGAGTGCGGGCCCGGCCGACCATCTTCTTGCCGGTCGTCATCGGCTTAACACCCCGCATCAGGCAGAGCTGGTAGTTGGCAGATGCAAACCACTCCTGGCCGTCGGGAGGAGCAAGCCGCCACGTGCCGCTGTATGCCGTTGCTGAGGTGATCTTCCGGTATCGGGCTATCAGTTCGTGGCTAATCTGCACTGCTGGTTCCATGCGACGAAACGTACCGCCGCGAGGCTAGCGGCGCAAGCGTCTGTCGATGCTCCTGAGCGACCGTTGCCACTCGACGCCGGAGATTGCTGAACCGGACAGAGGTGCCGCAGTCGGTATGTCGGGCTCGGGTTCCTCGGCTGGCGGCTCGAACTCGGGCAGCGCGAGCTCCGAGTCCGGACTAGACAGCACCACATCTCCCGCTTCTTCCTCTGGTCCAAGGAACGTGTGCTCGAACGTCTCCTCGAGCGAGCTGTGGATTTTCAAGGCGACTTTTGCTGTCAGCGCCATCGTTCCAACCATGATGAGCACAGATGTCGGAGTGGCGAGCTGCCCGACAGAAACAAGCTCCCACAGCAGCGGCGTCATCCAGACCGCGATGACAAACAGAGCGACTCCGAAGAAGCTGTGACCGATGAGCGAGGTGACCGCTGCCGGGAATGACTCTCGCTCGATGCGAATTCTGCGAAGCAACAGTTCGTGTGTGATCTCTTCGGACATCTCAGAGAGCGACTTCCACACAGTCATTCCGGGTGGAACGGATAGCGTGACAAGAATTCCACCCAACACCACTCCAACAAGCCCCGGCGAGACAGACAACCCATCGGCGATCGGGCCGACGAAGCCTAGAACGACCATGCCGGCAACCACGATCAGGCCGATCACGCCGGTGTTCACAACTGCGATGCTCAGATGTCGCTTGATCCGCCTTCCAGACTCACCGTCGGCCCTCATCAACTGCCCGGCTAAGACGGCCGAGGTGTTGATCGCAACCGCATGACGCCGCACTCTGACCGGCGCACGCCGTTCGATCATTCGCTCAAGCAGAGCCGCTGAACCAGAGATCAACGGATAGAACAGGGACGCGACGATGATGACGGCGGTTACTATCGGGCTGAGCGCGCTGCTGACCGCGCCGTGGTCGGTGCCGGTCTTGACCATGGCGAGCGAAAACTCTCCCGGCTGCGCCATAGCGGTGCCAACTTCCAGCGAGGTCCGGCCATCCCGTCCGGTGATGTAGGCGCCAAGAGTGTTGATCAGCACTTTGCCGCCCACAACGACCAGGGTGATCAGCAGCACCGGCACGATGAAACGTCCGAGATCAGCGACGTTTACGAGCATGCCGATCGACACGAAGAAGATGGCCGCGAACAGGTCTCGAACCGGTTCAGTCATGCGGGCGATCGTGTGCGAATGGCGAGTGTCGCCAACCACTGTTCCAATGATGAATGCACCCGCACCCGCAGAAAGCCCAAGCTCTCCGGCGGCAATCGCAAAGCCGAAACACATGCCGAGCGCACCCATCAGGATGACCTGGTTCGATTTGAGACGCGCCAGCAGATCAAGTATCCGCGGGACGAGCAACGCGCCGAACACAAGAGCTGTCACTGCAAACACAACTAAGCGCCAGCTGATCGCAATCGCGCCGCCGTTGCCCTCGCCGCCCTGTGTCGCGATACCGGCCAGGATGCTCAGCAGAATCACGGCAGCGAAATCTTCGACAACCAGGATCCCGACGATGATTCGACCGCGTTGACTCGTGAGTTCGCCGCGGTCCCGCAGCATCTGTACCAAGACCGCGCTGCTGCTCACAGCGATCGCCGCACCAAGGAAAATCGATTCGACAGGCGTCCAGCCGAGCAGGGACCCGGTCATGTAGCCGAGACCCATCATCACACTCAACTCTAGAGCGCCGATGACGATCACACCGAACCCGACGCTCCTGATCCTCTGCCACCCAAGCTCCACACCGAGCGCGAAGAGGAGCATCACAAGGCCGACATCCGCGAGCAGGCGAATCGTCTCAACATCGCTGATCTGCGAGCCGATGAGTGAGAATGGTCCGAGCAGCGCACCAGCAAGCAAGAACCCGAGCACAGGCGAAAGGTTCAGGCGTCGAAAGATGACGAGTGAAACAGCGGCGCCGGTGATGACGATACCGAAGTCATGTACGAAGTCAGAGGAGTGCACTGGCAGATGCTATTGGGTCAGCCGTACTCCATCCAAGACACCCTTCTAGCCGTCTGGGCCGAGTTTGTTGCTAACTCCCACGCAACCGTGTAAACAGTTTCGGCTCGAAGCAACCATCATGATGTCCAAACTCACCAGGAGCTCACATTGTCTGACGGCATAACCAATCTGCTCATCACCGGGTCAAACGGACTCATTGGCAGGACGCTGTGCTCAGCGTTCAAGGAGAAGTTCAAGGTCTCGGGTCTCGATGTGACCGAACCTGCGCCGGGAAGCGACGTCCCTACCACCGTTGCGGACGGCTCGGACTACGACGCCATCCTGCCTGCCTTCGCCGGCATCGATGCAGTGGTGCATCTGGCTGCCAATGCTCCGGTCGAGACTCCGTGGCCAGACGTGCTGAAGAACAACATCTCGGGAACTCATAACGTCTATGAGGCCGCCAGGCAGAGCGGTGTGCGGAGACTGGTCTTCGCCAGTTCGAACCATTCCGTCGGCCTTTTCGAAGACGACGAGCCGTATAAGAACATCTCGGCCGGCAACTACGAAGGCTTGACGCCGGGTGGGTTCCCTCGAGTCGACCATACCGTGCCGGTGAGGCCTGACTCCGACTACGGGATCAGCAAGGTGTTCGGTGAAGCCACCGGACGCTACTACTCGGAAAGGTTCGGCCTTGAGGTGGCGTGTCTGCGCATTGGCACCGTGAACCCGCACAACTCACCTGTGCAATCGGTACGCCAGATGGCCACATGGTTGAGCCATCGGGACCTCACACAGCTAGTCGAACGCTCTCTCACTCAGCCGCTCAAGTTTGAGATCTTCTACGGAGTCTCGAACAACACATGGCGTTTCTGGGATATCGAACACGCCGCGAAGACGATCGGTTACGCGCCGGAGGACAATGCCGAGGACTGGCGCGACAAACTGGAGTGACGGCGCAGATAGGACAGTTCAGGGATGGTCGATCAGAACAGCATCGCGATAGCTGCTGACATAGGTGGAACGCAGATGCGGGCCGCTATCGTCACTGGCGATGGCGAACTGATAGACCGCGGCGCTATCGCGACCCAGCCCGATGATGGCATAGAGACCGCTGCCAACCGGCTGGCCGATCTTGTCGAATCGCTAGACGTGGGCGGGCGCGACACGACGCCGGTCGGCATGGGAATCTCAACTGCCGGGCCGATCGATCCGGCATCCGGCATCTACAAGAACCCGCCGAACCTGCACGCATGGGACGAGAAGTCCATGAAGCCGACTCTGGAGCCACGACTTGGCGTTCCAGTCCACGTCGGCCATGACGCCACGCTTGCGGCATTCGCTGAAACGCAGTTCGGGCCGCACAAGGGCGCGCAGAACCTGCTCTATGTAACCGTAAGCACCGGCGTCGGCGGCGGAATCATCGCCAATGGTGAGATGGTGACGGGCGCTGAGGGCCACGCGGGCGAGGTCGGCCACATTACGGTGATGCCCGGCGCACAGGCCTGCAATGTGGGCTGCGACGGCTGCTTCGAAGGCAACGCATCGGGCCCGGCCATCGCCAAGGCGGCGCTGGCTCGCATCGACGCCGGTGATGAGACTGCCATCTGGTCGATGGCGGCGCAGGACAGGGACCAGGTGACAGCGAAGCTGATATTCGAGGCAGCGGACAACGGAGATCCGGTTGCGGCAGAGGTCCGGGCACACGCCGTGAAGGCCGTAGGCATCGGCCTCGGGAGCCTGCTCAACATCTTCGACCCGGAAGCTCTCGTTGTTGGAGGCGGCGTGACGACGGGCCTCACCGACAGGTGGGACGAAGTCGTGTCAGAGGTCAAGAAGTTCTCGCTCGCCCACTTCCAGCAGGACCCACCGCTCCACATCACGACGCTGGGCGACGATGTCGGCCTTCTCGGCGCGGCCGGACTTGCCTTCCGCCGCGCAGGCTAGTCGTCGTCTTCGTACTGGCCCGGGGCAGCTTCGTAGTCCATCAGTGAAGCAAGCGGATCATCGTCATCTTCACGAAAGTTGTCAGCCGCCAGGAATGCCACGCCCTCTTCGTCAACGTGGCTCCAGCCCTCGCGGTCTGCGGCGTCGTATGGCACGTTGTCGGCTGTCGGCGTTCCCATAGACGCGCCGAACATGCCTTCGCTCGCCATCTCTGGCGTCACCGTCTGCACCAGCTTGTCTTCGTTCTCGATATTGACCAGCGCTTCAGCCGCAGCCTTGGCGACGCTAGGCTCAGGGCTTTCACTGGCAATCTTCAAGAGCTGCTTCGCTGTCGGCCCGGCGATCTTCTCTGCCGCTTCAACTGCCGCCAGCTGCACTAGCAAGTCCTGGTCATCGAGCGGCTCCTCAAGGTAGAACGCGTCTGCCTCTTCGCCAATCTCTCCGAGAGCGTTCACAGCTTCAAAGCGCACCGAGGAATCGTCGCTCTCAAGCTCGCCAGCAACATGATCGAGCCAGCGCGGGTCAGATGTGCGGGCCATAGCGACGAGCACACTGCGCTTGAAATCAAGAGCGTCCGAGCTCTTCGCTCTTTCGATGTAGCGGTTTACGCGGTTGTCCCCGAACGCGCCCGCTGCTTCCAGCGAGCGTCTCCACAGCTCGGACGGCGAATCGCCCTTCTTGAGCACCTCTTCCAACGAAGTGAAGATGCGGTCTCTTATGCGTTCGCTGAACTTGCCTTCCGACGCAAGCGCAGCGAACGAACCCATTGCTGTTGCAGCGGCGGTGCGCACATCCAGGTCCTCGTCGTTGGACAGCAGGTCCAGGATCCGCGAAATGGCAGACACGTCGCCCGTCTCGGCCAGAGCATGCACCGCGACAGCCCGAACGCGCGGGTCAGCGTGGCGCAGGCCTGACTTGAACACGCACTCGAACTCCATGCTGGAGTCCTCTTCGGCGAGGTCTGAGAGCCGGTTCTGAAGGTCCAGGACCTCGTCATTCGTCCACGCCAGCCACCTGCGCGACAGAACTGCAGCATCGTCGTTCGTAATACCGGCGAGTTCAGCCAGGGTCTCTTCAGACGGCTCCTCGCCTGGCTTGAAGTCGGTCAGGAACTGCTCAACGGACATATGCACCTCCCGGTTTCAGCGTCAGCGTGGTCAGTTGGAGTCTCCACCAGACGCAACCTCGACGCCCCGGCATCGCATGGCTGGAGTTCGGACCGAGCCGTAGACCCACTCCGCCGAGTCGGCTATCGCCTCGACATTGTCCAGCACTGTGTAGACGTTGCCCGAGATCATCGTGTCCTTAACTCGTCCGACAATCTCTCCGTTCTTCACCCGGTATCCAAGCGCAACGTTCGCCCTGAAGTCCCCGCCAAGCTCATTGCCCTGTCCTGCGCCGAGCAGGCCTTCGATGATGAGCCCGTCTTCCATGTCTGCGAGCAGCTTGTGGGCAGGAGTGTCGCCGGCTGCGATGTCCACCACCGAGATTCCGGGATTGGGCGTGCTGGCGAGGCCACGCTGAGCAGAACCAGTGGATTTCCGGCCTGCCTGTCCCGCGGTCTGCAGGTCAAAAACCGGCTCTCCAATCACACCGTTTTCGATCAAAGCAACTTTGCGGGCAGGAACACCTTCGTCATCGACGGGCCTGCTTCCGCTTGCTCCGGGGAGCAACGGGTTGTCATAGACGGACAAACGGGCATCCAGTGCCTTCTCCCCTTCCCTTCCAATGATCGGGGAAGCGCCGGTAACAACGTTCTTGCCATTGAATCCGCTCAGCAATGGGTCGAGAAGTGTCGCTGCTACGCCCTGTGGTGTGAATAGGACCGGCACATCACCGGAAGGAGCATCCGCCAGCTCTTTGGAGTTCTCCAGGGCTTCTAGCACCTCACCCAACACTCGGTCTTCGACGTCGTCTCCGAAAACGTTGTGCGAAGAGTGGCTCGCCCACACGTTCAGCATGTCAGTGCCACGAATCAGTTGAGCGCCGATAGCAACGTAGTAGCCGGAATGCCGGACTGATCGCTCAACTCCGGCAGAGTTCTGGACCGACTCTTCGGCCATTGATCGACCGAAGCGCACGTCACAGAGTGCCTCGGGCCACTTCTCCAACACGGCGTCGAGCAGTCGTTGCCCTTTTTCGATTAGCTGCTCGTTCGAGACGTTTTCTATCGCCGAGTCATAGGTGTTCAGATCGGGGATGTCGGCCTGCGTAGGAAACTCGAACTTCGCCTCGGATCCGAACGGGGCGAGTGTGCCTACGCGGTCTACCAGCTCGGACTCCCGCTCAGGGTTGGTCGTGGACGAGAAGCCGATCCTTCCATCCGATATCACGCGCAACGCAACACCGGCCTGGTCTCGACGCATCACCTCTTTCAGGCGGTTGTTCTCGAACGAGATCGGGTGGCTCTCTGATCGAACGCGATAGACCTCAGCATCGCCGTATCTGTCTTTCGCGCTCTTGAGCAGGTCTTCTGTCAATGTCTCTTCCCGTTTTGATCGGTTCAGTTAGATTCTTGTGCGATCCAGTTAAGCACCGGAGATCAGACAGTTCCTGATCCGTATGTGCGGACTGCCGTTTGAGACTGGCAGCGGCATCTGGCCGCCCTTTCCGCACCCGCCGCCCTGGTTCATGTCGAGGTCGTTGCCAATCGCATCGAGGTTCTCAAGCGTGTTGAACAGGTTTCCGGTCAACATCACCGGCCGCACGGCTTCTTCGATCTTCCCGTTGCGGATCATGTACGCCTCACCGGACGAGAATGTGAACATCTCGTGCTGGGTCATACCGCCGTACCAGTTTGCGACGTAGACGCCTTCGTCCACGCCCTCCAACAGGTCTTCGAGTGTCGCCTCGCCAGACTCTATGATCGTGTTGGTCATGCGCACGATGGGCGGAAAGTTGAAGCCGATCGCCCGGGCGTTTCCGGTTGGCTCCTCACCGAGCATTGCCGCCGTCTCTCTCGAGTGCAGCCTTCCGACGAGCTCGCCCTCACGCACCAGCGGTGTGCGTACGGCGGGCGTTCCTTCGTCATCGTATTTGTAGCTGCCGCGGAGGCCGGGGATCGCCGCGCCGTCTGTAAAGTTCAGGTGTTTGCCACCGAACTTGCGGCCCATGTACATCAGGTCTCGCAGCTTGTCGTTCTCTGAAACGTTGTCCGCCTCGGACAGGTGACCGAACGCTTCGTGCACGAACACTCCGGCAAGAACCGGGTCAAGGATCACCGTTCGCTCACCACCGGTCAGGGCCTCGGCGGACAGCAGGCCGACTGCACGTTTCGCAGCATCGACAACTTTCTCATCCAGGTCTTCTACCAGGCTGTAGTCGCCGAGCGAACCGAGGCTGAATCCGGCCTGCTGCACGTCTCCGCCTTCGCGGGCCTGCGCCGAGATCCGGGTGATGACGTGGTTGAACTCCTGCTCGACGTAGGTTCCCTGCGAGCTTCCGAACGCCACCCTGCGACGGTTGTCGCCGTACACGATGTCGGAACTCTGGATGCCGTCGACCGACCAGACAAGGTCGTTGTAGTGGTCCATCTGCCGCTTCTTCTCGTCGAGCGGCACTTCCGCGGCGCTGTTAACGATCACCGGCGGCACGATGTCTACAACAGGCTCTACGTCCGCCAGCTTTGTGCCCTCACCACCGACCAGCCGCGCCTGTTCTACAGCTGAGCTCACCTTCTCTTCGAGGTCAGAGAGATCGTTAAAGCTGGCAAACCCCCATCCGCCGTTGATCACTGCACGGACATTGCCGCCACGACCGCTGGTCTGCGAAATGTCCTCCAGTTCTTTGCCACGGTAGGTCAGCCGAGTCGAATCGGTCTCTTCGATGCGGACCTCGCAGTAGTCCGCGCCGTTGTCTCTGAGAGCGTCGTCAATCTGGTCCTGGTAAGTCAATTCAAGTCCCTGTTCATTGGATCTCTGAACTCGGCGCGTCGTTCGCTGTCATCACCGGATTGGCCACGGCAGAACGAATCCCGTATTCCAGACTACATCTAAGTTCGGTCTAACGCCTGCAACAGCCTGAGGTCGCCGCCGTCTCAGCTAGCGCGATCCGGGCAAAAACAGGCGGTCGGTGGCGTTGCAGCAGTGGACATCAGGCCTACGCATCCGCACCATTTAGAGTCGCCCGAGTGACAGACGGCCCTGATCGAATCCCGGAAGACTGAGCTTCTCTCTTCAGTATGCCAATTTCCTACTCGCAGGCCATCGAGCAGCTGCTATCCCTGGCTGACTTCGAGCGCAAAGCCCGCGCTTCGGAGTCGCCAGACTTTCACATTCGCCGCACCGAGATGCTGCTCGAAGGGCTCGGCAATCCACACGAACGTGTGCCGGCGGTCCATGTCGCAGGTAGCAAGGGCAAGGGCAGCACATGCGCAATGATCGCGGCCGGTCTGACAGCAAACGGCCTGCGCACGGGCATGTTCATCTCACCGCACCTTCACCGGATGACCGAACGCTTCACCGTTGATGGTGTGCCGATCTCCGAGGCGGAGTTCGTCTCGCTGTTCGAACGTATCTGGCCCATCGCCGAGAAGATCCGTGAACGCGGCGACTCAGGCACTGTCAGTGTCTTTGAGTTCCAGACTGCGATGGCTTTCTTGCACTTCGCTGAAGTGAACGCAGACGCGATGGTGATAGAGGTTGGCCTTGGCGGCCGACTCGACTCGACCAACGTTCTGACACCGGTTGTGTCGGTGATCACACCCGTCGGCTTCGACCATGTTGCGGTACTCGGCGACACACTGG
The DNA here is from genome assembly GCA_028285005.1 of Dehalococcoidia bacterium. Taxonomy (GTDB): domain Bacteria; phylum Chloroflexota; class Dehalococcoidia; order Lucifugimonadales; family Lucifugimonadaceae; genus JAJCYX01. Next base: position 118,244 of record JANQQP010000037.1, on the reverse strand, counting down.
CGAAAATCGCTTCCGAAAAGGCGGGGATCATCAAGCCCGGCGTGCCAGTGGTTGTGGCAAAGCAGGAACCCGAAGCGGCAGAGGTGATAGCTGCGAAAGCTAAGGCACACTCAGCGCCCATCATCACCCACTCATCTATCGAGACAGTGATTGCGGACGCTAACGGAGCTGGTCCTCAGCGGTTGTTGCTGCGTTCTGCGAGCAACTCGTACAGCATCGACCTCCCACTACTCGGCGAGCACCAGGTTGCAAACGCTGCGACAGCAATCGCGGCTTCAGAAACGTTCAGCACCCACGGGCAGACCCTGGATCCGGACCTGATATCGGCCGGGGTGTCTTCAGTGAAATGGCCGGGCCGCGTGCAGCTAGTCGAGCACGGCCCACCGCTTCTAATTGTGGACGGCGCCCACAACCACGACTCAGCCGTCGCTTTGCGAGCTGCGGTAAGTCGACACTTCGGACTTTCGCGGAAACTGGTCTTGATACTCGGTTCGACCGGCGGTCACGACCCGCTGGCGGTGGCGAGAGCCTTCTCAGACCTGCGGCCCACGGTGGTCGTGACTCGTTCCAGGCATCCGAAAGCGGTTGAGCCTGCTGATTTTGCGGAGGCACTGCGTCGGGATAAAATCGATGTGCTCGCCGTAACCGAATCGACACGCGATGCACTGACGATGGCGCGCAGAGTTAGCGAACAAGGCGGCGCAATCATCGCCGCAGGATCGCTATTCGTCGCCGCCGAAGTTATCGAAACTGTCACAGGTGTCGAGCCGGAGACATACCCCGATTTGAGGGGATCATCCGGCCCGGTCCGCCTGAACGTTGAGCCGCCAGAACAACCACAGCGGGAATCGGTAGAGACTTCCGCTCCGTCAAGGTAATCGCCAGGGGCCATGGGCAATAACTACAGGAAAGAGACAAGAGTAGTCGTAACGGGCATGGGGGCGATGAGCCCGCTCGGCCAGTCCGTCGACGAATACTGGGATGGTCTTAGCAACGGCCGCTCCGGCATCCGCGAGATCCAGGCGGTCGATCCCGACGGCTTCCCATGCAAGGTGAGCGGAGAGGTCCCCGACTTCGACCCAACGAAGTGGATCGACCGACGCGAGGCACGGCGGATGGGACGCTTCTCGCAGCTTGCAGTTGCTGCCACTTACGAGGCGGTCGAATCGTCCGGGCTCGATATGTCTAAGGAAGATCCAGAGCGCGTTGGCGTGCTGATGGGCTCCGGCTCCGGCGGACTGCCTGAAACGGACCAGCAAGCCACCATCAAGGTGAAACGCGGAGCTCTCCGCATGAGTCCGTTCTACATCCCTGTCATGCTGGTAAATATGGCGGCGGCCAATGTCAGCCGCACGTTTGGCATGACCGGCTACACCAACACCTGCGCCACCGCGTGTGCCGCAAGCACACAGGCAGTTGGTGAGGCAGCAGAGGTGATCCGGCGAGGCGCAGCCGATGTGGTTGTCGCTGGTGGTACGGAAGCCGGGATCTGCGAAATCGGCATGGGCGGGTTCAGCACCATCCACGCCCTCACAACCTGGACAGGCGACCCCGCGCAGGCGAGCCGACCTTTCGATGCCGACCGCGATGGGTTTGCTCCGGCAGAAGGTGCCGGCACGCTGATCATGGAAAGCCTCGAGCACGCACAAGCTCGCGGGGCGAACATACTGGCCGAGGTCACAGGATGGGGAGTTTCGTCAGACGCGTTCCACCTGGTGCAGCCGCATGCCGAAGGTCGAGGCGCAGTCAGCGCTATGAAGCAGGCGCTCGATGATGCTGAGGTCAACCTTGACGATGTCGACTACATCAACGCTCACGGCACTTCGACACCAACTAACGACAGAATCGAGACGCTGGCGATCAAGACGCTGTTCGGTGAGCAGGCGCACAAGACGCCGGTCAGCTCCACCAAGTCGATGATTGGCCATGCGCTTGGCGCATCGGGCGCGCTGGAGGCGATCGCCTGCATCCAGGCCGTGCGAAACAACCTGATGCCTCCGACCATCAACCAGCAGACAGCCGACCCTGATTGCGATCTCGACTACATCCCGAATGAATCACGCGAGGCCAGCGTCAATGTCGCTCTCTCGAACAGCTTCGGGTTCGGCGGGCAAAACGCCTGCGTCGTGATCGAGAAGTTCCGGGACTAGTCGGCCGGGTAAACGATCACCTTGCTCTCGCCCCGGGCGCTGACTTCCACCGGATCGCCCTCGGAATAGTCTTCGCTTGACCTACGTCTCACTCTGATCGTTCGACCAGAGGTCAGCCTGACTCCGAACTCGGTGAACTCGCCTCTGAATTCAGTGTAGGCAATCCGCAAGTCCGGCCCATCCGAGCCGTTGGCAGCATGCGCCAGCTCCAGTTCAGAAGCGCGCATCAGAGCCAGCACAGACTGTCCGTCGACCACACGCTCGTCCGCGTCAGAGAACGTGAACATCCCGGCCTCAGTCTCAACCTCGGTGCCGCGTATCCTGCCAGGCACAAGCTCACACGGACCTGCGAGCCTTGCCACAACCGGCGTCGCAGGGTGCGCATAGACCTCGCTCGGCCTGCCGATCTGCTCCATCCTGCCTTCGTGCATTATCCCGACTCGGTCTGCCAGCGCCATAGCCTCCTCGCGATCGTGCGTGACAAGCAAGGCAGTCGCGCCAGCATCCTTCAAGATTGACCGCACCTCGCGGCGTAGCCTCGAACGCAGCTGCCGGTCGAGGTTGCTGAACGGCTCGTCGAGCAAGACGACGAGCGGGGAAGGTGCGAGGGCCCGTGCGAGTGCTACCCGTTGTTGCTGACCGCCGGAAAGCTCATGCGCGTACCTGCCTTCAAGGCCGCGCAGTCCGGTTAGCTCAACCATCTTGCCGGCTTGCGCTTGTCTCTGAGCGCTGTCCATACCAGCGAGGCCAAACTCGATATTCGCTTTCACAGTCAGGTGCGGGAATAGAGCATAGTCCTGGAAGACAAGGCCAACACGCCGCTTGTCGGGCGGGACGTGAGCGAAAGAGGACGCCACGAGCCGCCCACCAATGCGGACATAGCCGGACTGAACTTTCTCGAATCCGGCGATCACTCTGAGCGCGGTGGTTTTACCGGCGCCGCTGTGACCAAGCAGCGAGACGAACTCTCCGGACTTCACTTCCAGGTTGAAGTGCGAGAGCGCGGGATTCTCCGCCGCCGGATATCGGACCGTAGCGTCTTCGATGTGCAGCACAGCGCCGCCAGGCAACGAGTCATCAGGGAGCGCCTTGTCTATCTGGTCGGATGTCATGGCTCAAGCACGCCTGCGCTCACTCACGCTCAGCGCTCCGGTAGGAGTTGTCGCGCAGCACCATGTACGCAGTAGGAATTCCGGCCAGCGCAATCAACAAAAGTGAGGCAGCGGCAGCCCGGGCAAAGAACGCGTCGGTTGATGTGTCCCAGATGACCGTCGCGAGAGTGCTGAAACCTAGAGGACTGAGAATCAAGGTCGCAGGAAGTTCTTTCATCGTGAGCAGGAACACCAGCGCGCCGCCTGCCAGCACGCCGGGCATCATCATCGGCAAGGTCACAGTCATCATCACACGCCACGGCCGTCGACCGAGCCCCTGGGCTGCTTCCTCAATCCTCGGACTGACCTGCATGAGCGAATACCTGATAGCGCCGACCGCTGCGGGCAAAAACAGGACCACGTAGCCGAACAGCAGCAACCAGTTGGACTGGTAAACAGGCCGGGCGTAGTTGACTCCAAAGAACACCAGTGAAATGGCCACCACAACGCCCGGCAGCCCGAAGCCTATGTGTGTGACGCGCTCGATTAAGCGGCTCGGCCACCATAATCGATACCTGACCGCCAGCACTGCAACCGGTACCGCCATCGCTACTGCAAGAAAGGCGGCGACCATCGAGATGAAGATCGAGTTGGCTGCAGGTTCCAACAGCGCTGTCATCGCCTGGTCTCTGACGAGTCCACGGATAAGCCACCACGAAAGTACGCCAACCGGAATCAGCAGCCCGGCAATGACCGGGATCAGCACGCCTCCGAGCACCGGCCATCGCCAACGGCCGAGATCGATGTCCCTTGCCGGGCGCACCGTTCCGACTGTGCTGCGGTGATAGCGAGCCCGTCCGCGAGAAATCCCTTCCCCGGCGAGCAATAACACTGCGAAGAAGACGAGTACCAGTGATAGGCCAGCCGCAACTGAGCGATTCAGCGCTGATTCGTACTGGTTGAAGATCGCGAAGGTGAAAGTCTCGTAGCGCAGCAGCGCAACTGCGCCAAAGTCGCTCAGCGTGTACAGCGCCACGAGCAGCGCACCAGCCGTGATCGCAGGCTTCAAGATCGGCAGAGTAACCATTCGAAAGGTCTGGACAGCTCCGTATCCCATGCTGCGCGCAGCCTCTTCAAGAGCGGGGTCCAGCCTGCGCAGCGCACCTCGTGCAGCCAGATAAACGTATGGATAGGTCATCAAGACAAGAACGAAAGTGGCTCCGCGCAGGCCGTCAAAGTTAGAGATCCTCTCCAGGCCGAAAACTCCCAGCCATCCCTGTAGCACGCCGCCGACACTGTAGAACTCGATGGCTGTCATCGCCATCACGAAACTGGGAATCACCAGCGGCAACACAACGGCAACTGCGAGCAGTCGCCTGAACGGCAGGTTAGTACGAAGGGTGAACCAGGCGAGGAGCGTGCCGATCGCGGTTGATACGACCGTGACCAACCCGATCAGCAGTGCGGTGCGGGCGACTATCTGAGCGGTGCGAGTTCTAAATATCAGGTCCCAGGTCTCGGAGCCGCCATCGAACGCTCGTACGAACAGGTAGAACACCGGTAGGAGCGCCGCCAGCCCGATGGCGATCCCCAGGGCTGCCAACGGCCAGGGCGGCAGCGCAGTTGGCACAGCCTGAACTCGGCGCCAACCAGCAAGCCTGATGTCAGTGATCGCCGTCATCAATCTCCGGCCAGAATAAACCGGCACTCAAAATGCGCTTCGTACGTAGAAACCCAGACAATAGGGTACCCGTCAGGCCCCTATCCGCAAACCTTGAATGAGAGGTCGATCAGGACGCCGGAAGGCCCAATCGCTACTTGATTTCGGCCATTGGCGGGCTTGTTAATACAAAAGTATGGATTCGCACGTCGGTCTGGAGGATGAAAAGGTGGCGTCCAGTTACTAGGCCCCCGGCCCTCGAGCGCATCGCAGGCCACGTCTGACCAACTCCGGGTTCTGCTGAATCCGCCCTCCGCACGTAACTAACTCATAACCAGGAAACGAGTACGCTGTTGCGATGCTGATCTCCCAAAGAACATCTATCCTCGTCGCGCTTGCCGCGCTGCTGGTCACCGCCGTTGCCTGCGGCGGGAATGGCGACGACCGCGCGACCGTGCCGCCGAATCCAACGTCGACCCCGCGACCGACAGAGGTTCCCGCCCCGACTGAAACTCCTTTGCCGCCCGCAACCTCTACACCTACGCCACCCACACCAACTCCTGCGCCGCCAACGCCTACGCCGACTCCTGTCACTCCCACTGCGGCGTTCCTGGCGCAGCTAGACCTGGCGGGACGGCTGAACATAGGCCCCAATACCATCACGATCCTGGACTATGAGCCGGGCACCTGGCCAACATCGGCTTACGGCTGTCCGCTGCCGGGCACGGTCTATCTGCAGGTCGAGGTGACCGGCTGGAACGTCTCATTGAGAGGGCCAGACCAGACCTACGAGTACCACACGGACGAAGACGGCCAGGTACTGGTGAACTGCACTGAGAACCGCGACATCGAGCGTCGGACGATCAACATCGTAAGTCTGGCCGATCTCCGCTCGACGACGTCGATCGAAATGCGTCGGCGCGACAGCACCGGAGCATTCGCGCTCAAGAACACGGTCACCGAGCCTGCCGAGATCGAGGCTATTGTCGATACTCTGGACGTTCCGCTACTGCCGGGTCCGGCCGCCAGCTGCACCGAGGTGTTCAGGCTCGTCTTCATCACGCCCGGCGGTGATCAGACCATCGGCACGATCTGCGGAGGTAACAGCCGGCTCGTGCGCGGTGACCAGTCGTTCTGGGCGGGACAGGACGCGGAGGCTCCGTCAGAGTTCGGCTCGATTATTGGGCCTTACTTTGCGGACGAGCCGATTCCGACGCTGCCCTCCTGAGCCTTGCGAAGCTACGACAGGTCGCACAAGCTACCGGCAGGAAAGCTGCCGCCAGAGTTACTCGCGGAGCTTCTAGCGGAGCTGCCTGAACCCGGAAGACGGCTCCTGACAGGTCCGGGAGTCGGCGAAGACGCCGCAGTCATCTCATTCGGATCGACCAGCCTCGTAGCCAAGTCGGATCCGGTCACATTCGCAACCGACCTCATCGGCTGGTATGCCGTTCATGTCAATGCCAACGACATTGCAGCCACCGGAGCGACGCCAAAGTGGTTCATGCCAACGGTGCTGCTGCCTGAAGGGACGACTGTCGCGACTGTCGAGTCGATATTCGATCAGTTGAAGGAAGCTGCGGCGTCAGTCGATGTCGAGCTAATCGGAGGACACACAGAGATCACGGTCGGGCTTCCGCGTCCGCTGATCTCCGGCGCAATGCTCGGCGAAGCACCAGCCAGTGGCACGATTTCTACCTCAGGCGCCCGGCCCGGAGACCACATCATCCTGACCAAGGGCATCGCGGTCGAGGGCGGATCTCTGCTGGCCCGAGAGTTCCGAGAAGATGCGATGGCCGCCGGTGTCACGGAAGATCAGGTAGAAGCCGCGGCCAACTACCTGTTCGACCCCGGCATATCCGTCCTCAAAGATGCTCAGATTGCGACTTCGAGCGGCACTGTGACTGCGATGCACGATCCAACTGAGGGCGGTCTTGCAAGCGCACTGGCCGAACTGAGTACAGCTTCAGGAAACGGGCTGACGGTAGATGCCGATTCTGTACTTGTACTCGACGAGTGCAGGCGACTCTGTGAAGCGCTTGGAGTCGATCCGTGGGGGCTGATCGCCTCAGGTGCGCTGCTGATCACTTGCACTCCCGATACGTCCGGCCAGATCATCGATGCCCTGACGGCCGAAGGTATCGCAGCCCGAAAGATCGGCGAGATTGCAGATCCAGGCGAACCTGCCTTGGTTCAGCGAATCGATAGCCGACTCGAAGACCTTCCTGTCTTCGAGCGCGACGAGATCGCACGACTTTTCAGCTGAACCATTCCAACCTGGCCTAACGTTTGCGAGCGTACCTCAGTACACCGTTTGCCAGAGGGGGTAAAATTGGGGTATGTCGGCAACACAGCTGATAGCGAGAGCAAAGTCCTATCTACCGAACGACCGTGTTCAGTTCGTGCAGACCGCGCTCGCCTTCGCCAGCGATGCCCACAAAGAGCAGAAGCGCAGGTCAGGCGAGCCTTACATAGAGCACCCGGTCGCCACCGCGCTCTATCTCGCCAACATAAACCTCGACTCAACCACTCTGGCCGCCGCTCTGCTCCACGACGTGATCGAGGACACCGGGATCTCGAAAGGCGAGCTCGAAAAAGAGTTTGGCGCCGACGTGGCCCGACTCGTCGACGGTGTCACGAAGCTAAAGCGGCTGGACCTGCTCTCAGACGAGGCAGAGAGCTCAAACGGCGCAGAACCTGTCGTCCCAACCGCAGAGGCCGCCCGCACCGCGAGCCTGCGCAAGATGCTGGTTGCAATGGCGTCCGACATCCGTGTTGTGCTGATCAAACTGGCCGACCGGCTCCACAACATGCGGACGCTCAAGTACCTGTCCGAGGACCGCCAGCAGCGTATTGCCCGTGAAACGCTGGACATCTATGCGCCACTCGCGCAGCGCCTGGGCATGGCGGATATCAAGTGGCAGCTCGAGGATGAGGCGTTCAAGTACCTGCTACCGAGGCAGTACAAGTCCGTCTCTCGTATGATCAGCCGCAAGCGTACCGAGCGTGAGCACTACACCGAAGATGCAGTGCAGGCTCTGGGCGAGGCGCTGAATGAATCCGGCATCAACTGCACGATCAGCGGCCGCCCCAAGCACCTCTACAGCACGTACCAGAAGCTGCAGCGCTACCAGTCGCGAGGCAGAAAATTCGACGAGATCTACGACCTCATCGCGGTGAGAGTGATCGTCGACTCGACGGCCGACTGCTACGCCTGTCTTGGAGCGGTACACCAGATGTGGAGGCCTGTCCCGGGCGAGTTCGATGACTACATCGCCAACCCGAAAGAGAACCTGTACCAGTCGCTCCACACCTCCGTGATCGGCCCACAGGGCTATCCGCTCGAAGTCCAAATCAGAACCGCGGAGATGCACCGGATCGCTGAAGACGGTGTGGCGGCTCACTGGACTTACAAGCAGGGTGACCCCGAGAACGAAGACGCTCTGTTCGACGAGAAGCTGACCTGGTTGAAACAGCTTCTCGAGTGGCAGCGAGAGATGAGCGGAGACGAGGAGTATCTCGATTCAGTTAAGACCGACATTCTGAGAGACCAGGTCTTCGTCTACACACCCGCCGGAGACGTGATCGATTTGCCATCGAGCTCAACACCGCTCGACTTCGCCTACAGGATCCACACAGACCTCGGGCACAACACCGTCGGCAGCATGGTGAACGGCAAGTTGATGCCGCTCAACACCCAGCTGCATAACGGTGACACGGTCGAAATACGAAAGGCGCGCGCACCTCGCGGCCCCAGTCTAGATTGGCTCAACTCCGACCTCGGCTACCTGGCGACAGCGAGCGCTCGCGCCAAGGTCCGTCTCTGGTTCCGCAGGCAAGAGCGGCACGAGAATGTCCAGCGAGGCCACGACCTTCTGACCCGCGAGCTGAGACGTCTCGGAGTGGAAGTGCCGACCTCGAAGATCGCATCCAAGCTCGGCTTCGATGACTACGCAGACCTCGAAGAGGCGCTCGGCGCAGGCCAGATGGGCATCGGCAAGGTGCTTGAGTCCGTCACCGAGAACTTCCCGCCTGTCGAGGCGAATGGGAGCGTGCCTGAAGTCCCCGCCGTGCTGCACCGGCAGGAGCGCACTGGAATCGTGGTCATGGGCGCTCCGAATATGCTCACTCGCGTCGCAAGGTGCTGCAGCCCTGTTTACGGAGATGAGATCTCCGGCTACATCACGAGAGGACGCGGCGTCACGGTACACCGGACCAACTGCATCAACATGCGCTCAACGGATGACCACGACCGGCTTGTGCCGGTTGCGTGGGGCCACGCGGACAGCACCTATCCTGCGCGGCTGATCGTGCATGCGTACGACAGAGTCGGCCTGCTGCGAGACATAACGCATTACGTCTCGGCTGAGCACGTCAATATTCACTCCATGGCGTCGAATGAAGACCCCGATACCAACTCGTGCACCGTCACACTCACGGTGTACACTAGCGGGGTTGACCAGTTGAGCAGAGTGTTCACCAGACTCGAGATGGTCGAGGGTGTGCTCTCTGTGAACAGGGCCAACGAAGGCGACCATGCGGCCCAGGCCGCAGGCCAGTAGACATATCTCCGCCGCTCAAGCGGCAACTTTCGGCTCTATCGACGGGCCATTCGACAGGAAGAAAATGCCAAGCGCAAAGTCGCACCGCTCACAGGTAACGAAGGCGGCGCGGAACAAGACCGTCCGATCATTCACACGCTCACGCGTCACAAAGGCCCGCGACACCATCGAAGATGGCTCAGAGGAAGACGCCACGACCGCCGTCAAAGAGGCGATCTCAGCTCTCGACAGGGCCGCACGCAAGGGCATCATCCACCCGAACCAGGCCGCACGCAAGAAGTCCCGGCTTCAGCGCAATCTCAACAGCGCCAGTTCCTGATCTGCTGTGACCCACGACCACTCCGATCACTCGCACCACGGACACGGTGACGAGCATGGTCACGCGCATGCGGAGCATGGCCACGAAGGTCACGATCACCAGCACGCGTTAGATTCCGACCCGAACACGGAATACAACTGGCGCATCCACCACCCGTTCGGCGAGGCCGGTGACGAGGTTGCGGTAGAAGTCGCGCCAAGGTCAGGATTGCTGCCGCGGTGGCGCTTCGTGACACCGGGTAGCTACACAGACATAACGCGCTGGGGAGTTGGCGCACCAAACGGCGGGCCGGTTGAGACTAATGTGCGCGGCCCTGTTGAGGGCGGTCCGGTGCGTCTCATCAACGGCCCCGAAGTCCGCTGGATGGGAAGCGTTGAGGCGCTTTCATCGTCTAAGAGCGCTTATCTCGTGTTCAAGGGCGAGCCGCCGCACTATGTGGCCTTCGGGCAGGCCGAAGACCCGGACGGTCCTCCGGGACCGCTTGAGGGGCTTTCGTTCGGCGATCACGCCCAGCACCCTCCACAAGACTCCCACTTCAGTTAGCAGCTTCGCTCTATTCGCTCGCCTCGCTTGATCACCAGGCCCGGTCGATCTGTGACAGCTTTGATTGACACCAGTTGTGGGCGACTGCTAGCTTCAGAACATTAGTGCGAGTTATTGGTTACTACACACGCTACTTGCAGAGGCCGGTCAGTTGAAAGAACTTTCAGACAAACAAGCCAGAATGCTCGAGTTCATTGAAGAGTTCATCGATGAACACGACTATCCGCCGACAGTTCGAGACATCCAGTACGGCTGTGGTCTCAGCTCGACGTCGGTCGTCAAGTACAACCTCGACCGGCTCTCAGAGGGCGGATACCTGAACCGCGACTCTGAAGTCTCTCGAGGACTGGCGATTCCTGGCTCTCGAGGCGGCCGCTCGGCCGCACGGAGCGCTCGCGAACCGGATACCGTGGCAGTTCCCCTGATGGGGACCATCGCTGCAGGGGCGCCTTTCCCGCTGCCGCAGACCGACACATGGTCGGACCCCGGTATCGAGCAGATTGACCTGCCACAGGCGGTTGTAGGCCGCGGCGACGGCGTCTATGCGCTGAAGGTGAAAGGCGATTCCATGATCGACGCGCTGATCGGCGATGGCGATCTGGTAATCATGGAGTCCACCCAGCAGGTGCGAAACGGCCAGATGGCGGCTGTTCGGCTCGTCAAAGAAGACGAAACAACGCTTAAGTACTTCCATCCGGAGGGCGATACCGTCCGCCTCCAGCCGGCAAACAGCCAGATGGAGCCCATCTTCGTGCAGTCGGACAACGTCGAGGTGATGAGCCGGGTGCTGGCCGTTTGGCGCTACATGGCTTAGGCCTCAACCACCGGCACAATACGCCGTCGAAACGTCGGATTCCCGTAGTGGTCCACGTTTGACACTCAATTCGGCCAAGCCTATTCTTGACGATGATATTTAGATTCGCGCGGCAGAATACGGAGCCCTCAAATGTTCACCCGCATCGGTCCAATGGAGATCTTCCTCATTCTCCTGGCTGTGCTGATTATCTTCGGCGTCGGCAAGTTGCCAAGCGTCGGCAGGGGCATGGGCCAGGCGATCCGGGAGTTCCGCAGTTCGGTCAAGGACGAAGACGAGAAGTCTCTCGAATCGTCAGAAGACAAGTCGAAGGTCGAGAGCAACGTCTCTTAGAAACTCGTTCGACTGATCATTCGCAGAAGGCACCCTCAGCGGGTGTCTTTTCTTTTTGGGCGGGTTCTTGAGGAAGACCTAGTCGCTGGCACCAGACGGCGACTCAGTTACCGCCGTCTCCGCTTCACCCTCATCCTCTTCCTTGCCTCGCTCGCCGATTCGAGCCAGCCCGGTGCCGACGACGTAAAGCGCTATCACAGGTCCAGCCACCAGCATCTGGGTCACAGGGTCAAGAGTCGGCGTCACTACCGCTCCCAGCACGAACGCGAACAGCACCATCCAGCGCCACTGCTTCATGTACCAGGATGAGCTAACGATCCCAAGCCTCGCGAGGAAAAACATCACGATCGGCAACTCGAAGATCAGTCCCATCCAGACAGAAAGTGATATCAGCAAACTCACGTAGGAGCCGATCGATGGGAACGGTGTGGCCAGCTCACTGCCGAATGTGAGCAGGAAGTTGATGGCGGGCGGGATCAGAACCAGGAAACCGAACGCCACGCCCGCTGCGAAGGAAAGCACCGAGAACGGCATGAAGAAGTAGAGGTAACGCCGTTCATTCGCCATCAGGCCGCTGCGCAGGAACATCGTCAGCTCAAAGAGGAAGTACGGCATCGTCACCGTGAACCCGATGATTACCGAGACCTTCATCGCTGCGCCCCACGCTTCAGCGACCTGCGTGAAGATGATGTCTCCATCGGCCTTCGCGATAGCGTCCTCAGCGGGCTTGCGCAAGAACTCGAAGATCTGGTCGTAGAACACCGCCGCCACGACCGTGAAGACGATGAACGCGAGTGCTACGCGGATCATTCGGCGCTTGAACTCGCCGAGGTGCTCCAGGATCGACATCGCCCTATCGCGGTCCATCATGATCCAGACCTCTCGACGTCTGGAGGCTGCTGAGTTGAACCGGGGTCGCCAGACCCCAGGCCAAGAGACGGCACATTCTCGCCGTTAATCTTGCCGTCGCCGCGGTCAACCGGCTTCGGGCTGCTCGTGGAGCGTTCGTGCGCTACTGGCCTCGTGATGTTCAGCTCTGGAATCTCGAGAGCGCCCTGATCGATAGTCAGGTCCTCTTTGATACCGGACAGCTCTTTGGTCGCAGCCTCGTCCCAGGCCTCGCGCTTCGTCTCTTCGAAGTCCTTCTTGAGCTCATCTGCGTCGATCGCCTCCGACACCAGACTGGTCAGCTCTTGCCGGTATCGCCTGAGTTCTGTGTAGTACTTGCGCCCGTTACGAACGCCTTCTGCCAGCCTCTTCGGCCCAACGAAGAACATCGCCACGCCGAAGATGAGCAAGAACTCGAGGCCACCTATGCCGAGGAAGTTCATATCGAATCTATCTCGCTGATCTCGTGTGCGACCGAAGGGTCGATCTGCCCTGCCTCCAGCAGCAGTCGGGCGAGCAGTCGAACGGGCAGGCCGACTACGTTGAGATACGAACCTTCGTAAGATGCGACTGGAGAGAATTTGGTGTCCTGTATACCGTACGCTCCGGCCTTGTCCATCGCCGCTCCGGTACTCACATACGCCTTGATCTCGGGCTGAGTTAGCTCGCGCATGGTGACATGAGTCGTTTCCACATCACTCGTCAGCACGTCGTCCATCATCACGGCCACTCCGGTGTGGACCCTGTGCGTCCGACCGCTCAAGCTTCGCAACATCGACGCGGCTTCGGCGCTGTTCGACGGCTTTCCAACCGAAACGCCGTCGATCTCTACCACTGTATCGGCCGCAATCACGCAGGAGCACGGCCTTCCAGACCTGACTACCCTGGCCTTCTTCTCAGCCAACTCGATAGCCAGTCGAACCGGCTCAACCCCAACTAAAGCTTCCTCGTCGATGTCCGCAGGCGCAATCTCGAACTGAAACCCGAGTGAGCACAGAATCTCAGACCGTCGCGGTGATGCAGAAGCGAGCACAAGTGGACTGGCCGTCGTCAGAACGGTGGTGCTTTCGTGTCTGTTCAGGTCGATAACCATTGGCCTGGCGATTCCTGCTGTCGCAGAACTTCACTCGCTCTGTCCCGGCCCGTCGAACAGTGAGAGAACCTCCACGTGCCGAGTCTGCGGGAACATGTCCACCGGCTGAACTATCACAAGTTTAAACCCGCCACCTATCAGTCTCGCCTGATCGCGGGCCATCGCGTCTGTGTCACATGACACCAGCAGAACCTTTGAAGGCGCAAGAGAGGCAGTTGCCTCGATCGCTTCCGGCATACAGCCAACACGCGGTGGGTCGAGAACTACATAGTCGACCGAACCACGAAGCGTCTGCATCACCTCCTCGGACCGGCCTTCGATGAATTCAATGTTGTCTATCCCTGCGGCGTTTGCCCGGGCATCCGCCACGCCAGATGCTGATTCTTCGATAGCAATCACACGCTCAACCTGCGGCGCCAGCAAGATCGAAAAGGTGCCGACGCCTGAATATGCGTCGAGAAGCGTGCCGCCGCCGTTCAACTCCAGCATTGATCCAGCTAGCTCTGCCATGTGTTCGAGCTGGGCACTGTTGACCTGGAAGAAGGAAGGCGAAGCGACCCTGAAGCGGTGACCCTCGACCTCCTCTTCGTAGTGGGTTTGTCCCGAGGCTGGCAGTCCGGGTCCTGACGGCAGGCGCGGCTGGACCAGTGTCGAACCGGTGGAACTACTCGCCCTCACTGAGAACTGGCTCATTCCCGCAAGCCTGCCCTGCACCGAGCTCAGGATCTCGTTGATCGGCTCGTTCATCAGCAGACACCGCTCTACCTTCACGAATCGCCGTGTCACGCCGCTCACGAATCCAACCTGCCCTCTGTTCTCGGGCCATCGGGCAACCGTGAAGCGCGCGTGATTGCGATATTCCAGTTCCGAAGGGCTGCCAATTACCGGCTCCACAGTAGCCCCGGCGAGCTCTTCGTACTCAGCCATCGCCCGCACAACTCGGTCCCGCTTGAGTTCAAGCTGGTGATCGTGGGAGACGTGCTGCCACTGGCAACCGGTGCACTGCAGGAAGTGGCTGCACGCCGATTCTCGACGGTGCGTGCTCGCCTTTTCCACTTCGGCGACCCTGGCGTAGACCATGTCCGGGTTGATCCAGATCACCTCGGCATCGACGCGCTCGCCGGCCAGTCCGCCAAGCACACTCACAGGCGCGCCTTCGTACTCGGCAACCGGGTTTCCGTCATCCGCGTGGGCGCCCAGGGTCAGTTCAAGTACGTCTCCCTTGACCAGTCCAAGGTGAGACGTAAGGTCCGGACCGCTGTAACGGTTGCGTCTTTTACGCTTGCCCAAACTGAAGCCTTATCAACTAGGATAGAAGTAAGAACGATAGAAATGCCGCTCAGCGAGCGGCTGCCAGTACTTACGAAGTTACCACCGCTCAGTACTCTAATCAGGACTTCATGGTCGTAGAACGCAGACTTCCCGAGTGGTTCAAGGTCCCGGCGCCCGGCGGCGAGGACTACATGGACCTGCGCCGCAAGTTCCGTGGCGCCAAGCTCCACACCGTCTGTGAAGAGGCGGCCTGCCCGAACATAGGTGACTGCTGGGGACGCCGGACAGCCACCTTCATGATTCTCGGCGACACCTGCACTCGTGCCTGCTCGTACTGCAACGTGAAGACGGGCTGGCCAGGAACAGTGGATGCCGGTGAGCCGTTCCGCCTAGCGAACACCGTCCAGGAAATGGAGCTCAAGTACACCGTAGTCACATCCGTCGACCGTGACGATCTCCCGGACTACGGCGCAGGCATCTTCGCCATGAGCATCCAGCAGATCCACAGGCTGCGCCCAGACTGCAAGGTCGAGGTGCTGATCCCGGACTTCCAGGGTGAATACAAGCACCTGGAAACCGTGGTCAATGCTCGCCCCGAAGTCCTGAACCACAATATTGAGACGGTGAGACGGGTTTTCTCGAAGGTCCGCCCCCGAGGCGACTACGATCTTTCGCTGGAGTTACTGCGGCGGGTCAAAGAGATCGATCCGTATATGCCGAGCAAGTCGGGGATGATGGTTGGTATTGGCGAGACGATGGACGAGGTGTTGCAGACGATGCAGGACCTGCGTGATGTCGACTGCGACCTGTTGACTGTCGGCCAGTACCTGCGCCCATCGAAGAAGCACCACCCGCTCATCCGCTTCTACCATCCCGACGAGTTCAAGCGAATTGAAGAGGAAGGGCTGCGCATGGGCTTCAAGCACGTGGCGGCTGGCCCGTTGGTCCGCAGCTCGTACCATGCCGATGAGCAGCACGAGGCGGCCATCGACAACCTGCTTGCAGCAGCGGGAAGGTAGCCACAGCTACCATGGCGGTAAACCATGGGCACCCTCTACGTAGTCGCCACGCCAATCGGCAACCTGCAAGACATCTCACTGCGCAGTCTTGATGTCCTCAAGTCGGTCTCGCTCGTAGCCGCTGAAGACACCCGCGTCACTCGCAAGCTTCTCAACCACATCGGAAGCGAAGTCCGCACGCTCAGCTACAACGAGAACAGCCCGCCAAATAGACTCAGGCAGTTGCTGGATCACCTTGATACGGCGGACCTGGCTCTGGTCACCGACGCCGGCACACCTGCTATCTCAGACCCTGGCTCAGCGCTCGTGAACGCCGCTACGAACGCAGGGCACACGGTCGTACCAATCGCAGGGCCATCGTCGGTCACAGCGGCGCTATCTGTTGCCGGCTTCGACTCGACAAAGTTCGCGTTTATCGGTTTTCCCCCGCGCAAGAAAGCCGAGCGAGTGCAAGAGCTGGAAGAGAGCTTGAATCTGCCGATGACGCTGGTGATGCTCGAGTCACCGCACCGAATCACACAAACATTGAAAGACCTGAACGAACTCGCTCCTGAACGAGGATTGGTCATCTGCAGGGAGCTGACGAAGCTGCACGAGGAAGTGTTCCGTGGAACGGCTTCAGCAGCCATCGAGCACTTCAGGAACCCGAGAGGAGAGTTCGTGATCGCAGTTGCGCCACGGGAGAAGATGCAGACTTCGCTCTCTGACGAAGAGATCGCGCAGGCAGCCCGCAGCGCTATCGCAGAAGGCTTCACTGGGCGATCTGCAGTCGAGCAGGTGATCGCCGAGACAGGAGCACCGCGGGCCCGAGCGTATCCGGCTGTGCTCGAGGCGCAGAAAGACGACTGAACACTGACTCTCACCACTTCTTGGCACCAGCAACTCGTTACCGAGCCTGTCCGAACTGCCGCAAACTGCTGGCTATAATGAATTGAACGTGCCGACCGGCACTCTGCGACGCATACTCCCCCTCAATCAGAGCCGCTAATCCTTGCCTAGAAACATTCTCGTCTGCGTGGCCTGGCCGTACGTCAACAACGCGCCTCACCTCGGCCACATCGCCGGGATGAACATGCCGGCCGACATCTTCGCCCGCTACCACCGCCTGGCAGGCAACAAAGTGGCGATGGTCTCAGGCTCGGACATGCACGGCACACCGACCGCGCTGCGTGCCATAGACGAAGGCGTCTCGCCGCACGAGATCGCCTCGAAGTACCACGCGATCTGGTCCGACAGCTTCGAGCGGATGGGCTTCAGCTACGACACCTACACGCACACCCACACCGATCACCATCGCGAGGTTGTCCACGACCTGTTTAGAGTGCTGGACGAGAAGGACTACTTCTACGAAGACACGCAGTCGATGCCGTACTCGCTGACGGAGAACCGCTTTCTTTCTGACCGATTCGTCGAAGGGACCTGCCCGCACTGCGGCTTTGAGTCGGCACGAGGCGACCAGTGCGACAACTGTGGCCGGACACTGGACCCAACCGACTTGATCGACATCCGCTCGACAAGAGACGGCTCAACTCCCGAGTTCCGTGATACCCGACACCTGTACTTCAAGCTGAGCGCCTTCCAGAAACAGCTCGAGGAGTGGGCCGAGAGCAAGACCGACTGGCGGCCAAACGTCCGCAACAACACGCTGAACTTCCTGCGCGAAGGCCTGCACGACCGCGCAATCACCAGGGACATCGAGTGGGGCGTGCCGGTTCCAGTCGAAGGCTATGAATCGAAGCGTGTCTACGTCTGGTTCGAAGCTGTTATGGGCTATCTGTCGGCCACCAAGCTCTGGGCTGAACAGCGCGGGAACCCTGACGAGTGGGAAGAGTTCTGGAAGGATGAGTCGGCGGAGACTTACTACTTCCAGGGCAAGGACAATATCCCGTTCCATACCATCATCTGGCCCGCGATCCTGCTCGGATACGGCGGTCTAAACCTGCCAACAGATGTGGTAGCCAACGAATACCTGAACCTTGGCGACACGGGTTTCTCAAAGAGTCGAGGCAACGCCGTCTGGCTGCCAGACTACCTCGAGCGATACGAGGTTGATCCACTTCGCTACTACCTGAGCTCGATCATGCCGGAGACTTCGGACTCGGAGTTCACGTGGGCCGGTTTCCTGGCCGCCAACAACAACGAGCTCGTCGCCACATTCGGAAACTTCGTGCACCGCGTCATGACAATCACGACGCGCAATTTCGACGGCGCGGTGCCCTCGCCGGGTCAACTGGACGAGGCGGACGAAGCGGCTCTGACGGCCTGCGACACCGCTCTCACTGACGCGGCCGCTTCTCTGGAGGCACGCAAGTTCCGGGATGGCCTGCGAGCCTGCATGGCACTCGCGCAGCACGGCAACCGCTACATCGACCAGAAGCAGCCCTGGGCCGCCGTTAAACAGGACAGGGAGGCCGCGGCGACTGCTCTCTGGGTGGGCCTGAACATCATCGCTACGCTTCGGACGGCATTTTCACCGTACTTGCCGTCGTCCTGCGAAAGGATTCACGATATGCTTGGGCTGCCGGGCGATATCGCTTCGGACGGTTGGAAACGAGTAGAGATTGTGCCCGGAACGCAGCTGGCGTCTCCGAAGCCTCTGTTCCGAAAACTGGACGAGAGCATCGTAGAAGAAGAGAACGCCCGACTCGGACAGCCCGTCTAAGACAGCCGAAAATGGTGCACGTTGCTCGGAGCCGACGCTAAAGAGAGAATCTACGCCCCGGTCGCAGATGACCTGGAAAGGGTCATCGCCAATATCGCAGGCGTCGCAGAGGCAGACGGCCCGGGACCTCCGCCTGAGATCGAGGCCCGGCTGGCACAGGTTCTCGCCACTCCAGGTAAACGAATCCGGCCGGCCATCACGCTTCTCACCTCGAAGCTGTGGGGACGCATCCCGGACGAGCGCACCATCAAGATGGCGACCGCGGTCGAGTTGCTGCACATCGCCAGCCTCATTCACGACGACACGGTTGACAGCGCCGACACCCGTCGAGGCCATGCCACAGCGTCAAACCTGTGGGGCGGCAACATCGCAGTGCTGTTAGGCGACTTCGTGTTCGCAACATCGGCCACGTTCGTGTGTGATACGAACAGCGTTCGCCTCATCCGCCGCTTCGCGCAAACTATCGCCGAGCTATCTCGCGGCGAGCTGAATGAAATCCTCGAATCCTCAACTCAGAAGACGGACCGCGAACGGTACCTACAACGGATCTATGACAAGACAGCGTCGCTCTTCTCCACGTCAGCAGAGAGTGGCGCGGTGCTCGGCGAAGGCGACGAGGAGTCTGTAGCGAACGTGCGCCAGTACGGCTACAACCTCGGAATGGCCTACCAGGTTCTCGACGATCTGCTCGACTACGAATCGAACCCTGAGCAGCTTGGAAAGCCAACGGCGAACGACCTATCGAACGGCGTACTGACGCTTCCCGCGATCCTCGCCTACGAAAGCGGCGACGCCGCCGATGAGATCGCGGCCTTCCTCAATGCGAATGACGCTGAAAGGCCTCGCTTGCTGACCGTTGCATACGACGCGATCTGCTCGTCAGACGCGCTCGAGAGATCCCGGGGCATCGCCAACGACTACATCGATGCCGCGCTGCAGAACCTCGAGTCAGTGGCCGACTCAGAGTCCAGGGACGCCCTGATCCAACTCACCGGCTACATTCGAGACAGGCAGTTCTAGCGGATGCCATCGCGCATCAGCCCTGCCCGCAAACGCCGACTAACGCCGCCTCGCACGCTTCCGGTTCCGGTCAACTTCATCATCGAAGAGCTTGAGCCGCTGCACGGGCCAATCGAATGGAACCCTCGCTACAACGCGCTCGACGAGCTGATCTTCACAGTGCTCACGCAGCACACGTCAGACCTCAACGCAGAGCGGGCTTTCGACGAACTGCGGAGACGTATTCCCACATGGGGCGAGGTGATCGAAGCTGAGACAGAAGCAGTGGCGAAGGCCATTCAGTCGGGTGGGCTCGCCAACCAGAAGTCGGTCCGCATCCAGGCAATTCTCATGGAGATTGTGCGAAGGCACGGCGCACTCGAGCTGGAGTTCCTCAAAGACCTGGAGGTCGACGAGGCACGCAACTGGCTAACCGACCTGCCGGGCGTCGGGCCGAAGACCGCCGCGGTGGTGATGGCATTCGCTCTCGGCATGCCTGCGATACCCGTCGACACTCACATACACCGTGTCTCAGGAAGACTGGGCCTCATTCGAGAGGGAACCAGCGCGGATGACGCGCATATCGTGCTTGAGAAGATCGTTGAACCCCAGGACAGGTTCAACCTTCATGTCCTGCTAATCACCCACGGTCGCCAGATCTGTAAGGCTCGGAGAACCCTTTGCGACAAGTGCCCGCTGGGAGACAGGTGTCCTTCCTACGGCAAGTTCGCCTGACGACACTGCATCGTCCGAACCGCAACCCGAAGGCACAGCACACCAGTAATCGCCACTGTCTGCACCTGTTCGCGCCAACTCACGGTGATAAAATCGCGGTTCGCCCGGAACTCAGTCCCGGCAATATCCGAACCGACGGAGTGACCTGATGACAAGGGTTGGAATCATCAACGTAACCGGCTATGCCGGCTCAGAACTCGCCCGCATTCTGCACAATCACCCGGACGTTGATCTCGTCAGCGTCACGGGCAGAAGCGCAGCGGGCAAGCAGCTCTCCGAGGTCTATCCGCACCTCCGAGAGGCGTCGATGACCATCACTCCCGAGATCGAAGAGTCGGTGGATCTAGTCTTCTCTGCCCTGCCTCACGCGGCCAGCGCCGAAGTGCTCAAGTCGTTTATCGACGATGGCGTTCCAGCGGTCGACATCAGCGCAGATTTTCGTCTGAAAGACCTCCCGACCTACGAGAGCTGGTACAAGGTCGACCATCCCTGTCCGAACTACATCGAGACTGCCGTGTACGGTGTACCTGAGCTGCATCGCTCCGAGATCAAGCAGACGAAGCTGGTCGCGAATCCCGGATGCTTTCCAACGGGAACTGTCCTCGCACTTGCGCCCGCTGTGCAAGCCGGAATCGTCGAATCGCATGTGATCAGCGACTGCAAATCGGGCGTCTCAGGCGCAGGCCGTTCTGCAAAGCTCGAGTACGGTTTCTCTGAGCTCAACGACAACTTTTCCGCCTACGCGCTGTCAGGACACAGGCATGAACCGGAGATGTCACAGGAACTAAGCGCTCTTTCGTCAGATGGCGACGTCAACGTCACCTTTGTCCCGCACCTTGCGCCTATGACACGCGGAATCCTCGGAACTCACTACGCAAAGCTAAGCAAGGACGTTTCGCAGGCGGACGTCGACGCGATCTACCGTGACTTCTACGCGGACGAGCCGTTCGCTCATGTCGTGCCCACTCCGCCGTCGACAAAGCAGACATGGGGCAGCAACGACTGCCTGATCTACGCGACGATCAAGGAAGATGCCGGGACGCTGGTGGCCGTGAGCGCGCTGGACAACCTGGGTAAGGGCGCAGCGTCTGCAGGAGTGCAGAACATGAACGTGATGCTCGGGTTTGAAGAGACCGCCGGTCTAGAGGCCTTGCCGGTCTACCCGTAGCTCGCTTGCCCGCCCGCGTGCTTCTCAACGATGCTGCGAGTAGTATTGTTTAGCCGCCGTACTCAAGTTCGCGGCGCAGTGCGTCCTGACAGGCCCCGTTAGTGTAGTGGCCCAACACGTCTCCCTTTCAAGGAGAAGATCACCGGTTCGAATCCGGTACGGGGTACCAGCGACGGTCGCTCCCGCAAATGCCGCCGATCTCGCTAAGGCGTGACCGTCGGCTCAGGCGTCGGTGTTGGAACCTCTATTCCGGGGTCGAATGGCACCGGGGTGCCCAGGGATCCCGTGATGTCGTCGGTCAGGCGGTCATAGAACGCCTTCAGTTCAGGGTCGGTGAACTTCTCGCCCGCCGCATCGAAGGTGTTGCTGAGAGCGGTGTTGAAGACCTGCTCCATGTCCGGCACCCAGCTGCTGCCCTCACCAGTCTGACCGCGAACGATTCCCGCCCCGGCCGTAAAGGCGATGCCGAGCACGAGTCCTGCGAAGATTCCTAGCAGCGTCCTGCGCATGGCTAGATCTCGTCCTCTGCGCCGTCGTCTTCACCCTGTTCAGGCAGGCGGAACGTCTCAACCTTGCCCTCCCAGCTCGCGGACTCTGCGTAGCCGAGGCCATGGCTCCTCGCCTTGCGAGGCGAGCTCTTGGCCCTGGTCGACCGCTTCGCAATGCGTAGAACCTGTTCGACGGCATCGTCCATGTGGCTCTGAAGTCGCCCGAGCTGCGATCGATCGATTCGGCGGTCGACGAACGGAATTGACCACGCTGCGCAGCTAATCGCAGAGATCAGGTCCTCTTTGTCGATCTCACCGTGTGACAGCAGATATGACCACTCGAGACCGAGTCCTCGCGGGACCATTGCCAACCTCTCCGGGTCTGAGTGAGGGGAGATGAGCACGAATGCCGTGCTGGGCGAGATGGTGCGTAGTGCCATCGCCGTATCGATGCCGCCAAGCTCGTAGTCGAGGTCTGCATCGATGACAACAACGTCCGGCTTCAACAGCACAAGACGCTCTGCAGCCTGGACCCGGTCCTGTGCCCCACCCAGCAGATTCAGTCGGCTCTGGTCTGCCAGCAGGCCGGAGATCTGCTCGATGAATCGCTGTTCATTGCCTACAGCGAGTACTTTCGTAGGCTCAGCGCTGGAGTGGACAACTGGATGTCGCCGAATGCGGGAACGACGTGATCGGTGCAGAATGCGGGCCATCGGATCCTCTGGAGCCTTGCCACGGCGCTATCGCCGAGGTGTGTGGAAGGTGTGTGCAACGTGTGCGTCCGCAATACTGTGGGTAGGAACACGCACGCGGCATCACCTTTCGGCTCAGCGGAAGCAGGCCCGAAGGATCAAATTGAACGTGGGATTGACGATTGAGCGGCGAGTGACCGGCTACTGATCGGCAGTCGGCGATCAGATGTGCTTCGCAGCCCTACTGCGTTATGTGGACCTTGATCGACCCTGAATTCTTGTCGTAGGCAGTTGCGAAGCCGTCCTGGATGTCGTCCAGCGACACTTTGTGCGTCACGATGTCGCGATACGGGATTTCGCCAGAAGCGAGAAGATCGATCGCCACTTCGTAGTCGTGCACACCATCGATCACGTCGTAGCACGAAACCGAGATGATCGAGATCTCGCGCAGCAGCGGGTCAAAAAGATCGATTTCCATCGGCACCTTGATTCCGCCAAGGTTTACCGTCTTGCCCTGTGGCCTCGTAGCTCTGATCGCCTGGTGCAGAGCGGCGCTTTGATGACCGCCAACCGACTCAAGCACGATATCCGCGCCTACTCCGCCGGAAGCCTCCCGGCATGCCTCCTCGAACTCATCGCCATCGGCTGAAGTCACAACATCTGCGCCCATCTTCTTGGCAGCTTCGGCCTGATGCGGATACTTCGCCGAAGCAATCACCCGCTTGGCCCCGAATGCGGCTGCAGCGCCAATAGCGGAAAGCCCGATAGTCGCTGAACCGGTCACGCCGATCACGTCGCCAGGCTTCATCTCCGCGTACCGCAGCGCATGCACTGAGACGGCCATTGGTTCGACCAGCGCGCCGTCGGTCCAGTCGAGGCTGTCCGGCAGTTTGAAGAGTCCGTTCGGCTTTCGCGTCATGTACTCAGCGAAGCCACCGCCGGTGTCCGGGGCGAGATCCATGCAGTGTCGGTACTGGCCGTATTTGCAGTAGTGACAGCGCATGCACGAGCGGCCGGCGCCGATTGTCTCCAGCGCGACTCGGTCGCCAACACGGAGATTGGTCTCATCGGCCGGTAGTTCAACGATCTCACCTGCTACTTCGTGGCCGGAAGCGACTGTTTGCGCATCCTCACGAGCATCGGTCATGTGCAGGTCTGAACCGCAGATACCGGTCTGTCTCACCTTGATTACGGCGGCGCCTTCGAACATGTCTGGCATCGACAGTTCATGCAGTTCGTACCTGCCCGTGCCATCGTCAAGCGCCGCTTTCATAGTTTCCGGCATCGTGATCTCCCTGCAATCTGCAAATCCTGAGGCAAGCTGAGACCGAGCCAGCTTGCGGTCGCCGGATGTTATACGATGCTGGCCGCAACCTGACGGCAACGATACTCGGGACTGTCAGGTCCACAGCTACTTGCCCATTTCGACGCTCACTCGGTTCCACAAGACTTCACGCGGCCCGCGCGGCCACTCCAGGAGAAATCAGCACCCATGCCAGACCAGATGAGAGGCGTCTATTCGATACCTGTCACCCCGTTCAACGAGGATGGCTCAGTCGACTATCCATCCCTGACCAACTGTGTCGAGTGGTGTGTTGAGCGAGGTGCCCACGGCATCGTGTTGCCTGTGAACGCAAGTGAAGGTCCGTACCTCACAGATGCTGAGCGGGCCGAGGTTATTCGCAAAGGCGTCGAAGCAACCGCTGGCGCTGTGCCATTTGTTGCCGGCGTCACTGGAACCACAACTGAGCATGCAGTCGAGTACACGAAGGTCGCGGTTGACGCCGGTTCAGACTCCGTTATTGCCGCGCCGCCGAATGCCGCCAGTCCTGACCTGATGTTCGACTACTACGGCGCGATCGCTGAGGCCGCAGGCGTGCCGGTCTGGCTGCAGAACAACAAGCCGCCAACCAGCCCGATCATCCCAACGCAGCTGATGGTGCGGATGCTGAAAGAGATCGATCACATCGACTACGTCAAAGAAGAGAGTCTCGTGCCGGGCCAGATCATGACGCAACTCTTTGAGCAGTCCGGCGATTCGTGTCACGGCATCATGGGTGGCATGGGCGGACGCTTCCTGACCGACGAGTACCACCGCGGCGCTTGCGGCACGATGCCTTCAGGTCACGTCACCGACGCTCATCGGAAGCTCTGGGATGCGTTGGAAAAGGGCGGCAAGGGCGAAGGTCACCTGCAGATCGTGACGGACGAGGCACAGTCGATCTGGGAGCAGCTGCTGCCCTCGTTGAACTTCGAGTTCCTTTACAGCATCGCCGCGTACAAGATGGCGTTCCACCGGCGCGGTGTGATCAGGACGCCTGTCACCCGAAACCCGGCGGCCAAAAAGCTCGATAAGCTGGATATCGAGGAGCTGGACCGCATCCTGGACAGACTGAGCCCGCTGCTGGACTAGGCAGACGGGCCCTATCGAAGGGTTTGTGCACCATCCGGTTGACTGTGTTAGATCGCAAGTTCGAATACCCGAACTGGTGCAGTGTCATGAACCGTGATTTCGATCTGATCACACTCATCACGAACCCCGACTCGATCGAGCTCGCCATAGCCAGCGATCAGCTGAAGCAGGCCGGAATACAGTGCCACGTGAGGAACCAGCGCTTTGGCGGGCTCTACGGCCACGGTCCGATGCGGTTCCAGAGGTTCGCCGAGCCGCAACTCGTGGTGCTGCGAAAGGATGCCAGGAGGGCAGCCGAGATACTCGGCATCGCCGTGCCCGCCGATTTCGACGATCAGCCGCGCCAGCGTCGTCCCGGCCTAGTCGGCTGGCTCAGATGGATCGCGGGACTCGACTGAGCGGCGTAGCTCAGACTCCGCCATCGCCTGCTCGGTACGGCGTCTCTGACGTCGAGCGAGGACGATCAAGGTCAACGGGAACAGCACCAGCACGAGACCCAGCACGATGACGACTGTGGTCGCCTCGAGTCCAAGCAGGTGATCGAGCCGATCCTTGATCCACTCAACGAGAGTCGGATCAGTGGCTTCGGCGTGATGACCCAGTGTTTCGGGATGCAGGCGCATCGCTCCATTCTAGGCTGACCGCTAGAGCACTGATTCGCGAGGCCAGCGGCTAATCCGAACCGCCGCCGACTGCCGCAGACCGGGCCGCAGATTCAGGCGCTCCCTCGACAGGTGAGTAGCGAACTGAATAGCGCTTCTCTCGAATTGAGAGTGAGATGATCCCGGCGGCCAGCAGCGTGATGGCTCCGATCGCGAATGCCGGGTCGTAGCTATTCCATGTGTCGAAGATCCAGCCAAACAGGATTACAGCCGCGCCGCCGCCAAGCTGATGCGCCATGAATATGAAGCCCGAGAGCGTTCCCAGCTTCTTCACGCCGTACACGTCCGCAGTCAGCGCGGTTGTGAGCGGAACGGTCGCCAGCCACGACATCCCACCGACGATCGCGAACGCCCACAACGCTCCCGCCCCGGGCAGGAATATGAGGCTGAGAAACGCCACTCCGCGTATGAGGTAGACGATTCCTAAAAGCGTCTTCCGCTGCATCCGGTCCGAGATGGTCCCGACGAACAGCACTCCGGCGGCATTGATGGCGCTCAGAAGGCCGAACGCGGTTGCCGCAGTTTGGGCCGTGATCCCTTCGTCGGTTGCCCATCGCACGTAGTGGACCGAGATCGAAGCCGTCGTGATCCCGCAGACTACGAATGCGAGCGAGAGCTGCCACATCGGGGCCGAGTTGAACGAGCTCTGCCATCGATCAACCGCAAGCGGCGCCGTCTTCACCTCGATCTTCGGCGCTGGTCCTCCTTCATCGTTAACCGACTCCTTGTCACCATCAGGCAGCAGGCCCATGTCTTCGGGACGGCTTCTGACAATGAAGATCATCACCGGCAGTCCAAGAGCGAGAATCAGCAGTCCCAGGACGATCCATACTGTTTGCCACGTGGTTGCGTCCAGGAAGTAGGCGAGAAACGGGATCATCACCAGACCGCTGGCCGAGCCTCCGGCTGTCAGGAAGCTCATGGCCCGGCCGCGATTTCGCACGAACCACCTGGCAATCAGCGCCCCGATCGGAGTGAAAGAGATCGCCCCGGAAAAGACGGAAACGAGGAATCCGTATGTGACTGCGAGCAGGAATGGGTTGGTGGATGCAGCGACTAGCAATGTGCTGATCGCCATACCGAGCATCCCGAAGATCAGCACCCGACGGGCGCCGAAGTTGTCGGTGAGCGCGCCCATGAATGGCTGACTGACGCCGTTGATTACCCAGCCGATTGCCGCAGCGAAGGACACCGCAGTCGTGGTCGCGCCGAAGTCTTCTTCCCATGCAACGACGAAGACACCGAAGCCCTGCCTGACGCCGATCACGATCAGCGTAGCGAAGAACAGTCCGGCTACGAGGTACCAGCCGTAGAAAGCGTCACCAAGCCCCCGCATCCTCATCGGCTACTCGACCTCCAGGATCGCGGCCGCGTCCCGATTGATGATTCCCTCGATCTCGGCAGATGGAATCTCGGGCAGGTGATGGTCCTTTGCAAACTTCTCAAGGTTGCGCAGTTCGTCGATGTTGTCCTGCGGCAACGTAACCGGCCAGTCGGACCCGAAGAAGATCTTGCCCGTCACGCCCCACTCGTAGAACAGGCGCATGCCCTGCCAGAACGAATACGGGCGATAGAACTGAGCTGACATGTCTGCCCACACATTCGGGTGCTTTCGGACGACTGACAGCGAATCGGCTTGCCACGGATGACTTAGATGCGCCAGGATCATCTTCAGCTTCGGAAATGCCATCGCAACTCGGTCGTAGGTGAACGGATGCGCGTAGGTGAGCGGTCCATCGGTCTGTGGCGAGGTGCCGCTGTGGAAGATGATCGGAATCCCGTCGTGCTCGAGGCGAGCGAATAGTCGGAATGCCTCCGGGCCCGTCGGATCGAAGTCCTGGTAGTTCGGACCCAGCTTTATCACTTTGCAACCCAGGTCTCCGACAGCGCGGTCATACTCCTCGTTCATGTCAGGCGCCATTGGATGCAGCGACATGCCGGGGATGAACTTGTCCGGGTCCGCCTTCGCGGTCTGCGCCGCGATGTCGTTCTGGTTCATCCCTGGTGGCCAGCCACGCTCATCCAGTACGGCTTCGCCCATTCGCCACGGCCTGCGAGCGATACCGAACGCAAAAGTCTTGTCGACCGGCTTCATCGCATTGACGTAGTCCTGGATGGTGTTGGTCAGTTGCACCACCTGGCCCGACCGCATGGTGGTCTCAGTGCGCACCTCTTCTGGCGGCACGTGATCTCTGTGACTTGGCAAGTGAGTGTGAACGTCGACAACTGGCATGTTCGCCCGCTCCGCGATGAGTAGTCCGATGCTTCGGGATGTGTGTCAGAATGCGCCGCAATCATACTCTCAAGTCAGTGGTAGCGACGCGAGGAGTGGAGAACCGATGGTCACGAGCTTTAACCACACTGGAATCGTGGTCGATGACCTGGAAGCGATGGTTCGCTTCTACTGCGACGTGCTAGGTCTCACCGAGCACACCAGGATCGATTCGGTCGCGCCTCCCGAAGGAGACCACACCGGCATCCCCGGTGCCAGGCGCACGCTGGTGTTTGTCGGGTTCGAGTCCGGACACCGCATTGAGCTAGTGAAGTTTCACGAGCCACAGTCGCCGCCCGGCCATCAGCAGATCCCACAGCTCGGGACAAGCCATATCTGCTTCAACGTGGACGACCTGGCTGCTACGCACGCCGATCTCTCTGCGAAGGGTGTGCGTTTCGTCACCGACCCGATCATCCGGGAGACGAGCAAGGGCACACGCGGCATCGTGTATGCGCAGGACCCCGAGGGCAACTGGCTCGAGTTCATCCAGTAGGCGCTGACCCTCGTCCATCCACTCGCCCGTGCGCTCAATTTCTGTGGTCTAATGCTCCCCGCAATATGACCAGACCACACGAGCGATCTGCGGAGCAGCATTCAGATGCCAAAGATGACCGGAGCGAGATTCCTTGCCGAGACGTTGAAGGCGTACGACGTTTCACACTATTTCTTCATGCCTGTCTCCGTCGCCGAGGCCATGCCACACATGGAAGAGCTTGGCATCGCTCGCATCATGGCCCACAGCGAGAAGTCGGCCGCTTACATGGCAGACGCCTACGGACGCGTGAAGCGTGCTCCGGGTGTCTGCGGAGCGCAGTCGGTCGGCGCGGCTAATCTCGCAGCCGGGCTGCAAGACGCCTACCTCGGTTGCTCACCGGTTGTCGCGATCACGGGTCGCCTCCCGCAGATCCTGCAGAACCGTCACGCGTACCAGGAAGTCGACCACCACAGTCCGTTCGACGCGGTGACAAAGTTCAGCACGCAGGTGACGAGCGTTGAGGAGTTTCCGATCTTCCTGCGGCAGGCATTTCGCGATGCAGTGTCCGGCACGCCGGGCCCGACACACCTTGATATCTGGGGCATAGCCGGCCAAAACATCATGAGCGCTGAGGCCGACCTCGACGTAGTCGTCGAGGAGCCCTTCAAATCGGTACCGCCGTTCAGGCCGGTCGCCGATGAAGGCTCTATCGCCGAGGCCATCAGGGTACTGACTGCAGCCTCGAAACCTGTCATCGTTGCAGGCGGCGGTGTCACGGCCTCGGGAGCGCGAGATTCGCTGATCGCATTCGCGGAAAAGGCAAACATCCCGGTCGCAACTTCGCTCAACGCCAAAGAGACATTCCCCGCTGATCATCCACTGGCCGTCGGCGTTCCCGGGTCTTACTCAAGGGACTGCGCCAACCGAGCGGTCGCCGGTGCCGACCTGGTGTTCTTCATCGGCAGCCACGCGGGCGGGCAGGTAACTCATGACTACCGAATCCCGAAGCCGGGCACGAAGGTCATGCAGTTGGACATAAATGCGTCCAAGATCGGCCGTTCTTACCCTGTCACAGTTGGACTGCACGGCGATGTTCAGGCAACGCTGGATAAGCTGACGGGCGCCATTGAGTCTGGTTCGAACGCAGATTGGGTCTCGACCGTCCAAGGCTTCGTGGCCGAGTGGAAGAACGGCGCCGCCGAACACTACAACTCGGATGTGTTGCCGATGCGGCCTGAGCGCCTTTGCAAGGAGCTTTCGGAGAACCTGCCGAGCGATTCGATTCTCGTTTCCGACACCGGTCATTCCGGCATATGGACCGGAACGATGATCGATTTCAAGCACCCTGACCAGTCGTTCATCCGCTGCGCTGGCTCGCTTGGCTGGGGACTGCCGGCAGCGATCGGAGCGCAGTGCGCCGCTCCTGACCGGCCGGTCGTCTGCTTCACGGGCGACGGTGGCGTCTGGTACCACATGACTGAGATTGAGACAGCGGTGCGCTACAACATCCCGGCTGTGATCGTTGTGAACAACAACGCATCGCTGAACCAGGAGCAGGCGTTGAACGAACGCAACTACGGCGACCGTACTTCCGGTTCCGATGAGCTGTGGATGCTGACGGACGCCGACTTCGCGGGCATGGCCGACTCGATGGGCGCGCAGGGCATCCAGGTGACACGGCCTGGAGACATGGGAAGCGCGCTGGACCAGGCGATCTCGTCAAAGAAGCCCACGGTCATCGACGTGAAGACGCACATCGAGGGCATAGCGGCGCCGGCATGGCTGCCTGAGTAGGGCTGGCTACACCTCGACCTTCAGGTGGGTCGTCGGCTCCCAGCCGAGCACTCGCTTCGCCTTTGTCAGGTTGTGGTCCTTCTGGTGTTCATCACCGGCAATGAAGAAGGCATCGAACCGGCCGTGACCCTGCTGCGTTAGCGCCAACGCTGCCGAATAGGCATTCGCAAGGTCCTCTTCGTCGGTCACGAACAGCGGCTTCGAGCCGTCAGGGCGGTCGATGACAGGGTTGCGTCGCTCTTCAATCCACTTATCACGCGGCCGCGGTCCGGTGATGCGCAGCGCTGCGATATTCATGTCGAACCAGTTAGCGAAGTAGCGGCAGATCCCCTCACCAAAACCCTTCGAAAGCCCGTAAGCGCTGGGCGTGTCGAGCGGCACCTCTTCCTCGGCGGCGAAGTAGTCGCGGTTGCGGTAGTGGACACTCATAGAGCTGGTGTAGACGCCGGACTTCACGCCGAGTGACTGCGCCGTGTACAGGAACAGGTGAAGCCCGAGGCAGTTCACCTCGTAGTTCTCACGGATAATCTTCGGGTCCTGGTCCGTCACGCTGCCGCCCTGCGGACTGCGCATAACGAGCCATACGAACGAGTCGACGCCGTCTAGAGCCTTGCGCAGGTCGTCCGGCTCTGTCACTGAGCCTTTGAAGAACTCCACGCCCGGCTGTGACGGCTCAGTCATGTCTAGCACGCGAATCTCGTGCTGCTTCTGCAGATAGGGCGTGATGAAACTGCCGACCATGCCCGACCCGCCCGCGAGAAGAATCTTCATCGATCATCCTCGAAGTCTGAACCGTCCAACACCATGCGCAAGCCGCGAGATACCTCATCCAGTTCGCTCACTTGCTCGGCTGTCAGCTCGATCTCCAGCGCACCGAGGTTCTCTTTCACCTGGTCCGCAGTGTCAGCACCAGAGATCGAAACAGTGATTTCAGGGTGTGAAAGCACCCAGGCCTGCGCTATCTGAGCGACCGTGGCTCCGTGGGCATCTGCGACTTCGCGCACCTTTGCCAGCACATCGGCTGCTCTTCCTCGCAGGACGTCAGCGAAGATCCCGCGCCGGCGTGAGCCCCAGAGCAGGCTGTCGTCCGGAATCGTTTCCGGTGTGTATGCGCCGCTCAGCAGGCCGACGGCAAGCGGACTGTAGGCCATGATGCCTACGCCGGAAGCTCGCGCGAAAGGGAACATCTCGTCTTCGAGTGTCCGGTTGAGCAGAGAGTAGGGGTTCTGCACGGTGATCAGCGGCTGGGCACTCAGCTGCGACTGCACGTGGAGCGCGTTCGCAACTTCCCATGCCTGGTGGTTGCAGACGCCGACGTACCGGATCTTGCCGTCCCGCACTAGATCGTCCAACGCACGAAACTGCTCTTCCTGCGAGACCGTTTCGTCGATGTGGTGCAGCAGGTAGACATCGATACGGTCGGTCTGCAACCTCTTTAGCGACCGTTCCACCTCTCGCATGATGTGATAGCGGGATGAGCCTTCGTCATTCGGTCCCGGTCCGATCGGGCTTCGCACCTTGGACGTGATGACCACGTCGTCCCGACGACCTTTCAAGACCTTGCCGAGCAACTGTTCAGAGCTGCCGATGTTGGCTCGGTCATCCATGTAGCCGTAGACGTTGGCGCAATCGATCAGGTTGAGGCCGCCGTCAAGCGCGGTGAGAATCGCTCGCTCGCCGGCATTCGCATCAGGTTGACCGCGAAACCCGAGGCCCAGCGCCACGCGCGAAACCTTTACGCCTCCTGTACCGAAGTTCACATACTGCATTGTTGCCTCATCGGGTCAGTAGTTGTGTGAAAAGTTGCCCGTCAGACAGCACGGCATTCTAAGCCCGAATCGGCGGGCTGCCAGCATCAGCAGGACTGATCAGATCGACAGTTCAAAATTCGCCCTTGACAGCAACGTGTGAGCGCCATATAGTTCTTTTAGTCCTAGTTCATATTAAACTAATCCTAAAAGACCCATGCCACCTGCACCATTGGCCGATCTCCCACAGACCTCTTTTGCCATCCTCGGCATGCTCAGTTTCGAGCCTATGTCCGGCTACGACCTGAAGCAGTTCGCGGACAAGAGCATAAGTCACTTCTACTGGAGCCCGGCGAAGAGCCAGATCTACACCGAGCTCAGACGTCTGAAGAAGGCCGGGCTCGTCACGGAAGAACACATCGAGCAGGACGCCAGGCCGGACAAGCGAGTTTACGCCCTCACTCCTGAAGGCAACAGGCGGCTATCGGAATGGGTCGACAGCGCCGATTTCGAACAGCACATGTTCAAGAGCAACGTCATGCTCCGTGTGTTCTTCGGGAAGTCAGCTAATCAGAAGTCCTTAATTGAACTACTCCGGCACAACCTGACCTTCGAGCGGGAGCAGCTCGCTGAACTCGAGGCCATGGAGCAACAGTGCCTGGCATCGGGGCCTAACTATGACCCGACATTCACGCTGTTGACTATTCGAGGCGGTATTGAGTTCACGAAGGCCTCGATCAGGTGGTCCGAAGAGTCGATCAAGTCCCTCGAATCGAGAGTTTAGACGCCGGGCCACCGGCCGAGGAAGTTACTTCGATGAACCACGCCCAATCCGCTCCTAACAACCGCCTCGACTGGGCAGTCAGGACCGCTGGATGGCTGGACCGCAGGTCGTCTCTGCTGATCTGGGGAACTCTCACCATAACGGCGCTGCTTGTGATTCCGCTCGTGATCTTGGACGCGCCAGACTCGGCGTCTCAGAACCCGGAAGGCCGCGTCTTCGACCTCCAGCAGCGCATCGACGACTCTTTCGCCACTCCGGCGCATGTCGTGCCTTTCATTGCCGAATCCGAAACTGGTGACATCCTCACATCGGAAGGGCTGAGCGAACTGCTGCTTTCCGAGACCCTGCTGCGAGCCGCGGACGAGCAAGGCAACCTCGTTGCAGAGAACATGACGGAACAGCCGGTACTGCTCAGCTACTTCGACACCTCGACCTCCCGCAACGTGGTGGGCGTGATCACTATCGCGGATGCAGTCGAGGAATACCTGCAAGTCTCAACCAACGGCGAACTCTCACTCTTTGAGGCTACCGATGAGCAGGTCAAGGTCGCCGTACACCATGTGCTGGTAAATCCGGAAACCGCGGAGCTGGTCGAGCTTCTCTCGGTCCAGGCCGAATCGGAGACTCGCAATGTAAATGGCGAGGAGATCGTCTGGTGGACATCTCCCGCCGTTCAGTTCAACGTCATCGCAGACAACGCTCGCCTCGGCGGAGGCACGCAGGCCATTGGCGTGAGCGCAGACGACCGCACCCTGGACAAGGAAGAGTTCAACCGCAACGTCCAGGAGGTCCTGCGACAGGAAGTGGACAGCTACCAGGTCTGGGGCATAGCCATCGACGCCAACCTTGAGGCCGATGACCAGGGCCAGGAATCGGGCGTCTTCATCACCTTCACCGTGATAGCCGCCATCGCCATCGTCGGCATCGCGCTGCGATCCTACTGGGCGGTGGCGCTGACCGGCGCGGGACTCGGCATCCTCATGATCTGGCTGAAGGGAATCTCGCTTCTGGTCGGGCTCAAGGCAGGACTGGTCATCGACCTGATTGTGCCGATCGCGATGGTTTCGCTCGGAGTCGACTTCGCAGTCCACGCGGTCCGTCGATACCAGGAAGAGAGGAAGCGGATCGCGGTACCGAGGCGAGCCCTTGTAATAGGTCTCGGCGCTGTTCTGCCCGCATTGGCGCTGGCCATGGTCTCAGACAGCATCGCCTTCCTGTCCAACAGCGCGGCCGGAATCGAAGCCGTGGTTCACTTCGGCTTCGCCGCAGCAATTGCGACAGTCTCTTCATTCCTGGTTCTCGGAGTGGTGCTGCCGCAGGTATACGCACGGATCGACGGGATGCTCACGGGACGCAACTACAACGGCCGTGCGTGGCTGATCGTAGCCATCTTTGCCTCGATCGGCGCGGCGTCGTTTGCCGGCGGCGCAGTGATCATGCTGGTCGCAGTCGACGTCATCATTGGCGCAGTGTTCCTTGCTGTCGGCCTGACACTCACTCTCCTGACACCCGCGCTCTATCTGCGATTCAGGCCAGCGACCGCGAGCGATCAACCAGTGGCCGCGGCTGACGCTTCAGGCACACTCGACGAAGGCCCGCACCAGATCGACCGGCTGGCGACCCTCACTCGATACAGGTTCGTGGTGCTTGCTGCGATGGTGGGTATCACCGGACTGGCTGCTGTCTTTGCATTGAGGCTGGACGCCACGTTCGATGTGAAGGACTTCTTCGCTTCCGATTCGGACTTCGCCGTCAGTCTCGACAAGCTGGACGAGCATGTCGCCGAACGTAGCGGCGAGCAGGCATTCATTCTCGTTGAGGCGGACTTCTCCGATCCGGGGGCGCTGTTCGGCATGCAGGCGGTTTTCGACAACCTCGACGGCAACCAGAACCTCGGCCGTGATACGCAAGGCGTGGTGAACATCAGTGAGCCGAACCTGGTGCAGATCGTCGAGGACATCACCGCATCGCCTGTCGGCCGTGCTGGTGTACAGGAACTCACAGGTGTCGCTATCCAGGAGTCTCCGCCATACGGCGTACCTCCAACACCTGAGCAGCTTGACGCAGTCCTCGACTACGCAGTGCAGGCCGGCGTGCCGACGAGCGGTGGCGAGCTCGCATACACACCGGCCGATGTTCGATCCGTGCTGCAGCACAACCCGCTTGGCGACACGCTCGATCTGACGGTGCTCACGGTTTTCCTGCCCGGCACACGTGAGCAGAGCGCGGTCGTCGACGCCCGCGATTCAATCCTGGTGAACCTGGAGTCGCTCGAAGGAGTTAGCTCTGTATCCGACTATGGCCTCACAGGCTCACCACTGATCCGGCAGGCACAGCTTGAGGCAACGACCGACTCACTGCAGACCTCAATACCGATAGCCGCGGCCGCCGCTTTCCTGCTCTTGCTCGTGGCGTTCAGGTCGGTCAGGTTCGCCATCGTCACGATCATCCCGATCGGGCTCGTCGTGGTGTGGCTGTACGCCATCATGTACATCAGCGGCTTCGCACTGAACTTCGTGACCGCAACAATCGGCGCCGTTTCGATCGGCGTGGGAATCGACTTTTCGATTCACCTGACGCAGCGCTTCAGAGAGGAGTTGCGCTACGCCAACACGCGTCTGCAGGCCATGACTCGCTCTTTGCGCGGCACCGGAGTGGCACTGGCCGGTTCATCGGCTTCCAGCATCGTCGGCTTCGCCATCATGGGACTGGCCCCGATGCCACTCTTCGCAAGCTACGGAATCCTCACCTCGATCATGGTGTTTCTGGCGGTCGTCGCCGCACTTGTCGTGCTACCGTCATTGCTGCTGATCGCCACGCCTGAGCTGACTCGCAAAGCCGAAGAAACCAGCACTACGGCGAAACCTGAGGAATCACCATCAGAACCAGTCCGGGAGGGCACGCAGCCCGCATGACGGAGACATCTCGGAATCTGGCTTCGGCGGCTACCGGAGGACCGATCATCGCCGTCGATGGTCTGACGAAACGTTACGGCGACCTCGTGGCCGTAGACGGCGTTTCGTTCACAGTCCGTCCGGGTGAAGTTTTCGGCATGCTCGGACCGAACGGTGCCGGCAAGACCACGACGGTTGAGATCCTGGAAGGAATGCGCAGAGCCGACTCCGGGTCAGCTTTCGTTGGTGGCATAGACGTCCACCGTGATCCGCAGAAGGTCAAGAGCATCATCGGAGTTCAGCTCCAGAGCACGGCCTTCTTCGATTACCTTTCCGTTGCCGAGACGATCAAGCTGTACGGCGAACTCTACGGCGAGAAGGTGGATGTTGATGCCATTCTCGAAGAGGTGGAGCTGACCGACCGGCGGAAGGCTTACTTCAACCATCTGTCCGGCGGTCAGAAGCAGCGGATGTCGATAGCCGTCGCTCTGGTGAACAAGCCTCAGGTCCTGTTCCTGGACGAGCCGACAACAGCGCTCGACCCGCAGGCCCGCCGTCACATGTGGGAACTCATCCAGCGGATCCAATCGACCGGAACTACGATCATGCTCACCACGCACTACATGGAGGAGGCGGAGGAGCTGTGCGACCGGGTCGCCATCATGGACCGCGGCAAGATCGTCCAGTTGGACTCGCCAGACCGCCTGATCGAGCAGTTGATCTCCACCGGTTTCACCGCTACACGCGAGGTCAAACTAGCGACGCTGGAAGACGTGTTCATCAATCTGACTGGACGAAGCCTGCGTGAAGGGTAGTTTGCACTTCCGCGTTAGCGCGTAACGGACCATGAGACTCTACTTCGTACTGACAATCGCATCACTGAAGATGTACTTCCGTAACCGGCAGGCCATCTTCTGGGCGCTGTTCTTCCCGATGCTGATCATGCTCATCTTCGGGCTGTTGAACTTTGATCAGTTCTCGCCGCCGGATGTGGGCTTCATCGACAACGCGAAGAATGAGGCCTCGACAAGATTCCGTGATGTAATCGACGATGGCGATGACCCTCTGCTCGATCTGAAGATCGAGGACGATGAGGAGTTCCTGCGGGACGAACTGCGTTCCGGTGACGTAGATGCCATCCTGATCATTCCCGAGGGTTTCGGTGAACCCGACAACGTCTCTACCGTGCGGGCGATATTCGACTCACGCAAGCCGCAGGAACAGGGCATCACGGAGACTGTGACCCGCGATGTGTTGGATTCGCTGTTTCTCGACATAGCGAACGTTCCCGACGAGTTCAGAGTTGAGAGCCGGTTTGAGATCGCGCCCGCGTTTATCGAGGGCGAAGGCGAGGGGTTCCGGGGATTCCTTGTGCCCGGCATCGCTGCGATGGCCATCATGCAAGCAGGCATATTCGGAGTGGTATTCAGCCTCATCCGCTTCAAGACCGGCGGCGTGCTGCGCCGATTGCAGGCGACGCCGATCGGTCCTTCCCACTTCCTGGTCGGCCAGATGACTACACGGCTGATCGTGACGCTGCTGCAAACCTACGTGCTTCTGGTTGTTGGGATGCTGGCACTGCGTGTGACCATCGGCGATAGCAGCATCATCAACTGGATAGACATCTCAATCATGGCGCTGTTCGGCGGAGCGCTCTTCACGGTGCTCGGCCTAGCGATCTCGGGTTGGGCCAAGACTGAGGATGTGGCTGCTCCTGTCGCAAACATCGTCACGTTACCGATGATGTTCCTGTCAGGCATCTTCTTTCCGATCGAGGTCTTCCCGGACTGGCTCGGCAACATCTCGCAGTTCTTCCCACTCACCTACCTGGCGGACGGTTTCAGGGAGATCACTGTCGATGGCGCCAGTATCGTGACGCTCGGCCCTGAG
Source organism: Dehalococcoidia bacterium (assembly GCA_028285005.1). Taxonomy (GTDB): domain Bacteria; phylum Chloroflexota; class Dehalococcoidia; order Lucifugimonadales; family Lucifugimonadaceae; genus JAJCYX01. The sequence continues at coordinate 80,824 of JANQQP010000037.1, read as the reverse complement.
CTGCTTGGCCTTGGGATCTGGACAGCGATCGCGTTCGCTGTTGCGACTCGGGTGTTCCGCTGGGAATAGCGGTTGCCGGCGTACGAGCGAGGGCCAGGAAATAGAAGAAGCGAGGCGCCCTGCTCAGTGCACGGTTCTGAACAGATAACCTCGCTTCCTGCGCAGGATTACGGTTACGCCGCAGACGCGGATTTCGTACCGTGGCCCATTTTCGGCTAATCGCGGTTGGTACGGTCAGGCCAGTCCGTTCACTGCCTCGGCGAGATTGAAGTCGCGGTCAGTTATGCCGCCAACGTCATGCGACGACACGGAAACAGTGATGTTCGAATAGCGGATGTCTATGTCCGGGTGATGGTCGGCCGATTCAGCGGCCTCAGCGACCTTTCCTACGAACTCGATGCCGCCAAGGAACGTGTCGAAACTGAATGTGCGAGTGATCTGGCCGCCCTCGTAGCTCCACCCTGAAACGTCGGCCAACCTCGTTTCGATCTCGGACTCGCTCAGTCCTGCCATGAATCACCTCTTGCTGCTTCAGTTCGATAGCGTCATCCGCGAGACCGCATCTCACGTCTTCGGTTCGACGCGCTTCGTCTTTACATACTCGATCACCGTCGCCAGACCTTCCGGCGGAGCGCCCAGCTCAACCGCACGCGCCACATCGCGCTCGGCCAGTTCATCCTGCCCCAACGCAGTAAGTGCGACTGCTCTATTCCCGATGGCGTCTGACATATCGGGTGCCAGTTCGATGGTCCTGTCGAAGTTCACCAACGCCTGCTCGAACATTCCCATCGAAAGGTGCGCCGTGCCGAGGTTGAAGTGGATGTCGGCGTTCTCCGGGTCTAGCCACGACGCCTCCTCGAAATCAGCCGCTGCCTTGTCTGGAAAGCCCAACTGTGCCGATCTCAGTCCTCGTGCCAGCCAGCCGGCCGCGTCCGTCGGCACTTCACCGGACGGTTCGTCGCCCGCTGTGGGCTCGGCCGCCTGAAGCGGAGGCAATTCTTTTCGACCGCTTCGATCTTGCATTCTTGTTTTCACCTGAACCGGCTCGGCCTGAATCGTCAAGATTCAGCTTAACCGGAATATCGGCCACATCAAGGTGCTGCGAGCGGTTCGGCCATACCGTTGCTATGCTTCGCCTGCGAGATCGCATTCCGACGAAATGAGTTGTCCCCGGAGACCAACATGAGAATCGCTCTGATCGGCCAGGCAGCGTTCGGCAAGGCTGTGCTCGAGGCAATTGTCGAAGCTGGCAAGGACGAGGTTGTCGGTGTCTTCGCACCGCCCGACCGCGAGGGACGCCCGTCAGACCCGATCTGCGAGGCGGCGAACTCAGCCGGTGTGCCGCTGTACCAGTTCAAGCGACTCAGGAACCAGGATGCAATCGACCAGTTCAACGCCACGCAACCGGAACTGTGCGTGATGGCATTCGTGACCGACATCGTGCCAATGGACATGATCAACTCGCCATCGAAGGGCACCATCCAGTACCACCCATCGCTGCTACCGCTGCACCGAGGCCCGAGTTCGATCAACTGGCCCATCGTCGCCGGCAAGACCGAAACCGGACTGACCATCTTCTGGCCGGATGACGGTCTCGACACCGGTCCGGTCCTGCTGCAGAAGAGCACGCCGATTGGCCCTGACGACACTCTTGGCTCCGTCTACTTCCAGCGTCTGTTCCCGATGGGAGTGGAGGCGATGATCGAGGCGATCGACCTGGTCCGGGAGGGCAAAGCTCCACGTATCGTCCAAGACGAGAGCAAGGCGACTTACGAAGGCTGGTTCAAGGCGAAGGAAGCGCAGATCGACTGGTCGAAGCCCGGCCAGGAGGTCTACAACCTGGTGCGCGGCAGTGATCCGTCGCCGGGAGCCAACTCCACCCTCAACGGCGAGCGCGTCAGTTTCTACGACGGCTCGTTCGAGGCCGGAGAGCAGTCGGCCGAACCGGGTGTAGTGCTGGACGTTTCTGACAACGGCCTCGAGATCGCTGTTGGAGGCGGCACGCTACGAATCGGCAGGCTGCGTGGCCCAGACCGCAAGAAGGTTTCTGCCTCGGAGTTCGCCGAAGCTGTTCAGCTTTCGGTCGGGGACCGCTTCGGAAGCTGACCCAACCGCTGGTCGGAGAGAAAACCCGCCAGCAATTCTGAGACCCGCTCGGGCTGGTCGAGTAGCGAGACGTGACCGCAGTCCGGCAGCACCTCAAGCCTCGATCCTGGGATCAGGGAAACCGCCCTATGGGCGTGACGTAACGGGAAGAACCGGTCCTGCTCACCCCATAGCACCAGTGTCGGGGCTTTGATCGACGCCAACTCATCGTCGTGCAGCAGGTTTCGCTGACCTCTGATTCCGGCGAAAACCGGCATGTTCAGGCGCACCGCATTCGAATGGCCTTCTGTCTGCGTTACACGAAACGCGTACTGCAGATAGGCGTCGTTGTGCTCTCTGTCGGGATGCGCCACTTCCGTCGTGGCGAAGAACCGCTCATGCGCCCATCGCTGGGGCCGAGTCAACAGGTACTTCAACACCGGGAGTGAACTGAGCCTGAAACCCCACGGCAGGTCTCGACCGAAGCCTGCTGAATCGATCAGCATCAACTTGTCGACACGGTCGGGGTTCTCGGCAGCAAACCGGGCAGCCGCGAAACCGCCCATCGAAAGCCCGGCGACCGAAGCCTGATCAATGTCCAGGGCGTCCATGAAAGATTCAACGAAGCCGGTGGTCACCTCAGGAACGGCAAGCTGCCTGGAAGGCCGACTCGAAAGCCCGAAGATCGGGTTGTCAGGCGCGATCACCCTGAAACGCTTCGAAAGCTCAGCTATTTGCCTGAACCACATCGCTCCGCCGGCGCCGCCGCCATGAATAAGCAGTACAGCCGGTCCGGTTCCATACTCGAGATAGTGGATCCGGTAGCCACCAGCATCGATAAAGTCGCCCTGGTAGCCAAGCCCGGCCCGTGACAGCAACTCAACCATGCTGCTGTGGACTCGCTGCTGCGCCAGCGAGAATCTGTTCTGTGTCTGAATCATTGAAGGCCCAGGCAAAGTCGAGATCGGTGAGTATTTCTTGTTGCGCTACGAGTATAAGCGCACCTGCTCACATAGAATCGTAACTGACATGTCAGATGTATCTACCGAAAGTCCGGCGCGGGATGAAACGCCTGCTCCCGAAACTCTCCAGCAGTCAGCCTGGCGGCTCCTTGAATTTCCGCAAGTCAGGCAGATGCTGGCCGACCAGACGCGCTTTTTCAGGTCCCGTGAGCTTGCCGACGCGGTCACGCCTCAAACGCACCTGGAAGACGTGCTGCGTTTGCAGGAAGAGACCTCTGAAGCCGCTCTCATGCTCTCGGAAGTCGGCGACATCGGCCTGACCGGCCACCAGGACCTTCGGCCTGTTCTCAGGAGAGCGGCACTTGGCGGCATGCTGAGCGGACAGGAACTGATCGCATGTGTTGTCTTGCTGGATTCGACATGGGTCGCCCGGAACGTCGTCGTCTCCATGAACGACGACGCGCCGCGAATGGTCGCCATCGCCTCCGACATCCCGAATCTCTCAGACCTTCGCGTCGAGGTGGTGAAGGCGATCACCGACACGGGAGATGTCAGGGACTCCGCCACGCCGCGGCTTGGCAGGCTGCGCAGCGCGGCCGCCCGCGCCTATCAGCGGGTTGTCAGAATTCTCGAACGGGTCGCCGCCTCGCCGGATGTACGCAGCGCCCTTCAGTCGCCGGCCATCGCCACGCGAGGAGAGCGATTAGTCCTCGAAGTGCGGACCGACAGCCGGGAGGCCGTCCAGGGCATCGTGCATGACGTTTCGAACACCGGAGCCACGATGTTTGTCGAGCCGTTCCGAGCCGTGGAACCGTGCAATGACTGGCGGGAAACGGCTGCTGAGGCGCAGCGTGAGGAAGAGCGTGTGCTAAGGGGATTGTCGCAGCTTGTCGGTGACCGAGAGCAGCAGGCTACGACAGCGATCGAAGCTGCGGCCGATCTCGATCTGATCACTGCGAGGGCACGGCTGGCTCGAACCATGGACGCGATGCGCCCGGAGACCATGCAGCCGGGCTCGGACCCGGCAGTGCGCCTTTCGTATGCCAGGCACCCGCTGCTCGGTGCAGACGCTGTGCCGGTATCGATGAACATCGGCCCCGGTTTCCGCGGCCTGGTGGTTACAGGACCGAACACCGGCGGCAAGACTGTGGCGCTCAAGACGCTGGGCCTGATGGCGCTCATGCACCAGTGCGGCATGCATCTACCAGTCTCAGACGGCACGCAACTTTCAGTATTCGAGGCCGTCTACGCAGATATCGGAGATGCCCAGAGTATCGAGCGCTCAGTCTCGACCTTCTCATCTCACATGGGCAACGTCATCGACATCATCCAGGACGCCGATAAGAACTCGCTGATACTGCTCGACGAGCTGGGAACCGGTACTGACCCCGAAGAAGGTTCGGCGCTGGCAAGAGCGGTTCTGGCAAACCTGATCGACCGCGATGTTCCAGTGGCAGTTACGACTCATCACCGCGCGGTCGCCGAGTTCGCAGGCAAACACGAGCGCATGGAGAACGCGTCAGTTGAGCTGGATGCTGAGACACTGCGGCCCACTTACCAGTTCATCATGGGAATCCCGGGCCGTAGCTATGCAGTTCACGTCGCTCGGAACCTCGGCCTGCCGGAGCGGGTGCTGGCCCACGCCGAAACATTCCTAGATCCGGGGAGAGCCGAGGCCGAATCGCTGCTGGACCAGCTCCAACGAGAAAGAGACTCCGTCAGCGAAGCCCGTCAGAAGGCCCAGGCTGATGCGACTGCAGCCGAAGCGGCACGCCGGGACCTTGAGAAAAGACTGGGCCAGGTCACGAAGCAGCAAGAGGACATGGTCTACAAGACCAGGATGGAGCTGCGTCGCGAAGCGGACAATGTCCGCCGCCAGTTGAGACGTATCGTTTCGCAGGCCGAATCGGGCCGAAGCCTTGCCACTGCTCAGAAGGCCGTGAACAGGTTGCGCGCCGCACTTGCCGAGCCGACGTGGATGCCGATAGCGCCGAACGACTCGAAGAAAACCGGAGACGCCGAATCCGCAGCGGTTGAAGAGAGGCCACTGGCCGCTGGCGACGACGTAGAAATCAAGGGCCTGAATGTTCGAGCGAAGGTGGTTGCCGTCAAGAACGACGGCACAACAGATTTGCAGATGGGCAATGCCCGAATCCAACTCAATTCAAGGCAGTTGCGCCGGGTGGAAGGTGCGGTAGAGACGTCTCCTGAAGAGAGGGGATCGGGAGTCAAGGTGAGTCGAGCAACCCGCAGCGACAGCACTGACTCCACTCCGGACGAGCTGGATGTGCGAGGCAAGCGAGTGGCTGGAATCGAAGATCTCGTCAGCGGCTTCGTGGATAGCTGCGCCGCCGATGGCATGGAGCGGTGCCGAATCATCCACGGCTCTGGCACCGGAGCATTGAGAGAGGCGGTCCGAGATGTCCTGTCGCGCATGCCTCAGGTCAGCTCATTCGAACCGGCACCTCGAGATCAGGGCGGCAACGGCGTGACGCTGGTGAATCTTAGCTAAGTCCGCCGTCGGTCAAGCAGCCAAGACAGCACAGACGCGTCGTGCCCTTCCCGAATTACTTCGGGAAGGGCACGCATCGTTAGCAGCGGGACCGGACCGCCAGACGCTTCGCCGAGGGGGATGCCTTACTTGCGTCCCATGCGGCCGGCCCGTCGGCGCCCCCGAAAGGGCGCTGCACATCCAGAAAGGAAGGGCTAGGACCTCCGGCCGCAGGTGCTAGTTGAGGTTCATCACCTGGCGTAGGCCTGGTGGGACCGAGCGTTGGATCGTGAGCGCTGCACCAATCTGCGGTGAAACCTCAAGCACGAACCTTGTGCTCTTCCCTACAAGCGTGTCGGTCGCTTCAATACCTCCGACACCACCACCGTTGGCTGTTGACGTATCCATAGGCTGTACCGCGCTTGGATCGGTTTCGGCGATCGCATTGTCACGGTCCATCAGCCAGACGGTAATCTCGGCTTTCTCACCGTCTTCCATCAGCAGGTCACCATTGTTATTGCCGATGAAGTTCACTGACCACGGCACGTCACCCTTACGCTGGTCTTCGTCTGCGTACGAAATGATCGTTGCAGGGACAGCGAGCGAGTTGAAGTCCGGGTCAAGGCCCGTGCTGTCAACGTTGTATGGCGCTGTCAGGTCCAACGGCTCACCCGCAAGCGAGTTCGAGACGATGAACACGATCTTGTAAACAGACTGAGTCGTACCCGACTGGGCGCTGAAAGCGAAAACGCTTCCGTTCTGCCGCAACCTCGACCGAGTCTCTTTCAGTCCAGCGAAGATCGTCTGTTTGGCAGCTTCTGACGAGAAAACACCCGCCGAAAGCACTGTGAAGGCGAAAACGCTCGCCACCACGACAAACGCGATCAGAACAATCGATGTCTCCAGTCCCGTGATCCCTCGTTCACGGTGACCAGTTCCCCTCTGGTTCATGACTAACCCCTCTGTCAGGCCTTAGTGCTGCTCGCAAAGCGCCCGAAGCTCCCGGGCTCCCCCCCTTGCGTGCCTTGCACTGGCAACCAGATTCCCTCAGCGACGGGCTCACACTTATTGGCCGGTGAGAGCCTGCCACACCATCCAGTTACGGCTGACCCTCACAACAGTGGAGACAGGCAGCCACGCCTGAATCGGTGACATGACGGAGCGGTATCGTTGAATTCGCCTAAATGCTTGCCCGCAGCTTCCACAGTGCCAACACGCAAGTTGAGATGAAAAACCGGCGTGCGGGTGAAATTCCTGTCACGGGCAGGCAGCGACGCGGTTGCCGCTGTATATGCTGAATCGCGACCAATTCGCGACATTAATCCGAGCTGTTTTGGCGGCAGAACTGCCGCTCCAAGACCCATCATTGGGGCCTGTAATCAAGCAGTAGAGTCGAGGAAACGGACGAGAGGTCTGGATGCCGTGAAGGTCAAACCAGAGGATGATTAGCCGGGGAGTTCCGACGCGGAGCAATGGTCTCAGCTGGTAAGCGCGTCCCTGGCTGCAGCCAGAGTATCGTCCACGTCCTTCTCGGTATGCGCAGCAGAGACAAACCACGCTTCGAACTGTGAAGGTGGCGGATACACGCCTCGCTCTGTCATGCCGTGGAAGAACCTGGCGAACGACTTGCCGTCACTCGCAGATGCCGTCTTCATGTCGCTAACCGGGTTGGAGTTGAAAAAGACCGTAAGAGCGCCGCAGACGCTGTTCACCTGAGCGGGCACTTCTGCCTCGGCGAATATGGCTTCGAGACCGCTGGCCAACCGGTCGGTGGTCGCAGCAATTCCCTCATAGACTCCCGGCTCGCTCAGTAGCTCAAGCGTCTTGATGCCAGCCGCCATCGCCACTGGATTACCGGACAACGTTCCTGCCTGGTACATCGGGCCCAGCGGCGCAACCGTCTGCATGATTTCCTCACTAGCACCGTATGCGCCAACAGGGAATCCGCCGCCAACGATCTTGCCCAGGCACGTGATGTCGGGCATCACTCCATATACGGACTGCGCACCACCGTATGCAGCCCTGAACCCGGAAATCACCTCATCGAAGATCAAGAGGGTACCGTGCGCCGTCGCCAGGTCTCGGAGACCCTGCAAGAAGCCGTCTTGAGGCGGCACAACGCCCATGTTCCCGGCGATGGGCTCAACGATGATTGCAGCGACCTCGCCTCTATGCGCTTCCAGCAGGCGCTCGACCGACTCAACGTCGTTGTAGTCGGCCACCATCGTTGCGGCTGCGTAGTCGGGATGTACTCCCGCTGAGTTAGCAATGCCAGCGGTGGCGAGTCCGGAACCGGCCTCAACCAGTAGAGCATCGTCGTGGCCGTGATAGCCGCCATCGAACTTGATGATGCGGTTTCGGCCGGTGTACGCCCGGGCCAGACGCAACGCTGACATAGCCGCCTCGGTGCCCGAACTGACAAACCGGACGAGCTCGATTGACGGCACGGCATCTACAACAAGCTGTGCCATTCTCACTTCAAACTCAGTTGGAGCACCGAAGCTTGTCCCGAGCACCGCAGCGTCCTGGGCAGCCTTCACGATCTCAGGATGTGAGTGGCCCAGTATCAGCGGGCCCCAGGAGCAGACGTAGTCGATATATGAGTTGCCGTCCTCGTCCCAGGCGTGGGAGCCTTCGCCACGTTTGAAGAAGATCGGCGTGCCGCCAACGGAGTTCCACGCCCGAGCCGGGCTGTTGACTCCACCCGGGATCAGCTTACGTGCGTTCTCGAACAGTTCAGCAGAACGTTGACGGCCCAAGTGTCATGCTCCCATCGAAACGCGCCAAAATGCGAGGGCAGCATTCACGCCCGCAGCAAATTGCCAGGTGATTAAAACGGTTGCCCAACTGACGGCGGCTAGCCGGGCTCATTGAACTCCAGGTCGAACACCTGAGCAACATCATCTGCAGCCGACTTACTGATGCCAGAGCGCATATAGGTAATCGGGTCGGCAAGCATACGCTTTATGAGGGCCCGTGACATCGCGTCCATGACCTGTGCGTAGTCCTCCGGCAGATCGGGCATCTGGCTCAACGCCCTTTCGAGCTCGGCCTGCCGCATCCCGTCGGCCCGCGAGCCCAGCGACCGGATCACGGGCTCGGCGTCGATACTGGTCATCTGCTCCTTGAACCGCTCCATGGACCTTTCGATCAGCATGTCAGCCTCAGCCGCGGCCTCTGTGCGGTTCTGACGGTGCTCGTCCGCTATCGAGTGGAGCTGTTCAAGCGAGTACACATCAACCTGGGGGATATCGCCTACAGCGGGTTCCACATCTCGCGGCATTCCAACATCCAGAATGGTGAGCTGTCGCTTTGGCCTTGAGGCCATGGCAGAACGCACGTGACTCACGCCAACAACCGGTTCCATCGCAGCCGTGCACGAAACTACAACATCAGCTTCGGAGATGGCAGACGTGATCTCTGCGAACGGCACAGACTCGCCATCGAGCTCATCTCGGACAAGCTTCGCCCGGTCAGCGCTTCGGCTTGTAACGATGATCCGTCCGACTCCGACGTACTTAAGCGTTCGTGCCGTCAATCTGCCCGTTTCGCCCGCTCCGACGACCAGAACAGTCTTGTCAGATAGATCTCCGACATGCCTCTGTACCAGTTGCAGGCCGATAGATGAGATCGAAAGGCTGTCGCGGCCCAGTCCAGTCTCTTTGCGGATCATGCGGCTGTTTCGCAGCGCTGAATGGAACAGTCGGGAAACTATGGGCTCGACCGAACCGCTTTCGCCAGCGGCCTGCAGAGCACGTGACACCTGTCCAGATACCTGCGCTTCGCCGATGGCCAGTGAATCGAGGCCTGAAGTGACCCTGAAAAGGTGACGGATCACATCGTCTCCCACAGCGTGGTAGACGTACCGGTCCAGATCGCCGATTGAACCGCCGCCTCGGCGGGCGAGAATATCCAGGTACTCGGACAGTCGGCCGAGACCGGTCTCTGGATCCGAGGAAGCACCGACGATTTCGGTCCGGTTGCAGGTAGAGAGGATTACGCCGCCGCCGGCATGCCGTGCGAGATCCTCCAGTCTGAGTCTCAGTTCATGAGGCTGGATTGACACCTTCTCAAGCAGATCAACCGGCGCTTGATCGATGTTTATGCCCGCGAGGATGTATTCCAATGAACCTGACCGTACAGACTGTCTACGGAACGGAGTTCAAAAAAACCGCTCCGGCGAGCTAACAAGTTAACACACCGTGAACATTTTCACACAGGGATTGACTACGCGCGGTCAACGAGAATCCGTCTGGAACTCCTCTGAGTGATACCATCTGCCCGGCAAAACCGTCTATCGCCTAGCGGCCGCAAACGCCAGAATCCTCACTCAATTCTCATGACTCTTCAGCACATCACGCCCCCCGATCAACGCGGCTACGTAGACGCCTCGATCTTCACCACTACCGACTGGCTCGCAGCACACCTGGATGATTCGAACGTGCGGATCGTTGACACGAACGAACCGCAGGCCTACGAAAAGGCCCACATCCCTGGCGCCGTGGGTGTTGTAGACAACTACTACAAGACGTCAATGGATGACCGGACTCACATCCAGGAACCAGAGCAGTTCGCTCAGACGATGTCTGAACTCGGCATCAGCGATGACACGACGGTTGTCGCGACCGACTCTAGCGGCGGGTTGTATTCGCTGCGTTTGCTCTGGTCGCTCCGGTACTACGGACATGAGAACTTCAAGATCCTTGATGGCGGACTCCCGAAGTGGGAGGCCGAGGGCCGGCCGGTCACCTCTGATGTGCCAACCTATTCACCAGGCAGCTTCAGCCCGCGCGCAGATAGAGCCGTGATCGCACTTAAAGAGGACGTTCTTTCGGCGATTGACGACCGGGAGACGGTGATCCTGGATGTCCGGTCGGATGGAGAGCGCGACGGCTCGAACAAACGCGGTGGCAAGAGGGGCGGCTACGTTCCGAACTCAGTTCACCTTGAATGGGTCAATTTCCACACCCAAGGCGACGTACCAACTATCAAGCCCGCAGACGAGTTGCGCTCTATGCTTGCCGAAGTCGGCGTGACTCCAGATAAGAACGTCATCACCTATTGACAGGGTGGCATCCGTGCGGCGCACGGATACTGGGTGCTGAAACTGCTCGGCTTCGACTCGGTCCGAAACTTCGATGCATCGTGGAGGCTCTGGGGCGAAGATCTCAGTTGCCCTATCACTGTGGGATCAAAGGCCTGACCGTACGCTCGGACCGTCGGTTGCTAAGGGATTGTTCACATTCTCTCCAGAATTCGTGAGCACTGATGCAGTAGGTTTCCCGTACTACAGTTCAGGCTGACTGGCCGGCTCACTGGCCCTACAGCACGCGCCAGGAGCCCGAAATCCCGCTTCAAGCAGCGCAACGCTCGCAGAACGAAGACCATCTAACCTGAGCTACGTCCGAACACTGGCCAACTACCTTCAGTCAACTCGAACATGCCTCGATTAACGGCACGAAGATATCGCCTTCTCCTATCTGCCTCTATCTCGCTGGCGGTTGCAGCTTCTATCGCGTGCGGCGCTGACGATCTGGCCCTTGCCGAGACTCCAGGGTCGGCCGGACAGTCTGGAGCGGGTGGCAGCTCAACTCCCGTGACAGGCGGGTTCGCAAGGTCCGGGCCGGCGCTTGATGTCGTTGGGATAGCGGATTGGATCAACTCCGATCCGATCTCAATTCAACAGACTCTCGACGAAAACAAAGTGGTCCTTGTCGATTTCTGGACCTACACATGCGTTAACTGCCTGCGCACACTGCCGTTCTTGCAGGACTGGCACAACAAGTACTCAGACCACGGCCTGGTGATACTTGGCGTCCACTCTCCTGAGTTCGAGTTCGAGAAAGACCTCGACAACGTCCAGGAGTCTGTGACGCAGGAAGGGATTGACTGGCCGGTCGCGCTCGATAGCGATATGCAGACCTGGCGGGCGTTTGGCAACCGGTTCTGGCCTGCGAAGTACCTCCTGACACCGGCCGGAGGACTCGAATACAACCATTTCGGTGAAGGCGCCTACGTTGAGACGGAAGAGGAGATAAGAGCTGCCCTGGAAGAGGCAGGGTGGGACGTTTCAGGCATCCCTGTCGGCACTGTCAACAACACTCCACGCGACCGGACCGCAGATCGAGTCACACGAGAGATCTACGGTGGGTACGAGCGCAGTTACCACCCACAGGGCCTCTATGCCGGCGACGATGAGTACTACATAGAGCCGGATTCAACACGCATCTACACGGACGACGGTGACTACAGGGCACAGCAGTTCTTCCTGCACGGCGAGTGGACCAACACTGCGGAGGCGATAGTCCACGCTCGGGAGACTGAGGAACCGACCGACTACATCGCCCTGCTGCTCGAGGCACGCAGCGCGAACGTCGTCGTCGAACCGCAGCGCGACGTAACGTTCAGGGTTTACGCAACACTCGATGACGAGCCTCTAACGCCAGAAGAGGCAGGAGACGACATCGAGTTCGATGAGGACGGCAACTCCTACTTCCTGGTGGATGAAGCCCGCATGTATCGCGTTGTGGAACAGCCTGAGTTCGCCCAACGACTATTCAAGCTGAGCTCAACATCGGACGCCTTCGCTGTCTTCGCGTACACGTTCGGCATCTACGACGGCGGCTTCTAGATGCTGGCGCAGAAGCCAGGGAAGCTGACACGCATGCGAACGGTCGGGTTCGCCGCATTTACGGTGCTACTGCTCGCAGCGACAGCCTGCAGCTCATCTAAGGATCTCGCCTCTCCAACGGCGCCGACCGCAACTTCGCCGGCAGAAGACCCTTTGGCGAGGTTCGAGGAGAACCAGCACGGCTGGACCGTTGTCAGTGAAGAGTTGGACGCCGTTCTCGCTACGCCTGATCTCGGAGTCGGCGAGCAGCGTTTCGCACTGGTGCTAAGTGACTCACAGGGGTTGATCAAATTCCCGGTCGTTGAACTGGCAAGCTACCGGTACACGGACGGATTCGAAGGCAGTCGTGAGGGTCCGGTCGAAACGATGCTTGCGCGCTTCGAGCTCTTCCCGTTCGGCACTCGCGGCATATATGTGACTGAACTCGACTTCGACTCCCCCGGCGATTGGTCAGTAGAGGCAACGGTGCCGCGAACAGACGGAACTGCTGAAACCGCAGAGCTGCGCTTCGAGGTGCTCCAGGAGCCGAAATCTGTCGCCGTGGGTGATCCCGCCCCGCCCAGCAAGAACCGAACTCTTTCTGATGTTTCCGACATCTCGGAGCTGACCACAGGCTCTCACCACGACGTGGAGCTATACCGGTATTCGGTAGAGCAGGCGATTGAGAGACAACGGCCGTTCCTCGTCGTGTTCGCCAGCCCAGCCTTCTGCACTAACGCAGTCTGCGGCCCGCAGGTTGAGCTTGTCAGTGAACTGCGCGAGCAGTACGCCGCGGATGTCGATTTCATTCACGTCGACCTGTTCGAAAACCCACACGAAATACAGGGCGACCTGTCGCGTGCAATCGAGACGAGTCTGTTGGAGGAGTGGGGACTTATTTCGCAGGAGTGGACATACGTCATTGGAGCGGACGGCATAGTCACGGCCCGGTTCGAGAACTTTGCAGGTGCAGGCGAACTGACGGAGGCGATAGAATCGGCGATCGACGCTACCTGAAACACCTTAATCAACAGATCACTAATCGCAGCTTCAGCCCGGTTTCGGAGGACGCACCACTATCATTCGTATATGTATTCACTGTACGTTTAGCGGTGTCTTGAGCACAGGACTGGACATGGAGCCAGCAGACAGGCCAATATCGCGACGTCAGCATGGTGTGTTTGGCGATAGGCCGAGTGCTCTGAATCGAGACTGTACGGACTCAGTTGACTGTTCCAGACATAAAGGTTCCGACGCAGCCAAATTCTGAGGCGTTGCCAGCGTCGGTACTAAGCCGAGCACAGGAGCTCAGGCTCGATCGACTGCTGCTGCCGCTCGACGGTTCAGACGAGTCTGAACAGACACTTCCGTACGCAGCCATGATCTCGCAGAGGCTTGGCGGCGAGATCAACCTCTTCCATTGCCTGCAACCCATGCACCCTGTCCGGGTCGGGAAGATGGGTCACATCCTCTACCCGGACGCTCAGCATGACCGCGGCTCCCACCTCGCTACTGCCTACCTTCAAGAGGTGAAAGCCCGGCTTAAGCCGCACGGCCTCAGCGCTCGCTGGAACGTTGCGACAGGCAGCGCTCCTCACCTCATTGCATACAGAGCAGCCACCGGTAACTTCGGACTCACGCTGGTTTCGGCGAGGACCAAGTCGAGGGTCGTCAGCGGCATGCAGACGAATGTGACAGGCAATCTGTGGAAGCTCACCGCGGGCCCGCTCTTCCTGATCAATCACACCCACACCAGGTTGAATGGCGACCGGCCGGTGACCCCGGAAACCATATTTGTGCCGTTGAACGACGCTGAAACGTTCGAAACGGCCATGCCCATCGCAACGACACTCGCGACATCGCTCGGAGCACGGCTCGTCATCCTGCTCAAGAGTCGCGAAAACAGGGACGACCCAGAGTCGCGCACCATCGAGGTGATCACTCCGGAGAGAAGCACAGCCCACGATATTGCAGATGAACTACGGGACCAGGGCTGCGAGACTGAGGTTGAGGACGTGGCGGGAGGCGTGATTGGGATCGCCAGGAGGCAGCTGCAGGAACGCGGTTCCTGGGTGGTCGCCGGGTCTCACATGAGGTCTGGTCTTGGCAGATTGCTCAGGCGTGAGCGCAGCGACAATGTGCTGCGCCAGTGTCGCGGTCCGCTGATAGTCATTCCCACAGAATCGGTCGCTAAGACGCGAGAGAGACGCATCCGCAAGAAGGTCGCCTCTGCGGAAACCGCCGTTTCAGTCGTTTGATCCTTCGGCGCCGGGCTCGGTCGCAGCCTCGGCCTTCCGCTCCCGTTCCCGTAGCAAGAAGCTGACCAGCGCTCCGACTGTCACACCAAACCACGTGTACGGGACGAGAGCGATAGCTGCGAATACAACCAGCCCTGTCGGCACTGGGAATTCCACGTCGGCCACGAGTGCCAGGATGAGCAGCAGCGCGGCGGGTATCAGGGCGAGCCCACCCACGATGAGCCCGAACACGACGACCCTGCCTTCGTCCGCTTTTGCTATCCCTCCACCAACGAACCCGGCTATGAACGGGCCGATAGGAAACGTGATGAAGTGGACGATTGGCACTGGCAGTGAGGCCAGGATTATTCCGTACGCGGCAAGAACGCCGTTGAGCATCTTCTGTTCCTGAACTGCGGCCAGCCAGTGCGATTTGCAGGGAGTCTCCGTAAGGACCGTCGCACGAGCAATTTCACCTGGCTACAACTGTAACCGTCTCCTCGAAGCGAGGCACTCCTGCGAGCGTTTTCCTGACCGGGCAGCGTGTGGCGATGTACGCGAGTCGCTCTCTCTGCTCATCGTCAAGGTCGCCGATCAGCCTGATATCCAGCGAGTAACGGTCGAGTCGGCCCACGCTGTCCTCCGCGTGCTCATTGTCGTCGACGTACACCCTGTCATGTGCAAGGTCTACTTCAACATCCTCCAACGGCCACTCTTTCCTTCGGGCATACATCAGCAGAGTCATCACCGTGCAGCTGCCGAGGGCTGACAGCAGCAGATCGTACGGTGTCGGCCCCTTCCCATCTCCAACTCCTGGCGGCTCATCGGCCAGCAGAGAGTGGTTTTCCAACTCGACCTGTACCTGCAGATTCTCCAGGCTCTTGACCATCACCGTCGGCATATTTGTCCTCGGCTCTCCCGGCAACGTGACGCCGTTTACGCTGTGAACGCCCTCCGCCAGTGTTATGTTATCGCCGCGTCCCAGTACCAGCGGCCACAATCTGAGGCGTCACGGGAGGGTCCCGGTTGGCAAACGGCTCATCGGTAGATGTCTTGATAGTTGGCACCGGAGCTTCCGGCGGAGCCGCCGCGTGGAGGCTCTCGGAAGCCGGGTTCAACGTGCTGTGCCTAGAGCAAGGTGACTGGCAGAAGCCACAGCAGTATCCGACGGCTCACGCAAACTGGGAGTTCCAGGGCGCCACCAGCTTCGCGTTCGACCCCAACATCCGCCAGCTGCCTGAGGACTATCCGGTCAACGACTCCGAGTCGGCCGTTTCGC
The DNA here is from genome assembly GCA_028285005.1 of Dehalococcoidia bacterium. Taxonomy (GTDB): domain Bacteria; phylum Chloroflexota; class Dehalococcoidia; order Lucifugimonadales; family Lucifugimonadaceae; genus JAJCYX01. The sequence goes on along the minus strand of JANQQP010000037.1, from coordinate 65,160 downwards.
CGCTCATGTTCAACGCCGTCGGTGGCAGCACCATCCACTGGACTGCACACACGCCGCGGTTCCATCCCTCAGACTTCCGCGTGAAGTCCCTCGACGGCGTCGCGGACGATTGGCCCATCTCGTACTTTGATCTTGAGAAGTATTTCGATCTGAATGACGAATGGATGGGGTGCTCCGGCATCGCGGGCGACCCTGCAAACCCGCCACGTTCCGAACGTCCCATGCCACCGTTACCACTTGGGCCAGATGGCGAGCGTATCGCACGCGGCTTCGACGAACTGGGGTGGCACTGGTGGCCGTCCGACTCCTACATCAACTCAGAGTCGTATCGAGGCCGCAACGCATGTAACAACTGCGGTCCAAACGGCTTCGGGTGCTATCAAAAGGCGAAGGGTTCAACCGACGTCACGTATCTACCCGAGGCGGTCAAGAACGGCGTAGAGATCCGCACGAACGCCCGCGTCTACGAGATCACAGTCGACCAGGACGGGCGCGCGAACGGCGTCATGTACTACGACGCAGAGGGCATCGAGCACCACCAGACCGCCAAGTCCGTGATCCTCGCAGCGAACGGCGTTGGCACTCCAAGGCTGATGCTGCTTTCGAAGTCGAAGCAACACCCGGACGGCATCGCTAACTCTTCTGGGCTCGTCGGCAAGAACCTCATGTTTCATCCTTACGCCATGGTCACTGGGTTCTTCGACGACCCTGAGCCGAACACGTTCCAGGGAGCGCTCGGCAACATCCTCGTTTCGCAGGAGTTCTATGAGACGAGCAAGCGGCGTGACTTCGTGCGTGGCTACTCGTACCAGATGAACCGCAGCTCAGGTCCCGCGAAGACTGCGACCGGCCTCACGATCGGCCCTGTGAAGTGGGGAGAAGGTCATCACGAGGAGTTCGCCGAGCGCTTTGGAAAGTCCAGCCTGTTGGCGATCATCTCCGAAGACCTGCCCGAGGAACACAACAGGGTTGAGCTAGATCCGAAGTTGACCGACTCGAATGGAATCCCGGCTCCGAAGATCTTTTACAAGGTCTCCCGCAACACCCGCAAGCTGCTGGACCACGGCATCCGCAACGCCGAAAAGGTGCTGAAGGCGGCTGGCGCTCACCGCACTGAGACAAACCCGCTTCTTCGCGGCGGCGGCTGGCACTTGATGGGCACCGCTCGCATGGGCGATGACCCGGAGCGGTCAGTAGTAGACGCCAACTGCCAGGCCCACGATGTGGACAACCTGTTCGTCATCGACGGAAGCGTCTTTGTGACCAGCGGAGCGGTGAACCCAACGCCAACGATTCAGGCTATTGCCCTCAAAGCCGCGGACCACATCATCGACGAGCGGCAGGACCTGAAGGGTTAGCCAGTGGTCACTGCGCAGGAAGCAACAGACATCGTCGTGATCGGCTCCGGAGCGTCCGGCGCTGCGGCGACCTGGAAACTCGCACAGAACGGCTTTCGAGTGGTTTGCCTCGAGCAGGGACCGTGGGTAAGTCCCGACAGCTATCCGGTCACAAAGACCAACTGGGAAGAGCTGATACGCAACTCCTGGTCCTATCACCCGAACATTCGGCAGAAGCATGCCGACTACACGGTTAACGATGATGATTCGGCGGTCAAGGTGTTCATGTACAACGCCGTCGGTGGGAGCACTATCCACTGGACCGCGCACGTGCCTCGTTTCCACCCTTCAGACTTCCGCGTCAAGTCTCTCGATGGAGTAGCTGACGACTGGCCGATCGATTACTGGGACCTCGAGCCGTTCTATGATGAGAACGACGTGATGATGGGCTGCTCGGGCATCATCGGCGACCCGGCAAACCCCGACCGCTCGCCTAGGCAAATGCCGCCCATACCTCTCGGCCCGGACGGCGAGAGAATGGCGCAAGCCTTCGACAGACTGGGTTGGCACTGGTGGCCATCGGACAGCCATGTGAACTCAGAGCCTTACCGCGGCCGGCAGGCCTGCAACAACTGCGGCCCGATCGGTTGGGGTTGCAGTCGCAGGGCTAAGGCGAGCACAGATGTCACGTACCTTCCAGACGCGATGGAAAACGGCGCAGAAGTTCGAGCAAACTCCACTGTGTTCGAGATCGTTACCGGACCTGATGGCCGCGTTACAGGCGTCAACTACTACAACGAAGACAGTGAAGCGTGCTTCCAGCCTGCGAATGCGGTGATCGTCGCCTGCAACGGCATCGGCACGCCGCGGATGCTTCTGCATTCAGCCTCGGCCCCACATCCGACCGGACTTGCAAACTCGTCGGGCCTTGTCGGCAAGAACCTCATGTTCCACGTCTACGCCGGAGCGAACGGCGTGTTCCCGAAGATGGAAGAGCCAGCATACAAAGGGCCGCTCGCCAACATCATCATGTCGCAAGAGTTCTATGAGACCGACCTGTCTCGCGGCTTCGTACGCGGCTACACGTTCCAGATGAGCAGAAGCTCCGGGCCTGCTTCAACGGCGATCGGCGCAGTGCCGTGGGGCACAGACCACCACACAACGTTCGATGCTCGCTTCGGCAATATGAACGGGCTTGGAGTGATAGGCGAAGACCTGCCGGTTGAGACGAACACCGTAACGCTCGATGAATCCCGCAAGGACAGGTTCGGGATTCCAGCGCCCAGGGTGAAGTACGAACTGGACGAAAACTCGAAACGTCTGCTGGCGCACGGAGTGAAGCAAGCGCGCACTGCCCTCCTCGAAGCCGGAGCGCTAGAGGTCAACGAGACGGCCCACAGCGTGAACGCTGGCTGGCACCTCATGGGCACCGCCCGGATGGGCGATGACCCTGAGCGATCAGTGGTCGATGCGAACTGCCAGGCGCACGATGCCGACAACCTGTTCATCATCGACGGCAGCGTGTTCGTGACAGGCGCGGGCGTGAATCCAACACCAACTATCCAGGCCATAGCACTGCGGACGGCCGACTACATCGTGCGAGGTCGAAGCGATTTGAGGAACTGAGTTTCGTCGAAGGAGCCGAACGTGCCTACTAAAGAAGGAAAACTCACAGATTCAGACAAGCGGAACATGCGCGCCGCCATGGACCGTTTCATCCCACCTGTCGACGATCTGCCTGGCGCCGGCTCGATGGGCCTTCTCGACGAAATAGAGCGGATGTCCGTCGAGCACGAGCGCTACCGCAAGTCACTTGTGCGTTTTCTCGATGCGCTGACCCTGGATATGTCAGTGGAGGTTGCCGGCGGCTTCCTGGCACTGGATGACGAGCAGAGAGATGAAGCGATCAGGGACATTGAAGGGTCGATATCAAACGATTTCGCCAATGTGCTCGAAGTGGTCTACCTCGCCTACTACAGCCGCCCCGAGGTCCATAAACGCATCGGCTGGCGCACGGGTCCGCTCCAGCCGCTCGGCTTTGAGCTGCCTCCATTCGACGAGTCAATTCTCGAGAATGTACGGAAGCGTGAGCCGTTCTGGCGGGAAGCGCCGGATTAGCAGCTAGGCCAACTCCGGCCATGTGCTTCGCATCTGCCAGGCATTGATCGACAACAACTTCGCCGCTCCGCCCCGAGCAAACGCAGATACGCCGATGCTGTCCTGACGCTCCGGATACACACGCAGCGTCAGGCACTGTCGGCCATTTGCGAACACTTCGACGATGCTGCGGTCTACGAAGATCCGCAGCTTCACGGTCTCGCCCTCGGCGATCTCCAGCGGCCCGATCTCCGGAGTGCGCGGGATCAGATCAGCCCTTGGCGAGGAAGCCGTCCCGTCGATCTGCAGTTGAGCTGTACCGAACCTCGGATGTCCCTTTGGAAAGAACGAGATCCTCGTCTCTTCCGCCCCGTCAGGCGATCTGAGCACCTTCAGGCCTGACTCGTGGGCATCGCCCGGATCGAGTTCAAGCTCGATCTCCAGCTGGTTCCCGCTGACTTCTTTCAACGCCACTTCACCGTTCGCGGCGATATCTACCGAGTCGATCTGCCGGTGCGAGTGCCGCAACGACTTCAACTCCTCCACCGGCTCTATCAGCAGGTCACCGTCGTCGCCCAATGACAGCACGCGCGGGAGTGTCATGATGTCGTTCCAACCGTTTGGCTCCTTGCTCTCCTTCACATTGAAGATCGAAAGGAACCGGCCTGAAGCATCGATCGTCGCAGATGGAGCATGCAAGCTCCCGACCGCCAGGGGTCCGTAGTTCATGCGGCCATGACGTTCCGGGTGAAATCGATGGGTCGTTGAATCGTAGTCGCCAACAAAATACTGACCGCCGCGCTTGTGGCTGAAGAACAGCAGCATGTGCTTGCCGTTCCCAATTGGCCAGAAGTTCGGCACGGCATAGTCCTCACCCGGCTCGGTGTCGTACACGCTCTCGACTAGTGGCCCGAGGTGCTCCCAGTCGGTCAGATCGGTTGAACGGAAGATGTGGGCCACACCTTCACAGTTGACGCTACGCGTGCCGTCCTTGTAGACGCCTGACAGCGAGTAGTAGCCGTCGTCTTCCTTCCAGATGCAGGGGTCGAATACGCGGTACGGATACCCGTTTTCGTCGATCGGAACGATCGGAATCACCGGGTTGTCCGGATGCTTCTGCCAGTCGACAAGTAGCGGATCTGAGGCAGTGGCGACCGCGTTCCCGGCCTGCGTGCCGTGATAGATGGCGATCACGCGGTCTTGCTCGACCAGCGTCTGGCCGCTGAAGCAGTCGTGCTCCTGGTCCGGATACAGCGCCATGGGCAGGTCACGCCAGTGCAGCAGGTCCAAGCTAACCGCATGACCCCAGTGAACCCTCGCCTCGCCATCCTGTCGAAACTGGTAGAACAGGTGGTACAGCCCCTGCCACTGGCAGAGACCGTTGGGGTCGTTCATGAAGTTCTCGGGCGGCGAGAAGTGGTAGGCAGGACGGTATCGATCATTCGCCAGCCGTTCACGCGACGCCAGCCAGCGCCGCACCTGATCATGCTCCGTCAGCGGAGCAATCAGGTCGTCGAGTTGCCCTGAGAGATCCACCTTTAGGCCTCAACCAGGTCGAACGGGATCTCGAATTCGGCGCTGATGCTGCGGAACCAGTCGACAACCTCTGGGTGCAGCGGCACGCCCTGCTCGCCACGCTTGATTCCCTCGTAGTGCTCCGGCAGTCCTGCGTACCAGACCTGATCGTGACCCGGCATCGGCTTCGTCTCACGCAGGCCCTTCAGCATACCGTCCATGTTGCTCTTGAACTCGGCAACATCTCCGAAGGCGTCGATGCTGTACGCCGCCACGAAGTGAGCTCGCCGCTTGAGCGCCTGTGTCGCGAACCCTGGAGCGAACGAAAGCTGGCCGCACAGAATGTCGACCATCACGCCAAGGCTGTAACCCTTGTGTGAGCCAAGCTCTCGAGTGGAGCCAACCGGCAACTGCATGCGCAAAGAGTTGGCGGCAAAATTCGCTGCAGCGCCGCCGTCCATGTTGGGCGAGCCGTCTTCGTTGGCGACCCAACCGGCGCCAAGCGGCCGATCAAGCCTGCTTGCCAGACCGATCTTGTTACCCGCAATAGACGTCATCGCCGCGTCAAACATAAACGCGGGCTCTTTATCGGCCGGGGCGGCAAAGGCGATCGGGTTTGTGCCGAGTTTCGGCTCCGCGCCAAAAGTCGGGATCATCGAGTTGCCACCGGCCGTCATGCACCAACCGATCATGTCCTGCTCAGCAGCCATCATTGCGTGATACCCGGCAGCGCCGAGATGCCCCGAGTTCTTGATCGTCACAATCCCGGCACCCGTAGCTCGAGCCTTGTCGATAGCTATATCCATGGCCTTCGGCGCCGTCATGAGACCGAGTCCACCGCCTCCGTCTATCACCGCAGTACTCGGAGTCTCCTTGATGATCGAGAAGACCGGGTCAGGGTTGAGTGCGCCAGCGTTGTAGTTGGCCACGTAGCTCCTGAGCATGTTGGAAACGCCGTGAGTGTCGATCCCGTGCTGGTCAGCGAACATGAGCACGTCGGCGCCCAGCTTCGCCTCTTCCTCGGCGACACCGCACTTCATAAACACCGCTTCCGTGGCTGCGCGGAGCCGATCGACCGGGACTTTGACGGCGATGTCGCTGGGGACCTTGAAATGCTCGAGCAAGGGATCTCTACTCCTGAAGTTGTCTGAATGCTCCTGTGATGGGCGCGCCTCTGACTGGTCAGAGCGCGACCTGCTGCGCTGGCGGATGATACGCCCGCGGACAGAAACGGGTGAAGTCTCTTGGAGTACCGTCGGCGAGCTGCGACGTCAGCGCAGCGTGTTCAGGTGACCGCGTCCACCGTTTACACATCCGACGCGACGTTGCTAATCTGGAATTGGCGTCAGAAACAGTGCAAGGTCCTCATCACCTGACGCCATGCCCGCTTCAGCCGGGCAGAACCTGAAATCGGGGCTGTAGCTCATTTGGGAGAGCGCTTCGTTCGCATCGAAGAGGTAGGGGGTTCGAATCCCCCCAGCTCCACCAGATTTCACGGTAGACAGAACCGCCGTCTCATCACCAGGGACGGCGTTCTTGTTCTCCGGCAGACGGTATCTGACCGTCACTTCGTCGTCCTGCACATCGATCCGGTCCACGAACGACCGGAACACCGACTTACGTGTCTGGTTGTCGCCTGTGGCCAGTAGATGGCGCAGGTTCTTGACATGTTGTCGGACGTTATCCAACGATATCCGCTGGTTTCCGCCATGATCCGTCAATACCTGCCGCGCCTGTTCGAGCTGTAGCTTCTTGTCGTTTAGCGCGCGAATCCGTGCGTTTACATCACTTTCTGTCAGTTCTTGTGCGATCTCGTCTGTTCTCGTCTTCTGTGTCGCTTTTCGTTCCTTTAGCTCTTTGTTGACAGCTCGCATCAAACGCTCAAGGTTGTGGTCGGAGAGCAGACGCATCTTCGTCCGATCAATCAGAGCCGCGTCCAGCCGGGTCCGGTTGATCATCGACTGTTTGCAGGATGTCTTGCCCTGCTTGTTACGGGTTGAGCAGAGGTAGTAGTGGAAGCGACCGGACTTCGCACTGTGACCTGTCATCGACCGTCCACAGTGACCGCAGTACACCAATCCTGTGAGCATGTAGGAAGAGCCGGAGAACCTCAGGTGGAATGCCTTCCTGTGCCGAGAGGCAAGTGCCGCCTTAACCTTGTTGAAGAGCTGCCTTGAGACGATCTTTGGCCAGGCGTCTTTGACCACCACTGGTTGACTCTGTGTACCCGCAGTTGACCGCCGTCTACCGCGGTTGGCACCTCACACCAGCGTTCCGGTGTACGCCTCGTTAGTGACAATCTTGTGCAACCCGGTGGTAGTGAAGGGCTTTCCTGAGCGCGTTTGGATACCCGCGGTTGACAGTTCCTGACAAAGTGCTTTCAAGCCAACACCCTGAGAGAGGCGCTCAAAGATCGTTATTACTGTTCGCGCTTCTTTGGCATTCTTCGCCAATGTGTAGCGCACTCTGTTGGAATCTGTGACCACCTTCGACCGCCGATAGCCATAAGGTGCCGTGGATGCCACGAAGTAACCCTGTGTAGCCGCCTCTCTCATGCCTCGTGAGATGTCTTGTCCAAGGTTGGCAGAGTAGAACTCATCGACCACCTCGATGATCCCTGAGAGCATCTGGCCCGCCGGGGAGTCGTCTACCGGTTCGTTGATGGAGATGACATCGACGCCCGACTTCTTGAGCATGTGCTTGTAAGTGACCGAGACCTGACGGTCTCGTGCGAAGCGATTGAACTTCCAGACGAGGATGGCGTCTACTCTTCGCCTCATCCACGAACTCTTCGATGATGAGGTGCTTCTCTCTGGCGGCGTAGTCCCGCAGAGAACGAAGCTGGGCGCTGATAGACAGTTCAGTATCCTGAGCGTCCGATGAGACTCTTGCATAGAGCGCTACTCGCAATTGGTCACTCTCCTTTTTGGCTAGACGGCGTACCTGCGACACGCCAAACACTTTCCCGGTATCAGGCCGAACAGAAGCAGGTTCTCCAGCCTGTCTCTTAGCTTCTCAGCCTGTCCTTCAAGCCATGCCTGCTCTTCGGCGATCAGTCGGACCTCTCGTGAGCGGCGCATCGCGTCCACCTGGTCGATGAACTCTTGTCTGGCAAGATCCAGCTTTTCGTCTGAGGCAGAGCGGGCGAGCGTTGATCCGCCGAGTATCAATGAGCCGCTACCGACCTTCAGATCGATCTTTGGCTTCGCACGGTCATTCCGCCAGCTTTCGATAGCAAGGCGCGCGGACCACGAAACGAAGTGCTCAGTGAAACCTTCAGTATTACGGCTGGACTCGACCGGTTCAAGGCCAGTTGCATGCACCGTCGACTCAGAAACCTGCTTACCTAGCTGGAAACACTCCGACTGGTATGACGCATGACGGTCCTGCCACCGGTCGATTCCCCGCCACAGGGTACGCTCCGACTTCAGGTGTTCTCTAAGCAGCTTCTCGAACTTGCCATCGCGGGAGTTGGGATCGGCGGTAGTCGCTCGCGCCGAGCCGGGAGATATGTCGAGCGCCAGCCCATTTCGCTCCACGCCGTGAGCCTTAGGAAACGAACTGATCGGCATAATTCGCTCGTCCGGAACAACCCTTACCGATTCCAACACACGAGTCGCAGCCTGCCGAAGTTGCTCGTTGTGTGCGCTAAGAGATTCCCTGATCAGATCGCGGCGGGCAATCACCATCTCACGTTCGTCACCGGCGCGTTGCAACTGCGTCTTGATCGTCCGCACGTCCCTGCTCTCACGCTTCGCCAGCGTGATCACGGTTGCGCCTTGCTCATACTGCTCAAGCCATGACTGCCGTTGAGCAGGTGTGATGTCCTTCCCTCGTGGCATGGAACGAAGCATAGGCTTGACAACGTTCTAAGGCAATACTGCTCTTGAATATGCCACTATTTGTGATTGTTCTTGCCACAGTGACTACTGCAACGGTCGAAAAGCCTGAATCGGGTACTTCTCCAGATTGGCTGCATGGCAGCCGCAGACAAAGACGGGCAGGTCGGGATTCAGCTTCTGGCAAGGTTAATCGCAGAAGTGGTGCAGGCTGACACGAGCGACTCCTTGCTTGGCAAGCAAACGACCGGCGATGTGCAAAAGCCCAAGACTGCAGAGATACGGTGAAAGGCGTGCAATTACGCCCTTTGGCACAACGGCCGATGTGAACTGCGCGTTGTCGGTGCAATCCCAAATGCGCCCATGATCAGCTACGCGTTTGCGGTTGACAGTTCAGCCTGTCGCAGTACCAGCTGTGTGGCACCGTCAGCTAGATCAGGTGGGTAGCCGTACTTAGCCAGCAATCGACGTACGTTCCGTCTCAACCCTGCACGAACTGATTCTCGCTGAGTCCAGTCGAGTTTCGGCATTCGACGAATCATTTCCGTCAATTCGCGGGCCATCAACCTTAGCGTGTCGCTTTTCATCACATCGCGAGCTGATTCATTCTCGGCCAGTGCATCGTAGAACGCGATTTCTTCGCCGCTCAGACCCAGATCCTCACCACGTCGCTGCGCCTCGCGAACCACTTTTGCCAGATCGATAAGTCGACCAATCATCTCTGCGGTTGTGATCGCCTTGTTCGTGTACCGCAGCATGGCGTCTTCGAGCGCTTCTCGGAATCTACGGCTCTGGACGATATTCGTGCGTTCTGATGCCCGTATCTGATCATTGAGCAACTTGCGCAGCGTCTCCAAGGCCAGGTTTTTGTGTTCCAGAGCAGCCACGCGCCCCAGGAATTCATCACTCAAGATGTCGAGGCGCGCTTCCTCAAGTCCGGCCACTGCGAATAGGTCTATTACTTCATCGGCGTCAACCGCGTTGCCGATCACTTGTCGGACGGCGGCATCGATGTCTCGCTGTCGCCCATTGGCAGCTTTGGATTCCGCGTCATCCGTAAGCCGTTTTCGAATCATCGCAACGACACGTTGGAAAAACGCTAGATGTGGAGCGATGTCCTCAGTCTCAGGACGCGGGACAGCCAGAGCGAATGCCGCAGATAGCTCTTTGACTAGAGTCCGCAGCCGAGTCCAGCCTTCGTCTTGACCGAACACATGGTCGATTGACCGTACGTAGATGGACAACACGGCAGTAGGTTCCGCATCCAAGGCACACTCATAGTCACACCCGTGGAAAAAGTCACGCAGCTTCTCGAATGCCCCCTGCATTACAGGGACCGCCTGATCTTGAACCTGCTTGACGGCGTCGCCGCGACCGCCAGCCTGCGTGTACGTTGCAAGCGCGTCGGCTAACTGATCCGCCAACCCCAGTAGATCAACGATCAATCCGCCCGGTTTCTCACCGTAAACCCGGTTCACTCTCGCGATAGCCTGCATCAGGTTGTGGCCTGCGAGCGGCTTGTCCACATACATGGTGTGGGCCGGTGGGCAGTCAAAGCCCGTTAGCCACATCTCACACACGATTGCCAAGCGCAAATCATCGTCCGGATTCTTGAAACGTTCTGTCAAGCGCTTCCGAGCTGCCTTCGTTCGCACATGACTCCTAAGTGGCTCTTCGTCTTCGGTGGACCCTGTAACCACCACCTTCATTGAGCCTTTCTCATCGTCGGGATCGTGCCACTGAGGACGCAGAGATTTGATTTGTTCGTAAAGCTTGGCTGCGATGTCACGACTCATCGTGACGACCATCGCCTTTCCTTCCATCGCTTCGCGTCGTGCCTCCCAATGATCGACAATGAACGCAGCCAAACGCTCTAGGCGCTCAGGCGCTCCGACCAACGACTCCAACCGCACACGAATCTGGTCGGGTACATCCTCGCCTGTAGCATCTGCGGCCGCTGCTTTCTCCAGTTCCTCTTCGGCGGCAGCCGCACCGGCCGCGTCAACTGTGAGCTTCACAATCCGAGATTCGTAGTAGATCGGCCTAGTAGCTCCATCCTCTACGGCTTGAAGGATGTCGTACACATCTGCGTACTCGCCAAAGACCCTCACTGTGCTCCGGTCGTCTCGGTCCAAAGGAGTCCCGGTAAATCCTACAAACGTCGCATTCGGTAGTGAATTCCGCATCCAGCGAGCGTCGCCTTTCGTGAGTCCATACTGACTGCGATGCGCCTCGTCTGCCATCACCACGACGTTGACGCGATCTGAAATGGAATCGTCCCTTGCGCGCTCCGCGAATTTCTGAATGGTCGTGAAGATCACTCCACCAGATGCGCGGTCCAGGAGCTCTTTCAAATGCTCCCTACTCTCGGCCTGGATCGGCTCCTGCCGGAGCAGTGCTCGCCCCGCCGCAAAGGTGTCAAACAACTGATCATCGAGGTCGTTCCGGTCAGTGATCATGACGACAGTCGGGTTCGCCATCTGCGGCTCACGGATCAGCGACCCGGCCAGCATCAACATGGTCAGTGACTTTCCTGATCCCTGTGTATGCCAGATCACTCCACCTCGACCATCACCACTAGGTTTCAGGCTATCGAGCACGCTTGCTCGTGCCCTCCGAACTGCTCGAAACTGGTGATAACCCGCGATCTTCTTTGAGATCTCACCTCGTTCGTCCTCTTCGAACACAACGCAGCTACGCAGGTAGTCAACCAACGTGGTCGGCTCGAATAGTCCTTGAATCAAGACCTCAAGTGTGGAAGCTCCGACCTCTTCACTCTCAATCGAACGCCATGGTGTGAACCTGTCCCGCCCGCTAGTGATCGATCCCACACGTGTGAGCATTCCATCGGAGACGACCAATGCCACGTTTGGTACGAAGAGGTCAGGTGTTGTGTCCATGTACCGACCAAGCTGGTCGATTGCGGTGCCGAGGTCAGCCTGCGTATCCGTTGGATCTTTCAGTTCGATTACAGCGACAGGAATTCCGTTAAGGAACAGCGTCAGATCAGGTCGAATGAACTTGTCAGATGTTCCGGCAACCGTGAGCTGACGCACCACCAACAGATCGTTAGCCTTTGCATCCTCATAGTCGACCAGCCGGGCTCGACCTCCAAGTGTCTCACCGCTTGTGGTGTCTCGATATTCGACATCGATGCCGTCGGTTAGCGCCGTGTGGAACCACCGGTTGTTTTGAACTAGCGTCGGTTCCGATGGTCTCGACAGTTGGCGTATGACCTCCTCGATGGTTTCATGAGGTAAGTCAGGATTCAGGCGGCTTAGAGCGGCCGACAATCGACCGACTAAATGCACGTCGGATGGACCGCTCCGCTCGCCCGCGTCATCGATATCGACACCGCGTTTCACTTCGATGTCAACGGTGCCGAAGTAGACAGACGCTACATCTTCGACCAGCTTTTCAGTTGGCGACGATGTCATCCGATGTCCTCTAAGATCGTCTTAATACGACTCTCAGCAAAGTAATCGAATTCGTTCGTAGCCCTTATCCGATTACCTTGCCTATTCAAACGCGGAATCTCGCCAAAGAGTTCGCGGAATATCAGCAGCATCGCCCGTTCCAGTTTGTGCCATGTCCTCACGTTCTGACGCGGGGCACATGTCACGACTCGTGCCTCGAATGCTTTGACACCGTGGATAGCTAGCACTTCATCGGCTTTGGCAGCGACGCTTTGCGATATTCGAGTGAGACCCTTCTCAGTCGTACCGATGTAGGCGATCTTCGACCGACCGGTCGGGTAGGAGAGTTTCTTGTCAACTACCAGAAGGTAACAGAGCTTGTCATTGCCAACCGACACGTTGGTGATGTGCATGGCGGCTGTCCGTTTCAGGCTCACCGATAGTCGTCGCTTGGCCACAAGTCCACCTCAACTTTCCTGATCCACAGGCTCCTCATCTGCGTCCGTATCGCCATTCTCAGTGAGGTACTCATTGAGTGCTGCCTTGTAGGCCTCCTCATCAGCGCGGTACAACACGTAGCTCGGTTCGAGTTCCACTCCACCGACGCGAACTGCCTCGTTCTCGCGATCAAAGGAATCATTGAAATCGGCGTGATCTTCGTAGTAGATGCGCTCGCCTGGAGTTCGTATGAGCGCGTCACGATGTACGCGATATACGAATGAGGCAATCGTGTCGGCTGACTGTGCAGCAAGAGTTGCCTGCCGGAGACCTAGCCGTGCAGATAGGTGATCGCGGCCATGTGACGCCATGCCGTAATCGTTGCGAAGCTCGCAGAGTCCTTGGATGGTCTGCAGCAAACCGCGGATTGTCCTCTCGATGGAATTACGGGCCTTGGCCGGATCTGGGTGACCGCGAGGCAGTAGATTCAACCTGTTCGTAGTTTCGCGGAGTAACCGAGGCGCATCCCATTTGGAGTCGGCAGTATGACCGATGTCTGCAAGAACGGTCTTGCACACGGATTCAACCAGGGTTTTTGACAGATCGAATGCGAAGTCCGGGATGCTTTCTAGGGCGTTCTCGATGGCCTGAACCTGCTGTTCGATCACTGGGGACATCAGACCATCGACCATGACAGCGCGAGATCCATGCATCTGGAAAGGATCGCGAGCCGTTGAACCCTTAGCCATCGGCAGATCCCACTCGTACCTGACCGCTCAGCATCTGTGGGAGCAGATAGTCTCGGAGTTCGGTGAGCGACGATGATTCTCGACTCAGTTGCAACATCAGCTCGAACAGTGGTTCTACTACTGACTCGAAACCAATGACAATCCGCGACGGTGCCATTGGAATCAGCAATTCGTCAAACGTCGGTTTAGTAATGGTGTCGAATACAGATCCATAAGACCTTTGCTGCAGATCGGCAACGGCGTTTTTTATCACCAAGAAGATGTAACTGTACGAACTCATATCGGATGGCAGCAAGCCATAGCAAGTCTGGTTAAATGCCATTGGAATCGCAGCCATCGCCAACTTACCAACTGTTCCGCGCGCGGAGATTATCGTGCAACCTTTCGGGACCATGCGTGCCGGACTGTTTGCCAAACCACTTTCAGTAATCTGTTCAGCGGTTTCGCTCACCCATACTTGTCCTTCGGCAGGTGCACTTCGTATCGAATACCACGGTATGTCTCCATTCCAGTAGGCAGGTTCAGATCGTTTCGGCGTTCCACCACTCACGATGGAACATATGCTTGAAACTGAGTCGACATCCCATCCTTCGGGGATCGGGCCGATTTCGGACTCGGTTAACCTGACGGGGAGCGAGTCGAAGATCCGCTGTGGGACGGAGGGGAAGGATGTCGCTCCATTGGCCTTGGCTCTGACCGGCTCGAAATCCACGAACCATGCCTTGAAGATTGCCCGGGCGAGTCGCTCCAGCACCTCCGCTGTGCGTCGATTCTGCTCGATCTTGTCGTCGAGCGTTCCAAGTACGCGAGCGACAGCCCGTTGCTTCGCCACATCGGGGAAGCGCGCCGGATGGTTCCTGAGCTGAGCCAGATTAGTGTGAGGAACACCAGTCTGAATTGCATTAGAGAGAATGTACTCAATCTCTCTTGGATTACTGAAATAGTAGTAGACGAAGAGTGTGTCTGCTCGTTCACGGTCGAGCGTTACCTTCATTTGACTTTGCGAGACAACGTATTTGTCCCAAGGGCCATCCGGAACGATTGCTACTTGCCCGAGGGTACCGCGTTGTGTGAACACTAAATCGCCTGGTCTGGCCCAGTTCGCTTTAAGGGACTCGGCTTTCTCGGGCGAAACAAAAGCAAACTTTCCAGAAACCCATCGCCCCTGGCCAAGATTCTGACCTCGTATGACAGGTACCCCAGCACTGACATAGTCAGCCGAAACAAGATTCGATCCAAACGGGCCACCAACAAAGGCGTTGCGAACGTTGGACGCATACGACCCAAATCTCGCTTCGATAGTATTTTCATCGTTCAATCCGCGACACCTTTCAGTGCCTGATGAACAGCACTTGTCAGCTTCGTGCCAACTGAGAAGTGTTCCTCTAGTTCAGCCAGAAGCCGCCGATACCTTTCCGTGAATGGTTCTCCATCGTCCTCTGGCACTTCGGCTCCCACGAACCGGCCCGGTGTGAGGATGAAGTCATGTTTGCCTATTGATTCGATTGTTTCTGATTTGCAGAACCCAGGCTGATCAAGGTAATCCCATTCACCTTGCTCTTCGGCGTTCCACCATTCCGGTGCCGGTTCTCCTCTCCACTGTCGGTAGGTGTAAACGATGCGCCCAATATCTGAATCGTGGTTCGGATCGCCCATGCCGTCCGCGAGCAACGTCTGTCCGTTGTCATCGCCGGTGAGGACACGCAGAGTTCGCGTCTGCATCGTCCCTAGCTTGCGAGCATCGATGAAAAGAGTTTCACCGGTGCGCTCGCGCCCGCCCTGCGGCAGGTTGTCTCCGGTCTTGTCGCGGGTTAGGAACCACAGGCATGCTGGAATGCCGGTCGTAAGGAACAGCTGAGGCGGTAGAGCGATGATGCAGTCGACCAAATCAGCTTCGATGATGCGCTGACGGATATCGCCCTCTCCACCTGAATTGCTAGAGAGTGATCCGTTAGCCATAACGAAGCCAGCAACACCCCCACCGCGACCGTTCGGCGGCGCAAGGTGGTGAACAAAGTGCTGTATCCAGGCGTAGTTAGCATTGCCCGTCGGTGGCATGCCGAATCGCCAACGGACATCGTCCTGGAGTAGCTGGCCCGACCAGTTGGACACATTGAATGGCGGATTGGCCAGAATGTAGTCGGCCTTCAGGTCAGGGTGAAGATTACGGAGGAATGAGTCGGCAGGTTGAGAGCCTAGATTGGCCTCGATGCTGTGGATGGCCAGGTTCATATGGGCGAGCCGCCATGTGGTCGGGTTGGACTCCTGGCCAAAGATCGAGATGCTGGTCATGCTTCCGCCGTGGGCTTCGACAAAGCGCTCTGATTGCACGAACATCCCGGCCGACCCGCAGCAGGGGTCGTAGACACGTCCCTCGTAGGGTTCCAGCATTTCGACTAGTAATCGGACGATACAGCGAGGCGTGAAGAACTCACCGCCGAGCTTGCCTTCAGCCTGAGCAAACTTGCCAAGGAAGTACTCATATACGCGCCCAAGTGTGTCTCGCGCCTGAGCTCTATCGCCTTTGAATCCAACGTTGGCGATCAGATCAATGAGACCTTTCATCCGCTCGGGAGCGATGCCGCGGCGGGCGTAGTCTCTTGGAAGCTTTCCCTTCAGATTGGCGTTATCGCGTTCGACGGCAAGGATTGCATCGTCGATGAGGGTTGCGATGTCGGCGCGTGTGGCTTGGTTTTGAAGATTGTCCCAGCGAGCCTCGGGCGGCACCCAGAAGACGCGCTCGGCGGTGTATTCGTCCCGATTTTCCAGGAGCGGTTCCGACTGAGGGCCTGTGATGCCTTCGGCCTCTAACTCACCTTTGAGTTCCTCTCGGCGTGCGTCGAAGGAATCGGAAATGTATTTCAGGAAGAGAAGTCCAAGGACGACGTGCTTGTACTCGGCTGCATCAACCTGCCCGCGCAGTGCGTCAGCTGCTTTCCAGAGAGTGTCGGCGTAGTCTAGGTCGGTCGAGGTCTGCGAATCTGTGGAACGGGTCAAGCCACCCTCCGGGATCAGGAATGAGTTGAGTACGCCCGCATAGTACCCAACCCCATCGGCGGCTACATCAGGACTCGTTCGGTCGCCCGGAAAGATTGGAGAAAGCCGAATTTAGGCTCTACTTCTGGGTTCAGAACGTGAACCGGTCCACCCAAGTTCGCCCTTCACTCCCTCTGCCTCCACCAAACAGGTCGGCATTAAGAACCGTTTGCCCTGATGGCTAGTCTGCTTGCTTGCCGGATACGCCTACGAACGGGTCCGAGGTCGCCCATGCCGAATGCGCTCTCTAGCTGGACGTGCGCGACTGCGACTCCACGTCCAGGCCGCTCTGGGTTCTCCAGTAGCTCCTGTACTCGCCATCCATAGCGAGAAGTTCATCGTGGCGGCCGGACTCTACGATCCGCCCGCCATTCACCCGCAGTATCGGATCGGCATTGCGCCCCTTTCGGGGCTCGTCCGCTCGCGGCCAAAGGGCTTCGTATCTACGAAGTCGATGATTTGGTCGAGCGCACGGCGGGCAATAATACGCCGGATTCCAGCTAATTCAAGACCTCAGAGGTAAGGATTTACGGAAGCAGTTGACCGGATTGGTATTCGCCCGGATTCCGGGCTTCGTCTGCCCTTTGCGACTCAAGCAGGGCTGTTCCTCAACGCCCGCGGATCGATACGGATCTCGTAACGGCTATACGAGAGCGGTGACGATAAGCACGATCCCGAATCCCACGAACAGCGCCGCCGCTATGTAGTTGATCTGACGCTGGGGAAGCCTTGATCCGGCAAAGGACCCGACCACAATCGCCAGGCCACTCCCCGCAACCATTCCGAGTGTGGAGCCGATCCACGTGCCAATGAAGCTCTCGTACTGCGTCGCCAGGGTCACGGTCAGCAGCATCGTCTTGTCGCCCAGTTCGGCAATGAAGAATGCGACCGTGACGACCACGATTGGACCGAATCCGCCACGCGCCTTCGTGTCGTCTTCCGAAATCTTGTCGCCCCGTAGAGTCCAGGCGGCAAAGCCAAAGAACGAGATGCCGGCGACGATGCTCAGTGCGGTTTCGGGAAGATTCTCCGCTGCGACTTTACCCACGGCCACGGAACCCGCATGCACCACGAGCGTGGCAATCAGGATGCCGATAACCACCTGCCACCATCGGTAAACAGATGCGAATGCAAGGGCCACGAGTTGGGATTTATCTCCCATCTCGCCGATTGCAACAAGCCCAAAAGAGACCCAGAGGGCCGTTAGCACTTAACGCCGCTCATCGTTTCGATATCGAGGTTCAATTGCTGGTTAGAACGCAGGGCCAAGATGGCTGAGGCGGTTTCAAATGGAGTCGAACTGGCTGGCGTATGACCAGAAAACTGGTGCGCAGAGCATTCTACATAATTCCTGACCTCAGAGGTCTTGAATTCACCGGTGAGTCCTGTAGCCTATGGAGGCTTTTGTCGGCACGTATCTTGAGGTTTGTATCGACAAATGCGACCATTCGTCTTGCAAATCCAGTGCCTCGAGACCACGGCAGAGGGAGACACTACGGTTTGACTTTGCAGAAAACACGCCCGGTGGTCAGGCCCGCGTCCGAGCCGGCTCGAGATAAGCAGGAAAAACAGACTGGCTCACGCAAGAGGCGAACGAACAAGGCGCAGAAGCTCCGAAGGTTTCTACCAATCGCCGAAACCCTGCAGATGGCAAGCATCTGCTTTGGGCGACGCCTCACCAGTCTCGGAATGGATGCACGGTCAGGCTGGGTCGGAGCCGGCAGTATGTGCTGTCCTCATAGTGAGAAGATCTGGGAAGTGGTGGAGACGACGCACCGTCAGCCAGATTGCGAAGATCCGTCCGAGGTGGTGGCAGACTGGTTCACCGACTACGCAAGCACCGTTCTGTCGATCGCGTTCGGGTGCTACTTCGTAGGTGGCCGTGTGCCAATCTTGAAGCTCGACAACTGCGCTATCTACTCAGAATCTGCCGCTGGATCGATTGAGCTGGCGCTGCTGGGTCCCGGATTCGCCGGAGTGCCATCCGACCGTCATGTCAAACACACAACCGCCAGGCGAGTTGCCGGCCGGACAGGTCTCCGTTCGTTCCTGATCACACAGACCTACAACCTGCACCTGAAGAAGGTGATTAACAGGTTGGCGAAAAATAGGGCGGTGGACCGTCAACAGTTGCAAAGGCAACTGGTCCGATCATTCCAGAACATCTGCTGCGAAGTTGGAATGCTGTCGAAGTGGTCTCCTGTGGACGTCGCGAAAGAGACGGCACAGTTCACTCGCCTGCTCTCCCGGCAACGAGAACTGCGACACGCCACGGACCTGCTGAGCATGCCAACCAGCAACGGCACAGAGGAACTGGCGCTTCTCCCGACTGCATAAGTAGTGTCAGCGGAGTAAGTGAATCTTGGCCCGACCGCCGTTCCTTCATTGCCTGGCATTTGCGAGATCTCTTCGATCGCCGTCGACTACTGGATCAGATCCAGTTGGCGGGCGGTCTCTTCGATCGCTGTGTAGTTCCCGTTGTCGGTGTCGATGAAGCTGTCGGTCTCAAACAGGTCCAGGAGCCGTTTGTGCTCCTCCACAGCCGGGTCCAGGTCGAGCAAGGCATCGTAGATCCTGCCTGAAGTGCCCTCTCCGTACCGCGTATCGATCTCCGGGTGTGCCACCCAGTGGTAGTCGAAATAGGGCTCGGTAGCCTGCAACACCCGCACCTTCGACAGATCCACCTGCCCCTCAGCCACGGCGCGTTCCCACACCGCCGAGTTCAGTGCGCCGGCGTCGAAGCTGCCCGCCTCAACTAGCTTCCAGGTCTTATCGTGAGACCCCGAATATGAAGGAGGGCCGAGGAAGTCCTCCTCAGGGTCGATGCCGACCTGTGAAAGGAAGAATCGCGGCATCAGATGTCCGGAGGTCGAGCTTTCGGAACCAAAAGTGAACGAACGCCCGGCGAGGTCCTGCAGGGTATCGGCATCCACATCTGTGCCTACAACAAAGACCGACTCAAACTCGGTATCGCGAGGCCGCTGCAATATCGCTTCCGCCCCCGGAGCGGCGAGCCTTGCTTGCACTCCGGTTAGCCCGCCGAACCAGCTAAGTTGAACATCGCCATTAGCGAAAGCGGTAACCAGAGTGGAATACGACGTGGCAGGACGATATTCGACGCTAATGCCGACAGATTCCTCAAGGTACTGCGCAATGCCGTCGAATCTCTCTTCCAAAAGGGATATATTCTGATCCGGGATTCCACCGATAACGAGCGGAGCTTCGTTACCGGAGCCGGCTTCGTCGCCGGATTGTCCCGCGTCCGAACTTGAACATGCAACGCCGATTATGACAACAAATAGCGCTAGCAGCATGCGCATTGGTTATGTCTCCGTTAAGTTAAAAGTGGTGTCTATGACTATACGGAGCGAGAGCCGATCCGGGTGGGGTAAGACGGGCGCTTAACATGCGGGGTAGTTATGGTTGATGTGGATCAGCTTCGAGCGGTTAGAGCGATTGCGGAGTCAGGCTCTATAACTGCAGCAGCGCGAGAGCTTGGCATGAGCCAGCCGGGCCTTTCCCGGTTGGTCGAGCGGATTGAGGACGAACTCGATACCAGTCTGTTCGTAAGAGGACGTAAAGGGGCAGAGCTCACTGCCGACGGCCGCAAGTTCCTGGATTTCGCCAGAGCAACACTCGGCTCGTACGACATGCTCCGCGCATCGGTGAGGCGCGACAGACGGAGGTCCAGCAACTCCCAGGAAACTCTTCGCATTGTTGCCAGCACCACACCCGGCGAGTACCTGCTGCCCCGCATCGCAAGCGATTTCACTGAAAGGCATAGCGGCGTCTCGGTCGACACACTGATTACCGATTCGGCCGGAGTAGCGAACCTGCTTGTGACCGGGGAATACGAAGTAGGGTTCACCGGCCAGATGTCGGACTTCGGTGTCCTCCGCCACACGAAGATCGCAAGTGACGAGATCGTGCTGGCGGTTCCTGTCTCACATCGTTTTGCCGCACTCGGCGAAGTCGACATTTCTGAACTCGCTGAAGAGCAGCTATTGCGTCGCGAGAGCGGATCGGGCACTTACGAAGCCGTGATGAACGTTCTTGAGGAGCAAGACGGGGACATTCCGCTCGCTTTTGCTGACCTATCACTTGGGAGCACACAGTCGATGGTCTCGGCGGTCGACGCCGGAGTCGGGATCGGCTTCGTGACACTCACGGCGATTGAACACCATGTGCCTGCGAGAATCGCCGCCGTGCGCCTGACTAACATGCCAGTGCTGCGTGACCTCTACATGGTCAACGAGGTTGGCAGGCAGATGTCGGACAGCGCTCGGGCATTCATCGAGTTTGTGGAAGAGCTGGCGCCGATCGAGAACGCGTAGTGATAGCGCGTCGCATAACCGTCGGGGTTCGAGCCAGTGCAGGGAAACAATCCCTTCATGCCAGACTCCAAAATGAACTGCTGTGACAGTCAATTTGAGCCATTAGAACGTCTGTGCTAATGTTTGCCTTGCGCAGCGTTCACGGGAACGGGCACACAGGTCAGCCGTTCCACAACTCTGCGAGCAAATCTCAATATGTGCGTTTGCAGGCAGCCCGTCACCTGCATCACAATGACAACCTGACTGGAGAGTTACGGTCTTGGCATCTCGAAATGGTTCGGTCGCAGTGAAAGAGAACGGCGTCGCAGGCGAAAGAGGGAAGTCCCTGGAGCTCGCGCTTGCACAGATAGAAAAGCAGTTCGGCCGCGGCGCAATCATGCGCATGAGCGAGAGCAACACGGACAAGGACATCGGCGCTGTACCGACCGGCTCCATCGCTCTTGATCTCGCGCTCGGGATAGGCGGCCTTCCACGCGGCCGAATCGTCGAAGTGTTCGGCGCAGAGTCTGCGGGTAAGTCCACCCTCGCTTTATCCTCCATTGCCGAGGCGCAGCGAATGGGTGGAAGCGCTGCATACATAGACGTAGAGCACGCGATGGATCCCACCTATGCCCGCGCCATCGGCGTTGATGTTGAGAAGCTCTTGATTTCGCAGCCCGATTCGGCCGAGCAGGCACTTGAGATCACCGACTACCTGGTGCGCAGCGGAGCTCTGGACATTGTGGTGGTGGACAGCGTTGCCGCCCTTGTGCCGTTGTCCGAACTCGAAGGCGAGATGGGCGACACACACATCGGGCTGCAAGCCCGGCTGATGTCTCAGGCGCTGCGCAAGCTGACTGGAACGATCCACAAGACGCAGACCGTTGCGCTGTTCATCAACCAGTTGCGTGAGAAGGTTGGCGTCATCTTCGGCAGCCCGGAGGTTACGCCCGGCGGAAGAGCGCTTAAGTTCTACAGCTCAGTCAGGATTGACCTGAGACGGTCCGAGTCGATCAAGGTCGGCCAGGACATCATCGGCAACCGGATCCGCGCCAGGATCGTGAAGAACAAGGTCGCTCCGCCGTTCCGAAAGACGGAGTTCGAGATCCTTTTCAAGGAAGGCATCAGCAAAGAGGGTGGCCTTCTCGACCTCGGCGTTGAGATGGGGATCCTCAAGAAGAGCGGTTCCTTCTTCTCCTATGGCGATACCCGGCTCGGCCAGGGGCGTGAAGCGGCTCGCGTGTTCCTGCGTGAGAACGTCGATGTGCGCGATCAGCTAGAGCACGAGATTCGTGTGCAGAGCGGACAGGTGGCAGGATCTCCTGAGGCCGCCTCGCCGGCGGAAGACTAGAACAAACCGCTCACTATGCTGGTATGAGTTCGTTCGTCGGACGGCACGTGCACGCCCACCGGTTAAGTCATCGACGTGCTGCCGACTGGCGCCCTTCTCACATGTGTCTGCATCGGCGCACGGTAATATGTAAGTGACGGAACTCCTTGGTTCGCCAGATCTGCGCGAAGAGACCTCCGTCCGCCGAAATGACGCTCTCGATCATAATCATCATCATCGGCCTGCTAGGAAGCGCTTTCATCAGCGCAACCGAAGTGGCCCTTCTTGGATCGCGCCGTTTCCGCATTAGCCGTCTCGCTGAAGACGGCGACCAACGGGCGGATGCTGTGCTGAAGGTGCTGAACGACAATGAGCGCTTCTTCGGCACCATCCTGCTCGCCGGCAACATCTTCAACATCCTCGTCGCGTCCGTAGGTACCAGTCTCGCCATCACCACGATTGGCGGAGGCGAACCGAGCGCGCTCTCCACGGTAGCTGCCACCATCATCGCCACGATCCTTGTCGTCGTCGTGGGTGAGTTGACACCGAAATCGGTAGCCGCGCTGGTCGCTGAACGCTGGGCGCTTAACACCGCGCGCATCATCCTCTTCCTCATGAGAGTCTCGACGCCGATCGTATGGGCGTTCACACTCCCGCCGCGCGGCATTGTGAAACTCGCGGGCGGCCGAGAGGCTCTTGCCACACCTGCTGTAACGTCCGCTGAACTCAGGTTGCTGATTGATCAGGGTGAGGAAGCAGGCACTGTCGAAGAGACGCAAGGCACGATGCTCGACAACATCTTCAAGTTTGGCGAGCTGGAGGTCCGTGACGTGATGACGCCGCGGCCGGAGATCGTCTGGATTAGCGCCGACACCACGTTCAGTGAGTTCCTGGCGACCTATCGCGGAAACCCGCACACACGCTTCCCTGTCTACGACGAGGAGCATGACGACGTCGAGGGGATTCTCTCCGTGAAGGACGTGATGGTGTCGCAAGCCGAAGACCGACTCGATCCGACTCAGCCGGTTACGCTGCTCATGCGACCTGCAATGTTCGTTCCGGAGACGAAGCGCCTTGATGATCTGTTCGAGATGATGCAGGAGTCTGGAGACAAGATCGCGCTTGCGGTAGATGAGTTCGGTGGCATCGCCGGCCTGATCACTCTCACCAGGGTTGTAGAGCAGATCGTCGGTAGGACCGGTGAGGAGGGTTCGCGGCCCGAACGCAGGTTCATCGCCGTGAATGAAAACACCTTCGTTGTCGATGGCGGCATGCCGATCGAAGAGGCGAATGACGAGCTGGCGCTTGGCATTCCCGAGGGCGAGTACGAGACGGTGGCGGGCTTCTTCCTGGAGCAGGCGCAGAGCATCCCTGCTGAGGGCTCGCGGGTGAGGTACGGCAACCTTCGGATGCAGGTATCGGAGATGCAGGACAACCGCATCGCTTCGGTACGGATTCGCAAGATGCCACCGGTCGTGGAACAGGTTGTTGCCAGCACCGGACCCGTTTGAGATGGGACGGCCTGTTGCCGATCAAGATCGTGCAAGTCAGCGGCTACTCGATCATCTGAGTAAGCACCTGGATGTGATCGAGCCTGACGGCAAAATTCTCGTCGCCATCTCAGGTGGCACCGATTCGACGGCATTACTTCTGGCGCTGAACCGACTGGCGCAAAAGGGAAAGATCTCCCAGCAGATCGAGGCGGCTCACTTCAACCACCAGTTGAGAGGTGATGCTTCCGACGGCGATGAAGCGTTTTGTAGGGAGCTGTGCGCCAGCCTGAGTGTGCAACTGCACGTTGGTCGTGATGAGAACAGCTCCGGCCCTTCTGCGAAAACGGCGACCGAAGCCGCGTCTCGAGACCTGCGTTACCACTTCCTCGCCGATCTCGCGCTGAAGTACGGCTTCTCTTGCATCGCCACCGCACACACTCAGGACGATCAGGCGGAGACAGTACTGCTGGCGATGACTCGAGGTGCGGGACTGCGCGGCATCGGTGCCATGCCAGTCATCGAAACGCGCAACGACCTGCCCGGCAATCTCTCGGTTTTCCGGCCGCTGCTCGACGTAACGCGTGAAGACACATCGGCGTTCTGTGAGGCTCTAGGAGTCACACCGCGAGAGGATGAGTCCAACAGCGATGTTGCGTTCGCCCGCAACCGAATCCGCCACAAAGTCCTGCCTGAACTCCGTGAAATCAATCCGCAGGTAGTCGAAGCACTGAGCAGGCTTTCGCAAGCCGCCCGATCCGACATTGAGCTAATTGAGTCTGCCGCATCCAACGCCCTCTATGAGGCACGCATCGACGAACCCAACGCACTCTCAAGATCGAAGCTCAAAGCCCTCAACCCGACGCTACGGGCACACGTCTTAATCGGAGCTTACCGCCAAGCCGCGGGAACTCTTGACGACCTAGCATCAGGGCACATTGAGTCGATGGTCACAGCGGCAGGGTCTGAAGACACGGGGAGCCTAAACCTGCCAAACGCCGTGCAAATGGTCGCTGAGCATAACGCTGTACGGTTTCTCGTGAGCTGGCAAGATCCCACCTGCCCCTACCCGGAATCGGTAAATGAAACCGTCCTGCCCATCCTGAAGACGGTGAAACTCCAAGGCGGTGGCGTTCTATCGGCGCGTATCGTTTGGCCCGCGCCGGATCCGGCGACTCTCACACGCTTCCAGGCGATCATTAGTCCTGACGTGGTCGATGACCAGAAGCTTGCGGTACGGGCCCGCCACAAAGGAGACCGCTTTCACCCATTCGGTATGGAAACCGAGATGAAGCTCCAGGACTTCCTCGTCAACCAGCATGTGCCCGAGAGGTGGAGAGATCGCATCCCGCTACTTGTGACCAGTCGCGGAATCTGCTGGGTTGTTGGCGAGCGAATCGCCGAGTGGGCGAAGGTGCCCGAAGGCGCAAGTGAGGCCGTGCTGCTGGAGTACGTGCCGCCTACAGAATCCGCGCCAGCCTCGGGTTGACCGTGACGCCTGGAATTCGACCTCGCTTAGCGACCGGCCTGCCCTCGATCTCCTTGATGTCGGCAGTAAAAGCGATTGGCTGCGCGCTGGATATGTAGAACCCGACGGCGAAGACGCTCACCGGAGCGTCGGCTTCTGCGAACTCGTGGATTCGCTCAGGTGTCATGCCACCGCTGACGTAGATGTCGACGTGGTTGTAACCGGCCTGGTCAAGCCGCTGCCTCACCTCGTGCACAAGAGCAGGTGTTACTCCACCGCGCTGATGCGGCGTATCAAGCCTGATGCCGCGCAGCCGTTCCCTCAAAGCCTTCGCCACTGCCATCGCATCCTCGGCCTCGTCCTTGAAGGTATCCACGAGGGCCACTCGCGGCACTTCGGGCGGCATGTGACGATCGAAGGCCAGCACAGTCCGCACCGTGTCGCCGATTAGCAGGACGAGTGCATGCGGCATTGTCCCGGACGGAGTCAGCCCGGTCAGACGAGCGCCAATCAGCGACGAGTTTGCAACACACTTGCCCACGACTGCCGAATAGTCCATGACGCCGACAACAGCAGGGTGCACATGCCTCGCTCCATACGAAATCACAGGCACACCCTGTGCAGCGTCAACACACTCACGCGCGGCCGTAGCCCAGCCCGTCGACGAAGCAAGCATTCCGCAAACCGCAGTCTCGTAAAGACCGAACGACGCATAAGGGGCTCGAATCCTGAGTGCCACTTCGCCGTTGGAGACCGATGAGCCCTCTTCCAGCGCCCAAACCTCTCGACCGGTTTCGGGCAGGATGCGAGAAAGCAACGAACGCGCCTCGGCAATGCCGCAGAAGATGCCGCCTCCGCCCACGGTAAACTCCATGGCAACCTCGGGGTTGATTCCCTCGTTGCGGAGTATCGTCTGGGCGCGGACCAGCTCGTTGTCCGCGGTGTCACCCACAAGGACCGAGCGTGGAATCTCGAAGTCTCGAGTTGTCATGTATTGGTTCCCGTGTTCCAGAGACCAGCTTCTGCCGGGTGCTGCTGGATGTCTCCCCGTCTAGTCACACGGACTGCTCAACACCGCGTCGTTGGCCGAGACCTTCGGAGCGCAGGGTGAAAAGCCGTGACATTCTACCCCGAAGGCCGAGATGGTCTAGGCCTGCCGCCAAACCGCAGCCTGAGCAGACCTTTAACGTCCTCCCAGATAGTTGAAGCCAATTTGACGCGGGTGTCAGGATCGTCGACCCATCGGACCGGTATCGGCTTGATCTTGTATCCGGCAGCCTGGGCCAGCAGCAGCAGCTCAGTGTCCATGAACCACGCGTTGTCCTTGATCAACGGCAGCAGCGCTTCAGCGGCGTCGGCCGAGATCGCTTTGAATCCACACTGAGCGTCTGGAAACGGCGGCCAGAACATTAGCTTTATCAGTGTGTTGTAACCGCGGGATGTGATCTCACGGGTCAGCTTCCTGCCGATCACCTCCGACCCTTTGCTGAGCCGGGATCCCGCAGCCACGTCGTATCCCTCTTCCGAAATCGCCTTCACGAGATCGGGCAGCGAATTGAGATCGGTAGATAGATCGACGTCCATGTAGCAGCGCACGTCTGCATCGCTCGCCAGCCAGGCCCTCTTCAACGCTCGGCCTCTGCCGCGCTCCTCAAGCCTGATCGTTCCGACGCCCGGGTGCTTCTCGCCAAGCTCTGCAATCACTTCGGGAGTGCGGTCGGTAGACCCGTTGTCTGCGACGGTGATCTTCCAATCGAAATCTGGATGCTGCGCTGTAAACGCTACGAGCGTCTCAATGCACGCATGCAACGCCCGTTCTTCGTTCAGAACGGGGATGACTATCTCGACGGAAGTTGCCATGCGGTTAGCGGTTGCTCGGTGGTGGAGTCGTCAACCAGGGAATGGGCTAGTGCAGGAAGTGTCGCGTGCCGGTCATGACCATTGCCAGCCCCAGCCTGTCGGCGGCTTCGATCACTTCGTCATCCTTTATCGAGCCACCCGGTTGCGCAACAGCAGTAATGCCGTACTCGGCCGCGCCTTCGATGCCATCAGGGAACGGGAAGAACGCGTCCGAGGCCATCACGCTGCCTTTAGTGGCGTCGCGCCCGTCGCGGTTCGCAACCCGTCCTGCCAGCATCACGCTGGTCACACGGTTCGGCTGTCCTGCGCCCATGCCCACCAGCGAGTTGTCCTTTGCGAACACTATGGCGTTCGAGTGGATCAACCTGCAGGCCTTCCATGCGAAGCCAAGGTCCACAAGCTCCTGCTCGGTCGGCGCACGCCTGGTCGCCACCTTCCACGTCCGTGGGTCCTCGACAAGGTCGTCCGGTTCCTGCGCCAGCACGCCGCCGGAAACTGCTCTCACCTCGAAGCGGTTAGGCTTCGAAAGCTGCGCCTCAAGTACGCGAGTACGCTTTCGCTTCTTGAAGATTTCGAGAGCTTCTGGCTCATAGCCCGGCGCAACGATCACATCAAACAGCACGCCTTTCATCGCCGTGGCGGTTTCGGTTGTAACGGTCGTGTTGAAACCAACGATGCCGCCGAACGCCGAGACCGGGTCTCCCTCAAGCGCTCTTCGGTAAGCCTCCGCCTGATCAGCGTGAACTGCGAGGCCGCAGGGGTTTGCGTGCTTGACTATCGAGACGGCGTTTTCTGGAAAGCTGTGCGCGGCTGTCCAGGCGGCGTCGGCATCGAAGTAGTTGAGATACGACATGTCGATGCCGTGCAGCTGTTTAGCATGCACGATGCCGCCGGTCTCGCCGGGGTTGGCGTATATCGCTGCATTCTGGTGTGGGTTCTCGCCGTAACGAGGCACGGCGACGCGGTTCCATCCCGCCGTCCATTCCTCAGGGAATGCAGAGCCGGATGAAATATCGGTCGAGCGCAGGTAGTCGGCGATCATCGTGTCGTACAGCGCGACGTGTTGGAACGCCTTCGCCGCCAGTTGCCGACGCTTCTCGATCGGCACCTCACCGCTCGCCAGCATCTCAGCTACTTCGCCGTAGTCCGCAGGGTCCACCAGAATCACAACTGAAGGAAAATTCTTGGCAGCGGCTCGGGTCATCGCAGGCCCGCCAATATCGATGTTCTCCAATGCATCGATCAGCGTCACATCCGGCTTCGCTATCGTCTCAGCGAACGGGTAGAGGTTGTTGACGACAACGTCGATGCCGGTGATGCCGTGCTCAGCGAGTTCGCTGACGTGTTCTGGTAGCTCGCGTCGCGCCAGCAACCCGCCGTGAATCGCCGGGTGCAGGGTCTTCACCCGACCATCCAGGATCTCAGATGAACCGGTGACTTCAGCTACCTGCGTCACCTTCAGCCCGGCCTGCTGCAGGTCTTTCAGCGTTCCGCCTGTACTGACCAACTCGCAACCGATCTTGCTGACCGACTTCGCGAATTCGGCGAGTCCTGTTCGGTCGTATGCGCTGAGAAGTGCCCTCATATCTGCTGCGAAATGCCTCCTACAGGCCCTTTGCGATTACTCGCTCATCACCGGTTTGCTCGACCAACCGGCCAACTAACCACGAACCCTCGATCGAATTGAGAAGGCGATCCGCATCCTTCTCTGAAGTAACGATCACCATGCCCAGCCCCATGTTGAAGACCCGGAACATCTCCAGATCATCGATGCCGCCCGAACGCTGAATGTGCTGGAAAAGCGGCGGCGTCTCCCAGCTTCTCAGGTCAATCTCAGCAGCCAGGCCTTTTGCGATCACTCGCGGCACGTTCTTGAATATCCCGCCGCCGGTGTTGTGACCAAGACCCTTCACTTCGCGGCGAACCGCGCCGGAGTTGTCCTTGAGCCAGGGCAGGTAGCTGCGATGAGGCACGAGCAACGCATCGCCCAGCTTGATCTCCGTGCCAGGCAGAAGATCTTGTAGTGCCGAGGAGTCCTCGTCGACTCCAAATACCTTCCGCACCAGCGAGTACCCGTTCGTGTGCAATCCACTCGAAGGCAGACCAATCAGCACATCCCCGGACTTCGTGTTCTCCGGCTTGATGAGGCGATCTCGCTGGACTGTGCCAACGATGAAACCAACCAGGTCGTAGTCATCCCCGTGATATATGCCCGGTAACGTCGCCGTCTCTCCGCCAAGCAGCGCGCAACCGGCGTCTGTGCATGCCGCGCTGAGGCCTTCGAGGATTTCAGCGAGTAGCGTTTCGTCGAAGTTGGAGAGACCGATGTAGTCGAGAAAGAAGAGCGGCACCGCGCCAGCGGGCAGGATGTCGTTGATGCAGTGGTTGACGATGTCGATACCTATCGTGTTGTGGCGACCCATAGCCTGCGCGATTCGCAACTTGGTCCCAACACTGTCAGTGCTCGACACGAGCAGAGTGTTTGAGTTAGCGCCGGGGTCGATGACGCCGCCGAAGCCGCCCTGCGCCGACAGCACGCTGGTCCCGAGTGTGCTCTTAGCGAGCTCCATGATGCGGACCTTCGCAGCAGCGGCGGCATCCAGGTCCACGCCCGCGTCACGGTACGTCAGCCCGGCTATTGTGCCCTCGGCTCCGGCATCCATATTCGCACCACCTCCAGTGGTGTTTTGGCTCAGTTTCCGACCGACTGGACCCGGGCCGGAAAGCGATCTGGCGAAGTGGCAAGTATATGCCGGGGGACTGTCTTCGGCATCCCCTTCTCGCCTGTTCGACGACAAGCAGAATCATCTCGAAACGGCTGTAAGGCAGCCTGTGTTGGCAATTAGCACTTAACCATGCTGCGCAATCCACGCAATCGGGGGAATCATGGCCGGGCGATGATGAATGCAACGCCCGCGCGAAGCCACGCTCGACTTCCCAATACTGAACCGGTGCCGATTTCACTCGGCATGTGCGGAGTAAGCACGCAGCAGCGAAATGGCTCCTTCTTCCAAACCGGACCCTTCGGGCAAAGACACGGTCGAATCGAACAAGACGCGTTCGCGCTTCATCGCCTCGATCACCCACGAGTTCCGGACGCCGCTGACAAGCATCGTCGCCGCCGCCGACAGGCTGCTTGCCGAGCAGGGCGACACTGCAAACGAAAAGACCGCCCTTTACCTCGACATGATCAGCAGGAACTCGAAGCGCCTGCATGAGCTCGTGGAGAACCTGCTCGACCTGTCGGACATCGAAGAAGATGAGTTATGGCTGACCGAAACAGAGTTCACTCTTTACGGTGCGGTTAAGGACGCTGTAGCCCTGATCCAGCCGATCGCAGACACCAAGTCTCAGCGCATCGTGACCGAGTTCCCTGGTATCGAGACCATGATCAAGGCCGACCGTGAGCGTTTGGTCCAGATCATGGAGCACCTGCTGTCAAACGCCTGCAAGTACTCGCCGGACGGCAGAGAGGTGAGACTCAAAGTCACGCTGCGTGAAGGTCAGGTCGAGGTTTCGGTGGCCGACGAAGGCGACGGAATTGCGGAAGATGAACTGCCGCTGGTGTTCGATGAGTTCACAAGGCTGGACAACGAGATCACGAAAGCCAGCACCGGCCGTGGCCTCGGTCTATCGATCGCCAGGAAGTTAGCAAAAGCAATGGGCGGGGATATCTCGGCATCAAGCGAAGTGGGCGAAGGAAGCGTTTTCACACTCACCATGCCGGTGCAAACAGTGGATAGCGACGCTGCCTAAACGGGGGTTGGCTCAAGCGCCAGTTTGTCCATCTCCAGCTGCACCGGAATCGGGTATCGGCCTGTGAAGCAACCTTTGCAGTAGCTGTCATCCTGCACGCCGACTGCAGCCTTCAGACCATCGACGCTCAGGTAGGCCAACGAATCGGCGCCGATGTGCTGCCGAATCTCCTCGACGCTCTTATTGGCCGCTATCAACTCCGCCATGGTCGCCATGTCTACACCGAAGTGACAGGTTGAGATGATGGCCGGAGCCGCAACCCGGACATGGATCTCCCTGGCTCCGGCGTTTTGCAGCATGTTGATGACTCGCACGGTGGTCGTGCTGCGGACGATCGAGTCGTCGACGACGATAATCCGCTTGCCTTCTATGATGCTCCGCATAGCGTTGAACTTCATCTGCACGCCAACGTCACGCATCCGCTGGTCCGGGGCGATAAATGTGCGCCCAACGTAGCGATTCCTAATGATTCCCTCGCCGTACGCTATGCCTGAAGCGTTCGCGTAGCCGATCGCGTGAGGGATGGACGAGTCTGGAATGCCTATGACGAGATCAGCGTCGACAGGACTCTCTCTGAACAACTCGGCGCCCATCCTGCGCCGTGAGTCGTAAGCCAGCTGGCCGTTCAAGACGCTGTCCGGACGTGCGAAGTAGATCTGCTCGAACACACACATCGAATGGGTCTTACGGGCTGCAGGCCAGATCTTGGATGTGATGCCGTCTTTGTTGATGACGACCGCCTCACCGTTCTGCAGCTCACGGATGAACGTTGCGCCGATGTTGTCGAGCGCTGCGGTCTCTGAGGCGACGACATATCCGCCGTTGAGCTTCCCGAGACACAGCGGACGGATGCCGAGAGGGTCGCGCACGGCGATCAGCTCGTCTTTCGACATGATGACCAGCGAATAGGCGCCCTTTAGCCTGCGCATCGCGTACCAGGCGACTTCGAACCAGTCCCGCCCGGGAGCTCGAGCGAACATCTCAGCGATGACCTCTGTGTCCGAAGTCCGGTCGAAGGTAATCCCCCACTGTTCCGAGAGTTCTGTCCTGAGGTCAGAGGCGTTGATGACGTTGCCATTGTGACCAACGGCGATGCGGCCTCTCGGGCCATCTGTGATCAGTGGCTGGGCGTTGTGCTGTTTGCTCCCGCCCATCGTCGAATACCGTGTGTGGCCGATCGCAAGATGCCCTCGCAAGTCTGCCAGGTCCTCTTCTTTGAAGACCTGGCTGATGAGCCCCATTCGAGCGTGAAGGCGGATCGCGTTCCCGTCGGAGGAGGCGATTCCAGCGCTCTCCTGGCCACGGTGCTGAAGAGCGAAGAGACCAAAAAAAGTAGCCCGGGCCACATCGTTGCCCGGACTATGGATACCGACAACCCCGCAGGCTTCACGAGGCCGGTCGTCATGATCCATGTCGAGACGACTGGTCGGCGCATCAAGAGTGGCGTTTAGGCCGAGCGCCTTGCTGGATCCGGATTCAGATTGCAACTGGGTTGTTTCCCCGAGCATCAGGCGCTTGTGCGGTTCATGGATCTTGAAATCAACAGGTCCGCAAAGGGCGTCGAGAAGGTCCGACCAAGGTTTAACGCCCCTTTAACTCGAATTCTAGGCTGACCGTAGTTGCAGGTCAACGAGCGACACTGGGCTGATCCGCACAACAGTCATACGTATTTCACGTGGTTCAGAGTCTCTGTTTCGGCACTTCATCATCAATCGTCCAGTATTGATTCGATGCGGATGAGGAACTCCCGGTTTCCACGATCTCCCTGGATTGGCGACTCGACGATCCCTGTAACGCTCAAACCACGCTTCGGAGCATCTGCGGTGAACCGCTCGACCACGGACTGCAACACAGCCTCGCTCGTGATCACTCCGCCAGCCGGAACCTCGTCACGCCTCGCCTCAAACTGCGGCTTAAGTAGCGCTATACAGTGTCCGCCGGGTTCCAGGTGCGCCATGCATGGTGGCAGAACAGCCAGCAACGAGATGAATGAGACGTCGGCGACGATGATCTGGACGCGTTCAGGGAGAGTGAACGGTTTCCGGGCGTTCGTGCGCTCCATGCTGACAACACGGTCGTCGGCCACTAAACGCGAATGCAACTGACCGCGGCCGGAATCTACTGCGTAGACGCGTGACGCGTCCTGTTGCAGCAGGCAGTCAGTAAATCCGCCGGTAGACGCGCCGATATCGAGAGCTACGAGGCCATCGACCTCGACGCCAAACTCCTCCAAACCACGTTCCAACTTGAACCCGGCCCGCGAAACAAACCTCGGCGGCTCGGCGACGGTCATCTCGACATCGGACCGAACAAGCATCCCGGGAGTCAGCACCGCTGCCGCGTCACGACCGCTCAGCGAGACCTTTCCGGCCATGATCAGGCGCGATGCAGAGTCAGCATCTGCAACGTAGCCGCGTGCGACCAGTAGTTCGTCTAGTCTCGTTCTACTGGTGTCACCACCCATCGGACATTCGCATCGCTATTCGTTGACCGTTTGCGCCAACGCTCCATATGATCGCTGCATGGTTGCAGAGAACCCCGGAACCGTATTGCTCTCGTTTAGCACGCTCAAGAACCTTACCCGCTCTGCCCGGCCGAAGCAGTCGGCTAAGAACGGGCTTGTGCTTGTGCCCCTCTTTTTCACCATCAACATCTGGTGGGATTCCAACAACCTCGACCGTAACCTGATCATCATCGCGAAGGCGCTGATCACCTTTGCATCCTTCTCGGCCCTCTCCAGCGCGGTGTATCTATTCAACGACCTGCAAGACATCGAGCAGGACCGCAATCATCCGAAAAAGAGATACAGGCCCATTGCCGCGGGGCTCGTGTCGCAGCAACTGGCATGGACCGCGGCGATCCTGCTAGCTGCTGCCGGGCTGGCCGCCGTTGCCGTCATCAACATTCCGCTGCTGGCTGTTAGCGCCGGCTACCTCACGCTGAACGTCGCTTACACCACAGTCCTTAAACACGAAGTGATCCTGGATGTGATGTCGATCTCAGCCGGTTTCGTGCTGCGCGCCGTCGCAGGCACATTGGCCATTAATGGCACCGAATTTGGCTTTGGTGGTCTCGAACCGGCTGTCGTCCCGCTGAACATCTCGCCGTGGCTCTACGTTGTAACCGCCCTGGGAGCGCTCTTCATCGCGCTCGTCAAGCGGCGCTCGGAGCTGATGGCCGCAGGCGATCAGGCCGAAAACCAGCGAGCGATTCTGCGCGAATACACAGAGAAGCTGCTGGACCAGCTAATCGTGATCGTTGCGGCGTCCACTCTCATGGCCTACACGCTCTACACCTTCTCATCGGGTATCACCGAGTCATCCAACGTGCCTGAGAACAACACGATGATGCTGACTATTCCCTTCGTGGGATACGGCCTCTTCCGCTACCTCTACCTGATGCACGTGAAAGGCGCTGGCGAGGCCCCGGAGGACGTGCTACTGACCGATCGACCGCTGCGTCTGAACATCCTTCTATGGCTCGGCACTGCAGCGGTCGTGCTCCTGGCGAATATGTGAGGAACACGGTTCCCCGCCCCCAACAGCTACACTGGGCCGCCACCTGACCACTTAAAGACGCGACTTCGCGTTCGATTGACCTACACGTACCTTGCTAGACGGACGCACCGACTTCTGGAACATCGGCTACCCGCTTCTCGGCGCGGTCGTCTACTTCGTCGCTCCCATCGCAGTTGTCGCCATCATCTACGGCATGTACCGGCGCATCCGTATCTGGCGGACCGCAGGTCCCTACAACGAACTTGGCGATCACTCAGTTCGCATCCGTGAGTTCCTCGTCTATGCATGGGTCGATCTTCTGCGGCACCGCAAGTTCCGCAATCGAGAGCGCTACGCCGGGTACATGCACCTCTCGATCTTCTGGGGCTTCACCATCCTGCTCATCGCCACGACCATCGCTGCGATCGAGTTCAACACTGAGGAATACTTCGATTGGACCTTCCCGACCGCCCACATACGGCTGCAGACCTCGTTGGTTTGGGACGTATTTGGTGGTCTGCTTGCGACAGTCGGAGTCGCCATGGCCGCATGGCGCAGATATGTGCTCAAGCCGGAGCGCCTCAACACCTTTGCGGATGATGGCATCGTTCTGGGGTTCCTGTTCGCGTTGCTCTTCACCGGATTCCTGATCGAGGGGCTGCGAATCGGGGCGACAGAACTCAATCCCGCAAGCGCGCTGTACGACACCTCAGCAGCAGCCTGGTCCCCGGTCGGCTGGGTCTTCGCGAAAGCGCTCGAAGGACTCGGCATGACCACCGCTGTAATGGAAGACATGCATCGGGTCATGTGGTGGACTCACGCTGCCATCTTCACGGTCGGCTTTGTGTACGCGGCGGCCGAATTCTCCAAGTTCAGTCACATGGTGATCAGCCCGCTCAACACCTACTTCCGCACGCTCAGGCCAAGCGGAGCATTGAAGCCAATGGGCGACCTCGAAACTCTGGAGACTTTTGGAGCGAAGGACCTGCCCGATTTAACGTGGCAGCAGGTGCTCAGCTTCGACGCCTGCACCAACTGCGGCCGTTGCCAGACGCAGTGTCCTGCCTACGCTGCCGATACTCCGCTGTCGCCCCGCAAGCTAATCCAGGACATGCGTGGCTACGCAGAGGAACGCGCGCCTGCGCTCTATCTCACTCCCGAAGGAGAGACGCCGCCCGAGCCGGCGCGTTCGATGGTCCATGACGCCGCTGGCGACGAAGCGCTCTGGGCCTGCACGAGCTGCGGCTCGTGTGTCGAAGCCTGTCCCGTTTCGATCAACCACATCGACACCATCATCGATATGCGCCGGTTCATGGTGCTCGAAGAGGGCAGTGGCCCAGAAACGGCGCTGTCAGCCCTCCAGAGCATCGAGCAGCGCGGCCATCCATGGTCTGGAACCAATCTCACCCGAACCAGTTGGATGGAAGGCCTGGATATCCCGACCCTTGCTGAGAAACCCGATGCAGAGGTGCTCTTCTGGGTCGGCTGCACAGGCGCGCTGGTGCAACGAGGCGTGGAAACGACGCGTTCCATGGCCCGAATGTTGAAACGCGCTGGTGTCGACTTCGCTGTGCTGGGCGATGAGGAGACATGCACTGGTGATCCTGCTCGACGAATGGGCAACGAGTACCTGTGGCAACTGCAGGCCGAGCAGAACCGCGATACGTTCAGGCGCTACAGCGTCAAGAAGATCGTCACCACCTGCCCGCACTGCTTCAACACGATCAAGAACGAGTATCCCCAACTTGGCGATTCTTACGACGTCGAGCACTACACAGCGTTCATTGGCAAGCTGCTCAAGGACGGCAAGCTCAAGCCAGGCGAGGGCATCGTCGGGTCGGTGAGCTACCACGACTCCTGTTACATAGCGCGCCACAACGGGATGACCGAGGAGCCTCGTTTCATCATGAGCCAGATTCCCGGACTGCAGGTGAAGGAGATGTCACGCAACAGCGAGAAGACCTTCTGTTGCGGCGCCGGTGGCGGCAGGATGTGGATGGAGGACAACGGGAAGCGCGTGAACCACATCCGGACAGAACAGTTCCTTGAGACCGGCGCCGAAACCGTGGCCGTTAGCTGCCCGTTCTGCATCCAGATGATGGACGAAGGATTGACCGCAAAAGGCGTTGCCGACGACAAGAACGCCGTGGACCTGATCACGCTGCTGGACCGGGCAACTGGTGGCGAGTTGCCTCCGGATCGCGACAGCTAGTCGCACAACTGCTAGCATCGGGCGAAGGCCTCTCACCCTCTCTCCGCGGATCCGATTTCGCTCACCGATGACACTCAGCAGCAACGGCAAAAACTCGTCCCAGCACGACCGCCGGCCAACTCGTACCAGCGCGTTCGGAAGTGGAGCTCGCATTAGCCACGACTCGTCCGACTACTACGCCCGCGCGCTGCAACCAGACGAAGCAGCGCTGAACGTGAACCCACAACCTGAGCAGCCGGTGCCGGAGAGCACGCTGGACCGCATCTACACTCACTCGAGTGAAGAGATGCCGGAGTTGCCGGACCGCTCAGTGCACCTGATGGTCACGTCGCCGCCTTACAACGTGGGTAAGGAGTACGACGAGGACCTGTCGCTTGATGACTACTCCGCGCTTTTGCTCAAGGTCTTGTTAGAGACTCATCGAGTCTTGATTGATGGCGGTCGCGCCTGCGTCAACGTGGCCAATCTGGGCCGTAAGCCGTACATTCCACTGCACTCCATCATCATCGGTCTTGCGCAAGAAGCCGGCTTCTTCATGCGAGGCGAAATCATCTGGGAGAAGGCCGCGGGCGCTGGTACATCGACAGCGTGGGGAAGCTGGATGTCGGCTTCAAACCCGACGTTGCGGGACACTCATGAGTACATCCTGGTGTTCCAGAAGCCGCCATTTGGCCGCAAGAAGCCGCAGGACCGTGAACCGACCATCGAACGAGACGATTTCCTGGAGTTCACGAAGAGCGTCTGGACCTTCGGTCCGCAGTCGGCGAAGCGTGCGAAGCATCCGGCTCCGTTCCCTGTCGAGCTACCGCACCGGCTGATCCAGCTCTACACCTTTTCAGATGAGATCGTGCTCGACCCGTTCATGGGCTCCGGCGCCACCGCAATCGCCGCAGCAAAGGACGGCCGTCGTTACGTCGGCTATGAGATCTCGACTGATTACGTGGAAGTCGCTGAGCAGCGAATTGCCGAGGCGAAGGCTGATCGCGCACCGCACGATTGAAGAGGTGACGTAGATGAAGAATGCGGTGCTGTTCGACCTTTTCGGCACTCTTGTTCCGTCTCCACCAGCATCGGAATACAGGCAGATGGTTGATGCGGTTGCAAAGGTTCTGAATTTGCCGCCCGCAGAACTTTTTGGCCCCTGGATGGAGGTCAATGACCATCGCCTGAACGGCAGCTTCGGCTCATCTGAGGCGGAGATCGAATACGCAGCAGGCGTGTTTGACGTGATTCCATCTGAGTCTCAGATGAAGGAATGCGTTGATATCCGACGCAACGCGGTTGCCGGATGGATGCAACCAAAACCCGAAGCGATCACGACTTTGAACGGGCTGAAAGGGTCGGGTGTGAATCTGGCTCTGGTCTCAGACTGTGTTTATGACGTACCCGCCGTCTGGCCGAATACGGATTTCGCCGAACTCTTCGACGTTACTGTGTTCTCCTGTGAGCAAGGCATCAGGAAGCCGGACAGACGAATGTATGAAGCTGCGCTCTCAAAACTGCAGACAGAGACCAATCACGCTCTGTTCGTCGGCGATGGCGGTTCAGGTGAACTGCATGGCGCAAGTGCGCTCGGTATTGAAGCGGTCCTACTAGACGATCTGCCTCCGGATGCGGATGTTCTGCGAGTCGACGTACGTGAATGGACCGGTCCGGTGATCGGAGATCTCGCCGAGGTTTTTGATCTGGTACACCGATAGACCATCACGAAAAACAATAAGGCCGTGCCACCCAGGGATGGCACGGCCTCACCAATGCGTCGTGTCAGCGGACCTGTAACTCGCCGCCTAGTCCTCGTTCGCTCCTGAGTGCGGCACGTAGTGGTCTGCTGGGATCGCGCCCATCTTGCCTGCCTTATAGTCGGCGAACGCCTGCTGCAGCTCCTCTTGCGAGTTCATAACGAACGGTCCGTACCACGCAACCGGCTCCTTGATTGG
The DNA here is from genome assembly GCA_028285005.1 of Dehalococcoidia bacterium. GTDB lineage: Bacteria > Chloroflexota > Dehalococcoidia > Lucifugimonadales > Lucifugimonadaceae > JAJCYX01. Next base: position 26,870 of record JANQQP010000037.1, on the reverse strand, counting down.
AAGACCACCGAGCAGCACGACTTCGAGCTCAGGTGTGTGCGAATCCTGGTTCTCGTCGGCAGTGATCACCACGTGATCTCCCTCACCGAACAGAATCGCCTGGCCCGTGTGTACGGAGTTCTCAACTGAACCCGCAGAGCCTCTACCGGCCAGGATGTAGCCAAGGGCATTGAAGTTGGGGTTCCAGGGCAACTCGAGCTTGGCTCCAGGGCTCACGGTGGCGTGGACCATCGTGATCGGCGAGTAGGTAATGCCGGGCCCCTCATGGCCGTCTAGCTCACCGGCGATCACGCGTAGCAGAGCTCCGCCGTCGTGCGAGGTGATCAACGAAAGGTTCTTGCGAGAGATGTCCTGGTAGCGAGGCGGCGCCCACTTTTTGTCTTTCGGCAGGTTGACCCATAGCTGCAATCCGTGCACAACCCCACCTTCTAGCACCAGTTCTTCGGTCGGCGCTTCGATATGCAGAATGCCTGCGCCAGCAGTCATCCACTGCGTATCGCCGTCCGAGATCATCCCACCGCCGCCCTGCGAATCGCGGTGCTTCATCACACCGTCGATCATGTAGGTGACCGTCTCAAAGCCGCGATGCGGGTGCCAGGGAGTGCCTTTGGCCTCACCAGCTCGATACTCCACCTCACCCATCTGGTCCATCATGATGAAGGGGTCGAGGTGCTCAAGCGGGATGCGGGAGAAGGCCCGCCTTACCGGGAAGCCTTCACCTTCGAAGCCGGTCGGCGCGGTTGTGACAGCCCTGACCGAACGCTCAACCGAGTCGAGACCCGGACGCTCAACTCTCGGCAGCGCAAGTATGTTCTCAACTGTGACCGCTGGCATTGTCGATGTCCCTTCTGCAACGAGCCGGACTACACCGGTCTCATATGTAACTGTAACAATTTAATTGTATCAACAACTATATTTGATGAACAGACTTGTCCTTAAGATGCATTTCTGCGAGCCTGACGTCCACGTGAGGTAGCTAATGCGACTGAAACCGAGCGCTCTCCTGATCGCCGTGACTCTGCTGGCGACGTTGGTTGTTGCGTGCGGTTCAGATACGACCTCCGGCACCTCGACTTCGGCTGCAGCGACGGCACTGCGACGAGACCAGGCGATCGCCACTTTCACCGCCGAGGCTGCTGCACATCCAACAGCGACCAGGTTTCCGGTAGCGACTCCAACCACCGCCGCTGCCGAGGCGCCAATTCCATCTCCGGCACCGGCTCCAGACGAGAGAAGCTTCTCAGAGGAGCAGCAAGCGGATATCACTGAACTCGAAGCGCTCCTGTTGATACGCTCGCAGGCTATGTCAGTTGGCGACTTCGAGACCTGGTACGACACCTGCGCACCACAGGTCAGGGAAAGCGCGATCGAGACCGATGCGCTGGGACGCCAGCTCAGGGCGATAAAGTTCGAACCGGATGGAACCTCGACGATCGAATTCGTGCTCGAAGAGGTGTTCTTCTCAGGTAGCACCGCGGCAACGGTGCTCTGGGGCGTGCGTGACGGCGCCGACTACTTCTCCGGGCTCGGTGGCTCGTTCATCAAAGAGGACGACGAGTGGTTCAGCATCGGCTGGGGCTGCACCTAGCAACGCCAGACGGCAGTTAGGCCTCGGCCACGAACACCTTCACGGGTGCCAGTTCAAAGCCGCAACCTTTGAGGAACTCCGCGTCCCGCTCATCCTTGTCCTGTAGCACCGAATAGATGTGCTTAATGCCCTGCCGGTTGGAATCGGCACGCAGCGCTTCGATGAGCTTCCTGCCAACACCCTGCTGTCTGAACTCAGGGTGAACGGCGACGGCCACTATTCGCACACCGGGAGGAAGCCCGTAGCCTGAGCTTTGTCGCTCAGCGAGTAGAAAGCCAACGACGCCATCTTCGACCTCAGCGACCTGCGACCCGGACCAGGGCAACGCCTGCGTGCCGAGCCTCGAGAACGCGAGGAACCGGTCGATGTACTCAGCCCATGTTGAGGAGCGGTCTCCACCGAGTATCAGGGAGTCCAGCTCCCTCACGGCCTCTGCATCCTCCCTCTGCAGTCGCCTCACTGCGATCGGACCCGCATCAGCAATAGCTGCACCAGACATAGCGGACCTCCTTACGCGCCCGGCCACATTAATGGCGAATTAGCCTCATCACGAGCCCGGCTTCGTTCGAGTTGCGGCATTATTGCATATGTGGACGGCGGGTTAAATCAGGCGCTGTTGGGTAAACGTACGGTGTACTGCGCGGCTTAAAGCTAAGGTTGGTCCGGTTCGAGGGCCGCTTCGATCATTTCGCTGAGTTTGCCCGAGTCCACTCCCAGTGCCACGGCTCTCTTCGCATCGTCTGCCGAAGCTGCCTCATCGCCCAGTTGAGCGTGCACGACAGCCCGGTTCGCATAAGCCTCAGCCCACTCGGGCCTCAACCTGATCGCCTCCGAATAGTCCCTCACAGCCTTCGCATGCTCACCCATCGCGTGCCTCGCGTTACCGCGGTCGAGATAGGTGTCTGGATAGGAAGGGTTGAGGCGCACCGCCGTGTCGTAGTCGAACACCGCGGCGTCGAGGCTGCCCATCTCGGCAAACGCCGCGCCGCGGTGGTGGAACAGTTTTCCGGTCTTCGGCGAAAGCCTGATCGCCGCCGAAAACTTCTCAACCGCCTGCTTTGACCGGCCCGATTCGGCCAGTTCCACTCCCTCTGAGTAGAACGCCAGGGCGCGCTCGGGCGAAGTCAGCCGGTCGCGCCTGAAAAGCTTCTTAATGGCATCAACGATCGAATTCATGCTCAGTACATGTTACGAACGGATGCGGGCCAGGGGCGCGCTGGACTTCGTCCGCCCGAGGCGAGGGAGCGAACGCAGCCGGTCAGAGATTCAACGATGGCCTAGTTCTCTACGGAACCCTCTGGCTTCGGTCGTCGTTCGACCATCTCCAGCCAGTTGCCGTCCGGGTCCTGGAAGTAGATCGCCAGTCTCGCCCAGGGAAACTCGAGGTCACGAACCTCACGGGGACCAAACACCTTGATGTGCCGCTCCTCGAGCTTTGCGCGCCATGCGCTGACATCGTCCACCACCATGGCGGCGTGCGCGGATCCCGGACGATTGCGGTCGTGAAGTCCGGGCTGAGGCGTTCCAAACGGCTCGATGTACTCGATCAGCTCGATCGAATGACCGTCACCAACACCCACGTAAGCCATCTTCATACGCACAGTTGGATAGCCCACGACCTCTGCAAGCCACTGGCTATCCGACTCAGCAGGCCCACGCTCTACACGCATCCCAAGCAGACCGGTATAGAACTCAAGCGAACGCTCGAGGTCGCGTACGACGAAGCCGGTGTGGTATATCGACTGGACCTGCATCCTGCTGTTTGGCTCCTGATATTGGAACGCCGCCAACTCCGGGCGTTCTGTCAACGATTTCCGGCAGGATGCATCATAGTGTTCCGGAAGGTCCTTAGTTCGTCGAACCGCGAACCCGCAGTCTCGAAGTAAAAACATATGCCATCAGAACGAGTCCAATTCACCAATGACGAGGGCGAGTTGCTCGCCGCCGTTCTAGAGACCCCTGAAACCGGCAATCCGCGGGCCTGCGCGTTGTTCGCGCACTGCTTCACCTGCTCAAAGGACCTACGCGCCGCCAGGGCGATCTCGAAAGCGCTTGCTGACGAAGGAATATCGGTGCTGAGGTTCGACTTCACCGGTCTCGGCGAAAGTGAAGGCGAGTTCGCAGACAGCAACTTCTCGTCCAATGTAAGCGACATCGTTAGCGCCGCACGCTTCCTGTCCGAAGAGCAAGGAGGCCCGAGCATACTCATAGGCCACTCGCTCGGCGGCGCCGCAGTCCTGCGTGCGGCCGAGCAGCTTGATTCCGTAAAGGCCGTGGCAACGGTCGGTGCCCCTGCCGATCCGGAGCATGTCACTCACTTGCTCTCAAGCTCTGAACGAGAGATCGAGGAGTCCGGCGAGGCCGAGGTCTCACTCGCCGGCCGCAAATTCAAGTTCAAGAAGCAGTTTCTCGACGACCTGCGCGACGGCTCCATCGATGGCTGTGTCCGTGGCCTGAAGCGTGCGCTGATGATCTTCCACTCGCCGGTTGACGAGATAGTGCCAGTAGAGAACGCAGCGATTCTGTACAAGCTCGCGCGTCACCCGAAGAGCTTCGTGTCACTCGATGACGCCGATCACCTGCTCACGAAAACACGAGACGCTCAGTACGTCGCACGGGTCCTGGCGGCGTGGGCCGACCGCTATGTCGAATAATCGCCGATCTTGCGATATGTCTCGTTTGGAAAAGCGCTTATAGCGGTCCCGCATTAGCATGTGAGCATGGTTGTCGAAGCCACAGACCGAACAGTAATCGACCGCATCCTGCAGCTCATCGAAGAGCAGATCGACTCTGACCTGAGAGCGTCGAAGCTAGCGTCGGCGCTCGGTTTCTCTGAGCGTCACCTGCAACGACTGTTTAAGGCCGCAATAGGCGAACCGCTGGCAAGCTACGTGCGGCGGCGCCGAATGGAGCACGCGGCAAGCCTGTTGATCGGCACGGACGATTCCGTGACTGCGGTCGCCGAACAGGTCGGCTACGCGTCGCACTCCAGCTTCACCAAGGCCTTCAGCGCTCACTTCGCAGCGCCACCTTCCGCAATCGGCTCGGTCAGCGGCGAACTGGAACTGACTCTGAACTCGGTATTGAGCAGATCAGTCCTGTGCGGCCCGAGTCAGCCGAATCATCCACTGCAAGTCGGAGTGGCTTCGCCCGGGAGGACTATCGATGCGCGTCCTGGTAGTTGGCGGAACACAGTTCATGGGCCTATCGGCGGTCAGGCGAATGGCAGAACAGGGGCACGAGGTCACCGTGTTCCATCGTGGCAACCGCTGCGACCTGGTGCCATCGGAAGTCGCCCACATCCATGGCAACAGCACTGAGCTGACGAAGTTCCGCGCCGAGCTAGCTGCATTCGCACCGGACGCAGTTCTCAACATGACGCTTGTCAGGGGTTCCGACGCCGCTGAGTTCGTAGCGGCCATGGACGGAATCACCGAACGCGTACTGGCGGCCAGCAGCGCCAATGTCTACCGGACCTATTCATTGCTTCACGGGTGGGAGACCGAGGAAGAGCCGTACGTGAAGGCGGATCCTGAAAGCGGTCCGCTTCGCCAGTACCGCATTCCGCCCGAAGATGAGCACGACGAGAAGATCGACGTCGAAGAGACGGTCATGAGAGCGGAGCACCTGAAAGCGAGCGTTGTCAGGTTGCCCGCTACCTACGGCCCCAATGACCAGCAGCGCCGAGGCTATGAATACCTCTGGCGAATGGATGCTGGAAGGCCCCACATCGTGCTGAACAATATCCAGGGATCATGGCGCTGGTCTCGTGGTTACGTCGACAACATGGTCGATGCACTTCTCTTGGTGTTGCAGAGCGACTCCGCCATCGGTCGAATCTTCAACGTCTGCTACCCCGATGCGATGACGCAGACAGAGTGGGTCGCTGCAATCGGCAAGGCTGCAGGCTGGGATGGCGAGGTGATCTCGACCTCTGAGGCGCCCGCATCGCGAACTCAGGACTACAGACATCACTTCGTGAAGGACTCGACCGCCATTCGAGAACAGCTCGGCTACAGCGAATCTGTAGACGTCGAAGAGAGCATGCGGCGAACAGTCGCATGGCTTCGTAAGAACCCACCGGAGCCTGGGCAGGCGGAAAGGATGCGTTCAGGCGGTCTCAGCTTCGACGAAGAGGATGCAATAGTCGCCCGAATCAGATCCCACTAGCGCCGCGCCTACGTCAGGTAACCGTTGAGTTCATAGCTGAACTTCCAGTCCTCGTCGGGCTCGATCGTTCGCACGACCGCATGGCCGGTCTCTTCGAAGTGAAGCCGCGCATGCGTCTGGGGCGACGAGTCGCAGCAACCGACCTGGCCGCACACCAGGCACATACGCAGATAGACCCAGCTGCTGCTGATCGCCAAGCATCGCGGGCAGCCGCCGGCGAACGCCGAAAGGACCTCATCAGGTGACGGCTCAAGCAGGTTGGAAAGACCGCTCTCCCACCGCTGCTGAAGCGCAGATCTCAGGTCATCGTCGGCCATCACAGCCTCACTTCCGGTACTGAGATGTCGCTAGATCAAGAACTGCTGCGTCTCGTAGTTCCACTTCCAGTTCTCACCCGGCTCTATCGACCGAACGACAGCGTGTCGGGTCGCCTGAAAGTGCTTCGTGGCATGCGTCATCGGCGAAGAGTCGCAACAGCCGGTCTTACCGCAAACAAGACACATCCTGAGATGCACCCACTGACCGCCCATCTTCACGCACTCCTCGCAGCCCTTGTCGTAGGCCTCGCGTGCCTGCTCTTCACTGATCTCAAGTAGCTCCGGCATATTCAACTCCTCGACGTTTGGCAGGTGTGGACGAACGCGGTGAGCCGAACTAGTCATCCATCTGGTGCTTGAAGCCGATGTACCAGTGCGTGCCGTCGCAGAACGGCTTGTTCCGAGAGCCTCCACACCGGCACAGCGTCTGCCGCTCCCTGAGGTCGTACGGCTCGCCATCGCCAGAAACCACCTGTACACCGCGGGTCTGGTAAGGAGCGTCGACAGCCACCGTCACTTTCGGCCCCTGCGGCTCCTCTTCTGGCTCGCCTTTCTCGGCTCTGCTGTAGCTAAGGGCTCCGGAGGGACAGGTCTTGACCACATTGATGATCTCTTCAGCAGACGCACCGTTGGCGTCAATCCACGGCTCTGTGCCCATCTTGAAGACAGAGGCCAGGTTGTCGGTGCAATTGCCGGCGTGGGCGCATCGGCTACGGTCGTCGTAGATAGTCACGCCGTCACCGACATAGGTGTCGCGCCGCTCAGCCGCAGCGTCCTTGCTGGCAAACTCCTGGCCGTTGAAGTTATTTCTGTTGTGAGTGCCGTCGCAGAACGGCTTGTTGCTAGAGCCTCCACAGCGACACATGTAGTAGACACCAGCAGCTTCGATCGGGTTTCCGCTGTGGTCGTAGATAGGAATGCCTTCGTCGACCATGTAGGGACCGCCATTAGTGACCGTGACTTTCTTAGGACTCGACTCGGACATCGGTGGCCTCCCTTGAATTTCTGGGTGAATTCCCGGCTAGGCCAACTTGGATGCAGTGGTCCGACCGATTAACCCCAGTTTAGCCAAACTTTGTTGCAACAACAACTATCTTGGCGAGGCGGCTCCGAAGCGGTCGCGAGATTTCGCGCCCGTGTCACTCCTTAGATCGCGTTGAATTGCCGGTGCTACACGCCACTCTAACCCGCTAGACTTGACTGTTGCGACCACACCGCGGAGGGGTGGCAGAGTGGTTGAATGCGCCTGTCTTGAAAACAGGTTTACCGGCAACGGTAACGCAGGTTCGAATCCTGTCCCCTCCGCCATTCGTCTTTGCTCTTGGCGCTGACCGCAGGCTCACGGAGTTCCTAACGCTTCGGAGCCCTAGCGTCGCGGTCGCAGGAGTCGACCTCTCACCTCACTGATCTTTCCTAAAACCGCCTGGCGGTGCCGAATCTTCCGCGCGGAACCGGCCGCATCTGCCACTGACTCTTGCGGCCATCTGCGAAAAGATGAGCCAAACGATACTGAAACTGAACGGCCGCCAAGTTGGATTTGAACTGGCGGCGAATTTGACAGTGAGATGCGTTTCCGATATCACCTTTCGCCAACTCGCTCCCGTGCTGGACATGGCCAAATCCATGATGGTGGAATCTGCAGGCTCGGTGTTGTTTCTGAAGTTTGTTGGCCGTCGCCGACTGGTGGTGTTGGGCGCTGTCTTTGCATGCCTGGCACTTGTGATTTCAGCCTCGGGGACCTGGCCGGGAGCAACCGCTGAAGCAGACGGCCTGGAGACCTTCGGGTCCGTCCCATTCACCCACATCATTATCGATCCCGCGCCGCCCGCGTACGCGCACGTGAAAGCCGCCGGCGATATTGACGGAGACGGTCTGCCGGACGCCGTTATTGGCGGCGCGCTGGACGCCTTCCAGGAAGGGCTTTTCTGGTACCGGTACCCAACGTGGGACAAGTTCACGATCGTGCCGCCCGGCGTCGCCGGCTTTACGACGGATATGCAGCTTCGGGACGTGGATGGCGACGGTGACATTGATGTCCTCGTTCCGCACGGGAACTTCAATGGCGAAACTGTCCACTGGCACGAGAATCCTGGGCCACTTGGCGATCCCGCGGTCGACCCGTGGATTGACCACCACATCGGTAACGCTCGGGCGCATGACATCAACGCAGGTGACCTGGACGGTGACGGCGACCTGGATGTGCAGGTCCGAGCACAGGCGGAAGGTCAGGTCACTCTCTTTTTCCAGGAGCCGGCGGGCGCCTGGACCAAGTACCAGATCACCGGCCGTGACGGTGAAGGCTCGGCTCTAGGCGATATCGACGGCGACGGAGACCTCGATGTAGCGATCAATGGTCACTGGCTCGAGAACCCCCTCCCGCTTGGCGACCCTAAAGTTGACCCGTGGCCTGAATACGAAATCGACCTGAACTGGCCGCTCCTGCTGCGAGTCAATGTGGCAGACGTCAATATGGACGGCAGTCTCGACATTCTTCACGCGCCTTCCGAGACCGGTGCAGGGAGGCTGTCCTGGTACGAGGCTGTTGATCCGAAACTCGGGCCCTGGACCGAGCACATCATTGACCCGGATGTTGAATTCGTCCACGGCATTGAGCCAGCGGATATCAACCTGGACGGCTTCCTGGACATCGCCACAGGTGAGATGGAACAGTCGAACGACCCGGATGAGATCAGCGTCTACTACGGAGACGGCACAGGTCTCAACTGGAATCAGCAGGTAGTCGCCACCACGGGCACTCACAACCTGAAGCTCGCAGACTTCGGCAGCGACGGCGATATCGACCTGCTCGGAGTCAACTGGGAGGGCAACCAGCCGTTCAACCTGTGGCAGAACGAACTGAATCCACCAATCGCCTTCGTCCCATTCAAGCGCCACGTACTCGACTCCGCGAAACCTGAGCAGTCGCAGTTCGTAATCAACGCCGACCTTAACGGCGACGGTTTCGACGATGTGATCAGTGGAGCCTGGTGGTATCGCAACCCGATCGCTCCCGGCAACGCGTGGACACGCCACGAGATCCCCTCTCCACTGAACAACGTCGCACTGGCGCATGACTTTGATGGCGACGGTGACGTCGACCTCTTCGGCACCGAAGGTATCGGAACCAATCCCAACGCCAACTTCGTGTGGGCTCAGAACAACGGCGCGGGTGTTTTCACGATATTCAGCAACATCCAGCCCGGAGTCGGCGATCTGCTCAGCGGTGCAGCTATCGGTTCGCTCGCGACCAGCGGCGGAACTGGCATTGCGCTCTCCTGGCGGGACTCGACGGCCGGTATCCAACTGCTTACGGTCGGGAACGATCCCGCGATCGACACCTGGACCTGGCAGTCGATCAAGCCGACCGGCACCGGCGGTGAGGTCACGGCTGGAGACATCGACCGTGACGGCAATGTCGACCTGATGTTGGGCAGCGAGTGGCTGCGCAATGACTCGGGCACGTGGACCGCGTTCACGACCGGCGCAGTGCCTCTTGTTGGCGGCCCGGACCGTAACCGCCTGGTCGACCTGAACAATGACGGCCGCCTCGACGCGGTTGTCGGCGCATCAAGCGCAGGCGTTGCGGGCGAGTTGGTCTGGTACGAGCAGCCAGTTGTTGCCACCGATCCTTGGATACGCCACGACATCTCGGCGCTGGTTGTTGGCGGAGGCATGAACCTCGACATCGCTGACATGGACCTCGACGGCGACACCGACGTGATCCTGAGCGAGCACAGCCTGGACCCGTTGGACGAACCCACTCTCCGCACTCTGATCTTCGAGAACCTCGACGGCTCCGGCGGCCTCTGGCAGCAGCACATCGCAGCGATCGGTGACGAGCAGCTCGCCGGAGCGCGAGCGGTCGACATAGACGGTGACGGCGACACTGATCTCATCTCAAAGGGCGCAACTCACAATCGCGTCCTGCTGCTCGAAAACAAGGGCATCAACTTCCCGCTCTCACTTGATAGCTGGGACCGGCTGACCGTTGATCCGAACAAGCCGTGGCGAGCCATCTTCATCGATGACGCGGACATAGACGGAGACGGACTTCCTGACATCGTTACCGGCGGCTGGTGGTACAGGAATCCCGGCTCTCCCAGCGGTGTTTGGCTCAGGAACACCATCGGTTCACCGGTAAACAACCTCGCTGCAATCTACGACTTCGATGACGACGGCGACCTCGACATCCTTGGTACGCAGGGAATCGGCAGCACCAGCAACTCGGACTTCGCGTGGGCCCAGAACGACGGCACTGGAGTCTTCACCGTTTTCACCAACGTTGACAGCGGAATCGGCTCGTTCCTGCAAGGAACGACGGTCAATCGCTTCAGCAACGGCGGTCCAATCGAGATCGCTCTCTCCTGGCAGGGCGCCGCCGGTGGCGTCCAGATGCTCACAGTTCCTGCTGATCCGACGATCTCGAACTGGACCTGGCGCACACTGCATGGAAATGCCGGTGGTGAAGGTCTCGACTCTGGAGATATAGATGGCGACGGCGACAACGACATTCTGGTCGCCTCATCGCAGGACCCGATCGGACTTGAATGGCTGAGGAACGACGGCGGCGGCACATTCACGCTGCTAACGATGCACACGCCTCTCACCGGGCAGCCTGACCGTGTGCACCTCGTCGACATGGACGATGACCGCGACCTCGATGCGGTTGTCGGTTACGGCCACGACACGGCTGGCAAGGTTGCCTGGTACGAACAGGGTGCCGTCGTCACAGATCCGTGGACGGAGCACCTGGTAGCCAATATCACCAATCCGCAGAGCGTGGATGTCGGCGACCTGGACCGCGACGGTGACCTCGACATCGTGGTTGGAGAGCATGACCTGCTAAGTCCGGCCTCGTCACAGCTGTTTGTGTTCGAGAACGAAAACGGAGGCAACACCTGGACTCCACACCTGATCCATCTCGGTGACGAGCATCACGATGCTGCTGTCCTGTCAGATCTCGAGATCGACGGTGACCTCGATGTCATATCGATCGGCTGGACACACTCGAGAGTCCACATCTACGCGAACCTCGGCTCCGCATCGGGCGCACCACCGCAGGCTCCGCCTTTCGCGACAGGCGAGGACTACCTGGCCGAGCAGGACGTGCTGCTGTCCGTTCCAGCTCCCGGTGTCCTTGCGAATGACACAGACATCAACGGCGACACTCTGAGCCCTGCCCTGCTGACTGATGTCACGAATGGCGTGCTCAACCTGATGCCGGACGGCTCACTCACTTATCTCCCGAACCCCGGCTTCACTGGCGTTGATGGCTTCACCTATGCAGCTAACGACGGCGTTGGTAACTCGAACGCGGTTGACGTCACCATCACGGTCAAACCACCTTCGGTAGTTGGCGGCAACCGTGTCACGACCGGCCTTGTGACTCTGTACGAGTTCCAGGAGCAGAGCGGAGACACCGTCTTCGATGTGTCAGGCAACGGCACGCCACTCAACCTGAAGATCGACAACACAGCTGGAGTGAGCTGGGTCCCGGGTGGAATTTCGATCGACTCACCGACGATGATCGCTTCGCCAGAGCCGGCAACAAAGGTGATCAGTGCCGCACAGGCGAATGATGAGATCACCGTCGAAGCGTGGGTGAAGCCCGCTGACCTCGTTCAGAACGGCCCGGCTCGCATCGTCACGCTCTCCGCTGACTCCGGCAACCGGAACTTCACACTCGGACAGGGCAAGTTCGGCCAGGCGAACACCGACCGCGTCGAAGTCAGGCTGCGCTCCACCACTCAGAGTGATAACGGAACGCCTGCCAAGAACTCACCAGTAGGTTCGCTCGACCTTGAACTGAACCACGTTGTGTTCACTCGCGACTCGGCAGGCACTTTGAAGATCTACATGGACGGTGTCGAGACTTCGAGCGTTGTAGGTGGGACGCTGGGTAACTGGGATGGCGACTACCGACTCGGCATCGCAAACGAGTTCGTGAATCCGAGGCCGTGGCTGGGTGAACTGCACCTTGTCGCTATCTACGACCGAGCGCTGACAGCTACCGAAGTCAGCCAGAACCTCTCGGCCGGCGCGAATGGCGTCTCTGGCAGCGGCCTGACCGTCACAACTCAACCAACCGATCAAACGGTGAATGAAGGCGAAACGACATCGTTCACCGTACTCGCCACCGGCAACGGAGCCGTCAGCTACCAGTGGCAGCAGAACCTGGTGGACATTCCCGGCGCAACCAGCTCCACTTACGTCACCGATCCAGCGTTGATAAGCGAGGACGGTGACACCTTCCGGGCGAGAGTGACAGACCTCGACGGCACAGCATTCACCGAACAGGCGACGCTCACCGTTCTCTCGACCAACAACCCACCGGTCGCCGACGACGACGCATACTCGGTGGACGAAGACTCTGTGCTGAGTGAGCCGCTGCCGGGCGTTCTCACAGGCGACACCGATATAGATCTAGACCCGCTGACCGCGGTCCTCGTCGCGACGACCACAAACGGCGCGCTGGTCCTGAACTCAGACGGCTCGTTCAACTACACGCCCGATCCTGATTTCAACGGCATCGACACCTTCACATACCAGGCCGATGACAGCCGTGACCTCTCAAACGTCGCTACTGTGACGATCACGGTCAATCCCACGAACGATGCGCCGACCGCCGACAATCAGGTCGTCTCATTCGAACAGTTGACGCCATCGCCGGTCACGCTCACCGGCGCAGACATAGATGGCGACACGCTCACATTCGCCGTTGCCACGTCACCCACGCACGGCGACCTGACCGGGACAGCGCCGAACCTGATCTACACCTCTGATCCGGGCTACACCGGCCCTGACTCGTTCACCTATGTCGCGAACGACGGCACGGTCGACTCACCTCTCGCCACCGTCTCCATAACGGTCACACGCGTCAACGCGGCGCCAGTCGCGGATGACGACAGCTACTCGGTGGATGAGGACTCGACTTTAGTTGCCGGCGCGCCTGGAGTCCTTGTAGGCGATACAGACGCAGACGGAGACCCGCTGATAGTGGCACTGGCCTCCGATGTCTCGAACGGCGTGCTTGGACTCAATGCCGACGGCTCGTTCACCTACACGCCAAACCCGGATTTCAGCGGCGCTGACACCTTCACTTATCAGGCAGACGATACGTTCGAGCTTTCGAACATCGCCACAGTTACGATCACGGTCAATCCGATCAACGATGATCCAGTGGCCGATTCGCAGTCGGTCTCAACCGAGCAGGACGTTGCGCTGCCGATCACACTGACCGGCTCAGACGCAGACGGTGACCCACTCACGTTCAATGTCACAACGCAGCCGATCAACGGCACGTTGTCCGGCGTGTCTCCAAACCTCACGTACACGCCGAACCCCGGCTACACAGGTCCGGACTCCCTGCTGTTCACGGTCTTCGACGGGCTCATCACGAGCCCGGCCGCGCTCGTTGAGATCGACGTGACCGTCCCGAACACCGGCATCGTCGGCTACTGGAGCTTCGACGACGGAACAGCCAACGACCAGTCGGGCGAGGGCAATCACGGAATTATCAATGGTGCGGTACCCGACGCCGGACATGACGCCAGTGGCGGTCTGCTCTTCGACGGCTCGAACGACTACGTTGACCTCGGAACTCTCGATGTCACGGACAACGGCGCACAGGTAAGTGCTGTCTCGGTCGCCGCATGGGTCCGTTCTGATCAGCTCACCAACTGCCGATCATGGGACTGCCGAATCTTCTCGAAGGCCACCGGAACCGGCACGCAGGACCACTACTTGATGATCGGAACGGTCAGGAGCGGCGGAGAGGCGAGGCTGCGCTTCAGGCTGAAGACCGATGGCAACACAGACACGCTGATCGCATCGACTGGCGGCCTCATAAACGGCGAGTGGACGCATGTCGCCGGTGTTTATGACGGCATGCAGATGATCCTGTACCTCAACGGCGTACAGGTCGGATCCACGCCGAAGAACGGCCTGGTCGATGTCAACAACCTTGTCAGCATGTGGATTGGCGGCAACCCGCCCGGCGCAACCTCACGCCCGTGGGAAGGCTCGATCGACGAGGTGCGACTGTTCAACAGGGCTCTGACTCTGAATGAAGTAGAGATCTTCGCCGGCTTGTTCCCGAACAACGTCCCGGTTGTTGTCAATCAGGCGTACAACGTAGACGAAGACGCCGTGCTGAGCCCGGTCGCACCTGGTGTGCTCACAGGCGCAACCGACGGTGACGGCGACCCACTCACAGCTCAGCTAGTGGTAGGCCCGACCAACGGCACGCTGCTGCTCAGCCCGACCGGCTCGTTTACTTACACGCCAGACCCGGACTTCAATGGCGCCGATTCATTCACGTTCGTTGCGAATGACGGCTTCGATGATTCGAATATCGCTACAGCCACTATCACGATCGCGCCAGTCAACGACGATCCAGTCGCAGACTCGCAGGCAATCGCGACCAATGAAGACACGCCTTTGCCAGTGACGCTGACTGGCTCTGACGTAGATGGCGATCTGCTCACTTTTAGTGTCGTCACGCCGCCTGTGAACGGCGTGCTTTCGGGCACAGCGCCGAACCTGACCTACACGCCGAATGCCGACTACTTCGGACCTGATTCATTCACCTTCGTCGCAAACGACGGCACGGTCGACTCGGCGCTGGCAACAATCTCGATTGACGTGAACTCGGTCAATGATGTTCCGGTGGCAGATGACGATGCCTGGGCGCTCAACGAGGACACAGTACTGAACGTCCTCGCGCCAGGAGTCCTCGACGGAGATACTGACACCGAAGGCGATCCGCTTACAGCTGTCCTGGCTACGCAAGCGGCGAACGGCACGGTCGTGCTCAACGCAGACGGATCGTTCACCTACACGCCAGCGCTTCACTTCAACGGCCTGGACCAGTTCACGTACACGGCATTCGATGGCGTTGGCAATTCAGCGCCAGCCACCGTGTTCCTGGACGTGATAGCTCAGAACGACCAGCCTGTGGCAGATGACAAGTCGGACTCGACGCAGCAGAACCTGGGGACGCCAATCACGCTAACTGGCTCAGACGTCGACGGCGATCCGCTGACCTTCAGCGTGATGACTCAACCGGCCAACGGCTCCCTGAGCGGCACGGCTCCGAACCTCACCTACACGCCGAACCTCGACTTCACAGGGCCTGACTCCTTCACCTTCGAGGTCAACGACGGCACGATCAACTCCCTTGAAGCAACGGTCTCGATCGATGTGACACGGGTCAATGCAGCGCCTGTCGCAGACGATGACGCTTACAGCGTTGACGAAGACAACGTGCTCAATGTCGCGGCTCCTGGTGTGCTGGACGGCGACACGGACGGAGACGGTGACCCGATCACCGCAGCACTTGTGACCGGTCCGGTGAACGGAGTCCTCCTGCTGAACTCGGACGGATCCTTCACCTACACGCCAAACGCTCACTTCAATGGCATCGATACGTTCACATACCAGGCAGACGACACGCTCGAGCTGTCGAACATCGCGACGGTAACCGTCACGGTTGCTGCGGTCAACGACGCGCCTACTGCGGACGCCCAGTTGGTCTCGACCGATGAAGATGTCGATCTGCCGATCACTCTCACAGGCTCCGACATCGACGGCGATCCGCTGACGTTCGTGATCGTCACGCCGCCATCTAACGGCAACCTGATCGGCGCGGCCCAGAACCTTATCTACTCACCGAATCCCACCTACTCCGGCCCCGACTCATTCGTCTTCTCGGTCGACGACGGCACCGCATTGCCAGTGCAGGCGACGGTGACCATTGACGTGCTGACCGTGAACGACATTCCCGTGGCGGACGATGACAGCTACGCAGTGGACGAGGACGGGACGCTCAACGTGGTCGCACCGGGAGTGCTGGATGGCGACACGGATGAGGAGGGCACGCCTCTAACGGCGGCTATCGTGACCGGCACCGCCAACGGTGTCGTGTCGCTCAGCGCCGACGGCTCATTCAGCTACTCGCCTAACCCTGACTTCAACGGCTCGGACTCATTCACCTACCAGGCCAGTGACGGTGTCAACAGCTCGAACATCGCCACGGTGAGCATCACCGTCAACGCCATTAACGACACGCCAGTAGCCAACGGCCAGAGCGTCTCGACCGGCAAGGACACGCCACTGCCAATCACGCTGTCAGGCTCAGACGTAGACGGCGACCCGCTGACATATCTCGTAACTGTTCAACCGACAAACGGCACGCTCTCTGGCACTGCACCAAACCTCACGTATACGCCCACCGCCGGCTACATAGGACCGGACTCGTTCCAGTTCACAACCTCAGACGCTACGGCGACAAGCCTCGCTGCAACAGTTCAGATCGATGTTTTCGACACTGGCAACGGGCTGATCCGCTTCTTCTACGGCAACAGCCAGACCTTCAACACGGTCGGCAAGCCGCAGGTATGGGTCGATGTGCTCGGCAATGCCTCGGACCCTGAAGGCATCTCCACACTCACATACTCGCTCAATGGCGGACCAGAGCTGCCGCTGTTGATGGGTCCCGACGGGCGACGCCTCGAGAACACTGGTGACTTCGTCGTCCAACTGGCGTTCGATGATCTGACACTTGGACCCGCTGGCAACCAGATTGTGGTCACAGCGACCGACACAGGCGGCGATACGACTCAGGGTGTCGTAACGCTCGCTTCACCGTCTGTGCAGCCGAACGTATGGCCTACCGACTACACAATTGACTGGAGCACCGTCACGGACATCCAGGACGCTGTGCAGATCGTTGACGGCGAGTGGACGTTCGGACCCAACGGCATCTCCAACATCGGGACCTACGGCTACGACCGCCTGTTCGAGGTTGGCGATATTTCGTGGACAGACTTCACCGCGACAGTCCCGATGACGGTCCACAGCCAGCAGAACACAGGTGGACTTGCCGGAGCTGGCCTGTTTATCAGGTGGCAAGGGCACACCACTTCACCGAACGTCTGCACCCTGCCGGGTCAGCCGATATGTGGCTGGGAGCCGTACGGAAACGACGCCTGGTACAAGTTCACGCGCTCAGGTGGAGTTTCGGACGACGCAGCTTCCAACGCCCAGTCACTCGTCGACACCACGGGACTGGTGTTGCAGTACAACGTCACATACATGCTGAAGATCGAGGTCGAGACGATCGGCTCCGACAACTACTACCGCAAGAAGATCTGGGAGCAGGGCGACCCTGAGCCATCAACCTGGACAGTCGAGAAGATCCGCAATGCCAGCGATGGCGCAGCAACGGCAGGTTCGCTGCTCTTCATCGCTCACCACACCGAAGTGACGTGGGGCGACATCGTCATCACGCCGGTCGGCGGCGCTCCGACGGCAAACGCAGACAACTATGCGATCGCCGAGGACAGCGTGCTGAATGTGGCCGCTCCTGGAGTCCTCGCCAACGATACCGACCCTGAGTCTGAGCCAATGACCGCTTCCGTCGAATCGGGGCCGCTGAACGGTTCACTTGTCCTCAACTCAGACGGCTCGTTCACCTACACGCCGGACCCGGACTTCACCGGCATCGATAGCTTCACGTACCGCGCCAGCGATCCCTTCAGGACCTCTGACCCGGCAACCGTGACACTGGACGTCACGCCGGTCAACGATGCTCCAGCCGCCACAGCCCAGTCGCTACAGGCCGAGGACGGGACGCCGCTCAACATCACGCTCACCGGTACAGACATAGACGGCGACCTGCTCACGTTCAGCGTCGTTACGCAGCCACAGCACGGCGTGCTGTCCGGCACCGAGCCGAACGTCATCTACACCGCTACTCCGGGATACGTCGGCCCTGACTCATTCACCTTCACTGCGTCCGACGGAAGCCTGACTAGCCCTGCCGCAACTATCGACCTCACCGTGTTCCCGCCGAACGACCCGCCGGTGGCCGTGGCGGATGGCTATTCGGTCGATGAGGATGTAACTCTGAACGTCGCAGCGCCGGGCGTACTGGGCAATGACAGTGACCCGGACCTCGACCCGTTCACGGCTGAGCTCGTGACACCGGCCTCAAACGGCAGTGTCACGCTCAACGCGGACGGAAGCTTTACATACAACCCTGCGCCTGACTTCAACGGACAGGACAGCTTCACTTACCGAGCGCTCGACGCGCTGGAAGCCTCACCAGCTGTAACCGTAACGATCACCGTGAACGCGGTGAACGACCTGCCTGTGGCAATCGATGCCGATGTGAGCACGCCTGAGGATGTGCCTCTGGACATCACCCTGACCGCCGCAGACGCCGAGGGCGACCCTCTGACCTACCTGATCACGTCCCAGCCTACGAACGGCACTCTCACAGGCACTGCGCCGCTTCTGACCTACACGCCGAATGCGGGCTACTCCGGGCCTGACTTTTTCACTTTCACAGCATCAGACGCTGAAGGGCCCGGTCCGGCCGCCTCTGTCCAGATCGATGTATCCGGCATCAACTCAGGCCTGATCGGTCACTGGGAGTTTGACGACGGCACCGCTACCGACAGCTCCCCGAACGGCAACGACGGTACGGTCAACGGCGCGTCACCCGCAGCTGGCCATGTTGGCGCTGGCTCGCTCGATTTCGATGGCACAGATGACCATGTGGACCTCGGGTTCATCGACGTTCCGGGCACCGGATTCAGCGTCGCGGCGTGGATCAACTCGGATGACCTCGCGAACTGCTCTTCCAGGGACTGCCGGATCGTCTCGAAGGCCACAGGAACCGCAACTCAAGACCACTACATCATGGTCAGCACCGTCAGAAGCGGCGGTCAGGTGTACCTGCGGTTCAGGATCAAGGCAGGCGGCTCCACTGAAACCCTGATCGCTTCGTCTGGCGTATTGACGAACGGTGTGTGGGCGCACATAGCGGCGACCTACGATGGGTCGATGATGCGTGTCTACGTTAATGGCGTGCTTGTCGGAAACCGCGGTAAGTCCGGCTCGATCGATGTTGAGCCAACGGTGCCGATGTGGATCGGCGGCAACCCGCCTTCGGCCACAAGCCGGCCGTGGGACGGCAAGATCGACGACGTTCGCCTCTACGACCGCGCCCTCACCGACGATCAGGTAGCGCTACTGGCCAGCCTCGCCCCTTAATCCGGCCCAGACACCAAACAGAGCCCGGACTGAGGCTCGCCGCTGTGCCGTCAGATTCCGGTTACCGTGTACCGAGTTCAGTTGCGGCCAATTCTGACTGCCCTAATTGCCCATACTGAGTGCTCGCTTCCATGCGCTGAAACGTACCCAGCGAGAGAAAATGAGTAGATGCAGTCAGCAACCCTCCGCCAGGCGTTTCTTCCCGGACTCCGGGCTCGCAAGCCGCTCCTACTCGCACTCATGCTCGCATCGCTCGCAGTTGCCGCGGCCTGCTCGTCTGGCGGCTCTGAGCCAGAGGAAACACCGACGCCCGTCGGGCCTGGTCACGTGCCCGTTGAGAACCCGGATGGGACGGGACGCCCTGACAGTCCGGTCCTAACGGGAGATGCACGCAGAGGCCTGGACAGCTATGTCGCCAACGGGTGTTCCACCTGCCACTCGGGAGAAGACCTGTCTCTTGGACCAAGCCACGTAGATGTGTTCGAGCTGGCAGCGAATCGAGTGGAAGGCCTGAGCGCCGAGCAATACCTCGCGCAGTCTATTCGTGAGCCCGATGCGTTTATCGTTCCGGGATACCCGTCTCCTTCAACTATGCCGGACTTCAGTCACCTGACCGCCGAAGAGGTGGGACACCTGATCACGTTCCTCGGGACCATAGTGCCGGAGGACGATTCGCCGCCTGTGATTTCAGTCGGCTCGCTGCCGTCCGGAAACGCGGAAGAAGGAAGACGGCTGTACGGCACCATCGGCTGCTCTGGCTGCCATTCACTCGGCACAGACAGGATCATCGGGCCCGGATTCGTTGGCGTCGCCGACCGGGCCGGAGCACGCAAACCAGGACTCAGTGCCGACGAATACATCGTTGAGTCGATCCTCAATCCCGGCACCTTCATAGTTCCGGGCTTCCCTCGACAGATGCCCGCGTTCGACGAGCTGTCGCCTCAACAGATCGCAGACCTGCTGGCGTTCCTGAAAACCGTCAGGTAGCCGCAACTCACCGTCGGCTAAACCTGCGCCAATCGGCCCATTCAGCCTGAACCGGTAAGAACGGGCGACACTTAGCGAGGAACTATTATTGTTCCTGGACGTGTGCCCCTCTGCCATCCGGTCGAGCTGGACAGCGGGTATTTGAACTCAACCGTCGGGAGAAGCTGAGATGCCTGAGACCGAAGCCGAATCTCTGCAGGCCACCGGTGTGACGGGGTCTGCGCCCGGACGGCCGATGCGGATCCTGCACCTGATCCCGGGCCTGGGACACGGCGGCGGCGAACACCAGCTACTTCTGAATGTGACTCTCCTCGACCGCAGCAGGTTCGAGAGCGTCATCTGCCATATGGAGCCACGTACAGTCCTGGCGCCGGAGTTCGAGAAGATCGGTGTCCCAGTGCACTCAGCAGTCACCAGCGGCTTCGGAGCATGGTTCAGACAGATCCGCAGGATTAGAACCCTGGTCAAGGAACTGAACGTCGATGTGATTCATGCCACCAACTCGCAGGCGTGGCTTAGCGGCGGGATCGTAGGTCGCCTGACCGGCAAACCGGTAGTTTCAACGCTCAACAGCAACGCATATGAAGAGTCGAGGCTGATCGACAACCCGAACTTGAACCGCATGAAGCTGCGCTACGGGAAGATGAAGGCTCAGTTCGCTCTACGGCTCTTCACACACCGCTATGTTGCGATCTCAAACTATGTGAAGAGTTCCTATGTGAGCAGGCTAGGCTTGAAGCCGGACAGAGTCGATGTCGTTCACCGAGGCGTTCCGAAGGAGTACTTCGAGTCGCCACGATCGGATCTCAATGCGCTCAAGCGCGAACTCGGCATCGAAGACGCTTATCCGGTCCTGCTCAACGTCGCTCGGCTGGTAGCGCCAAAGGGACAGCGCTACGCCATTGAGGCGCTTCCTAAGATCATCGAGGCGTACCCGAACGCACGGCTGCTGCTGGTCGGTATGGGCAATCGCGAGAAGTCACTTCGGAAACTGGCCAAACAGCTAGGTGTAGATCAGCACATCAACTTCGTGGGGACTCGCGATGATGTCAGAGAGCTTCACGCCGTATCTGACATGTTCCTGTTTCCATCGGTCTACGAAGGGTTCGGCTCAGCGCTCGGCGAAGCGATGGCCGCAGGCAATCTCTGCATCACGACCGGCGAGCCACCGATGACGGAGATAGTCGAGCACGAGAAGAGCGGCCTTCATGTGCCTTCGCAGGACCCTGGAGCAATCACCGATGCCGTGCTCCGGGTTGCAGGCGACGGAGAGTTGCGAGAACGGCTGACTACGGCAGGCAGAGACCGAGCAAGGAATCTCTTTACTATCGAAAGTGGAGTGGCCCAGCTTGAACAGGTCTATTCGAACCTGGCGAAAGAACTCCAACTGGCATAGGGGCAGTGTGGCTGTGCTCACGCAGCCGGTCCGCCCGGCGCAAGCCACTTGAACACGAGATTGACGGCAAGTATGAGCACCTCTGAAAAAGACTCGACCGTTGCAGCAGCGCCCGAAGAGCTGACGATCAAGCTGATCGCGCCTACCGAGCGGCAGAACGAGGTGGCTGCGCTTCTTCGAACGGTGATGTCAGAGGAGGCGCACTGGAATGACAGCGATCTCTGGCAATGGAAGCATGTCGATAACCCGTTCGGGCAGTCGCTTGTTCTCATCTCAGAGTCGCCCGACGGTCGGATCGCGGGCCTGCGGGCCTTCATGCGATGGCGATTTCGCTCGGCCAGCGGCTTGCTCGAGGGGTTTCGACCCGTAGATACGGCCACACACCCGGATTTCCGGCGCAGGGGCATTTTCACGAAGCTGACGCTGGAAGCGCTCGAGAAGACACGCGCCGAAGACTCGCCTGTCATCTTCAACACCCCGAACTCCATGAGCGTCTCAGGCTATCTCAAGATGGGCTGGACGCAGGTTGGCGTAGCGGTTCCCGTGCTGAAGATCAGGAGCTACCCCGGCGCAGCAATTGGCATGGCAAAGCATGCCCTCCGCAAGCGTTTAGGAATGTCGGTCCGATCGGAGGCCGTCGGTCTGCCCGTACCCGATTCGCTTCTCGTACAGAACGTCGTTACCGACGACCTCACCCCACTCATCGAAGAGCAGCAACGCCAGGAGAGTGACCTGATCCGCACAGACAGGTCTGTTCAATACCTGATGTGGCGCTACGGCAACAACCCGCTCTACGACTACGCCATCCTGGTGGAACAGCAAGCGGGTAAGCCCGTCGCGGCATGCATCGTAAGACCTGCTGCAGGCGCAGCGCTCGAAACGGTGATTTTTGAGGAATTCCTGCTTCCGGAGCCCGATGAAGCCAGCATCAGGCGGCTGGTAGACATGGCATTCGATGCCTTTAAACCGGACGCCGGCACCGCGTACGCCCCGCCCGGCTCAGCTACACGAAAGGCCCTGGACACAGTTGGCTTCGGCAGGGAGTCCAGGAGTCGGATCAACTGGGTCTGCAACCCACTGGACACCGAAATCTCGCCAAGGCCGTTCGAGTTCTCCAACTGGTCCATCGGGATGAGCGAGTTGGAGATCCTGTAGGCCGCTCGTCGTCCTGATCTAAGCCTGAAGGAGCCCGGTCCAGCCGGACAGAACCGTATGCCAGAGCAACTCGAAAAAGGCGCATTCATCTGTTCCATCGACACGGAACTGGCATGGGGCTCGGCACACCGCGAGAAAGACCCGACCGAATACGAGCACTGGGTCTCGTACGGCCGCGTCAGGCGCACGGTGGAGCGCCTGCTCGAGATGATGGACCACTACGATGTACGCGCCACGTGGGCCTTCGTAGGGCGTTTGCTGATCGATCCACGTGACGAGCAGGCCAACGCTCTGTATCACGATAATCCGCAGCCAGCGAGCCGGCACTTGACCGCAGAGCGGCTGGCAGATCCCGAGTTCCTGGACCGCTGGTACGCGCCAGAGCTCCTCGACATGATCAGATCTGCCTCAGCACCGCACGAGATCGGATCTCACACCTTCTCGCACATCGTCCACACGAAGCCTGGCTACACAGACGAGGGCTTTGACCAGGATCTAGCTGCAGCACAACGTCATGGCGAGCAAATAGGTGTCGGGCCGCTGGTCAGTCTCATCTTCCCGCAGAACCGTGTGGCAAACGTTCAGATGGCGGCCAAACACGGGTTCTCATCGTTCAGGAGCGTCCCGCCGTCCCGCACATCTAGGCTTCCTTCAGTACCTCGCAGGCTCCTGCAGCGGCTGGACGCCTATCTGCCCTTTCGGCCTGATGTCTCCTACGCTCGCCGGACGAACGGTCTCTGGGAGTTACCTGCGACTTACTACTACCGGCATGGCGGCGGCTGGGCACGCTGGCAGAGCAACTATGTACGTACGGCGAAACTCAAGGCAGGGCTCAAACGCGCCGCTACTAAGAAGGCAATGTTCCACGTGTGGTTCCACCCGTACGATCTGGCCTCAGACCCCGACAGGCTGCTGCCACCGCTAGAACGCACTTTCGCTGAAGTAGCGAAGCTGAGAGAAACCGGACGCCTCGACAACCTGACAATGAGGCAGGTAGCAGAGCAGCTAACAGCGCTGTCCGACGGTGGCGACGGTTCGTAGTCCGGCTTTGCCTGACGCTACTCTGGCTGTGAGGCCAGGTTCAGCATCAGCACATCGCCATTTGCACTCCACACAGGCTCATGCGGGCCAACAACCAGCGCCGGCTCGCCGTTCACCCTGAAGCTGATCGACTCACCGGGAACAGCGCCTTCATCGACGGTCGTCGAAGGGTCGTCCATGTACAGAGCCATCAGGCCGTACTTACCCTCTACCTCGACCGTTGTCTTCCCGATCAACACCCCTTCGCCATCGTAGGCGGTCACAACGTCACCAACTGCAAGCGGCTGGCCGTTGAACAGGCTCTGCGGGCTGAAAACATTCACCCAGAACGGCGTCGGCCTCAACGTCGTGCCGAGAACGAACTCCTGCGTGTCTGGCTCTGAGGCTGCACCAGTATCCGCCACTGGTGCAGGCTCCGAAGGAGCGCTCACCACGGGCGCGGTACGGGCGGGAGCCACCGGGATCGACTCACGTGGCTGGAATAGAGAGGCGAACTCATCGAACGATGCAGGGGTCACATCCTGGATCGCACCAACACTCGGCGCGGAATCGATATCCGTGCCATCGCCCGGAAGCACGAGGGTCACATACAGCGCGATAGCGCTGATTCCCACGCCCAGTGCCAGTACGCGCACGCGCCAGCTCTCAAAGAGCTTCAGGAGTGACGATTCGTTGTGTTGTAGGACCGGTACCTGGTGCGACATCTATTCAATCTTTCATTCGTAGCGACTACGGATACCTCAGCGTCCCGGCTTGATTCATGTAGACGAGGTAACCCATTCCAGGCTGCATCGTCACCAGCGTGTTGAATTCCGCAGGAATGCCTGCCAGGAAGGTGTGCGCCTCCGTGTCGAAGCTCCGGACTTCCTGGTACTTGCCGTCTATGGACGCCAGAGCATCCGCAACGGCCATTGAGCTGCCAGGCAGGTAGGCAACCAGGTTCCAGCCAACTTGCAGGCCGATTGGCGTAGAAGGATCAACTGGCATTCCTTCGACGACCAGCGTGGACGCCGTAGACATCTTTACCCAGAAGGCCTGTCCGACCTGGAGGGCAAGCAGTGAGTTCAAAGCGTCCGGCCTTGCAGGGTCGAACACCGTCACGTCACCGTTCGAGAGGCCATTTACCTCGGTGTAGAGCCCGTCAATTGACTCGAGCACTGACCTGATTCCAGAATCCTCAGGAATCACGTTCAGTGAAACCAGGTTCCAGCCTTCACGCAGTGCGATCGTCTGTACGTTCACAACTGGTGTCGCAGTAGCCGTGGCCGTTGGCACCGGCGTCGCAGTTGGCTGCGGCACAGGAGTGGCCGTAGGAGCAGGCCTCGGTGTCGCCGTCGGCTGAGGCGCAGGTTGGGCCGTCGGAGCCGGTGTTGGCTCAGTCGGTGCTGAGAACACTGGCGGCTCCGGCGTCGCAGTCGGCTGCGGCACAGGTGTGGCAGTCGGGATCGGAGTCGAAGTTGGCGTCGGAGTAGCCACGACTTCTGGCGTCACCTCCTGCGACAGCGCCGATTCTCCCGGCCCGAACGAGTTAAGGGCAGAGACCTGGAACCTGTATGTGGTTCCGTTGTCGAGCTCCGTCACAGTCAAACTGGTGGCGTCGGAGTCGGTCGAAATCACCCGGCCAGACGGAATGACCAGCACGCGGTAGCGCGTGATCTCCAGTCCGCCGTTCGAAGCAGGCATATCCCACTTCAGCGCCACCTCACCATCACCTGCGACAACTTCCACATTGCGTGGTGCGCTGGGCCCGGTAAACGCAGGGGCTGGCGTCGGAGGTGGTGGCGGCGGTGCAACGAACACCGGCGCCGGGGGTGGCGGTGGTGGTGGTGCCGGCGTAGGCGGCACAGGCGTCGCGGTCGGCGCCGGTGCCGAGTTGGCAACTGTGAATGTGGCAGTCACCACCTGCGGAGCAGGGCCGATGTAGATCGCCTCAGCCGTCACAGTGTGAGTACCGTCGCTAAGTTGCACACTCGTGTTGAACGGAATTGCCGTGACATCGTGGTCTGTACCCGCGAGGTCGTACGGCGATCCACTCTCAATGCTGAACGGCTCTCCTGCCATCGCAGTGTCGTCAATGAAGAACGACACATGGTCTGAGCGGGAGTCATCCGGACTGGTGAAGATGAACACATTGCCGGAGACCGTGGCTCCGTCCAACGGCCGCGGGTTCGAGCGGTCCTTGGAGTCACTAACGAGCAGCTCGATTGGCAAAGGCACCACAGGTGTGGGTTCAACTATCACCGGGGTGGCAGTCGGCTCCGGAATAGGAGTCGGAGTCGGCCCTATCGGAATCTCGCCAGTGCCGTCCTCACCAACGAAGAAGTTACGCGACACTTCATCAGCGTTCAGGCTCTGGTCGTAGATAGCGACCAGGTAGATGTCACCCAGCCAGTGCCTGCCAGATGCGCCAATCTCATCTGCAAGAGCCAGCTTGTAGGTCCCGTTCCATGATGTGAGATCGCCACTTGCGATGTCTGTCTCGACGAGAACGCCGTCAACGTACAGCGCGGTGTTGCCAGAAGCATCACGTGTGAACACGACGTGCTGCATTGCCTGGTCACCTACTCCACCGGTCGTAGTCAGCTGTGGCAGGCCATTCGTGCTCGTCCCCGTTGCTCTGAGGCGAGCAATAAACGAGTCGTCGACCTGTCCGAGCGTGAAGTTACGTTCGAATGCGCCGTCAGAGATCGTCACAATTCTGGCTGGTCCGTCCTGACTCAGGTTTGCGGCCTCGGACCAGATCTCAATCGTCAGTTCTCCACTTGTTGCGACGGCGTTAGAAATCTTGTCTGCCGCCACAGCGGATTCAATGATGGTCTGGCCACCAATGCGTAGGCCTCCTGTAAGCCACGCGACGCTGCCAGCATCCTGAATCGCCAGGTCCAATGCCGTACCAACTCCAGACGTGTCAGCAACAGTCGTACCAGATGCCTCGTTGAACTCGTACAGAGCAAGCAGGCCGTCGGTCACGCGCCCGGCGCTCGGGTCAATAGTCGGCGTCGGTACCGGCTCTTCTGTCGGTACAGGTTCCTCCGTCGGCAGCGGTTCTGTAGTTGGGGTTGGTGGTATTACGGGAGTTGGTGTTGGTATTACTCCTGGCGCTGTTGGGACCGCTTCTGAGAAGTGGGGGTTCTTGTAGCGCAGGATTGGTGTGTAG
>JANQQP010000025.1 GCA_028285005.1 Dehalococcoidia bacterium | reverse complement strand
TCGTCCAGATGCGCGGTGAGGGCCGGCCGCTGCTGGAGCGGCTTGTGCGCAACCCGCTGCTCGGCGACCTGAGCATCATCGTGGCCGTCTCAGACGATGTGGATATAGATAACGACGTGGAGCTGCTCTGGGGCATCTTCACCCGCTTCGATGCCGCTCGCGACGTTTCGTTCAGCGCTGCAGAGTTCCGAGGCATCGAGCCCGTTTACCACGGCATCATGGGGATCGATGCCACCTGGAAAGAGCACTATCCGAGGCCGCTCGTAATGGATCCGGACATAGTCAAGAAAGTGGATAGCCAATGGTCTCGCTACTGGAGCTAGCCGCCGACATACATCTCGAGGACCCTGCGCTGTTCCCAATCTGGGACGCGGTGCAGGAGGAGAAACGCCTGACGCCTGAGCAGGGCGTTGCGGTCTTGGAGACGGAAGACTTCGCGGGCGTCGGCCGCATCGCCGATTTCGCCAAGAAGCGTGTCACCGGCGACAAGGTCTACTTCGTCCTGAACCGTCACATCAACCCGACGAACATCTGCGTGCTGAGCTGCAAGTTCTGCGACTTCGCGAAGAAGCCGGGTGACGATGACGCTTACGAGATGTCGATGGACGAGATCATGTCGCACATGGACGACGAGATCCGTGAGGTGCACATAGTCGGCGGTCACCACCCGAAGTGGCCGTTCGAGTACTACGTCGAGATGGTGCGCACCATTCACGAGCAGTATCCCGATGTGCAGGTGAAAGCGTTTACGGCTTCGGAGATCGACTACTTCCACCGTCGCTGGAAGATTCCGCCCGAGGAATCGCTGGCAATCTTCAAAGAGGCCGGTCTCGAGTCGATGCCGGGCGGCGGCGCAGAGGTTTTTTCGCCGCGTGTGCACAAGGCTCTGCTGCCGGGCAAGGCGAAGGCTGACCGCTGGGGCGAGATTCACAAGACCGCGCATCGAATGGGCATCAACTCGAACTGCACGCTGTTGTACGGGCACATCGAGACCTTCGAGGAGCGGATCGACCACCTCGTGCGACTGCGGGAGATCCAGGACGAGACGAACGGTTTCCTGGCGTTCATTCCGCTTGAGTATCAGATCGGCTACACGAAGCTGAAGCCTCGGCACACACCGCCGATGGACGATCTGAAGATGATTGCCGCTGCGCGGTTGATGCTGGACAACATTAAGTACATCAAGGCGTACTGGGTGATGCTCGGCGAGGCGACGGCTTCGATCGGCCTGAACTTCGGTGCGAACGACCTTGATGGAACGATTGGCAAGGAGCGGATCGCGCATGCTGCGCTGGCGGAGTCGCCAGCAGGCAGGGCGCGGGACCGCATGGTTGCCTCGGTGAGGGATGCACGGCGGATTCCGGTGGAGCGGGACGCGCTCTACAACGAGTTGAAGGTGTACGAGGACTAATCCAACGACTATTGAACGCAAACTGAAGATTGGGCACATGCCCTACCTCAATTCCGAGGTGTTCTATCACGTGCTTGATCCGGACTCGTGCGAGCTGGTGACGGCCAGGCCGCGAGCGATGGCGGCTGCTGTTGAGGCTGGTGAGCTGGACGGCGGGCCACTACCAGTTGCGGAGATATTCAGGCAGGGAGACCAAGTTCGGGAAGTCGGAGAGTTGGGTGTTGCCTGTCACGGCCCCGCGCTAAGCGTGCTGCTGATATCGGACGTGCCAGTTGAACAACTGGACGGCCAGAGCATCGCTGTCACCGATGACACCGCGACCTCGGTGCAGCTGCTGCGTGTGCTGTCGAAGGACCTCTGGAAGATAGAGCCCGAGCTTGTGCCGCCGGGGATCGCTGCGTCGGCGAAGCTGGTGATTGGCGATGAGGCGAACCGGCTCAAGAAGCTCGGGGCTGCGCCTTACATATATGACCTGGCGGAAGTCTGGTACGAGATGACGAGTCTGCCGTTCGTGTTCGCTGTATGGGTGCTGCGGTCCAATGTCACGGATGCGCAGTTCGCTGCGTTCGAAAAGGCCCTGACCGATTCTTACTGCGAGGGTCGGCAATTGGTGAAGGAGATCGCCGCCAAGCGGACGAGCGAGTACATGTCAGAAGACGAGGCGGCTGCATATGTCCGCCACTTCACCTACTCGATCGGCGACGGGGAGCGTCGTGGGATGGATGAGTTCAAACGAAGGCTAGAGCAGTTGCCGGATTGGCGGCCTCGTGCGCCACAGGTTGCCGCAGGAGCAGCAGCAGACGGAGGTGGAGGGTAGACCCCCTCTCCCAGGTTGGGAGAGGGCTGGGGTGAGGGTCGCTTCCACTGATTGGCAGCCTGTTGCCTGAGCGACTAACCCTCCCTCTAGCTCCCTCCCAATATGGGAGGGAGAAGAAACGACAACCGAGACATCACAATGAAACAGATACGTGAAAAGGTGTTTGAGGGCGAGCGGATCACGCCGGAGGAAGGCCTTTACCTCATGGAGAAGGCCGAGCTCCTGGACCTGGTGCCGCTTGCTCAGAAGATCCGCCACTACCACAACCCGGAGCAGCGGACGACGTTCGTTATCGACACGAACCTGAACTACACGAACCTGTGCGACGCCTACTGCTCGTTCTGCGCCTTCTACCGCACCGACCCTAGCGACCCTTCTGCTTATACATACACCGTCGAGCAGATCATGGAGAAGATCGGCCGGGCCCGCGATAACGGTGTACGGACCGTTCTGATGCAGGGTGGGTTGAACAGCGACATCCCGTTCGACTACTACCTGGAGATGGTGCGGGAGTGCAGGCGTC
Organism: Dehalococcoidia bacterium; assembly: GCA_028285005.1. Lineage (GTDB taxonomy): Bacteria > Chloroflexota > Dehalococcoidia > Lucifugimonadales > Lucifugimonadaceae > JAJCYX01. Next base: position 7,041 of record JANQQP010000025.1, on the reverse strand, counting down.
TCTACCCCGAGGTGATGCCGCACTTCTGGTCGGCTCCCGAGATCATGAAGATGGTCGAAGTTTCGGGGCTTTCACTGGAAGGGGTTTTCCAGGCTCTCTGGGACGCTGGTCAGCGCACGATGCCCGGCGGCGGTTCCGAGATCCTGAACAACGACGTGAAGAAGGTGATCTCGCGCTTCGATCCGAAGGACACAGTGGACAAATGGACCGATGTGCACGTTGCAGCGCACAAGGTCGGCTTCAAGACCACGGCGACGATGATGTACGGCCATGTCGAGGAAGATGAGCACATCATCGAGACGCTGACGCACATCCGGGAAGTTGAGGACAAGGCTCGAGCGAACAACAATGGCGGAGGCTTTACGGCATTCATCCCATGGTCCTACAAGCGCGATAACACGGCACTGGCGAAGAAGGTGAAGGAGGAGGCCGGGGCGAACAAGTACCTGCGGGTGATCGCGCTGTCCCGCATCATGCTGGACAACGTGCCGCACATTCAGGCGTCGTGGTTCTCTGAGGGCAAGAAGACGGGACAGGTTGCGCTGCAGTTCGGCGCCGATGATTTCGGCGGGACGCTGTTCGATGAGAATGTGATGCTGGCCGCCGGCTTCTACAACCGCACTTCGACCGACGAGGTGAAGACGCTGATCAGCGAGGCGGGCTTCACGCCGGCCCAGCGCCTGACGAACTACGAGATTGTCGAGGTGTTCGAAGACCACCGGCCGGAACTGCGGATTCCGGTAGAGGCGAAGTAGGGCGGGGCTTTCACTAGTAACTGAGAGAGATATGACAGTGATCACATTTGGACACAGCCCTGACGCTGACGATGCGTTCATGTTCTACGCGCTTGCTAAGGAGCTGGTGACCATTCCCGGCCATACCGTCGGGCATCACATGGAAGACATCGAATCGCTAAACAAGCTGGCGGACATCGGCGAGATTCCCGTGACCGCCATCTCAGCAGCGCACTACCCGGCTGTTGCAGACAAGTACCGCATCATGTCGTGTGGCGCGTCTGTCGGCAGGAACTACGGTCCCGTCGTTGTTTCGAATGAGCCGATGAAAGAGAAAGATCTGCTTGGCAAGGTGATCGGCGTTCCCGGCGAGTTCACGACCTCGTGGTTGCTGTACCGCATCTTCGCTCCGCCTTATGCCGAGGCGAAGTTCTACAACTTCGACGACGTTGGCCCGGCCGTAAAGAGCGGCGAGGTCGATGCCGGAATTCTGCTGCATGAGGGACAGATTCTGTACGAACAGCAGGGTTTCCACGCCGTTATGGACCTCGGCAAGCGTTGGTTCGAGAGGACTGAGCTGCCGATTCCGCTCGGACTCGATCTCGTGAACAGGAACCTTGGCAGCGAGCTTTCGCAGCAGGTCGCCGATGCGCTGAAGGCAAGCATCGAACATGCCCATGCGAACGAGGACGATGCGTTGGACTACGCGCTCGGCTTCGGCCGTGGCATTGATCGCGAGGACGGCCGCAGGTTCGTGCGCATGTATGTGAACGACGACACGGTGGACATGGGCGAGGAGGGCGTGCGCGCTCTGGAGACACTGTTCGGCATGGCCGCGGTTCGCGGCATCATTGACCACGTGCCGGAGCTGGACTTAGTCCAGGCGAAATGAGCGACTGGCCGGTTCCGCCGGACGAGATGGTCGTAGATGACGAGACCCGTCTGCGGCCGGTTTTCGAATCCCCTCCGGAGCAGATGTACTCGCTCATCGATGCGAACCGCTCGCGTCTCGGCCGCTATCTCCAGTTCGCCACTCCCGAATACTCGCTTGAGGATGCCCGCGAGTATGCGCGCCAGTGCCGCGATAAATGGGGACGCCAGGGTGAGCAGTCGTACGCAATAATCCACGGCGGACAGCTTGCGGGGACTATCGGCATCCTCCGCTTCGGGTCGGATAACCGAGCTGTCGAGATCGGCTACTGGATTGGCGTCGAGTTCGAGGGCCGGGGGATCGTGACTGCGTGCGTAGAGAAGATGCTAGAGATGTGTTTCGACCGTCTGGCGGTGAACCAGGTGAACATCGGAGCGGCCGTCGACAACCGACGTAGCCGCGCCGTCGCAGAGCGCGCCGGTTTCAGACTCGATGGCGTCACCCGGCAATGGCTGGTGAATGGCTCTGGCGGGCTCGACGATATGGCTCGCTATTCGATGCTGCGGAACGAGTGGCTGGAGCTGCGGAGATGAGCATCGAGCCACCGCTCCCGACCGAGATTCAGGTGGATGACGAGATCTCGCTACGCCGCATGTTCGACACTCCGGCTGAAGAGGTGCATGCGCTTGTGCACCGGAACATGGAGCACCTCGGCCGGTTCCTGGGCTGGGCAACGCCCGATTACGGCCTGGAGGGCGTGAGGGAGTTCCAGCGGAATAAGCGTGCGAAGTGGAGCAAGTCCGAGGAGCAGGGCTACTCGATCTACTTCAAGGACGAGTATGTCGGAGCGATAGGGATGCGCGGTTTCGACTCACCGGTGCAGGCGGCTTCGATCGGCTACTGGCTTTCCGAGCATGCGCAGGGCAGTGGCGTGATGACTCGGAGCGTGGCAGCGTTGATCAAGCTTGGCTTTGAGGCGTATGACCTCAACCAGGTGATTATCAAGGCGGCGCCAGAGAACATTCGCAGCAGGGCGATTCCTGAGCGGCTTGGTTTCACTGCCACCGGCGCGGAGCGGCAGATGGCGAAGAATGCCAAGGGCGAGTACCTGGACCTGGTGACCTATTCGCTGCTGAAGAGCGAGTGGGCGGGGTAGGGCGCCGGCCACCCTGAGCCCGTCGAAGGGTGGCGACTGTTCCCTTCTCCCAGCTTGGGAGAGGGTTAGGGTGAGGGTCATCCCTCTGACTGGCAGCCGTTGTCCGGTATGGGCACTGCTTGCCGCGCCCGGTCTGGGCAAAGCCCAGACATCAACCCACCCTCTAACTCCCTCCCTGACAGGGAGGGAGAAGTTTGTCTCGACCCATCCGGATGTCATCCCGACCAACGCGGAGGGATCTGACCGTGGATCCATGGCCGAACGAGAGATTCTGAATCAAGTTCAGAATGACAAATTCCGTCCGTTCGACGGGCCCAGGATGGCGGACTATCTCTCCCTGAAGTGCGAGAGGCAGGAGGCAGCACCGCCTTCACCGTCTCTTCATCGCAGTCGCATCGCACGATTCTCAAACGACGGTAGACTCCGCTCAAACCGTTGCACCGAACCCAACACTTGAACGCATCCTCGACAAATGGTCCAGCCGACCTATCAGCAGAAGTGGTCGATTGGCTGCTCGATTCCGACCCTGCACTCCGCTGGCAGGTAATGCGTGATGTCACTGGTGAAGGTGCAGACGCTGTCGCAGCCGAGCGATCACGCATTGCGACCGAAGGCTGGGGCGCCCGCTTGCTGGCCCTGCAGGAGCCGACTGGTGACTGGGGCGGCGGCCCCTGGGCTTACCAGAGTTGGGCCTCGACGATGGAAACATTGATGCTGCTGAGGGAGTTTGGTCTCAATCCCGACAGCCCGCAGGCCAGGCGCGCTATTGACCTTGTGCAGAGTGGCAGCGAATGGGGTCCGTATCACGACCATGCTCCGTTTTTCGAGGGTGAGTCGGAGCCATGCATCAATGGCAGGGTGCTGGCATGCGGCGCGTACTTCGGCGTGGCCAGCGACCGGCTCGTTGACAGACTGCTTGACGAGCAGTTGCCGGACGGTGGCTGGAACTGTGATGCCCCGGAGAGCCAGAAGTCATCATTCAACTCGACCATCTGCGTGCTCGAAGGCCTGCTCGAATATGAGTCGTCTAAGGACGTTTCGAGCGCCGTCAGCGAAGCGCGCAACCGCGGCCAGGAGTATCTGCTTGACCGCAAGCTGTCCAGGTCGCTTTCGAGTGGCGAAGCGATCGAGCGTGACCGCAAGAGTGGTCACAAATGGACGGAGTTCGCATTCCCGACGCGCTGGCGGTACGACGTCCTCTGGGGTCTTGACTACATGCGCCGGGCTGGTGTCAGCAATGACGAGAGACTCGGGCCAGCGGTTGATCTCGTCGTCAGTAAACGTCGCAGCGACGGGCGCTGGCTGTTAGATGCGGTGCATGAAGGCATCGTCCATTTTAGTTTGGAGGGTGAGGCGCATACGGCCAGCCGCTGGAACACGCTGCGTGCGGCGCGGGTGCTGATGTCGTTCGGAGCGCTCGCATCCGGTGGTGAGCAGCGACGAGATGGGGCGAGCACATGACCGCAACCGCCGGCAGTTCGGCGGGCTCTGGCGCCGGCGACAGTCTAGAGCGCAGGCTTGGCGTCTTTGAGATGACGGCGACAGGCGTCGGCATCATCCTGGGCGCCGGCATCTATGTGCTGATCGGCGAGGCTGCGGGCCTCGCAGGCAATGGAGTGTGGTTGCCGTTCCTGATCAGCGCTATCGCAGCCGCCTTCACAGGCCTCAGCTACGCAGAGCTTGCATCTCGCTTCCCACGAGCCGGTGCGACGTTCGAGTACACACGCCGAGCGTTCGGCCCTCGAGTCGGCTTCGTTGCGGGCTGGACAATGCTGTTCGCAGCGATGATCCAGGTTTCGGCAGTAGGAATCGGCTTCTCAGGCTATCTCTCCGACATCACCAGTGCGCCGCGGCTGCCCGTGACGGTGGCTTTGATATCAGTCTCGGCCGTCGTGCTGTGGCTCGGCGTGCGCGAATCGGTGAGGTTGGGAATCATATTTGCGCTTATCGAGGCATTCGGACTGACGCTGGCGATCGTCGTCTCGGCGCGGTTCGTTGGAGACGTCGATTACCTGGAGTTCGCGGGCGGCTTTCCGGACGTGATGCGCGGTTCGGCGCTGCTGTTCTTCGCTTTCCTGGGGTTCGAGCAGATGGCGAACATGGCGGAAGAGGTGAAGTCGCCTCGCCGTACGCTGCCGCGGTCAATCATTCTGGCGGTTTCGATCATCACCGCCGTCTACATGCTGGTCGCAATCACCAGCGTGAGCGCAGTCGATTGGCGGGACCTCGCGGGCTCTGATGCGCCTCTGGGGCTGGTTGTCGAGACGGCGACCGGGTCAGAGCTCTCCAATCTGCTCTCGGTCATCGCTCTGTTCGCAACCGCCAACACTGTGCTGTTCGGTCTGATGGCGGCGTCGCGGCAGGCGTTCGGAATGGCACGCGCAGGCGCGCTGCCTGCGCTGTTTGCTCGGCTGTCTCACACAAGGCATACGCCGGTGGTTGCGATAGTCGGTGTGACTGTGCTTTCGGCGCTGTTTTCTATGGCGGGGGATATTGGCCAGGTGGCGCAGATGAGCAATGCCGCTGTCCTGATTGCGTTCATTCTTGTGAATGCCTCGTTGATCAAACTGGGTGCAGAGGCCGGGTCTCAAAATGGAGTGGCGAGCCGCTGGTCAGTGCGCGGAGTGAGCGTCGTGCCGGTGCTTGGAGTTGGCACGTCTGCGGTGATGCTCGGGTACACCGGCCTGGTTCCGGTCCTGCTGGCCCTGGGGCTTGTTTTAAGTGGGATCATCGTTGGGTCATTTGGCGATCGTTTCAGAAATCTCGATGATATTGAGGACAATTTGGCCGAATGAGCGCCTCGTTGCTCCGTAAAACGCGAAAAGGGCCGGGCATCAGTGCCCGGCCCAATCGTTATCTCGATTTTCGAGTCTCTGTTAGCCCTTGTATTTGAAGGTGTTCGAGCCTGTGCGTTCGAACTCAGGCATGGAGCGGAGCACTGCGCCGACCATGGTCCCGGGCCGTGCAACTCCAAGGCTTGCGCCGTCTTTTGTCAGCGCTTCAATGACGTCCTGTGCGGAGATGTTGCTCTTTCTGCGTTTGCCAAGCTCAAGCGCTTTGGCCTGGACCTTAGCCTTTCGAGCGGCGGCGCCGGCCCTTGAGGACGAACCGGACCTCGAGCCTGAGCGGAGCGTGTACATCACCTTGTCGTTATCAGCAGCTATTCGGACCTTGCGCCCAGCGACTCGTGCTGCGTAGCTGATTCGCGGCCGAAGCTTCTTGATTGTCTCGTTGCCTTCCGGCACCAGAGCCATCACCTGACCTTGCTTCAACTGGGTAATCGAATCGATCAGCTTCTGGGTCTCGGGTGACCTCTGCCGACGGCCCCGCGGTGTGTTCCGCATGTCGGCGAGCGTCGCTTCTACAATCTTCATCTTCTGGCTTTCACCTCGTATGGCGGTATTCTCGGCCCTGTGCGTGTGGCGTCATTATCGACGGTACGAGTCTCATGCTATTTGATGACTGTTTAAGATGCAATTGGCGCATGTGTCGAATTACCTGATCAAAGTGCAACGTTGCTGATATCCGACGTAGATCATGCTCAGACGTGATGCTTTGTACGAGATCAAAATAGGCCGTTTTGGCGCGAACAAACTTGCTGTGTAAAAAAAACATAAAAGTTGCCGCGCCGCGGCGGTGAGTCTAAGAGAGCGTAGGTGGGAAAGCCGTCAGACGCCGGCGGTTTCGAGTGCCTCTTCCAATTGGGCCAGCGTGAAAGGCTTGGCCAGGAACTGATCAGCGCCTAGATGCTTGACGCCTTCCCTGTCATTGGCGTTGGCGTGCGCGCTCATCACGATGATGTGTCCGGGTCTCGGGGCGCTGCCTTTTCTCAGTTGGCGCAGAACTTCGAGGCCGTCCATCTTTGGCATCATCAGGTCCAGGAGCATGAGGTCCGGCAGTTCCTCACGCAGCCGCTCCAGCCCCTCTTCACCATTGACTGCGCTGCGTATCTCATCGTGGCCGACGACTTCGAGCATCGAAGTGACGGCCAGCCGAGTGTTCGGGTCGTCTTCGACTATGAGGACTGATGTCATACAGGTTTTTCCTGGTGCCGCGATTGCGCTGAAGCCAGCGATCGCGATTTCAGCGCCGGCACGGGCTGCGCAAACGATGCGCGTTGGACCGGTCAGAAAGGCGACTTCCTTCCAACAGCATTTGCCAGCTCTTTGAGTCTGAACGGCTTTGACAGCACGAGGTCTATTCCCAGGTCCTGCAGATGTTCGGGCGGCACCGGGTTTTCCATGGCCGTCATTAACACGACCTTTTCGGGTCTCTGGAAA
>JANQQP010000024.1 GCA_028285005.1 Dehalococcoidia bacterium | reverse complement strand
GCTACAGGTCGATGCAGGCGGTACGAGCAGTGGCAACTTCAATGTGGCTGCCATTGCGACGCTGAGCTTCGCCACGTCATACACCGCCGCCGCAGGCACGTCGTTCACTGGCGACGGCAGCACGCGAATCGACGGCGGCATCTTCTCGATCGCGGCCAGTGCCTCGGATGCGGATGCTGTAACGGCTCTGAATATCACGCTGCCTGGCACCGGCACGATCTCCGGCGCAGGTGACCTGACCATCGACCCGAGCGGAGTGTTCAACTGGGAAGGCGGCACGCTGACCGGATCCGGCTCACCGAACCCTGAGCTGAACATTCCGGCAACTGCAGAACTCAAGATCACGACAACGGTGTTCTTGCACACGCGCACGATCAACAACTCTGGCACGACGAACTGGACAGCCGGTGAGATCAAGTCCGGTCTCAACGCCGTCATCAACAATTTCGGACAGTTCAACGCTCTCGTGGCGAACGAGATCGATTATGACCAGGGCGGCGTTAAGACGATCTTCAACAACTCCGGCACGTTCACGAAGTCGGTCGCTGGCACCACCGGGATCGACGTCACGCTCAACCAGACTGGCGACGTTGTGATCACGGACGGCAAGCTGGTGATCTCCGGCGGCGGCACTAGCAGCAGCAACTTCGATGTCGCAGCCGCGAAGACACTGAACTTCACGGCGGCTTACACAGCGGCGAAGGGCACATCGTTCACCGGCGCTGGCGACACGCTGGTCAACGGAGGCATCTTCACACTGGCCGGTAACGCGGTCGATGCAGACGCGGTGACCGCTCTGAACATCACGCTGGCGACGGGCGGAACGATCTCTGGCCCTGGTGACCTGTCGATCGACCCGACCGGTGTGTTCGACTGGTCAGGCGGCACGCTAACCGGAACAGCGACGCCGAATGCCGAACTGAACATTCCTGCAACAGCGGAATTGAACATCTCGACCACAGTGTTCTTCCACACCCGCACGATCAATAACTCGGGCACTACGAAGTGGACAGCGGGCGAGATCAAGGCCGGCCTGACAGCGGTCTTCAACAACTTCAGCCAGTTCAATGTCCAGACCGCTGACGAGTTCGACTACGACCAGGGCGGCACGGCCGCGATCCTGAACAACTCCGGCACTCTGACGAAGTCGTCAGTAGGTATCACGAAGTTCGATGTGATCTTTAACCAGACCGGCAATGTCGTGATAACTGACGGAACGCTCCAGATCAACGGTGGCGGCACAAGCAGTTCTAACTTCGATGTTGCGGCGACGAAGCTGCTGAACTTCACGGCGGCCTACACGGCAGCGAAGGGAACTTCGTTCACCGGCGCTGGCGACACGCTGATAGATGGCGGCATCTTCACGCTGGCGGCGAACGCGGTCGACGCAGATGCCGTGACTGCACTCAACATCACTCTGGCAACGGGCGGAACGATCTCTGGTTCAGGCGATCTGACGATCGACCCCGCTGGAGTATTCACGTGGACCGGCGGTATCTTGACCGGCTCGGGCTCGCCAAACCCAGAGCTGAACATACCGGCGACGGCGGAACTGAAGATCACGGCGACCGTGTTCTTCCAAACGCGCACCATCAATAACTCAGGCACGACGAACTGGACTGGCGGAGAGATTAGCTCCGGACTCGGCGCTGTCTTCAACAACCTTGCTCAGTTCAACATCCTGAACGCGGCAGAGTTCGACTACGACCAGGGCGGAACGGCAGCGGTCCTGAACAACTCGGGGACTCTGACGAAGTCGTCGGCAGGTCTCACGCTGTTCGATGTGATCTTCAACAACACCGGCAGCGTCGTGATCACCGATGGCACGCTTCAGGTGAATGGAGGCGGCACGAGCAGCGGTGGCTTCGATGTTGCGGCGACCAAGCTGCTGAACTTCACGGCGGCTTACACGGCAGCGAAGGGCACATCGTTCGCCGGCGCCGGTGACACGCTAATCGATGGCGGCATCTTCACACTCGCAGCGAACGCGTTCGACGCAGACGCAGTGACAGCGCTGAACATCACACTCGCGCCGGGCGGTACGATCTCGGGTCCAGGTGATCTGACGATCGACCCGGCTGGAGTATTTACCTGGACCGGCGGAATTCTCACTGGCTCGGGCTCGCCGAACCCTGAGCTGAACATACCGGCAACGGCGGAATTGAACATCTCGGCCACGGTGTTCTTCCACACCCGCACTATCAATAACTCCGGCACGACTAATTGGACTGGCGGAGAGATCAAGGCTGGCCTGGGAGCCATCTTCAACAACTTCGCTCAGTTCAATGTCCAGACTGCTAACGAGTTCGACTATGACCAGGGCGGCACGGTCCCAATACTGAACAACTCGGGGACCCTGACGAAGTCATCAGCTGGCCTGACGAAAATAGACGTGATCTTCAACCAGACCGGCAACGTTGTGATTACTGATGGCACGCTGCAGGTGAGCGGTGGCGGCACCAGCAGCAGTAACTTCGATATCGCAGCCACGAAGACACTGAACTTCACGGCGGCTTACACGGCGGCGAAGGGCACATCGTTCACCGGCGCTGGCGACACGCTGATCAATGGCGGGATCTTCACGCTCGCCGCAAACGCGGTCGACGCAGACGCTGTAACTGCACTCAACATCACGCTGGCCTCCGGCGGAACGATCTCTGGCCCGGGCGACCTGACGATCGACCCGACCGGTGTATTCACCTGGTCAGGCGGACTCCTGACGGGTAGCGGTACGCCCAATCCTGAGCTGAACATCCTGTCCACCGCAACTCTGAACATCACGGGCACTGTGCTCTTACACACGCGCACGATCGACAATGCTGGCACGACTAACTGGACAGCGGGCGAGATCAAGTCTGGCCTTGGCGCCATCTTCAACAACACCAGCCAGTTCAACGTGCAGTCGGACAGCGAGTTCGACTACGACCAGGGCGGAACGATCCCAGTACTGAACAACTCGGGCGTGCTGACAAAGAACTCCGCTGGCACGACGAAGATCGATGTGACATTCAACAACACCGGAAGCGTTCAGGTCGTCGACGGCACGCTCCAGATCGCTGCGGGCGGCACGAGCAGTGCCGGGTTCGATGTTGCGGCCACCAAGTCGCTGCTGTTCACGGCCGCATACACGGCGGGCAAAGGCACGCTCATCACCGGCGCAGGCTTCACTGAGATAACGGCAGGCGTGTTCAACATCGCCGCCGACGCGACGCTTGCCGATTCTGTGATTGCCACGAACCTCGCGTTAAGCGGCGGGTCGATCGCGGGCGCAGGAGACCTGCTGATCGCGGCCGCTGGAACCTTCAACTGGTCGGGCGGCGGGATGTCTGGCACAGGTTCGACCGGCATCTTCCCTGGCGCTCAGATGAACATCACCGGCTCCGTCTTCCTCATTACACGGACGATCAGCAACGCAGGCACAACGACGTGGTCGGCAGGCGAGATCAGCTCCGGGTTGAGCGCTGTGTTCGAGAACAGCGGACTGTTCGAAGTGGCGGGCGATTTGCTGTTCGACTTTGATCAGGGCGGCCTGAACGCGGAGATAGTAAACACCGGGACGTTCCGCAAGACGGCGGGCGCGGGTGTTGCGACTGTTGATGTGGACTTCGACAACACCGGCGGCACGATCGACGAGGCGTCGGGCACGTTTGTCTTCAACGGCGCATGTGTGAACTGCTAGACGGCAGGATCCTCGCTGCAGAATCCCTCGCTCCACCACTCTGCCAGCGGAGTTAGAATCCGCCGGGTTGACGCGTGTGGGATGCGAACGACCTGACCCGATCGATCAATAAAGAGAGCAAGAAAGATGCTGAAGCAGTTCCTCGTGCCCGAAGCTGACCAGGTGATGGTCACAGAAGAGAAGGCCCGCGCCGGGACGCAGGCGGTCTTCGAGAAGATGGGACTGCCCGCGGACGAGGCGGAGTCGTGCGCTGACGTGCTGCTGACGAGCGACCTGCGCGGCTGCGAGAGCCACGGGATCTCGAACATGCTGCGGGCGTACATCAAGAGTTACGGCGACGGCTCGTACAACCCGCGTCCGAACGTGAAGACGGTGCGTGAGTCTGCTGTCAGTGCCACGTGGGACGGCGACCGCGGGCTAGGGCTGCATATCGGTCCGCGGGCAATGGAACTCGCGATGGAGAAGGCGGACCAGTACGGCATGGGCGCGGTCGCCGCCAAGAACACAGCCCACTTCGGCATGCTTGCCTATTACGCTCTGCAAGCCATCGAGCGCGACATGATCGGCATTGCGATGGTTTCGGCAGGTGGCAATGCGATGGTGCCGACCTTTGGCTCGGAGCCGGTGTTCGGCACGCAGCCTATCGCGTGGGGCGTGCCAGCGGGCGAGATGCCGCCGTTCGTCTTCGATGTCGCAACGACGCAGGTTGCGGGCAACAAGCTGCTGCTGGCAAAGCGGATCGGGTCGAAGATCGAGCCAGGATGGCTGGCCGAGCCGGACGGGACGCCGGTGATGGAGCCTATCGATGTTCCTGATTGGGGAGCCGGCTACAAGATGCTTCCGTTCGGCGGAACGCGAGAGAACGGCGGGCACAAGGGTTACGGGTTCGCGGCCATCGCAGACATCATGTCTGGCGTGCTCTCCGGCAACGGGCCTGGCTTCATCGCAGACCGCAGCTACGCTTTCTTTGTGATGGCGATGAAGGTGGATGCGTTCCGGGATGTCGCAGAGTTCAAGGCGGACATGGACCTGCTGCTGAAGAAGCTCGCAGACAACAAGCCTGCGCCGGGACATGACCGGGTGATGTACGCAGGGCTGCCTGAGCATGAAGAGACGGCGATCCGCAAGCGCGACGGCATTCCGTACCACCGAGAAGTCGCCGAGTGGTTCAACTCAATGAGCGCGGAGCTGGATTTGGGCGTTTCGTTCCCTTAGTTCGTCTCAGGCGTTGACCGGCGTTAGCCACGATTCATAGCCGGGCAGTTGGCCGAGCACGGCTTTGGAGTAGATCTCTGAGATCCTTTGCGTGACTGGTCCGGGAGCGCCTTCACCAATCGTGATGCCGTCGTATTCGGTGACTGGCTCGATCTCGGCCGATGTGCCGGTGAAGAAGATTTCGTCTGCATCGCGGAGAGCTTCGGGTCCGAAGCTGCGTTCCTCGACCTGTAGTTCCGCGACTTCAGCCGCAAGCTGCATCACAGTCGCCCTCGTGATACCGAGCAGGATGTTGCCTGCAGCGGGCGTGAACAGCACTCCGTCCTTCGCTGCGAAGACGTGAGTGACCGACGCCTCGGTCACGTGGCCGTGCTCGTCCAGCATCACCGCGTCGTCAACCTGTTTACTCTCGGCAAACCGCCGATTCAGGTAGGAGTTGACGTAGTAGCCCGCGACCTTGGCTTCGATAGGAACCGCTGCTATGGGCAGCTTGCGCAGTTCTGAGGTGACGACCCTGAGACCAGTCTTCTCGCGGTATGCACCGAGTGGCCAGAATGGAATGGTGACATCTACAGTGTCGGTTGCCGGGAACGACATTCGCGATGACAGGCCGAACTGTATCTGCGGCCGCAATACACCGGACTTCGCTCTGGAGTTCTTGACCACCTCGATGCAGCCGTCACGGATCTGATCGAAGCTGACGTGCGGCTTGATCTGGAAGAGCTCGGCAGAACGATTGAGCCGGGCAATGTGGTCGTCGAGCCGGAAGATGGCGGGGCCACGCTCGGTGTCATAGAAGCGCAGACCTTCGAAAACGGCGAATCCGTAGTTGATGACATGCGAGGCGACATGGAACGTGGCCTCTTCCCACGGGACGAGCGCACCGTTGACCCACACCGGCCTGCGCGCTTCGTCTGGAACGATTGAGTAATCCTGGAAGGTCAAGGTCGGAGTCCTGGGTTCGCAGGAGTGGCTCGATCAATCAAGAAAGACGGGTTGAGTCCAGGCCCTGTACGACTCCCGCGACGAGTGGACCGTGGCGCGGACGTAGCTCTGCCCTGCTGGAGGCTCGAAGCGCGCAGTCGCCCCATGCTCTTCAGCCAGCACCTTGCCGTTCTCGCCAGTGAAGACCGTTGTGAACAGTTCGCCGTCGTAAGGCTCCATCTCCAACACGATCTCGTCTGCGTTGTTCTTCATCTCGCCGATCACGACGCCTGACGACGAGTAGAAGTCACCCTCACTCATCGCGGCCATCAGCTCCGGCCTGTCGAGTTTTTCCGCTCTGACAACAATCCATCCTCGGCCGGGATTGGCAAGCAGCGGACTGGACTCGTGGTAGTGATGCGAATCGTCGGTTGCCACTCCAAAGATGCGGTTGCCGGCCGTCAACGCTGCGTCCCACATCTGCTCGACTGAAGCCTTGCCTCCGCGGCCGTAGGTGTTTGATCCGGGATGGCCGTTGTAGACCTCGACCGCCCACGCATTCTTGCTCACCACGATGTCTTCGGTGTCTAGCGCCCACATATAGTTCGGGTGGTTGATCGATGGCAGGCCACCGGCTTTGCGGATGCGGTCGATGTTCTCGATGAGGGTAACCCGCGCTGACTCTTCTTCGGACGGCTCAACGACTGAGTCGATGCCAATTGCGTTGACGTGCACGGGGACGGTGTTGCCAAAGAGGCGGGATGTGACCTCTTCGCCCGGCAGCAGGTACGGCCAGTCGTCAGGATGGTTCGCCGCATCGTCGAGCACAGTGAGGTGGTTGTGGTCAGAGATGACCAGGAAGTCGTACTCGTGCTGCTTGTACCACTCGGCTACATGCTCAGGCGAGGCATCACCATCGCTCTCGGTGGTGTGGGTGTGGATGTTTCCTTTGAGCCAGGTCTTCTGCATCTCTTACAGTCCTTGTCAGGTCCGATGATAGCCGCAGAGCCTCATTCTGAATGACAAATAGAAGGGCCTCCTAGCGAATCCGGTCTGTGAACTCGGGTGGTGAGATGTTGCTGCCGGGGCGGTGGAGCTCATAGAGGTCGACCGGCTGATACGGATGCTCGGCTGCGGCCTCTTCGTTGAACTCGACGCCGAGGCCCGGGCGGTCAGGGATCTCGAGCCAGCCATCTTCCAGCGTCATGTCATTACGGCAAACATCGAAGCGCCACTGCTCCGGCGGGAAGTGCTCCAGCGCAAAGAAGTTGGGCACACAGGCGGCCATCTGGACGGCAGCTGCGTACGAAACCTCGCCGTTCGGGTTATGCGGTGTGAACGCCGAGTAGTGGGAGTCGGCGATGGCGGCGATCTTGTGGGCTGGGAGCATCCCGCCGCAGTGCGACATGTCCGGCTGCACAATGTCTGCTGCCTGCCGGCTGAGCAGTTGCTGAAACGCGAAGGTGGTGAAGAGCCGCTCGCCGGTTGCGATAGGGATATCGACCTTGCTGCGGACGTATGCCATCTCATCGAGGTTTTCGTGCGGCACCGGCTCCTCGAAGAAGCCGATGTTGAACTGCTCGACCGACTTCGCGGCGCGGATGGCGTTGCCGGTGGTCTGGAAGATGCCGTTGCAATCGATAAACAGGTCGATGTCCGGGCCAACGGCGTCCCTGATCGCAGCAACGGACTCGGCGCCCGCGTCCAGCACGGAGTTCTCGAGCCTGTAGAAGTCGATGCCCGGCCTTCTGCCCCACGGGTTGAACTTCAGGCCTTTGAAGCCGAGAGCCACGGTCCTGCGGGCGGCGTCAGCGAACTCTTCGGGTGACATACCCTGCGTGTACCAGCCGTTGGCGTATAGCTTGATGCGGTCGCGCGTGCGGCCTCCGAGCAGCTCGTAGACCGGAACGCCGAGTGCTTTCCCTTTGATGTCCCAGAGCGCAGTTTCGACTCCGCTGATGGCGCTATTCAGAACCTCGCCACCGGCATAGAAGGCGCGACGGTACATCTCCTGGAAGTGCTTCTCGATCGACGACGGGTCCTGCCCGGTTATGTAGCGGGCAAGCTCTCGGACGGCGGCCTCGACCGTTGCGCCTTTCCCTTCCAGCGTCGCCTCACCGACGCCGCTGATGCCCTCGTCCGTCTCGAGCTTCACTATGAGCCAGTTGCGCCACGCGCCGCCGACCAGGAACGTCTTTACCTCGGTGACTTTCATTACGGCGGAAGCATAGCTCAACCAGGTTGATCGGGCCGCAAACATCTAGCCGTGCTCTCCGAAATTGCGGCCATTTACGCTATCGCTCTTCTATAATCCGCCGTAATCTCCTGGCAAGAACGCTGAGATCGACGCACAGAACGGAGTTTGTTCGATGGTTACCGCGACCAGAACGATCAAAGAAGACTTCTATCGTCAGGGCTTCGTACAGGTCGAGGGCGTGCTCGACCCCGAAACCATGCTGGACCCGATCATCAAGGAATACCACGGCGTCCTCGAACACCTGGCGTCGGACCTGTTCGAGACAGGCGAGATCAGCTCGAAGTTTGAAGAACTGCCTTTCGATCAGCGACTGATCAAGATCTACCAGGAGACCGGGCAGGCGCATTCGCAGTATTTCGATTTCTCGCTGCCGTTCTCCGGCGTCAAGGAGGACACCCCGTTCTGGACCGGCCCGGCAGTGTTCAACGCATTCATCAATGAGCGTCTGCTAGATGCTGTTGAGCAGATCATCGGGCCTGAGATCTATTCGAACCCGGTGCAGCATGTGCGCATCAAGCCACCGGAGAAGTTCCTGCCGAAGAATGCGGACGGTCAGCCGGTGATTGGCGCCACAGTCTGGCACCAGGACCATGGCGTCGTGACTGAGGAGGCAGATGAGACAGAGATGGTGACGGTGTGGTTTTCGCTGACCGACACGCCAGTCGAGGCTGGGCCGCTGAGGGTGGTTCCATTCAGTCACGACGAAGGCTTGCTGACTCACTGCCTGGACTATGACGGCAACGGGCCTGAGTTCAAGGGTGGCCGCCAGATTCCGCAGCGGCTGTTTGACCGCGAGAAGGCGGTGCCGCTGCCGACGAAGCGTGGCGACATCATCATGCTGAACAAGGAACTGGTGCACGGCTCGCTACCGAATGTGAGCGACCAGATCCGCTGGAGCTTTGACCTGCGTTACAACCCGATCGGCCAGAACACGGGTCGTGAGGCGTTCCCGGGCTTCGTTGCCCGCAGCAAGTCGAACCCGGAGTCGCAGTTGCGTGATCCCGATGAGTGGACGCGCATGTGGCTGGACTGCCGCGAGCGCATGGCGAGGGTGAACCAGGATGGCATGGAGGACATAGAGTTCAGCCGCTGGGAAGACGGCCACCCGGACTGCGAAACTTAACAGCTAGCTGTGTTTTCGGGTTGGGTTGGATGGTGTGTGACCGCCATGCCCACAATCCCCTCTCCCAGCCTGGGAGAGGGTGAGGGTCGTCGTTCTGACTGGTAGCCGAGATCCGGTAGGGGCGCTGCTTGCCGCGCCCGGTCTGGGCAAAGCCCAGACAACAACCCACCCTCTGACTCCCTCCCTGACAGGGAGGGAGAAGCACCACGCCATCCTGAGCCTGTCGAAGGGTGGCCTCGGGTCGGTAAGTGGTCGGCCTCCGGCCGACATCACCCTCTCCCTTTATCCCTCTCCCATCGAGGGAGAGGGAATCGGACACCCTCACCCCAGCCCTCTCCCGCAAGCGGGAGAGGGGAGCCCGCACCGCCGCGTTTCTACAGTTACTATCCGCTTCATCACTCAATCCTGAGCAGGCTGCAGGGTCAAGATGAAGATCACAGATGTCGAGCTGATCCGGTTTCGGCTGCCCACGCGGAGCCACGGCACCAAGTGGGGCTACGGGCAGGACGGCGACGAGACTGACGGCGTGCAGACGATCACGCGCATCGTCACAGATGACGGCGCTGAGGGCTTCACAACCGGCGGCGTCCATTCGTACTTCTACGGTCCGACGCCCGAAGAGATCGAGCATGTGGTCAAGCCGTTGCTGGTCGGGCAGGAGGCGCTGGACCGGGAGCTGCTCTGGCAGTGGATGAAGGGCAACCGGCGCTTTTCCGAGGCGTTGATCGGCAACATCGATTGCGCGTTGTGGGACCTAGCGGGTCGTACAGCCGGGCAGTCAGTCGCACAACTGCTCGGCCGCGCACGCAGCGAGGTTCGCGCCTACGCCTCGACCGCGCCGAACATCGGCACACCTGATGAGTACGCACAGCTTGCGCTCGACTGTCTTGAGCGCGGCTACACCGCTTTCAAGGTCCACGCCTACATCTACGCAGACCCCGAAACGCTCGAACCGACTCCCGGCAAGCCTGCGACGCCGATGGCAGATGTTGAGGTCTGCGAGGCGGTTGCGTCTGCGGTCGGCGATCAGATGACACTGATGCTGGATCCGTGGGGCGTCTACAGCTACCAGGAATCTGTCTACGTTGGCCGAGAGCTGGAGCGGCTCGGTTACTACTTCTTCGAACACCCAATGGACGAAAAGGCAGTTGAGCCTTACCGGCGTCTTTCAGCGGAGCTGGATATCGCGGTCTGCGGCCCGGAACTGGCGGCCGGCATGCACTACTCCCGGGCGGAGTGGTTGGCGCAGAAGGCGACTGATATTGGCCGCATCGATATCAATTTCGGTGGCATCACGGCGTGTCGCAAAGCTGTGGACATGTACGAATCTTTCGGCATGCCGTGCGAGATGCATGTCGGCGGGTTCGGCAACGCAGCGATCCTCGCAGCGACGACGGCCGAGACCTGCGAGTTCTTCGAGCGAGGCCTGCTCTATCCGACCGATCATCCGCTCGGCGACTACGACAGGACGCCGGCGTACCTGAACAAACCCTGCGACCCGATGGACGACGATGGCAATGTGATCTTGCCGAACGACCCGGGGCTTGGCTACGACTTCAACTGGGACTACATCGATGCGAACCGGATTGCTGACTGAAGCCGATGTCTGATCAGACCGCAGGCCGCCCGGACGGCGTTTCGTTCCAGAACCTGCAGCCGGGTCTTTTCCTGGAGCGCAGCGCCCGCGTCTATCCGCAGAAGCCAGCGGTGATCTACGGCGATCGAACGTATTCGTACGCGGAGTTCGACAAGCGGGTCTCGCAGCTTGCCGGCGCGCTGACCGCCGCCGGGATCAGGCCCGGCGACCGGGTCGCCTACCTCGTGCCGAACATCCCCGAGATGCTCGAAGGGCACTACGGGCCGATGCGCATGGGCGCGGTGCTCGTCGCCATCAACACCCGGCTTTCTCAGCGTGAGGTCGGCTTCATCATCCGGCACTCCGGCGCGAGGGCGCTCGTGTTCGATTCTGACTTTTCGGACCTCGTTGACACCGTGCTGAGCGAACCGAATGAGGTATCCACGTTAGTAGAGGTTTCCGACACGAAGCCAGCGACCGGCATGCGCAACGCGGTCGAGTACGAGCAGTTCTTGCGAAGCGGCGAGGGAGTGGACGTTCCGGCTTTTGAGCGCACGGAGCACGACACGGTCGCCATCGACTACACATCCGGCACGACCGGTGAGCCGAAGGGCGTCGAGTACTCGGGACGCGGCTCGTATCTCAATGCGCTGGGGCAGGCGTTGGATGCGGGACTTTCGCCGAGGAGCGTCTACCTTTGGACGCTACCGATGTTCCACTGCAACGGCTGGTGCTACACCTGGGCGGTCACGGCGGTCGGCGGCACGCACGTCTGTTTGCGGAGGGTCGAAGCGGATGCCGTCTTTGCACAGGCAGCCGCCCATTCGGTCACGCACATGTGCGCTGCGCCGTCGGTTTTGTCGATGATCGAGGAGCGGGCATCCGAGTCGGGCAGCCTGGACGGAGTGAAGATCTTCACCGGTGGAGCGCCGCCTGCGCCGAGGGTGCTGCGGGCGATGGAGTCGATGGGCGCTGAGCTGCATCACCTGTACGGGCTGACCGAGACCTACGGCCCTTCGATGATGGCAGCAGTGCAGCCGGAGTGGGAGAGTATGAGCGTCGATGAGCAGGCGCAGATGAAGTCAAGGCAGGGCGTGCCGACGACGATGCTGCACGTCGGCGTGCGTGTGGTTGATGAGCAGATGGAGGATGTGCCGGCGGATGGCGAGACGATTGGTGAAGTGGTGACGCGCGGCAACACCGTGATGAAGGGTTATTTCCTCGACGAGACGGCGACTGAGACTGCGTTCGAGGCCGGCTGGTTCCACACTGGCGACCTGGCGGTAGTGCATGCGGACGGTTACGTGGAGATCAAGGACCGGGCGAAGGATGTGATCATCTCGGGCGGTGAAAACATCTCCAGCGTGGAGGTTGAGCGTGTGCTGATGGAGCACCCGGCGGTGCTCGAGGTCTGCGTGGTGAGTGCGCCGGACGAGGTCTGGGGCGAGGCTCCGAAAGCGTTCATCTCGCTGCGTGCCGGGCTGAAGGCGACCGACCAGGAGCTGATCGATTTCTGCAGGGAGCGGATGGCACACTTCAAGGCGCCGAAGCGGATAGAGTTCGGCGAGTTGCCTAAAACGGCGACCGGCAAGATCCAGAAGTTCCTGCTACGAGAGCGCGAGTGGGCGGGCCACGATCGCCGCATCGGCTAGCGCATACAGACTATTCGACGGGAGAAGCTAATGAGAGTGACGCGGGTATACACGGGTGACGATGGTCAGTCGCACTTTGATGAAGTGGAATACGAGCTGTCGCCTTCGGGGATTGGGCTGCTGTCTGAGCTGATCCCGGCGAAGGGGATGATCATCCGTGAGACTCCGGGCGACTACAACCTGGACTTCCACCCTGCCCCGCGTCGTCAGTTCATCATCAACCTGGACGCCGCTGTTGAGATAACGGTTGGCGATGGCTCAAAACGGGTGATCGGCCCGGGCGAGTTCTTTCTGGCCGAGGACACCACAGGTCAAGGCCACATCAGCCGCGCAGTCGACGGTAAGGTGCGGCACAGTATTTTCGTGACGCTGGAGTAGGAGAGAAGCCAGTCCCCTCTCCCAGCTTGAGAGAGGGTTAGGGTGAGGGTCATCCCTCTGACTGGCAGCCGCAGATCCGGTAGGGGCGCTGCTTGCCGCGCCCGGTCTGGG
>JANQQP010000033.1 GCA_028285005.1 Dehalococcoidia bacterium | reverse complement strand
CCCAGCTTGGGAGAGGGCTAGGGTGAGGGTCATCCCTATGACTGGCAGCCGCAGATCCGGTAGGGGCGCTGCTTGCCGCGCCCGGTCTGGGCAAAGCCCGGACATCAACCCACCCTTTAACTTCCTCTCTGCCGGGGAGAGAAGTGACCATCGATGCCAGCTACTGGCGATGCCTTGATGTGATGCTGGTGCTAGGGTCGGGCGATGGTTGACCTGCTGTTTGAAGACGCCGAATTGGCGGCGGTTTACGATCTGTTCGCTCCTCCTGGTCGGCGCGCCGACTTCTCGTTCTATTTGCCTATGGTGATGGCGGCCGAATCCGTTCTGGATGTTGGTTGTGGGACGGGCGCGATGCTGCACACGGCAAGAGAGATGGGCCACGATGGGTGGCTCTGCGGACTGGATCCAGCGGATGGGATGCTGCGACAGGCGAGTAAGCGATCGGATATCGAGTGGGCGAGTGGCGAGCCCGGCGAAGTGTCGTTCCGGTCCGAGTTCGACCTTGCGGTGATGACGGGGCATGCGTTTCAGGTGCTAACTGATGATGATGAAGTCAGGTCGGCCCTGGCTGGAATCAAATCAGCACTGAAACCCACTGGCCGATTCGCGTTCGAGACGAGGAACCCGGCCGACCGTGCGTGGGAGCGGTGGGGTGTCGAGTACTCGGGCGAGGTGGAGAACGCTGCGGGAGAGACTATTCGGTCCAGGTGTGAAGTTGATGAGCCGATTCAGGGCGATCTGGTGCGTTTCAGTCACACCTTTACCAGCCTGGAATGGCCAGAGCCGCGGGTGAGCAAGAGCGTGCTGCGGTTTCTCGATGTCGATTCGCTCGACTGGTTCCTGGCCGAGGCTGGTTTCGAGGTTGAGCGGAGGTTTGGAGACTGGGACCGAAGCGCGCTTCTGGCCAATAGTCCAGAGATCATCACGATTGCACGAATGGCCTGAACCGGTACTCGCGTGAATCGGAGTTATTCCGAGCGACTCAAAGACTGCGACAATTGCTCCTTATGTCGGAACTCGTGGACGGTTGCAGCTTTGAGACTGAACGGCTTTCAGTTCGGAACTCTCTGAACTCCGACCCCGGCGAACCATGGCCGTCGGCAGGGCTGGTTGATGCGGTACAGACCATCCTCACTCCAGGGGTGACACGCTGGCTGCCTGAAGGCTGGCAGGGCGAGTATTCGAGTGCAAGAGCTCAGGAGTGGTTGCTTGAGCGTCACGCTGAGAGTGTGGTGCTTGAGGCGCGGGAGCGGCCGCAGAGTGATGTGATCGGCATGATGCTGTTAAGTGAGAGCGGCGGCGATGACGGGCCCATCGAACTGCGGCTGGGTTATATGCTGGCGGAGCGAGCGTGGGGCCGAGGACTGGCAACGGAGCTGGTCGCCGGGTTCGTTGAGTGGTGCAGGCAGCGGCCGGAGAGCATTGTGATCGTCGCAGGTGTCGAAGAGGGCAACGTCGCGTCGGTTCGAGTGCTCGAGAGATGCGGCTTCGAGCGTCGCGATCATGACGTGACCAGCGGTGAGCTGGTGTATGAGTTGCGGCCCGACCCAGGGACATAGGTTGCCGCAACGGGCCCGCACTTGACCGCTGCACAGGCGTAACTGATAATGAGTATCAGGAGCGAACTGAACTTGGCATCTACTCGCACAATCAGCCGATCTGAAAGCCACGATAGCCGTGACATGCATCACGACATCATCACCACGCTTGAGGACAGCGGCTTCCGTTTGACATCGCCGCGCCGCAGAGTCGCTGACTCGATAGCACAGCAGGGCGACGCATTCACTGCCGAAGATCTCTGTAAGTCCGTGCCGGGCGTGGGCAGGGCGACGGTCTACCGCACGATCAAGCTGCTGGTGGAGTCCGGCGCGCTTTGTAAGCTGGCGATGCCGGACGGCGCACCAAAGTACAGCCTTGCCAGGGTTGGACACCACCACCACACTGTCTGTGTGCGTTGCGGCAAGGTGGGCGAGTTCCGGGACTCGACAGTGGAGCGCATGCTCCGGTCACTCGGTAAAGAGGTGCAGGGAAGTATCGTAGGCCACCGGATGGAGGTCTACATCGACTGCGAAGATTGCCCGACCGATTAAGCACCGGTCCACGGCACTTCGCCATGTTATGATCAAGTGTGATACAAGGTCTCAAGAATCCCATTCCCGACGCTGAAGACACCTCGCTCAAGCCGGTTCTCGAGTTCGACGAAGTGTGGTTCGGGTACGACGGCGAGATCGCTGTCCAGGACATCACCTTCTCCGTCACGCCGGGCGAATTCATGGCGGTGCTTGGTCCGAATGGCAGCGGTAAGACCACTCTTCTGAAGCTGGCGCTCGGGCTGATCAAGCCCCAACGCGGCGCAGTGCGCATCTTTGGCGAGGATCCGCGTTCTTTCAACGGCTGGTCACGCGTTGGCTACGTGCCGCAGCGCGTGGAGGCAGTCCAGACTCGTTTCCCTGCTACCGCGAGTGAGGTTGTTTCCTACGGCCTGTACAAGGGCTTCGACCCGCTGCGTATGTTCCGTCGCTCAAGTGGAAAAGAAGTGGCCGAGACGCTGGAGATTGTCGGCATTCCGGAGCTAGCGGACCGGCGTGTTTCGGATATGTCAGTCGGCCAGCAGCAGCGCATGCTGATTGCGAGGGCGTTGATCCGAAAGCCTGAGCTCTTGCTGATGGACGAGCCGGTTGCGGGTGTGGACGCTGCCGGGCAGGAGGCGTTTCACGCGCTGGTGCGGCGTCTCAACACCGAGATGGGCATGACGGTGATGCTGATCTCGCACGATATCGGAGCGGTGATGCGGGAGGCCACCACCTGCGCCTGCATCAACCGTGAGATCGTTTTCCACGGCGGTGTGCACGACATCCGTTCGTCCGACCTTTCGAAGCTGTACGGCTTCCCGGTCGATATCTTGCTCCACGACCCGAACCACACGCACAGGTAGAGGACCGATAGTGCCGGAAATCCTGGAATACGACTTTATGCGCAGGGCCTTGCTGGCCGCGCTGCTGATCGGCGCCACTGCTCCGGCGTTCGGCGTGTTCCTTGTGCTGCGGCGGCTCTCGCTGATTGCGGACAGCCTTTCGCACGTCGCGCTGGCCGGTGTTGCGATCGCTCTTCTCACCAACGTCTTCCCGCCATACATCGCGTTGGCGTCTACCGGAACGGCGGCGGTGTCTATCGAGGAACTGCGGTCTCGGCGGATGCTGCCTGGAGACGCTGCGCTGGCGGTGTTCCTGTACGGCTCACTTGCCATAGCAGTGGTGATCATCTCGATCGCCGGAGGGTTCAACTCGAACCTGTTCGGCTTCCTGTTCGGTTCGATATTGACCGTAAGCATGTCTGACCTATGGCTGATCGTCGGCCTGACGATCGCAGTGGCCCTTTTCGTGGGGTTCTTCCTCTCCGAGCTTGCGCAGGCGTCGTTCGATGCTGACCTGGCGCGCATCAACGGAGTGCGCGTGCATGCGTTGAACATCGGCCTGGCGGTGCTTACCGGAGCGACGATAACGCTGGCGATGCGTGTGGTTGGAGTGCTGCTGATCGGTGCGCTGATAGTTGTGCCGGTGCTGATTGCGCTGCGAGTTTCGACGGGGCTCGCGAGGGCGGTCGCGACGGCGACGGTCGTCGGCATGGTGGTCGCCGTGACCGGTGTGGTGATTTCGTTCTACACCGACGTTTCGCCCGGAGGCGCTGTGGTGCTGACAGGGATCGGCCTGCT
>JANQQP010000032.1 GCA_028285005.1 Dehalococcoidia bacterium | reverse complement strand
TCCCGGCCTGCGAATGCAGAATCATTCGGCAAAAAAAAAGACCGCCGCCCCGAACTTGCGGAACGGCGGTCTTGCTACCAGATTGGTAGCCCCTAGGGGGGTCGAACCCCTGTTTTGGCCTTGAGAGGGCCACGTCCTGGGCCACTAGACGAAGGGGCCACTGGCTGCCGATCTAGGATTCGAACCTAGGCTCTCAGATTCAGAGTCTTACCGGCCAGTTCAGGTCCAGATCGATCAGTGCCTACTAAGATACCGTTTTTGACTACGGATTTCCAACTGTGAGGCCGCGCCCGATGGTCACGATGTGACCAAATCCGTGACTAACGAATGAGACGTGCTGACGTTGGTGGTTACTCGCAGATTCCTACCGTATAGGTCTTCTCTGTTGTAGTTCGGCGAACGTGAGGCGATGCGAGCCTCATCGCCTCGGCAAGATAATCGGAATTGCATCGATGCAAACCTGCGCGCGCTGAAACGCGGCATTACAGAGGGCCTACCGAGTTTTGCTGTCTCGTCCCTATGCTCTCCAACGGAACTTAGATCGTGGTCGATTGGCCATCTCCCCGTTGAGCAAACTGGCGACAGGCTAGAATTGCATTTAGAATCTGCCAATGCTGAAAGCGTATACGCTCGATCAAATGACTCGAACATCGCACTGATTATGGTGAATAGCACGCTACCACGCTGGAGTAAACATGTACGGAAGCGATGAAGCACATCTGTATGACCTTGAACATGCTGTGGTGAACGACATCGACTATTGGACTGGAATCGCACAGGAGTTTGTGCCTGCAGGCGGACATATCCTGGAACTTGGTTGCGGGACAATGAGGGTCGGCGCCCCGATCGCCAAACTAGGCTTCTCTTACGTAGGAGTCGACAATTCGACTGAAATGCTGGAAGTGGCGCGCTCTAAGGTGAAGACCGAACTCGCTCATCTAAATCAAGGTATTGAACTTATTGAGAGTGATATGCGCTCGTTCGATCTCGGGATGAAGGTCGACTTGGTGATCATCCCCCAGAGTGCCCTACTGTTCCTCCTTACGACTCAGGACCAACTTTCTGTGTTAGTGAATGTATCTAGGCATCTCAATCCAGGTGGAGTGCTGGCTATAGATATTTTCGTGCCTGGGCCCGGTATGTTTTCCATGATCGAGGAAGGCAGGTGGTGGCCTGAGCGAGATCTTGAGCAGGCAGGCAAAAAGTGGATGCGCGAAGTGCGTCACTCTCTGAATTTCGTGTCTCAAACTATCACTATGAAGCATCGAACAAGGGAATACGATCAAGATGGTCATTTCGTGAAAGAGTGGTTGTCCCAGCACGAGGTATCCTTTATGTTCCCAAAGGAATTTAAACTTCTTCTCCAAGCCGCCGAGTTCGAACCCTTGCATTTCTTTGACAGCTACGAAAGAACTCAGTTCACATCTAGTTCATTTACTGATAAATTGCTGGCCATCGCCCGAAAACGATCCTAACTTTCCGACGTAAAACCATTTGGCGTCGAAGAGTTGAGCGAACATGATTGGTAGATCATCGTTCAGCGCGCGAATATAGAGGCGCCATGTTGGGCATAAGTGTCCCACCGACACCAGAACTAACGCTTGCGGATGGACTCACCTTGATGCCTCCCCGGCTCGAGGACGCTGCGAGTTACTACGCTGCTCTGCGCAGGAATGATCAGAGGCTCCGAAGCTGGCTACCGAAGCCTGCCTTGCCGTCAGACGGACATGAAGAGCAGATCGAAATGACGAAACTGCTCAGCATGATGGAAACAGGTTATCTGCATGCTTGGCTAATGGTTAAGGACGGATCAATTGTTGGATCCATTGGATTAGGCGGTATTTCGGTAGAAGAAGCCAGGCCGGGGATCGCTTATTGGATCGACGTCGAGCACGAAGGCATGGGCCTGATGGCGCGATCGCTCGAACCTGTAGTCAGCTGGGCGCTGGGTCCCCGAGGTCTAGCACAGGTCGAGTTTCAGGTCGCGACTGGGAACATGCGGAGTCATGCTGTACTGCGCAGATTGGGTCTGACTCCGGAGGGTATTCGAAGATCCTCGCTCAAGCTTCCCGATCGTGTACACGATGCGGTCGTATATGTGGCATCGAAATCGCATTGGCCTCCCGAGCACCAATCACAGTTGGACAGTGCCATAAAAGTAGACGACGAAAACCTGTTGCGTCGCCTGGCCCCGGATGATGCTCCCGCTGTACGAGCGCTGGCTGCTCATAATACCGGTAGGCTCTTAAGATGGTTGCATTGGATGCCCAATCAGAAGGTAGCAAAAAATCATGATCGGCTGGTTACGGCACTAATCGAACGTTCACTGGTCAGCAGAGAAGTAACTTACACAGTCATTCATGAGGGTCAACTGGCCGGGTGTGTCACTCTCTGTGAACCGGACTCTGACAACGCCTCCGAGGTCAGTTTCTTGTTGAGCAAGAACTCCAACGGCAAATACGGAGTTGTCGGGTGTGTCAACGTGATGCTTGACTTCGCATTCAGTCAATTAGACGTCAGCCGCGTCCAGATACGATCGCTTGCCACTGATCAAGAACACGCAAGCATCCCGAAGGCGCTGGGCTTCCAATACGAATGTTCTCTTAAGAACGCTGGCAGATCAATTGATGGCTATGTCGACTTGGAAATCTATTCGATGACGGCAACACGATGGGAGAATAGATGATATGTCAATATCGATAGAACACGTCTATGTTTCGGTTGAGGAGGCGGAATATGGACTGGTGGGAGAACTACTTCGACAAGGAAACCATTGATCTTCACAAGGCAAGTTTAGCCCTGGGACAGACTGATACCGAAGCCAGGCTGTTACCGAATATCCTGGAAGTGGAATCTGGAGACTCGATTCTGGATCTGTGCTGTGGCTATGGCCGACTCGCAGTTCCGTTGGCAATGGCCGGCTATCGGGTCACCGGAGTCGACATTTCATCAACAGCGCTAGATCAATTGAAGAGTGCGGCAGAAGAAAACAGCGTACGCATCCGCGCAGTTCAAGCTGACATGCGGAGTCTGCCGTTTACGGACGAGTTCGACGCCGCGATTTTGATGAATCACTCTTTCGGTGTATTTCATAACGATCTTGATAACAGGACAGTCATCAATGCTTGTGCCAGAGGTATGAGATCCGGTGCCGTGCTGTTGATTGAACTTCACAATCCTGCGACCATGTCGGAGTTCCTGGGCGGAGCCAAGGGTACCGATGTCGTACGCATGGGACGATGGGATGTGAATCTGGACTGGAGCTACATTGACTCTGAATCAGTGTTTCAGATGAGATTCGTGTGGCATCGAGGTCAACGACGTATTGAGAAATGGCATCGATTGAAGATCTACGACGTTCAGGAACTCGAGAGCATGTGCCAGGAATCGGGATTCAGTCGTGTGGAATTCTACGCTGATTTGACGGGGGATCGTAGCTATTTTGAGCATCGCGAATCCACGCCGTATTTGGTCGTGAAGGCTTTACGTTGAATGCCTGACCGCGTAAAACGCTTTTGCTGAGACCCTTGCTGATGGTGTTCCGGTCAATTTTCACGCCATGGTGAGCGATACGTTATGAACCAGGCTGGCACTGCGCTCCAGAAGGCTAGTGCCAGCCATCCTGCCACTGCGTTGATTGCTTCGTCGGTCGCGAGATGCCTGATCAACGTTGCCCCTGTAGAGGCTGGCGACAGATATGCGACCCAAGCGAAAGCTCCGAGATTGCTGGCAGGATAGAAGACCGGTGGTAGCAAAACGATCACAAAGCCCGACATGAACGACAGACTGGACACTCGCCACGGTGCAGCTCTAGAGAATCGCATCGCCAGGTGGAAGCCCAAGGAGGCCGTTCCGAGCCATGTCAGCAGTGCAATTGGCACGATGATTAGCATAGTGGCGCCGAGCTCCTCCTCCCGCATGAGAAAGATAAAGGACACCAGTACAGCCGGCAGGAATAGTGCAATTTGTGGCAACGTACTGCCGACGAAATATGATAATGGATGAACAGGTGATGCTACAAAAAGATCTATAAGGCGCGTCATCTTGCCTGTATAGTAACTCTCCATGCTCGCCGTAAGGCCGGAAAAGCTTAAAGTGGAAACGAAGACCCCGATGAGCACTTCAGGAAGTAAATCGGTACCACCCACTGCCACGATAAATAGCAACGGCATTAAGAATCCAACGTTGGTGGGTATGATGCTTAATGGATCGCGTTTGAGCTGGGAATAAGTGACTAGCCTTCCAACCAATAATGCGTTGACCACTGCTGTAATCATGATTGGCCTTCGATAGAGCGGACGTAGACGTCCTCCAATGTAGTTGGAGTGACTTCCGCACTGTGCCCGGCTTCTAGTAGGTCTTGAAGAAACTGCGTGGCCTCAAGCGAGGTTCCGAAGTACAGGATAGTCTTACTACCTAGCCGAAATGTCGGCACATCGCCGAGCAGTCCTTCCGGTTCTTCGTCCAGTATGAGGCGGTACTGGTATGGGATCGTAGACTTTACATCCCTGACCGTTCCCTGGGATAGCAACGTTCCCTCGTGCAGAATCGCAACGCGGTCCGACAGTAGTTCAGCTTCGTCCATTGAATGTGTCGTCAGCAGTATCGTTTTGCCTTGTGCGGTCAATTCGCGGAGAGCAGTCCAGACCGATTGCCTCGCGATCGGATCCAGACCGGTCGTGGGTTCATCGAGTATCAGGACCGATGCGTTGCTCGAAAGCGCTGACGCAATGACCGCTCGGCGCTGTTGACCGAGGGATAACTTGATACATGGGGTATCACGTTGTTCCTGGAGTAACGTGTAGTCGAGGGCCTGATCCGCCAACTTGGCGGCGTTGCGTGCATCGTTTCCGTGCAATCGGGAGAAGAAGTACGCGTACTCATGTGGTGTGAGCTGCCCGTAAGTCATCACCTCTTGAGGAACGACCGCAATATTTCGTCTCACTTCAGCCGTTTCATGGACAACGTCGTACCCGCACACTCGTACGTGCCCATCAGATGGCATCAGTTGGGTCGCGATGATTCGAATTAGCGTCGTTTTGCCAGCGCCGTTCGGTCCCATGATTGTGAAGATCTCGCCACTGTTGATGCTGAGTGTGACGTTGTCTACGGCAGTCGGACCATTCTTGTAGGTCTTGTTGAGGCCAAAAACTTCAATCGACATCAGACCACCTGGCCGCGTGATGAATTGAATCGCCGGTTGCCGCGGATGCGGCGGGACCGCCCAATCCTAGTCTGTAGGCGATTACGACAATCCAAACGCCTCATCCCAGTTGGGTTCGATCGAGTGTCTGGCAGAGAGTAGAACCAGCAGAATGCCGGCAAAACCCTCGAGCAGCCCCGTCGGTCGTTCATCTGAACCACCTTGCGGCTCAGACACAAGCGATCCTATGTCTCTCGCTACGTACTGGGAAGTAATGTACTCGAGAGTCTCCAGAGCTCGTTTTGCGAATACCTCGTGTCCAGTATCACTGCAAAACCGCAAGAGTATGTGGAGAACGCCTGAAGTGCCATGACAGAAGGACGCTGAGTCTGTACCCCAACTGTCGAACGGATGCTGACAGGCCTCTAGTAACCAATTGACCCCTTCGTTTTTCAGGGTCTCGTCATGATTCGCTACCCCGGCCATCCAGAGCGCACGCGATACTCCAGGGTAACCGTAGCACCAGGCCATGCGGGCACAACGGACCGATCTAAAATCGTCAGAATTCACCGATGTGTGATATGGCCAGATCTCACGTCCGTTCTTGTTGATCCGCTGCGAAATCAGCCACTTCGCAACATCCTCTATTGCCTGTCCTAGTCCTGGATGCTCGACTCCGGCAATTGCTGCCTTACTCAGAGCCACTAGTATTCCCGGGATGCCATGCGCGAGACCCATGTCCCAGCGAGCGGGCGACAGCTCCGCATCGGCGGCGACTCGGCTGTCTGCGTCATCTGAAAGTGTGATGATTGCGGCCGGTCCTGCCGTACCGTTCCCCGCCATGGTCACCAGGTACTCCAGGGTCGTGTGCACGGCCTTCGCGACGTGCGGCGTCCGAGGGCACTTGAGAAGATGGATCAGGACGCCGGCAGCTCCTTCAACGATGTCGTATCGTGAGGAATCAAGTGATCCACCGGACGACGAATCCTTTTCGATTCTGTCAACGATTGAGACTGCACTGAGCCGGTCGAGAGTGTCCTGTGTTCTCCGGCTCTCTGGAACTTCTCCGAACACGAACCGCCAGGCAAAAGCCAGGCCGGTCAAGCCCGCCAGAATCCCGTAGTTCAACTGCTGCTTGGTTGCGCCCTCCAGACAGGATTTCATTTGATCGATGGCCGCATGCTGCCACCCCTCGCCTGGAAAAAGAAGTTCAACCTGTCTGTACGCCACCGCCAGACCTGCGGCTCCCCCCGCCATGGAGATATCGGAATTGATCTCCTTTTCAGCGTGCATTGTGCTTAGCAATGTACCGATGAGATCATCAGTTCTTTGGCGAAGCGCGGAGGGCATTGCGATTGCGCGCCATGACGAGATGCCTCTGTTTGAAGTGTCGGAGGTCAATTTAATGGTATTTCAAGCACTTCCTGGCGAATCACATTTTCTCGCAGACTGCAACTGGCTCACGCGATTTTGGCTCTAGTTCCAAGAGTATATGTCTTTGGATCCAGGGTTCAAATACGGGTATTCAAGACTCACTCCCGATCGAGCAAAACGACTCTCCACGGCAGATACCTTTGATAGCACATCGTGGGATCCACTTGTGAACGCGTCGTTCATGCCTTCAGCAACAAGCCGACACCTGTTCATGCCGAAGCTCTCGGTTGGACCATTCAGGCTGAGTGGGTCCTCAGCAATCGAGATTCCATGATATAGAGGCTTCGTGAATAGTGGAGACGCCGAATCAAGTGTAGAGATGAAATCACCGATACTATCGCGAATCG
Organism: Dehalococcoidia bacterium; assembly: GCA_028285005.1. Classification (GTDB taxonomy): domain Bacteria; phylum Chloroflexota; class Dehalococcoidia; order Lucifugimonadales; family Lucifugimonadaceae; genus JAJCYX01. Next base: position 129,492 of record JANQQP010000032.1, on the reverse strand, counting down.
CTGATATTATTAACTCAAAACTGGCGCGATCAAAATACAAGACAGCTGCATCGATTCTTTCGTAGTATGATGGGTCATTTACAAGTTTCAAATGAAACCCTGCTTGAAGCTGATTGAGAATCTTCGTAATCACGTCGACGAAGCGCGGCGCACCATCGAGTCTTACATTGAAGTAGATCCTGACGATAGAACCATTGTCCTCTGGGAACCAACGACAATTCGAAAATGCCCAGTAGAAACCCGGGGTGTAGAACGGTCTTCCCTTTGGCATACGAACCATAATCTCTTCACCCGTATTAGGCAGGGAATGATTCGGTTCAATTTGTTCGCGTGTCACCCACAGTGTCAGACCGTGTTTGGTCACTGCTAAGTCGGCATTGTCGTTGATCTCAGCCAGGGTCCAACCAGGGCTGACGTACCCTTCTCCACGGTTCGCCTCGTGCAACCGGTAGATGAACGAGCTATCTGCATCATAGATTGAGACGCCCGCCATATGGCCGAATTGTGCACCGACCCGCTGTGCCGTGAATCCGGCGTAGTAACGTTCATACAGGAAGGCGGCAAGGTCCGTGAGCGGCCTCTGAGTTTGAGTATCGATCTCACCGGATGTCCCGCGATTGGACACGACGAAGGATGAGCTGTCAATCAACTCGATGTCGCGTGCGATGACATGCAATGATTGTCGTGCGGAATTCTGTGGACCCATGATGCTTACTTGCTTCTTTCGAACGAATCACGAATCGAATACAACACCGCGGATCGAGTGAGGCGAAACGACTAAGTTTTTACCGATCTGCACACGTGCAATTGCCCGTACTGACAGTACGCCGTGCGTTTGCAAGAACACGAATGCTCTGTCAATAAAATAGACCCCGACGTAACGGAGCAAGTCAAGCTGCATCGCCGCGAGGTTCCTGGGTTGGGCGGACAGTCCGGCCACGTAGGACTCCCAGAAATGACTGAACCACTCGGTTATTCGGCCAAAAGGAAGCTTGGCGTTGAGAAACCACTCTTCGGGCTCGGTTTGTGCTGCGAAATCTACAGATTCAAGCCAGTAGTCCAGGTAACTCCCAACGAGAGTACCCAGGTCGTATTCTGGCGGGCCCATGCAACTCGACTCCCAGTCAATTATCTGTAGTTTGCCGGTCTCACCAAGAATGATGTTGTCCAACTTGAGATCCCCGTGAATCGGACAGACAGGGAGCCAACGCGCACGCATCTGATTCAAGGCCTGCGCCAGACTCGGGTACTTTTGAATCATCCTGATGAGTTCTGATCCCTCACCGGGGAGCCAGGCGAGCTCGTTGAGGGTGAACTTGAAGCTGAGCAAATGAGGTGCCCGGCTGTCTAGCATTTCTCGAATCACTCGATGATCATCCAGTCGATATCGACCATCGGTGTGAAAAGCGGCGATTGCGCGACCGATCTCTTGCGCGGCTGAAAGTGGAAGTGTCAGTGTACGGTCTGCGTATTCTGCCAACGACTCTCCGTCGATGTAACGGTAACCAATGACTCTATTGTCTGAATCAAAAAAAAGAGGTTCCTGAAACAAGGCGACCGACGAGGCTTCATGCACGGTGTTTGGACTCAGTATGGTGTTGATGCATGCCTCGACTGACATGTTTCCCGCGAAAGGTGCATCCGAGCCGTTGACGCTCGCCTGTTTAATCAAGCATCGACCATAACGCGGGATGTCGACAGCGAAGTTGTTGTTTCTGCCGCTCGCTGGTTGAACCGTCGCGTGTTTTAGCGTCGTTGCATCGAACGGTAATTGGATTTCAGCGAGGTATCCGAGGATGTTGTCTGGAGTAAGACGCAAGAACCTGTCCAATCAGATCCGAAGAAGAAAGAGCGCAGTCAACTCAAATGGTGACTGCGCTCTTTACAGCACAGCTCTTCGCGATGGCGAGCTAAGTACTAAAGCGGGTCGACGCAGATGCAGGTCGAGTAGAGCCAAGAGCAACGCGAAGGAGTCGCGCAGCCGGTTTTCGTCTGCGATACAACCCCGGTCGGCCTGTTAATTCCGTCTTGAAGCTCCCTTTCAATTGCGTCAAGGAATCCCTCAGCGCTCATGAACAGGCCTGCACCGGACTTGTCAGATCCACTTGGAGGCGGCCTGCTAGGAAATGCATCGGGTGTCATTCCTGTCTCCTTCCAGAATTGCTAGTTTCGAACCATGGATATATCTAGCAATTTATCGTGTTCAGAGTCAACAGCAAAATATTCACTTTCGAGTGGTGTGATACGCCTAATAATGGACAGATGTGGAAATGTTGGATACCGTTGGCGCTCAGGCGTGACAAATGCGACTCTTCCTCGCGTGTCAATTCTTCTCGGCGATATGAGATCGCGGGCTGAATCGGTACTGGAAATGGGCGTGGATCAAGCTGATTCAGAGCGAGGATCGCCGGAGGAATAGCGTATCTGCGCCGCCTGCAATAGCGTGTAGGGGTGCGGCAATGGCACCGAGGATCTGCCGACAGTGTGACTGTGGTGAGATGATTCGCTATGGGACCCGCCGCGGTCTTCAGATCTGGCGTTGCAATCGATGCGGGACCCGTTTCACGGAGAACGGAGCACAGCCCGGGCGACAGGTATCTCCGGAACCAGTTGGTAGAGCCATTCGACTGTTCTTTGAGGGGAACTCTATTGGTCGAGTCCGAGAGCGGATTGGCGAGATATTTGGTTTCGCTCCGTCGACGGCATCAGTTCACAGGTGGGTCCACGACTTTTCAATTTTGGCCCAGCACGAGTTGAAGCACGCGTTGCCGACACAGCTCGGTAATGAGTGGCTAGATGAGTCGACGCCAGTGCGCTGCGGTTCACACGAACGAAGGATACGGACGGTTGTGGATTGTGAATCGATGTTTATTGTGGCGAATCAAGTGACTAGTGACCTCGATTCGGGATTCAGAGGGGACGTGTTGTTCGCTACAACTCGATACGGAGCCACGGTTGTCACTCCGAAGGCTCCGATCTCATCTTCCACCGGAACGTCGTTGAAGGCAGGATCAGCCCTTGTGGCCGAGGGCAATGGATCACATACCGCTGATTTCGGCCATGAACCCCTGACACCCGAGATTGCTGTTTCGCTGAAAGAGGCGATCCGCAGTTGCTGTGCCATCATAAGGCGGACGAAGAGCCTGAGATCAGCAGAAGTACTGCTCGAAGGCTGGACGATTCACTTCAATTATTTCGAGAGACAGAAGGTGCTAGGAGGCAGGTCTCCAGCGGCTGCTGCTGGAATACAGTATGAGCTGAATTCCTGGGAAGACATCGCCAGGTTGGATGTCCGTCCGATCTCACATCGACGCTCACGACGAGAAGTAGAGCAACGCAAACGCGGGTTGATCGCTGAGACCAATTTGTTCCGAACCGGATAGAGCGGTTCGATTCAATTGTCTACGAAGCTTGTAGCATCGTATCGGCGCGAAATCGGTCCGTGACACAAATACTCGCGATGACGGCGTGCTGCCGCCAAGACACGGTTCGCACGCCGTCTGATATTGCAATGTGCTTTGCCGACCTATAGATCATCGAGGCAAATGCATGTTGAGTAGAGCCAGGAACACCCCTGTGACGGGCACCCAACCTTGGTTTGCACGATTATGCCGGCAGGCTTTCGCGAATCGTCCTTGAGGTGGGTTTCGATTGCATCAAGAAAGCCCTCGGCGCTCATGAAAAGATCGGCGCCCGTGTTAGCGGACATACGAGGAGGCGGCCGGTTCGGAAGGGCGTATGGTGCCAATTCTTCATCTCCTTTATCGTTTGGTGTCTGGCAATGATCGATCATATTATGTCGACGAATCTTCAATGTCACGTACACTTTTATTTGCTTTCGAGTGGTCAAGAAATCATTGTTACTTCTGATTCTTAGCATGGAATTAAGGAATCCGACACAATACAAATATTGTGCGATTCGGTCTCATTGATTGTGCGTATCCCATTCTAGCCAGGCTGGCCAATCTGGCTGAGGGGTTGGTTCGGTGACAGCTATCTAAGGTCCATTGCAGTACTTGAACGCCTGGGTTTTAGAAACACCTAGAGCGGATCCGATCTCACCGTAGCTGAAGCCGGCTCGGGGCATGCTATTCGCCTTTTCTCTTCGTTCGTTGACGACTGCCTGAGTTCTTCGACCAGCTGTCTTTCTGGGAGTCGGCGCTGAGACTGCGGAGCGCCCAGAGCTTGGCCGAATACCGTCGAGAGTTGCTTCAGCCAGAAGTTCGGAAGCCGGTTCTCCGAGATCTTGCCCGCAATTCCCTCATTTGGAGCAACCACGTAGACAGCGCGCTTGCGATGGCTGCGATTCATTGCCGAGAACGGTCCCCTTGCTTCGTCAAAGTAGCGCCTGAACTGAGGGCGTTCGAATCGCTCCCGAGTGGGGCAGGCTCCTTGATTGGCAACAGATCGATCTCGGAGAGGATGTTGCGATCCAGTTGGTATGCGTTTTGGACGTCGAACACCAGCGACTGGTTGCGATGCCTGGAAAGGTTGATCAAGCCGCTGACAAGCTGGGCCTGCGATGACTCTCGACTCCTGGCGTGGAACAACCGGTAGGGCTCCGGAACGTAAGCCATGCAACCGTCGGGCAACCCCTCGACCGCATACTAAGTTCGGTAGTAGTTTCAATGCTCAGTCCGGGAGTTCGACCGTGTACGGATCTGTTTTCAGTCATAGGAGTTCTTGGAGGCGGATAACTAGCGCCGACTCCCCGCTATTCCGGTGCCCGCAGATCACCGACACAGATGGGCGCTGGCAGGTATCTGTCATCGCACAATCGGGAGGGAAGAGTTCGCCAAACCATGATTCGTCTCTCACCTCTCTTGCCGGTTTCTTCGGGACGAGACTTCGCCAGTCAATCGGACCGCGCCGAGGTATCTTTATGACCAAATCCGTGACCAAAGCAAAAAGACCGCCCCTGGTGGAGGGCGGTCTTCTCAGTTTGATGTCAATTTGGCTGCCGATCTAGGATTCGAACCTAGGCTCTCAGATTCAGAGTCTGATGTCCTACCACTAGACGAATCGGCAACAGCTTACATTTTAGCAGCCCTCGTTTGACTGCTCAAAGTCGGCCAACGTGCGAGTAGTACTAGCGAAAACGTCAGATTCGGGAGCAATCGGTAAGAGAGAACCAGCGGAAAACGGCTTAAAGGAGCGACCAACACGCCCGAAGGCTCCGCGGACCAGCAGACCTAACTGCCTGTTGCCTCGCCCTCGTCGCCACCAAGCCCGCCCATGTCCATCGACTCGATGAATTCCTGGAAGGCAGAGAGCTTTTTCATCTCTTCCTTGCCAACAGGCGCTCGGTGTTCGCGGTGGCCGGAAGCTTCGGCGGTCGAGACACCCTCGGTGCCGACAATAGCGTTTCCGGTCTCTTTGTCCAGCAGTAGGCCGGCCTTCTCCATCACCTCGTCTTCAACGAAGATCGGGACCTTGGCGCGAACTGCAACCGCAAGCGCGTCGGAAGGGCGTGAGTCAATGTCGACCGACTTCTCACCCATTCGAACTCCGATGCGGGCAAAGTAGGTGTCGTTCTCCAGGCCCGAGATGGTGACCTTCTCGATTGCTCCGCCCAGCTCCTTGATGGAGTTGTGAAGCAGGTCGTGCGTGAGAGGTCGAGGAACCTGGACCTCTTGCAGGCGTACAGCGATCGCCTCAGCCTCGTGTGTTCCAATCCAGATCAGCAGGTACTTGTCACCCGCCTTCTGCTTAAGGATCACAACGCGCTGGTAGTTCTCCAGACTGACGCGGATGCTGTCTATTTCCATCTCGTTCATTGGGAGCAGCCTTTCCGGGGATCTCAGACAGATCGTTCAATCTGCTCGGAGTACGAGTTCAATCACCTTATTCCCGGCATACCTCTCAGTCAACGAAGCTGACAACCACGAAACTGTGCTTGTTTGCCTGCACTCGCTGCGCGGTGATTACCCCACTTGCGGTAAATGCTGTTTCGTGCGCCGTTCTAGGTCACGCCTCGCCAGCATCACTCGCCGATCACAGTTCTCGCACCTCACTCCTATGTCCGCTCCGATGCGATATACGCTCCATTCGCTTCCGCCACACGGATGCGCCTTCTTCATGATGATACGGTCGCCGACGGCAAATGGAGTGCGCGTGTCACCGTCGGCGGGCGTCATAACGCAGAGCCTGGAACAGCCTCAAGCGCATGGTTGATCTGGCGCTGCAGTGAGCTGCAGGCGATCTTGGCGTATCTCGGATAGTCCTTCTCGTGGTCAGACGCGTAGATGATTCCCCGGCTCGAGTTGATGAGCATGCCTCGGCCGTTCCCATCCACTCCTGCCTTCACCGCCTTGATCACATCGCCACCTTGTGCGCCCACGCCAGGAACCAGGAATGGCATCGTCTGGTGTTCCGCTCTAAGCAGTCTCAACTCCATCGGGAAAGTTGCGCCGACTACGAGCCCAATGTTCCCACCGATGTCCCAGCGCTCTGCAGCCTCGGCGACCTTCTCAAAAAGTTGCGGTTTCTCTTCCTCATCTATTCGCAGGTCCTGGAAATCTCGAGAACTCGGGTTGGAGGTGCGGCAGAGTATGAAGACTCCGCGGCCGGGGTGCTGTAGGAAAGGCTCGACAGTATCCGAGCCCTGGTAGGCGTTGACCGTGGCGGCATCGAAGTCCCAAACATCGAACATCGCCGTCGCATAAGCGGTCGCGGTAGGCCCCATGTCGCCGCGTTTGCCATCCCCGACAATCATCACGTCTGGAGCGACATCGCGGATATGCCGAATTGTCACTTCAAGTGCCTTCAAGCCGTCGATGCCGAGAGCTTCGTAGTAGGCGAGTTGGGGTTTGTAGGCCGCGACAAGTGGGTGAGTGGCGTCGACAATCCGTTTGTTGAACTCGGCTACATCGTCGATCGGCATTCGACGCGGATCCGGGTCAAGACCAACGCAGACCAGGGTCTTCTTACGTGCTGCTACCTCGTCGAGTCTTGATGCGAAGGAGTCCATGAATCTCGCTGATGATTGTCGTTATGAGTCCTGACATTATTGTCTCACAGAACGCAGCTGATCTTTCGCCGGGTTACGTCGAACGAATTCGCCATACGAGTCCGGATCATTGAGCCAAGTATCTAGCACAACGCCGACTGCAGCTCAGGTTCATGACCTGTATGAGCGACTGTTCGCACAGTACGGGCCTCGCAACTGGTGGCCGACCACTGGCGGCGGCGGTCGGTTCGAAGTCATCTGTGGTGCAATCCTCACCCAGAACACCCAGTGGAGGAATGCTGAACGCTCGCTCGCGCAGATGCGGGAACAGGGCTACTGGAGTTTCCCCGCGCTGCACGAGGTTGGCGAGTCTGAACTTGCCGCGGTCATCAGGCCTTCGGGTTACTACAACACAAAGGCGCGTAAGCTGAAGACCTTCGCAGCAACCGTCGAAGATGAGTTCGATGGAAATCTTGATGCGATGTTCGACCGCTCTGTGCCCGAACTTCGATCGCTGCTGCTAGATATCTGGGGAATCGGTGAGGAGACTGCCGACGACATCGTGCTCTATGCGGCGGAGTTGCCGACCTTTGTCATTGACCGTTACACGACCAGGCTGGTTGATCGACTCGGATGGCAAGTAGACGGAAAGAAGTACTCGGACTACAAGCGGCTGTTCGAGGAGCGACTGCCAGCCGATACGCCCCTGTTCAATGAGTTCCATGCGGTTATCGATGGGCACGGAGCAAGGACCTGCACGAGCCGCTCTCCAGGTTGCGCGACCGGTGCTGTCTGATCGACATCTGCCCGACAGGACAGGAGCGGCTGCGTCCTGCCTAGATGCCGAAACTTTCCTTGATTCCAGCGGCCGCCTCGTCCAACGCATCGTCCGCTGCGTCGTAGATACCGACGCGGCCGTTGAAGCCGTGCACCATTCCCTCGTAGACGGTGCAGCGAGTCTTGACGCCCGCGGCCTTGAGCGCCTCGCCATAGGCGACCGCCTCGTCGAGGAGCGGGTCGTACTCGGCCGCGATTACCGTGGCATCAGGAAGCCCTGAAAGATCTTCAGCACGGATCAACGAAACGTATGGCTGGTAGCGATCGTCGCCGGTACCCGTGTAGTGGTCCCAGAACCAGAGCATGCTGTCGCGCGTCAGGCCGTAGTCGGTGGCGTTCGCTATGTACGACGGGCGGTCGAATTCGGCGTCGATGACAGGGCAGAACAGCACCTGATGCGCAATCGACGGCCCACCGCGGTCTCGCGCCATCATCGCCACAGCGCCCGAGAGGTTCCCGCCTGCGGACGTGCCCGATGTTGCGACCCGTGATGGGTCAACCCCAAGCTCGTCGGCGTGCTCGACAGCCCACACGGTCGCTGCGTAGCAATCCTCGACCGCGCCCGGGTAACGTGTCTCGGGCGCAAGCCGGTAGTCGACCGATACGACAACTGCGCCAACTCTGTTGCACAGCCCTCTGCAGGCAGCGTCCTCAGTCTCTAGGTCTCCGACCACCCAGCCGCCGCCGTGGTACAGCATGATGAGCGGCCGAACTCCCTCAGCATTCGGCCTGTAGATCCTGACCGGAATCTCACCGGCGGATCCGGGGATTGTCCGCTCTTCGATCGAGTCGACCGGTTCTGGGGTTGTCAGCTTGGCCGTGAACTCTCTGGTGATGATCGAGTTCCTGCGCGCCTCTTCCGGAGTGCCCTCGTTTGTCGGCGAAAGACCAAGTTCCGCGGTCTTCGCCATCATCTCAACTACCTGCGGGTGCAGTGGCATGTGGACTTCTCCTCCGGGGCTGATCGAATGCTGCAGGGCGTGACGTATCGGTGTCGCGACGAATGGTGCGACACGTTATCACCAGATCAAGTCGGCGTGGGTAGTCGAATTGACTAGACCGCGTTCGACAGTGGCGGGTCTGCTTCCGCGTCGGTCTCTTTGGTCTGCGTCGAACGCAGGTCAACCGCTGGTTTCCTCTCGCGCTGAGGCCGAAGAGGCTTGACCGGAACACCAGTGGCAGGTTCTGGCGTTGGGAAGATTGGGCTTGGCGTCGCCGGTTCTTCGGTTGAGCGCGAAGGGGCGCTATCCATAGGAACCTGCGCGCTCCTGCCTGCGGCTGTGCTCCTTTGAATCGGACTTGCCGCGGGAGTTCTTTCTGCAACGACCGGGTTCGGTCGGCCGGAGTCATCGCTCAAGTCCGGATCGACAGGACCCAGGATCGTTCGCTCCAAAGTTCCCGCAAGTGCAGAATGCACCTTGAGCACGCTGCGGCCAAGCACGAACGCAATTCCCGCGAGGAAGATGACTGGAATCGGCACTGAGAACTCACCCAGCGCCAGCAACTGGCTCAGGAGCGGCACAGCCCAGACACCCAGCATGATCGCAGAAAGCGCCAGCATTGAGTCTCGCAGAAGCAGGCGCACCTCCTCCGTGCGCCACCTGTGGGAGTCGGCGGTCCGGGGCCTGAACGCCGAGGCCGTAAGCAGGTCAGCAAGCCGGCGCGACTCGCGCCACAGGACCACTCCAGACGGGATGCTGAGCGCAAGAACGGTTGCGCTGATCACCAGGCCGATGACGCTTTCAGAAACCCCAACAAACGCTCCGAGATCATCGGAGAACCTCAGGATGAACGTGCCGACGCCGATCAGTATCGCCATCAGCGCCAGGTTAACGATCATCACCCTGCCCGAACGCTGAATCTCCTTTGCAGACGGGCTGTTGAATTCGAATGATTTCTGGAACGCAGCCAGCCAATCACCAAGGCTGTTCACGTAGGTAGTGACGACCCTTGGTGACCATCGTTTCAGGAAGCCAGAAACCCCTTCCGACGACCGGTAGAAGATCGGATACAGCACCGATGTGATTGCCGTGACCACCGCGATCACCGGGTAGAGGAACGGGCCAATGACGCCGTGGTCAGCACCGACCTTGACCATCGCCAGCGAGAACTCGCCTGACTGCGGCATGCCCATGCCGACCTTCAGCGAGTCTGTTCCGTTCGTTCCTGACACGAAGACGCCGACCGTGTTCGCGATCACCTTTCCGGCAATGAACACCCCGGCGATGATCAGCGCAGGGCCGAGGAACGCGCTGATCTGGTGAATATCAACAAGCATTCCGACAGATACGAAGAACAGTGCGCCGAACATATCTCTTACTGGTTGCATCTTTTCGCTGATCAGATGGGCGTGCTTCGTGTCTCCAAGCACTGCGCCGATCAGGAATGCTCCCGCAGCGGCGGAGATTCCGAGAAGGTCAGCCACAAGCGCGAGGCCGAACGCCAGCGCCAATGCCGCGACCAGCAATGTTTCGCTGGACTTCGTTCTCGCGATTACATCGATCAGCCGCGGCACAACCAGCGCTCCCGCAACGAGGGCGGCACCTGTGAACAGCGCAAGCTTGCCTGCGATCAGACCGATCTCACCCGCGTTGGCCGTTCCTCCAGTTGCCACACCGGAGAGAATGCTGAGCAGGATCACCGCGGCGAAGTCTTCAACAACGAGAATGCCGACGATCAGCCGTCCACGCGTCGAAAGCAACTCGCCTGAATCACCAAGCATCTTGATCAGGACGGCCGATGAACTGATCGATATGGCTGCGCCCAGGAAGATCGCTTCGGTGTCTGTCCAGCCGAGCGCTACGCCGATCTGGAAACCAAGCGCGATGAGAAAGGTGATCTCGAGTGCGCCAATAAACAGCACCTTGAATCCAACCTGCCGGATTCTCTCCCAGCCGAACTCGAGTCCCAGGCCAAAAAGAAGAAGGACAAGACCGACGTCAGCTAAGCGGCGAATCGTCTCGACGTCCGCAACGATCGGGTTGTCGAAGGTGAATGGCCCTACCAGGACACCGGCAAGGATGTAGCCGAGAATCGAAGGTTGCTTCAAGCGCCGCATAACGACCACGGACGCGCCCGCGACCGCCATGATGATGGCGAAATCTTGCAGGAGGTTCGCTTCGGATTCCATCGGCAGAGGGGCGATCAGCTACTAGACGGCTCGGCAACCGCTACCGTCCCAATTATTGGGGCCGCAGTTTGGCGGCATCTGAAGGGCTGCCCCGAACTCGCATGAAGGCTAGGACGCGTATCAGGCTATCCGCTTACGTGTAACCGATGAGTTACCGATCAATGCGAGGTTGGCCGACTTCGTTCGATTAACGAGCGCCGGTAGCGGATTGGTCACGAAATGCATCCATGACCGTGATGCTGCTCGACTTGACGACCAGGTAGACCTGTTTTCCAGTCTCCAACCCCAGCTCCACTATCGCGGCAGCAGTGACCTCAGCCATGAGATCCGCGCCGCAATCCACCGTCACGATTCGGGTCGGTCCATCGCCGTCTATCGACTTGATTGCACCGCCAAGAACATTGCGTGCGCTAATGCCAGACGGGCGCTCAGTGGCAACAATGATCTCCTGCGAGCCGATCGCTACAACCACCTTTTCGCCAAACTCGCGATGGCCAGTCGGTGCTGTAATCAGGGCGCTGCCGATGCGCACTTTTCCCGCTGCTCCGCTCGTGTGAGACTCGACGATCTGGCCTTCGAGGATGTTGTCCACGGCGAAATCTGAGGCGTCGTTCTCGCCCACTGAAACTCGGTTCAGCAATCTGCGCGGGGCGTCGAAAGCTGTGACTCTGCCGTTGTCCAGCACCATCGCCGCATCAGCTATCGCCAACACCTCGGATATCGAGTGCGACACATAGACCATCGGCATCGCCAGCTCTCGGTGCACGAGTCTGAGGTAGCCGATCACAATCCCGCGCAGACGGATATCGAGCGCTGACATCGGCTCGTCCAGCAGCAGCAGTTCCGGTGAAGTCGCCAGTGTCCTCGCCAGCGCCACACGCTGCTTTTCGCCACCTGAAAGCTCAGCCGGTCTTCGCTGCAACAGGTGGGAGATCGCCAGCAGATCTGCAAGATCGTTTGGCTTGAGGCGACGTCGGTCGCTCGGGGTCAGCCGGTAGCCGTATTCGATGTTGCTTTGCACCGACATATGGGGAAACAGCGCTGCATCCTGGTAAACGAACCCGACGCGCCGCCGCTCTGGCGAGAGATTCACGTTGTGCGCGGACGAATAGAGCATTCGATCGAACAGCGCGATGTGCCCCGATGCAGGTGAAACACTGCCGGCAATCGCCCCAAGCAACGTTGACTTGCCTGCGCCGGAAGGACCGAAGACCGCCGTGATCCCGGGACCAAACTGACCAGCCGCCTGTAGTGAGAAGTCCGCTCGGTCGACTCTTAAATCGAACTCAAGAACGGGCTCGCTATCGCCCGTTAATGTCGGCAGTCCCGCTGCTTCGGGCATCATCGCGATGCCCCTCTCGACTCGTCACCTGATCGCCGTAGGAGGTAGTTGTGTGCTCCCAATGCCGCAATGGCAATCACTACTGAGACTATCGCCAGCCTCCACACCGCCGCGTCGTCACCTGTCGAGATGCGCGTAAAGATGGCAGAGGGAACAGTCTGCGTGCGCCCAGGAATGTTGCCTGCAATGACAATCGTCGCCCCGAACTCCGAGAATGCCCGCACGAAGCCGAGCAGCACGCCGGCGAGTACGCCTCGGTATGCGAGGGGCAACGTGATGGTGAAGAAGACTCGCAGTGGCCCGGCGCCGAGGCCGCGCGCCGCAACCTCGAGCCGACTGTCGACTCCAGCGATGGCAGATGTGAATGCGCGCACGCTGAGCGGGAACGCGACGACCGCGGCCGCTATCGCCGCAGCCACCCACGTGAACACGATGTCCACTCCGAACAGCGAGTTGACCGCACGTCCCGGCCAGCTGTTGCCGCCGGTTGCCCAGAGCAGAACGAACCCGACGAGCACCGGAGGCAACGCGAGAGGCAGCGTGGTCGCAGCCTCGAGAATGAACTTGCCGCGAAAGTTTCTTCTCGCCAGCAGCCACGCGGTCGCGATGCCGAGCGGGATTACCAGCGCCATCGCCAGGCCTGCGATCTGAAGAGACAGGAGAACTATCGAAAGGTCCGAATTCATTGGCCGCCCAGTCTACCGGCGACATCAACCGGTTGAATTGTGCGACGAGAAAGAACCGGGTCGGTCAGTCGACAAGAAAGCCATGGCGCTCGAACACCGCTTCACCGTCTGGACTGCGTAGGAAGCTCACGAAGTCATCCATAGCATCAGCGCGAGATGACCCTGATATTGCTGCGGCCGGATACATGATTGGTTGGTGCAACGACTGATCAACCGTCAGCACCAGATTCACGTCGGCCTCAGACAGCGCGTCCGTTGAGTACACGATGGCAAACTCAACGCTTCCCGAACCAACAGCGGCCAACGCAGCCCGGACATCCAGTGTCGGCACAATGCGGTCGCTGACTTCCTCCCACGCGCCTGCGGAGATGAGCGCCTGCCTTGCGTAGTCACCAGCCGGCGCCAGCTCCGGGTCGGCTATTGCTACCTGAGCGCTGGACTCGGCAAGCTCGCTCAGAGAGCCGAGCGACACGTCATCTTCGCTCACGACCACCAGCGAATTGCGTGCGACAGTCACCGCATCCGACCCTTCTACAGAACCAGCTTCTATCAAGGTCCTGAGCGGGCCATCGCCGGCGAGAATCGCTCCATCAGCCGGCGCATTCAGCCTGGCGATCTGGTTTGACAGAGCTGTCGAACCGCCAAAACTGAACTCAACCCTCCTGCCAGTCTCCGCCTCGTACAGTTCACCGGCTTCAGTCAGAACATCAGCCAGCGAAGCAGCGGCGAAGATCAACGGGACGTCGTTATCTTTCTCTCCGCACGCGGTGAAAACAGCCAGAGCCGCAAGCAAAGAGATCGAAAACAGAGCGCTTCTTCGGCACCGGCGAATCAACGTGCCGTCCAACCATGCTCAAGTAGCCTGCACGTTCGATAAGCAGCAGTCTGGTAAAATCGCATGGTTCTACCCTACGTGATGCACGCGGCAACCAGCTATGTGTACCGGGACCTGCCCGCACACTGTTAGCGAGGCTCCAGATTGACCGAGAACATCGAACAGGCCGAAGACTTCTCGTTTAGCGCCTTCTCTAACTTGCCCTTCTATAAGCAGGTCAATGCGAGATTGCTTGACCTAGCGGAGGTCGGGCGGCAGCGACGCATCATTGATCTCGGATGCGGCACGGGTGGCGTCACGAAGCTCATTCTCGAGCGACTGCAGTCGGCGAAGGAAACGGTCATCTTCGCCGTCGATCATTCAGCATCCGCTCTGCGCGATGCCGTAACCGAACTGGGCGGACGTAAGGACGCAGTGGTCCGGTTCGTCCAGTCGCCAGTCCAGAACCTGAGGACGGCGATCAACGGCGACGTCGATGCCGTTGTGTACTGCAACTCCATTCACTATGTGCCTGACAAGAAGACGCTTCTCAGTCAGATCAGGGAGAAGCTGTCCCCGAACGGCATCCTGGCAATCAACACATCTTTCTTCGATGGCTCACACCCGCCCGCCAGCGAAGAGTTCTTCCGGCGTTGGCTTATGCGGTCACTCCGCATCCTCAAACGTGAACACGGCCTGATGCCCGACTCGGCCCAGAAAGTTGAGTCGCGGCAGCACTTGACGGCTGATGAGTACGAATCCCTGCTTGAGGAGTCCGGCTTCCGCATCGTCAAGTCAGAGGTCGCCGACATCGATGTGCCCGAATCCGGCTGGTTCCACATCAGCGGGTTCAGAGACTGGATTGAAGGCGTCATGCCCGGAGTTCCACTTGACGCTGGTCGTCAGGCTCTCCAGAAAGGGCTGCACCAGGTCTTCGAGGAACGCGAAATCCAGACCATTCCCAGGCGCTGGCTCAGCATCTCGGCCGCCCGCGCATAACCCTGAGATAACTTCGGAGGACACCCGGCTATGCAGAGGCCGGGCGTTTTCGCGTCTGCGGCTTAACCCGGACGATGTGCGCCAGTCACTGCGAGTTGTACTGAATACAGTGACGTGTCTCCGGCGATGTAAAGCCGGTTCCAGTCGGGGCCGCCCCAGCAGCAGTTTGCCGTCCGCTGCTCCGGCACGAAGATCTTGCCTATCGTTTTGCCCTCAGGAGTGATGCAGTGCACGCCGTCGTGCGCGCTCGACCACACATTGCCGTGCTCGTCACAACGGAACCCATCGGCGATTCCGGGACGCACCACCGCAAACGGCCTGAAGTTCGAAAGTGTTCGACCATCGTCGCCGACATCAAGAGCGAAAATCTGCCGCGGCTCGCCTGAATCGGCCACGTACAGAATGCTCTCGTCAGGAGAGAACGCTATGCCGTTTGGCCGGTCAAAATCGCTGCTCGCAATGCTTAACTCTTCCGAATCAGGGTCGAAGCGATACACGTAGTTCGCGCCAACCTCCGACTCCCGCTGCGAGCCTTCGCGATCGCTCAGGATCCCGTACGGCGGATCAGTAAACCAGATCGTTCCGTCAGACTTCACAACAAGATCGTTCGGCGAGTTGAGCCGCTTGCCTTCGTATCGATCAACAAGCGCAGTCACACTGCCATCGGCCTCTGTACGGGAGATGCGGTGCGCCTGATGTTCGCAGCTGACGATGCGTCCTTCCCGATCCAGGGTGTGGCCGTTCGTGTAGTTCGATGGTTCCCTGAATACGGTCGTCTCACCACTCCCTGCGTCGAACCTCAGCATTCGGTTGTTAGGAATGTCCGACCAGATGAGCGAGTTGAGAGACGGCACAAACACTGGCCCCTCCGACCACTCAGCTCCGGTCCAGTGCTTCTCCAACACCGGGTTTTCTCCGGTGAGAGCATCAAACGCCGGGTCCAGCGACTCGAAGCCTGATTTCACCTCGGCCGCGGGCCTGTACTCATTCCTGTCCGGCCATGTCCTGTCTTCAGCGGTCATCATTCATTCCTGTTTGCTCGATACATCTGATGGTCGATTCGATGCGAATCATCCGGTCGGTCTCTGCGCTCCGGCAGTGTTTAGCTCAATGCTCCAGACTGAACTCGTGGCGGCGATAAACAGCGTCTGCCTGTCTGACATGCCGAACGAGCAGTTTGCCGCCACCTCCGGAGTGTGTATCTTCCCGATCAGGTCGCCCGACGGATTAAGACACTGGATCCCATCACCTGCGCTGACGAACAGATTTCCGTTGACGTCGACGCGCATTCCGTCGGGCACCCACGGGTCGATCTCGGCGAAAACCCTCGGGTTGCTCAACTCGCTGCCGCTCACATCGAACGCCATCACCCTGTGTGCTCGAAACTCGCCGTGCGTGCGCCCGGTGTCGCCGACGTACAGGACACTTTCGTCCGGCGAGAACGCGATGCCATTCGGCTTATCGAACTCTTCGCAAGGAGAGGTCAGTTCGCCGGTCTCAGGCACGAACCGGTAGAGCCGGTTGCGGTCCTGCTCAGGCCCTTTGCCGTGTCCAAGCTCGGGGTGCAGTGCGCCATAGTCGGGATCCGTAAACCAGACCGAGCCGTCAGACTTCACCACAATGTCGTTCGGCGAGGTGAGCCTGCCTCCCCGATAGCGATCCGCCAGTGTGACAACGCTGCCATCCGCCTCCGTCCTGCTGACCCTGCGGCCGCTCGTCTCGCAGGAGAGGATTCTTCCCTCGAGGTCCGTTGTATGCCCGTTGGTATTGCCACACGGCTGCCTGAAGACTGAGGCTCCCTCAGACTCGGACCATCGCATGATCCGGTTGTTCGGGATATCGCTCCACACCAGGAATTCGCCGTCCGCAACCCAGTGCGTCCCCTCGCTGAACGCCATTCCCGTCGCCACCTGAGTCAGCTCACGACTGCTGCTTAAGAGAGCCTCGAACTCATCGGCAAGTATCTCTATCGTGTCTGACATTGGCTGTTCCTTCGCTCGGTGGATCGTTTGCACCCGACAGTCGCAGGCGAAACAGGCGGACTGTGAGCGGTGCGCAGAGTATCATCGGTCACCGTCGGCCGCTGTCGCGGGCTTTCGCACCCACACGATCACCCTCAGGAGACGCAGATGAGATTTCTCGGAGTTGACCACATCGACATCGTGGTCAGCGACCTCTCGGCATCTGTCGAGTTCTACCGCAAGTTCGGCATGTCACCTGAAGGCACGATCGAAAACGGCACAACCGTCTTCATGTTCAACAACGACGAAGAACATCCTGTCCGTATTGAGCTCCACCAGGCGGAAGAAGGCCAGCAGACCGGCATCGACCACATTTCGTTCGCCGTAGAAGACCCGGTCGACGCGACCAAAGAGATACAGATGCTGGGCGGCGTCGAGTTCCTCTTTGAGCCATTCGAGAACCAGCAATCCGGGCGAACGATCTCAAATTGCTACGACCCTGACGGTGTGCAGGTGCAGATGGCGCGCAAGACCGGTCCCGGCACCTACAAGAACTGGGAGTAGCGGTTGCCACAGGAGGCCAGTCCCGATTCCAGGCCAGGCGATGATGGGTTGCTGCGCGCAGGAGCGGGTAGGGCGCCGATCACTCCGCCAGTCGGCTTCGAAGTGACCAACCTGGAGTTCGGCTCGACCCCAACGACTGGCATCGATGACGACCTGCTGGTCCGGGTGCTGGTATTCGATGCCGAAGGCCGTCGAGTAGCGATCTGTTCGCTGGATGTCTGGGGCATTGATCCACAACTGCAGTCAGAGATTCGTTCCGAAGTGGCGAAGTCAGCGGGGACGCACGCACCGTTCGTTTGGGTCACATGCACCGGAAATGCCACCTCGCCACCGACGTGGGTCGATGCTCCACAACGGGATGCCTACGAGCATTATCTCTCATACCTACCGCAGGTCTGCGGCGGTGCCGCCGCACATGCAGCCAATAACATGCATCCAGCGGCGATCGGCGCGAACGCCGGTCAACTGACCGATGTGACCACAGGAGTCGCCGGTCCGGGAGAAGAGGCCGACAACGCAGTCAACGTCTGTTCAATCGCGACGGCTCAAGGAGAGAACATCGCGCAGCTGTTTTCCTTCTCGTGTCCCGCGGTTATCCGTGGGGATGACGGTCGCTGGACCGGGGATTTTCCAGCGTATGCAAGCTGGGCGCTGGAACAGGCGGGACGCGGCATCGCTGCGTTTGCTCGCGGATCAGACGCTGATGTGAGGCCGTACAACTGGTGGCGCGACAACCAGAACCGGTCCCATACCAGCCGCAACGCACAGGACGTTCAGGCTCTCGGGCTTCTACTCGCCACCCAGGCGTCGACCGTTGCCAACAACGTCGAGCACCGGCGGAATGTCTCTGTCGAGGTCGCGTCCGACGACGATCTTGGTGTGCGCGTGTTGCGCATTGGGAACCTCGCGTGCATCGGTCTCGACAGACCTCAGCCTTCAGTGTTCGCAAGGCATCTACGCAAAGCCATGCCGCGATCTCGTGCCATCGTCTCCACCAATGTCGCCGGGCATCCACCCGAGACCGGTGAAGAACTTGATGTCGACCTTGAGTTGGACACCCTGGAGGTCGCTCGACTGGCAGGTATCCAATGACAGTTCGCGTAATGAGAGCAGGGCAATGGCAGTTCTGACAGCCGGCACAGCGAAGACCGTCATCACGCCACCTGTTGGATACCGCATGGGTCAGTGGGGACTGCGTCAGGGACGGTCGACGGGCGTCTTCCAGGACCTGTTCTCCCGTGCGCTGGTTCTCGATGACGGTGACACACGGCTGGCCATTGTCTCGATGGATGTCTGCGGCATACCGCTGAGCGTGATGCAGGAGATCCAGCGGCAGGTCAGCGGTCTCGCCGGAATTCCATTGGAACACCTGCTCGTCAACTCAACCCACAACCACACTGCGCCCGACATCCTGCTTGGTGTGCCTCCTGAATGGCAGACCTATGCTGCCTACCTCGCCGACCTGGTCGCGGGGACCGTCTTTGAAGCGAGCCAGGCGATGCGGCCCGCGGAAGCCGGGCACGCCAGCAGCAACCTCAAGGGATGGACAGTCAACCGCCAGTACCGCGATCAGCCGGTTGACGATGAAGTGGGAGTCCTGCGAGTTGATGAGCCGGATGGAGCGCCCATCGCCCGTGTCGTGAACTTCGCCGCCCACGGAGTCTGCGATGGCGGCCAGTACCTTGAGTGGTCGGCTGATTACTCAGGTGAACTCTGCTCGACGATAGAGGACATCGAACCCGGCGCAGTCGCTATTCATCTGCAGGGCGCTGCTGGCGATATCCATCCGTACGACTGGTGGTTCGGCAATCTCGAGTCGGAGCATCTTCACACGCACGAGGACACCGCGAAATTCGGTGAGGCGATAGCTCGGCAGGCACTGCGCGCATCGGTACAGATCGAAGTCACGAGTGACGTGAGTCTCGCAGCCGCAGTAACACCGCTTGAACTTCCAAGACGAAGGGTCGTGTGGAGCGTCCAAACTGCCCAGAAGCTGCATGACGAACTTTCGCAGAAACTCGGCCCATACAGCGGTGACGTTTGGCCCGAGGGCACAACAACCGCCAACGCGGCAGAGCTTCATCCCGAGCTGTACGGCAACGGAGCCAATGAACTGAAGCTTGCCCAGAACCAGGAGCTGCCACCGGTAGAAATCGAAGTGCAGGCGCTCCGTGTTGGCGACCTCGTAATCAGCGCACACCCGGGCGAGATGTTCAACGAACTGGGGCAGGCGATCAAAGAGGGAGTGTCTGGCGAGCGCCCATGGGTTGCCAGCTACAGCTCAGAGTATGTCGGGTACATCTCCACGCGCAGGCCGTATACCGAGTTGCTCGGAATACCTATCGACCAGCTTGTTGACATGAAGCGCTTTCGTCGTTTCTATGGCACAACAACCAGCCCGTTCAGCGCGGAAGCCGGTGAGTTGCTGGTCGAGACCGCTATCGACCTTGCCGACTCCGTCTGACCGCAGCACGTGACGAGTCGGCCTCACGCCAGAAGTCTTCAACTCTGAGAAGGTGCATCGAATGAAGGTCCTTGTTCTTCCAGACTGGGCGGCGCAGTTCTGCGATGCCCTCGCGCAGCGTCATCCAGAAATCGAGCTCGTAGTTTCGTCCTCCGATGAAGGTGCCAGCGTACATATCCGTGACGCCGAAGTGCTGTTCGGATATCCGACAAGCGACCAGTTCGATTCGGCCGCCGACCTGAAGTGGATACAGACGCTGGACGCCGGCATGGAAGGCCTCTTCGCCCCGGTGCCACAGGTCGCCGATAGCGATGTCATCGTCACGAACGCCCGCGGCGCTGGAGCTCCGATGATCGGCGAACACGCCCTCGCCATGATGTTCGCGCTCGCTCGCCAGTTCCCACGCTTCTTCGACGACAAAACGAATAGCCGATGGGACCAGGACGGCGCGCTTGAGTGCGTCGAGTACCTCGGTGACAAGACCGTGGGTATCGTCGGACTGGGCAAATCTGGACGTGAGACCGCATGGCGCTGCAAGGCGATGGGCATGAACGTCATCGCTGTGGATCGTGAGCCCGTTGACGCCGACCCGATAGTCGAGTTCGTGTGGACGCTCGACAGGCTTGACGACCTACTAAGCGAATCGGACTACGTTGTGGTCACTGCTCCATATTCGCCAGCTAGCGCCAACATGCTCGGCAAACGTGAATTCGAACTGATGCGCAGGTCTGCACGCCTTGTGGTCACATCCCGGGGTCGCGTCTTCGACAACTCCGCACTGGCGGACGCGCTACGAAACGGCACCATCGCCGGAGCGGCCGTAGACAGCGTCAACCCCGAGCCACTGCCTGCCGACAGCGAACTCTGGGGCGCGCCGAACCTGATCATCACCCCGCACATCGCAGGCAATGCTGAGCAGATCATGCTCGACAGGCGCACCTTCGAGATCTTCGAAGAAAACCTGGGGCGATACATCGCGGGCCAGCCGCTCATCAACGTCGTTGACAAGAGCAAACAGTACTGAGACGCTGCGGCCTCGTTTGCCAGAGCCGCGGAGTCGTCCCCTGAACAGGAGCGCTGAGTGTCATCACCAAAGATCTCGCTGATCGGCGCCGGGAGCGTCGTGTTCGCTCGCCGTCTACTACAAGATGTCTCGTGTGTTCCTGAACTTTCAGACGCAACGGTTTCGCTGATGGACGTCGACGAGGATCGGCTCGACGTAATCCAGCGCTTCGCAACGAAGCTGATGCACGACGCCGGCACCAACATCAAGGTCGAAACCACGTCCGATCGGCGTGAGTCGTTGGAAGGCGCCGACTACGTCCTGACCACGATTCGGGTGGGTGACGACTATGACAAGGACATCGGCATTCCGCTCAGCTACGGCGTCGACCAGTCTGTCGGTGACACGGTCGGTCCCGGCGGCGTCTTCAAAGCGCTACGCACCGTGCCGGTGCTGCTCGACATCTGCTATGACATCGAGGACGTCGCGCCCAACGCCTGGCTGCTGAACTACACGAACCCGATGGCCATCGCATGCTGGGCAATCAACGACATGACGAACGTGCCGAACGTCGGTCTTTGCCACAGTGTGCAGCGCACCACCGACGACCTCGCTGAATACATCGGAGCACCACGCGAGTCGGTCACCGCGTGGGTTGCGGGCATCAATCACCTGGCCTGGTTTATGCGCTTTGAGCGTGATGGTCAGGACGCGTATCCGCAGCTTGTCGAGGCGATGAACAATCCTGAGATCTTCGCCAGGGACACGGTCAGGTTTGAGGTGATGAAACAGTTCGGCTACTTCGTCACCGAGTCGACGCGTCACATGTCCGAGTACACGCCATACTTCCGCACCGATGAGACCGTGATCAAGGAGTTCAGGCTAGACGAGATCCGGCAGGACCTGCAGCGCCGCGTGAATCGCGTCGACACCCACTACGAGCAACTGCGCGCTGACGCCGATTCGTCAGAGCCGCTGCAAGTCGATCGATCAGACGAATACGCGTGCAAGATCATTGAGGCGATGGAGAGCAACCGGCCGACCGTCATCAACGCCAACGTCGCCAACACAGGTCTGATATCGAACCTGCCCGAAGGCAGCTGCGTCGAGGTGCCTTGCACCGTTGACCGGCTAGGCGTTCACCCGATGGCCGTCGGCGATCTGCCGCCACAGTGCGCTTCACTGAGTCGCTCGAACATTGCCGTCCAGGAGATGGCGACGCTAGCCATCACCGATCTCGACCGGGAGTCAGCCTTCCACGCCATCGCTCTTGACCCGCTGACCGGAGCGAAGCTTTCGCTCGCCGAAATCCGCAGCATGTTCGACGAGATGTGGGAAGCGAACGCAGACTGGCTGGAGCAATACTCCTAGCTATCCCGGCAGTTGGCTCAACGGTTTCGCTGCGTGGTGATCAACACGCGCCTCACGAGGTGTCGCGACCCACTCTTCGGTGAACGCGATCAGGTTCTTCACCGCCTCATCGAACAGCATTCTCCCTTTTTCAGGAGTCGCCAGGTTCGCCTCGCCGCAGATGCCAGAATCCGTGTACTCGCTAGTCCATGAAGTGATGTTCACTGGCCCGGCCGCCCAGAGGTCGACCCAACGGAACTTTGAGCCGTGCTTGTGGAACTTGATCTCCTCGTGCTTCGCATGGTCCATCTGGATCAGGTCCGCATCGAGGTGCAACGCGAGTGAGGTCTCAGCCTCTCCCGAATGAGCGCAGCCACCCGGGAAGTGCGACTCGCGCCAGGTGTCCATGAACTCCGGGTCCGACGCCGTTAAACCCCACCATGAGGACAGTGCGACCTCGGCTTCTGTCTCGATGTTGGCGCGCCTGCAGGCAAGGTCCAGCGGCGGCATGTTCGATCCGTGACCGTTCACTACGAAGATGCGCGAGAAGCCGTGATAGGCGAGGCTCTTGAGGATGTCGACGATGTAGCGGATAAACGTCTCATGGTGAATCGTCACCGAGCCGGGGAAATCCATCACGTGCGTCGTGTACCCGTATGCGACCGGCGGCATAAACAGCAATCGATCTGAGCTCTGTTCGCACGCGGCTCTTGCGACTTCGGTCGCTGTCCAGCGGTCCATCTTCACCGGGAGGTGCGGCCCGTGCTGCTCCATCGTTCCCACCGGCAGGACCGGAATCATCTCAGCCTGAACAGCTTCATTGATCTCGGGCCACGTTAAGTCCTCGTATCGCCACTTTCCGTTGATCGCCATCTGAAACTCCTCGTTAAGCTGCGAACTCATCGCAACGAGATCGCCTGGGTTTGGGCGCGAGGATGTCATCTGTTGCACAACAGTCAAGTGGATTCTGAGCGCGAGCCTGAATCGCTTCCTGGACAAGTAGACGGCGCGGTCACTGCGACACGCGCCGTTCCAACGGACGCAGCCGCGTTCACGCGCCGTAGTCGTCGGCTCCGGCAGCGTGCGCTCGCAGAGCGTCTTCATCAATCTCGATGCCGAGACCCGGTCCGTCCGGAACAGGCAGCATTCCATCGTCGTTCAGGAGCAACGGCTCTTTCAAAATCCCGCTTACATACGGAGCCGGATGCCAGTACTCGATATATGCACCGTTCGGCATCGACGCTGATAGCTGCAGGTCGGCTGCTGCCCCCACGGCCGTGTTCCAGCCGTGCATCACCACCTGGATATTGGCGTCGTAGGCCGCCTGCCAGATCTTGCGCGACTCGGAAAGCCCGCCACAGATCGTCTGGTCAGGCTGCAGGATGTCACAGGCGCGGGCGTCGATGAACGGCTTGAAGTTCAGCCTTCCTCGCACGACCTCGCCGGTCGCAATGTGCACCGGCGAAGCGTCCCGCAGCTCCTTGTAGCCCTCTATGTCGTCGGCCTTTAGCGGCTCCTCGAACCAACGCACGTTGTAGTCCTTCAGCATGCGCGCCGCTTCCATTGCCCACTTCAGATCACCGTGCCAGAAGACGTCCGAGCCGCCGGGATCGACCATCAACTCCGAGTCGTCGCCAATGGTCTTGCGCGCTACACGCACCAGCTCTTCGTCGTGCTTGAGGTCGCGCTCGCGCCCGAATGTCCCCCAGCCCAGTTTGAACGCCCTGAAGTGCCGCTCCAGCCCCGATTCAAGGTTGCGTACCATCTCATCGACCGGCCAGGAGAAGAGCATCGAGGCGTAGGGCTTTAGTTCCTCGACGTAACGGCCGCCGAATAGCCGCGATATCGAGAGGCCGGTGTGCTTTCCGAGGATGTCCCACAGCGCGTGATTCACTGCGCCGATGTACGCCGTGATCCCACCGCCTCGTCCGTACCAGAACGTCCACTGGTGAAGTCGTTCAGTCACCGATTCCGGCTGTAGAGCGTCTTCGCCGATCAGGTGCGGCCACAGCACTTTCTTAACAGCATCGACCATCTCCCACCTGACGCCGGCGCATCCCCAGCCCGAGATCCCATCCTCGGTGTTGACGCGGATCAACGTCTGGTCATAGCCCCACCACGAAGGGTGAATCGGTTGGCCGACCTTCAGCGGCGGTCGCTGGCTCGTGAGCGGAAACACTTCGACGCCGGTGATCTTCATTCGTGGCTGCTCCAACGGGCTTGTTCAGGGGTGATTGCGGTTGCGGGAAACGGCCGCAGGATACCGCAGATGCCGTTAACATTCGGGATTGGCATTTCGAGCGACGTTGCGCGGTGACTGGAGAAGCGATGTCCATCCGGCTGGCGATATTCGATGTCGATGGAACGCTGCTTCGAGGCGATACCATCTGCCAGGCGATTGCGCGAGGACTCGGTAAGTACGAGCGGATGTGTGAGTTCGAGCGCTGGACTGGTGAAGAACGGATTCTGTCGGCCCGGAAAGAGATGGCTGAGTGGTACCTGACGGCTGGCGAGAGCGTAGTCCGATCGCATCTCACAGCTATCAGCTGGGCACCGGGCGCACACGAAGGTATTGCTGAGCTTCAACGGGCCGGAATTGAGGTAGCGTTGGCATCTGTGACATGGTCATTCGCTGTCGAACACGTTGCTCAAACCCTGAACGTGAAACGCAGGCGCTCGACGGAACTCGACTTCGCCACTGGCTCAGTAACACACACATGGGGCAACACGAAGGCTGAATTCCTCACTGAGGTCGTTAACGAACTCGGCGTTTCTGTGACCGATGTCGCGGCGGTCGGAGACAGTAGTGGAGACTATGAGATGCTGCGAACGGCCGGGACCGCAATCTTCGTTGGAACCGAGCCGCCCGATTTAGAGCAGGTCACTCATATGCCTGAAGCAGACATCAGAGACGTTGCGAAGTTGATTCGCTCCATCTAGACAAGAACCAGTGAACACAGAACTCATCGCCATTCGCATAATCCACATTCTTGCCGGAATCTTCTGGGTCGGCTCTGCCGTTTACCTGACCGTGGTGCTCGAACCGAAGCTGCGTGGCTTGAGCAATGAGGTCGAAAGAGACGTGCTGACGGCCATCAGCAAGCTCAACAGCCTGTGGATCACGCTGTCGGCGATCATCACGATCGTCGCCGGATTCGTGCTCATATCTCGCACGCCTGGCCGCGACTTCGGTCAGCTCTTCGACAACAGCTGGGGCTGGGCGATCGGGTTAGGACTGGTCGCATCCCTGATCGCTTTTTTTCTGAGCGGCTGGGTCGGCGCAAGCACCGCAAAGCTCCGACGCTCTTTGCAGAGCGAGCCAATGGCCGATGAGAAATCTCTCGAACCTACCCGCATGCGTATCACCGTGGGCAGCAGGGTCAACGCGGCACTGGTCATCATCGCTGTTGGGACGATGGCTGCTGCCCGATACGTGTAGCGCTGCCCGGCAGGATCACACGTAGAGAGAAAGCTGACCGCCGCCGAGCAGGAACAGCCCTGGCTGGCCTCCTCTTGGGCCACCCTGTTCCATGCTGTAATTGGCCTTCAACCTGAAGCCCTTTGGCGAGAAGCTCTTCGCATGTTTGATCGCGGTGGCTCCTGCGACCGTAGCACCTTCTCCAGTTAGAAACTCGAACTGCGAAGATGAAAGCTCGTCGCGATACAGGTCCGTATGAGGCATATCATTCACCTCCTGCCGCTGCACCAAAAGCTCGCCATCAGCACGCCACTCGTCGATCGGCTTCGCGTCGGCAATGTTCTGCGCGATTCCCGAAACCACATGCAGATGCGCATGTAGCTGACTCTGGTGCGCGACGCGCCCGAAGTTCGACAGGACCCTGAAGCCCTCCGGACAATGCTCCTCACCAACCTCAACAGCGAGCCGGAGAGCGTCTTGCAGAACGTCGTCCAGCCACATCTCTTCCTGCGTCATGTAGGCACGCGGAACCACCAGCAGCATAACGCGCTCCCACTTGAGACGGTTGTGGAAGCAGACGACCGGAGAGTCCGGATCGTTTGCGACCCAGTTGGCAGGCAGTTCGCCCGCGATTAGCCGACTGAAAGTTGAGTCAGCGCCCGAGCCACCGCCGAGCGGTCCGGGAGGCCGCATCATTTCGTGCGCGAAGCTCGGGAGGGCGTGTCGGTAGCCTTCGAATCGTCACTTGCGCGGCCAAACCTGGAGCTCCTGCTGGTACCGCCACGATTGCGGAAGTCGGGCGACAGCATCGCGTACTCCCAGACCATGCGGATGTCGCGCAGTCGGGAACCGATCGCATCGGCATAACGCTCAGTGAAACCATTGGCGGCTGCCTCGTCCAGCAGAACTCGAGACGTGATAACGGTCGGCAACCCGGCCGAATGGCGATGAACTATCAACTGGTACAGTTTTTCTTCGGCCCACGCCGTCGTGGCCTGCGCCCCGAAGTCGTCTAGTATCAACACCTCGCAGTTCCGAATCACCTGGAACTCACGGTCGAATCCGGTAGCTGACCTCGGCTGATACGCTCGCCTCAACTGGTCGAGCAGGTCTGGCACGAAGCGGAACAGCACGGAGCGTCCCTGCTGGATCTGCACATTCGCGATGGCCACGGCCAAGTGCGTTTTGCCGACTCCGGTCGGCCCCGCCATGTAGATCCAGCCCTGCGGCATCTCGGCAAAGGACCGTGCAGCCGAGTATGCGGCGTCGAGCGTGGCTCTCTGTCGCTGTGAGGAGCCTCTTGCTCCCTTCACGTCGAACGACTCGAAAGTCATCGCCTTCAGCTGTGTTGAGTCGAGACCGATCGACGACCTGTCTGCGTTTCCGGCGCCCGGCTGCAGCTCAATGCGCTCAGATATGAAGGGGTCGGTCAGTCGAGTGCGCAGGCGGTCCGGTAGCTGGTCAAGCGGCTGGCTCGTCGTCAATACGGTCGGCAGTCTGCGCGCATAGCGGTGACTCAGTACCTGGTCGATCTTCTCCTCAGCCCACCGCGTCGGACTCTGCACACCGAGATCATCGAGCACTAGCATCGGCGCTTCGATGATGTGGCTGAAAAGTCCCTCGAAATCGTCGCCGTCGAGATCATTCGAGTCACGGTCCAGCGTCGACCTCATGTGGTCAAGCAGATCGGGCACCGAAACGAACTTCACCGGGCGGTCATCTCCGACCAGGCGGTTGGCGATGGCTGCCGCAATGTGCGTCTTTCCAGTGCCGGACGGTCCGCTGATCACCAGCCAACCCATCGGGTCGTGCGAGTAACGCTGCGCCGCATCGCGAGCCCTGCGGAAACTTGGCGGATCGACGAAGCCATCACGTCCTGCCGGCTCCATCGACTCAAAGGTCATCCGCTCAAGCGGGCCCAGATCGGAGTAATCCCTCAGACGTTTGTTGACATGCGTTCCCCACGCCTCGGCCTGGCACTCGCAGGGAACAACTGTGCCAAACTCGGGTGAGCCGACCGGTGCGTCGACATTCAACCAGCGGGCGTCATCGCAGATAGGGCAGGGCGACTGCTCAGCGGTTTCCTCGCGCTCGCTGCCGCTCAAGGTAGCGCTCAATGAACTCGTCGCTGCGATTCGCTTCAGAATATCGTTCAGGCTTTCCATCCAGACCCCTGGTCTCTCTATTATCTCGGCCTTCAACTGCCCAGCGCTTCAGCACCGCCATCACATACTTCCAGCTTCGAGCGTTCGCCTCAACCGCGACCCGTATGGCATCGATTACATCCGACTCTGGATGCTCCTGCAACGCCGCGGTGATGCTCTCGGCGATGAGCGGCGACATCACGCCGATGTTCTCTTCGTAGACCTTGAAAACACCCTCGCGAAGCTCCGGCCGTGCGGCCGCCTGCTGTGTCTCGGCCCACGGGCCAGCGTCCGACTCCGCTATCTTGACGCCTCGCCCGATCAGCGCAGCGCGCACGGGTTCAGTGTTCAGCAGGTATCGCTCCTCGCCTGTATCTCCTGCTGGCACGGCGATCAGCGTCCCGCGCTCACTCGCCTTCTTCAGCGCGGTCATGACAGCAGCTTCAAGCTCATCACCGGTCACGTCGAGCATGGCTGCCACCGACCGGTCTGCTTGCAACTCGCTGGCAGTGACGTACGGCAAAGGCGATTGCTTCCTGTGCAAGGCCCATACAACCCGCAGCGTTAACTTCAACTCTGCGATGTCGTCGATCTCTTCCAGAAGCCCGGCCAGCAGCGGGTTCGGCACCGGCGTGAACACCACTCCGCGCGGAAACGGGGCTGCAGACCGACTTGTTGTCTTCTCAGTGGTCATTCAGTGATTCTGTTCGCTGACTGGTGAAGGAACACTTCAGCTATGAGCAACGCGGCCGCCTAGAACTGTTCAACAGGCGCCTGCGCTCGCATCTCCATGAACCTGCCGTGCTCATCCCTTACAGACATCCAGAGGTTGTCGATCGGTCCGTGTCGGTGTTTGGCGACGATCAACTCTGCCAGGCCGCGTGGGTATGGCCGGTCCGGGCTCTTCGCGTTCCACTGCTCCTCGGACACGAAGCGGTCCTCACGGTGGATGAACATCACGACGTCGGCATCCTGCTCAATGCTTCCACTCTCCCGCAGGTCGGAAAGCACCGGGCGGTGCGACTCACGACGCTCAATCGCCCTGCTGAGTTGAGAGATCGCAATTACAGGTACGTCCAGGTCACGCGCCATCGCCTTCATCTGGCGTGAGATCTCACTCACCTCTTGGGCGCGATTCCCCTCGCGGCCTCCCGACGAGCCGTTGATGAGCTGCATGTAGTCCACGACAACGAAATCGAGACCATGCGTCAGTTGAAGCCGCCTCGCCTTACCGCGCATTTCGGCAACCGTCTGAAACGGCGTGTCATCGATATAGATCGCAAGGTCAGACAGCAGACCGATCGCATCGACCATGCGCGTCTCCTCTGTCGGAGAGAAGCGCCTCAGGCGGATGTCATGCATGTTTAGCCGAGCTTCGGACGCCAGCAGCCGCATCGCAACCTGCTCGCGTCCCATCTCCAACGAGAAGATTCCCACTCTCGCGTGCTCTTTCGCAGCGTTCGCGGCAAGGTTCAGACCGAGCGTGCTCTTGCCGATGCTTGGTCGCGCTGCCAGCACGAGCATGTCCGACCGCTGTAGCCCTCCGAATAGCTGGTCCATGTTCGAGTAGCCGGTCGGAATCGGCTTCTTGTCATCTTCAAGCGCGTCCAGCGCGGACGACTGCTCAAGGAACGGGTCGAGAGCCTCGCCGACATGGACGAAGTCTCGGCTCGCCTGACCGGTCCTGATGCCGAAGATGATGTCCTCAGCGGTGCTCAGCGCGCCGTCAACATCTGCGTCATCTGCGAAACCGATCTCCGCGATGTCCGACGCTGCGCTGATCAGCCGACGCATTGTTGCGGTCCGCTGGACCAGTCTTCCAAAGTGGACGATGTGGACGGAGGTTGGGACCGAGGCGACGAGGTGCGCCAGGTAAGCTGAACCGCCCACCTCTTCGAGCAGCTCTTTGGACTCCAGCTCGTGAGCGACGGTGACTGTGTTGATCGCCTCATCACGGTTGAAGAGCTCAACGACGGCTTCGTAGCAGAGCCTGTTTCGCTGCCTGTAGAAGTCGTTCGGGCTGAGAAATCCGTGGACATCCGTGACGGCCTGTCCATCGATCATCAGCGAGCCGATGACCGACTCTTCGGCCTGGATATCGTGTGGCGGTAGCCTGTCAGCCTGAACCAATTCTTGTCCCGTTCTATCGGATGAATGTCGACGTGGCGGACGGATTCCGGTGTACCAAATCGTGGCGAGAGTTCCTGAGAACCCGGAGCCAGAACTCAGCATCGGCCAGAAGTTGTGGCCAACCGCGGCTAGCTCGCTCGGTCACCGGTTTATATCATCGGTCGGCCGCGACCTCACACCCCGAAGTCGCAGCCTTTTCGGCCTTTAAGGGATCGTTTACCGGGAAGCGTGAGTCGGTCAAGCTGGGTGACCAAAAACGCCCTGCCAACGTTACTGGCAGGGCGTTCGCAATTTGGCTGTAACTAACGCTACTGAGCCGTTTCCTCTTCTGTTTCCGCCTCCGCTGACTCAGCGGCTTCTTCGGGCTTAGCCTCTTCGGCCTCGTCTTCAGATTCCTGCTCCAGCGCCTCTTCAAACGTCGGGTCTGCAGCAGCCTCTTCAGCACGCGCCTGCCGGGCCTGCTCAATACGCGCCACCGAGTCCTCGTCGGGCTCGACGAGAATGTCGAGCGTTGTCTCGACCTCGTCTGCGAACTGCACTGGAATCGGATACTTGCCAAGCGTGCGGATTGGCGCTGGAATGCGAATCGACCTGCGGTCCACTTCGCGCCCGGCGGCGGTCTGGATCTCTGTTGCGATCATCGCCGCTGTCACAGAACCGTAAAGTCGTCCGGTCGGGCCGGTGCGGACGATGAGCTTGATCGGGTCGCTCTTCAGCTCTTCAACGATCTGGCGCCACTCTGCGGCTTCGGCCTTCTGGCGCGCCTCTGCCTCTTTCCTCAACTTCTCCGCACGTGCGATCTCGTGCGATGTGGCGAGAACCGCCAGCTTCTGGGGGATCAGGTAGTTGCGAGCGAACCCGTTCTTGACCTCTTTGATATCGCCGGCACGCGCCGTAGGACGGACGTCCTGCAGAAATAGGACCTTCATATTTGCCTCTCTTACACCCGGCGGTATTAGTGAGCGCTCCGTTGGCCGTTGCCTCGGGAGCGGACCGGTATACCGGCCCAGCCTGCGAGCTTCTTCGCAGACCGCCGCCAGTGTGTTCCGTTGCGCTTGCCGCAGCTTGTTCCCATCTGAGAACGATCACCTTCGGAAAGCGCAACCTGTCAATGATAGTCGGTACTAGACGCCAGAGCCACCCATTCGGTCGCAACAGATCTGCCCAGTTCGATCACATCATCACGCATTCCTGACAGTTACCGAGCAAGCAGTGTTTTGGCACAGGACGCAAGGTTCGCTATATTGCCCCTGCCGATGCCCAGTACGCGGAATCTAAACACCTCCCTTCAATACCAGCACGGCCCACACCGTGCGATCGGACCCTTCACAGCACCAACGGGACATAGTCATGGAATACCAGGAGATCGCAAAACCATCCGGCCCATACAAGAATGTCGACCCGAACCTTGTCGACTACGCGGCATCCCGTGCGGACTTCGACTGGTGGCGTGATGCTTTCGCCAAGATGGATTGGCTGCCCGGAGGAGGGCTGAACAACGCCTATGAAGCGGTAGACCGTCACGTCGATCATGGCCATGGGGACAAGCTGGCGATGATCTGGGTCGGCAAGAACGGTGAGGAGGAGCGGTACACCTACTCCGACTTCAAAGAGCGCTCAGACCGATTTGGCGCCGTGATGAAAGGCCTTGGTATCGAGCGCGGCGACCGAGTTTTCATCTTCATGGACCGTCTGCCCGAGCTGTACTTCGCAGCCATGGGAATCCTCAAGGCCGGAGGCGTCATCGCCCCGCTCTTCTCAGCTTTCGGTCCCGAGCCGGTCAAAGACCGCATCGAAGATGCTGAAGGCCGCTTTGTCATCACATCACCCGAACTCAAGGCAAAGATCTCGGGCATCTTTAAGGACCTGCCGAGCGTCGAGAAGATCATCATCGTCAACAAGAACGGACGCAGCACAGAGCCGCTCGATGACGGCGACCTCGACTACGACGAGCTGATGGCCAACGCCTCGTCGGACGACTTCACGATCGAGAACACCAGCCAGTACGACTTCTCGATCATGCACTACACCTCCGGTTCAACTGGTAAGCCCAAAGGCGTCCTTCACCGTCACCAGGCTGTGGTGCAGCAGTGGCTGACAGGCCACTGGGCGCTCGATCTGAAGTTCGACGACATCTACTTCTGCACGGCCGACCCCGGTTGGGTGACCGGAACCTCGTACGGCATGATGGCGCCGTGGACCAACGGCGTTACGCAGATCATCTACGAGGGCGGTTTCGGAGCGAACGCCTGGTACGACGTGATCGACAAGTACAAGGTCACAGTCTGGTACACGGCGCCCACTGCGATTCGCCTGCTGATGCGCGCCGGTTCCAAGCCGGTTGAAGAGCACTCACTCGAGACTCTCCGCTTCATTGGCTCGGTCGGTGAGCCGCTCAACCCTGAGGCGGTGGTCTGGGGCAATGAGCACTACAAGATGCCGATCCACGACAACTGGTGGCAGACCGAGACAGGCGCAATCATGTGCGCCAACTATGCATCGATGCCGGTACGTCCCGGTTCGATGGGCAGACCGTTCCCCGGCATCACGATGGCAGTGATCGACGACAACTACGAACCGGTGGCGCTGGGCGAGGCCGGAGCTCTGGCCGTTCGGCCGGGATGGCCGTCGATGATGTACGCCTACTGGAAGAAAGACGAGATGTACAACTCTCGCTTCAAAAAGGGCTGGTACATCACCGGTGATCAAGCATCGCTGGATGAAGATGGCTTCTTCTGGTTCCAGGGCAGGGCGGACGACGTGATCAACACCGCCGGCCACCTCGTCGGCCCGTTCGAAGTTGAGAGCGCATTGATCGAGCACCCGGCCGTCGCCGAGGCAGGAGTGATTGGCAAGCCGGATCCCATTGCGATGGAGGTCGTGAAAGCATTCGTAACGCTCACGCCGGACCACGAACCGACCCCGCAACTGCAGCGCGAGTTGATCCGCTTTTCTCGGGACAAGCTGTCCGCTGGCGTGGCGCCAAGAGAAATCGACTTCATTGACGTGATGCCGAAGACCCGTTCAGGCAAGATCATGCGTCGGTTGCTCAAGGCCCGCGAACTCGGCCTGCCAGAGGGCGACACCTCGACGCTGGAAGACGACTAGGTCCTCGCTCGATCTGCCCGGATTTCTCATGGGCTAAGCACGCTCGCTTCAACTAGCAGGTGTAATCTTGATCGTGAGACTGCGGTCTGCACGGGTATTTCGGCCGTAATACACAGGGAAGTCTTGTAGTGAGATCGTCTTTCTGCGATCTCAAAGGCTCCGAGTTCCGAACACACTCTGCTCGTCGCGAATCAGCGAGGTGAGACCGATGTCCAAGGTGTTTCGCGCTACTACTCAGATTCGTCCATCGATACTCCAGAGCCCACGATTGCTGCTGGCGATCTTCAGCGCGTTGCTCATCACGGCTATCGCGTGCGGTACTGATCGAGCAGAGGACGACAACGGCGTTGCAGCTTCGTCCTTCCAGGTAGATGGCGACACCCTGACATGGGCGCCACCATGGGAAGAAGGCGACACTCGGACCGTCAGCATCACCTCGTCTGTTGAACTGAGCGCGGCGGCGCAGAGCTTCCTCGACCGAGTTGAGGAAAGTGGCGGCGAAGTTCCGGAAATCGCGCTGGACCAATCATCAACCGTAGGCACCATCAGCATCGCTTCGAAAGATTCCAGCGGCTCGACTGGCGTGTTTGATCTGGCTGTCGAAGAGCTTGTTGCTCAGATGCAGGAGCAGACCTTTGAGCAGCCGGGCTTCGGCGAAGCAGACCTCAGCCAGCTCACTTCGTTCATTGGACTCGCAGATCAGCTTGATCTCGCAGTTGAGTTCGGTATCGACGGCAACGGCTCCGTCACGGGTGTCACCAATCTTGCCGAACTGGCGGAGACCGTGAACGAGTTCATCGACCCGCTGCTCAGGTTCGCAGCCCTGGCACAGGACGACTCGATCCCGATGGACGACATCGAGCAGCTGAGGACTCTGCTTGAGGAGTTGCCAGAGACTGAGGCGGCTCAGCTGGCTGCCGATTCAGCGCTCAACGCTGCCACAGCCAATCTTTTCCTGATGCGGGCCGGTGAATACACGACCGGCCAACCGGTAGTTGTCTCGGGTATGACGCCAACTATCATTGGCTTCGCAACAGAAGGCACGCTGAGCTACGAATTGACCGAGATCTCAAACGGTGCCGCCACCGTTGAAGTCCTCGTTTCACCCGGCGGGGTTGACCTGGTTGCGCTTATCCAGCGGGTTACAACCGAGCTGACTGAACTGCTGGGCGATGAAGCCGACGATGCCATCGATGAGATCACCAACATGGGACCGGACGAGCGCAGCCAGATTGAACTGGTCGCTGGCATGGTGTTCGAGCCATACACCGTGACCCTGACCCTGGACACATCGACCGGTTGGGTGACGGCCGCGGATTGGACCATCGATCTGTCGCTACCCGAAGGGTTCGAAGACCTGATCGAGGACGATGACCATGATCTCGACGGGATTGATCTGGAGGAGCTTGGCGCGACGGTAAGCGTCAGCGCCACGTTCGAGTAATCGTTCTGCTCAAAGCGAACAGTAGACTGATGAAGTGAGGGGAGCTGGCCGTGATACGGGTCCCGAATAGCCTGGACCGTCTCAATAGTCGAAAGCACATATCACCGCTGCTTGTAGTTGCGGCCGGCTTGATGTTGTTCGCCGCTTGCGGGTCGGAGGAGTCCCCTGCTGGTGCGCAGCCGACTGAGGACGTTGGAACTCCAACACCGACTGCGATCAGGGCGGCGACCCCAACGCCATCTGCAGATCGAGACCTGTTCGTCCCCTCCTCGCCTTCACCCACACGACCGCCTGCGGTCGAACCGTATCCGACGCGAACCCCGACACCAACTCCACCTCCGCCAATGGAGGTCGTGTGGCTGACGGACGATGATCTGGCGCCGACTGTAACCGGAACCGTT
Source organism: Dehalococcoidia bacterium (assembly GCA_028285005.1). Lineage (GTDB taxonomy): Bacteria > Chloroflexota > Dehalococcoidia > Lucifugimonadales > Lucifugimonadaceae > JAJCYX01. Next base: position 94,748 of record JANQQP010000032.1, on the reverse strand, counting down.
TACGAAGAGTTGCTCGCGCTGATCCCGGATACCGATGAAACCAGACGGCTTGCGATGCTGGCCGACCACGCCGGTGTGATGGACTTCCTGGGTCTGGAACTCCCGGAACCCGGCGGGCCTGAAGATGAAGTCCTCGACCTGTTCGAAGAGATCAATGAAGTAGCCCAGCAGAGGGGTTTCGCACCCGAGTTTCCAATGTGGCCCAGCCAGTCACGCGACTACATCTCGGTTATCCAGGACAGGTTCCAGTACGTTGGCTTCGAGCACTGGGGGGTATTTCAGACAGCGCACGCAGGCGTGGCTCCGCGGACGTATGACATTGCGTTTGGTGACTTCGACCCGCAGCGGACAACGGACGCGCTAGCTGCCTGCGACTGCGACCAGCCTGATGTCCGCGAGCACTCAGGAGTCGACTACTACGCGTGGGGCCCTGAGTTCATCGGTGAAATCGAAAAGCGCCACGGTCCACCGCTTTACGATCACGTTGGTCGCGGGCCTCGACTGCTCGTGCGTGAAGGCGAGGCGTTCTACTCCATCTCGAACGAGGTGATGGAGGACCTGATAGGCGTATCGGTGGACGACATTCCTTCACTCGCCGACCACACGGAGTACGTCGAAGTTGCCCGAGCGCTCGCTTCACTTGGCCTGATGCGCAATATGACGTTCGTTGGCACCGGGTTGTCGGCAGACGAGGTGACGGACTTCTCTTCCGGCGACCAGACTCTGTTTCAGCAGACCATTCGCACGGTTGGACTCATGCGCGAGTTTGGCGTCGCCGCCACAGGAATCGGCTTCGACGGCGAAGAAGCATTCACGGCGCTGGTGATAGCGAACCCGGACGAAGAGACAGCAGAGTTCAATGCCGAGAGGCTGATCGACCGCGTCTGGAACGTCCCGGTCAGCTCGCGCTCAGACGACACTCTTTCAGACCAGCTTTCGCGGGTCGAGGTAGCGCATGAAGGGGATCTGGTCATCGCCCGGCTCTACTTCCGCGACCCTCAAAGACACCTGTTCGGCTTCCCGCTTCTCTTCGCCAACACCCTGGTGATCCACGATGGACCGGCAGCGCTTGCTCCTGAGGCGACTCCCGTGCTTCCGGCCACCACGACCACAGACTAGGTTGCCCGCTCCTCCAGCCATTCCTTCGAGAACTCGAAACCGAATCCTGGCGCATCGCTTGGAACGAGATAGCCATCTTTGATCACCGGTGTTCCCGGCAGCGCGACACGTTCTTCCAGTGGCACTCCGGGCGGCGACACACCTTCCGATCGCTCGCCCCACATGATCGCCGGCATTGCGAATGAGACGTGCTGGCCGAATGGGTAGTTCATGCCTGCGTGTGAAATCACTGACACGCCATGTGCCTGCGCCATGTGACAGATCTTCATCACGCCGGTGACGCCGCCGACCCACTGCGGATCAGGCTGCAGAATGTCGACGAGGCCGTTTGCACACGCGAAAGCAAACGGCTGCAGCGAGTACCAGTGCTCACCTGTCGCAATCGTCTGGTACGGCACTCGACGACGCAGGTGCGTGTAGCTTCCGAGGTCTTCAGGAGTAAACGAATCCTCAAGCCACTTGATCCGGTACGGCCTCAACGCCTCGGCCAGCCGCACCGCATACTCGACATTCATCGATATCCACGAGTCGACCGCGATCTCGACATCGTCACCGACCTGCTCTCGAGTCTTCGCTACCATCTCCTCGTTCTTGCGCAGGCCTTCGATGTTCTCCTCCGGGCCGTGCGGAACGAACAGCTTCACAGCCTTGAACCCGAGTTCCAGGAACCATTCGATGCTGTTCTCCACGCCATATGACATATCGGTGCAACTGGCGTAGCAGAAGATCTTCTCCTTCTGCGGTCCTCCCATCAGCTCGTACACGGGCCGTTCGAGTACCTTGCCCTTGAGGTCCCACAGAGCGTTGTCGACCGCGCTGATCGCGTAGCTCACCAGCCCTGCGGTGCCGAACGCGTTTGTGGACCGCTGCATGATGTCCCACATCTTCTCGATCGCCATGCAGTCCTGGCCTTCGAGCATTGGCCCGAGGTGATCGTTGATGAGCGACGTCACTGGCCCGCTGAACAGCGACATCCCAAAGCCCCACGTGCCGTCCTCAGCGGTGACGACGCAGGCCGTACGAGACCAGTTGCCGCGCCCGGGAGATGTCTCCGCTTTCGAGAACTCCGGGTACCTGCGCATCGGACTGACAAAGCTGGTGTCGCCCGGAAGCTGCGGGACGCGAGGCTGCGTCTTGGTCGGCGGCGTCACATCAATAGGAAAGGCGCGAATCTCTTTGATCTTCATGTGTTGTGAGGTCCAAATAGTGATTGTTGAATTGAGCGGCGACCTGCCTCCCTGAGCCCGTCGAAGGGCAGCGAGGCGAAGCGTACCACTAGCTCGGTGGCGATTCCGGCTTAGTAACATGCGGCCGACAATTCTTCCTGCGAGGTAACTGAATGGCCATATTCGTCGACGACCTGAAAAACCCTGAAGCTCCGGTCTTGCTCCCCGACGGCAACCTGTGTCTTGTCGAGATGCACCCGAGCCGCGGTTGGATCCTGTGGCTCAGCGCCGACGGCAAAGAGCGGCGAGTCGTCGCTAAGACCGGCAGGCCGAATGGCATGACTCTCGCGGCCGACGCCACGCTGTGGGTCGCAGAATCGGTCAATCCTCCGGCACTCCTGCACGTAACTCTTGACGGGGACGTCGAGATTGTTGCGACATCGTGCGAAGGCGAGGACTTTCTCTTTCCGAACGATCTGCGCTTTGGTCCCGACGGGATGCTCTATATGACGGACACCGGCGTGCACATGGACAACTGGCGCGACCTGCCGCCCGATCAACGCCAGACTGCTCCGACTGATGCCCGCGTCTACCGGATTGACCCGGCGACTGGCGAAGGCGAGATCATCGGGACGGGCTACGAGTTCGCCAACGGCATCGCATTCGACGCCGACAACTCGCTGTATGTGGCGGCCACGCAGTCCGGGCTGATCTACCGGCACGCGTGGTCGAACGGAGCAGTGAGTCGAGACAAGGATGTGTTCGGTTCGGTGGTCGATGAGACGCGCGGTCCGTTCGGTCTGCGTGGCCCTGACGGCATGACCTTCGGCACAGACGGCAATCTCTACGTCGCGGTCGTCGGCCAGCAGGATGTCACCGTGCTCGGTTCGACCGGTGAAGTCGTTCGCCGCATCGAGCTGGAAGGTCCTGCGCCCACCAACGTCGCCTTCGGCCCCGACGGCTCAGGCAAGCTCTACGTCACCGAGCAGGGCGTAGGCCACCTTGAAGTGCATGACGTGAACACGGACGGGTTGCCGCTGATGAGGGGGTGATGGGGAGGGTTTGCTTTGAACGTGGTGATTTGTCGATGAAGAGTCAACTAGAGCGCCGAGTTCTTCTTGAGAAGGACGGCACTTACTACTACTTGCTTAAGATCATCCGTCGAGGCTTCGACGTCTATTGCACCATGCCGGACCTGGACATACATCATTCTCATCATGAGAGCGGCGAGTCGCATTTCCGTTTCCAGCACAGCGGTCGCCAGACCGGACAAGAACCTCGAATCGTGCTGCAGACAGGGGAGGCGGGTGAGCTCATTCAGGATGGCGTAGTGAGCGTTGCATTGCGCGGTCTTGGTCGAGCCGCAGGGATTATTTGGGCCACCATCGTCATCGATTCTCCAGACGCAGACTTTCGAGTCTTCCAGAGGACCCTCGATCATTGCTTCGTGATTCCCTGTAGCAAGATCGCCAAATCGGAGATTCTCGAAATAGGTATCTGGGCCGTGCCGAGTCGCAATGAAGTGAGTTTCCATCGGAACAACCCGGATGTCGACTCGGATCTGCTGTTCAAGATTTCTGATGATGAGCCGCAAATTTGGCTCTTTGCCCGGCCGTACTAGTGGCTAGGTGAGCTAGACCGAAGGTAGCCAGCGGAGACGACTCGCAACAGGATGACGCGCTTCCTCCACCCACCCCTAATCAAACATCAGCACGGTCCGCGCCACCTCGCCGGCCTTCATTGCTCGGAACGCCTCGTTGATACCGTCCAGGCTGTCCCGCTTCGTTACCATCTCGTCCAGCAGCAACCGGCCCTGCATGTAGAACTCTACGTACTTCGGCATGTCCAGCTTGAAGCGGTTCGAGCCCATGCTTGAGCCTTGCAGCTTGCGCTCCTTGAAGCCGCTGCCCTCGATTTCGATCTTCGTGCCAACCGGGATCATGCCGATGATCGTCGTAACCCCGCCCGGCTTCAGCGACTCCCAGCACGCCTCGGCCGTCTCCTTCAGCCCGACAGCCTCGAAGGTGTAGTCGGCTCCGCCATTCGTCAATTCGATGATCGCCTCGACCGGGTCGTGCGATGAGGAATCGACCACGTGCGTCGCGCCAAGGTCGAGAGCCGTTCTAAGCTTCGACTCGTGTATATCCACGGCGATGATCTGCGCCGCTCCGCCGATCTTCGCTCCCTGGATTGCGCCGAGCCCGACTCCGCCAGTGCCGAACACGACCACCGAAGAGCCTGGCCTGATCTGTGCTGTGTTCAACGCCGCTCCCACGCCGGTTGTTACTCCGCAGCCGATCAGCGCCGCCCCTTCGAACGGCATGTCCTCACGAATCTTGACGACGCTGTTCTCATGCACAAGCATCTGCTCGGCATAGGTCGCAAGGTTCGCCATCTGTCCGACCGACTGACCGTCAAGGCTGAGCCGCGGTGCATCGGTCGCAGCCCGCACCGGCTTGTCCTGGCACCGGGCAGGATGTCCACTGATGCAGTGCTCGCACCTGCCGCAGTAGACGGAGAGACACAGGATTACGTGGTCGCCCGGAGCAACATCAATCACCGCATCGCCAACAGCCTCGACCACTCCCGCACCCTCGTGGCCCATGACCGTTGGAGTGTCCATGGGATACAGACCCTCGACGAAATGAAGGTCAGAATGGCAGACGCCGGTTGCGCCGGTGCGCACGAGCACCTCGTACGGTGCCGGTTTGTCTACCTGGATATCTTCAATGGCCAGAGGCTCGTTTACTTCGGTGAAAACGGCTGCACGCATATCGTTGCCTCCTGGTTGAACAGCGAAGCTGCTGCTGTATCGGCAAGGTGTTTCTGCTGAATGCCATCAATGGCGGCATTATGGCAGCAATATCCGGGAATGCGCGGGTGGTCGGGCGTCGAATTCAGCCGTGATATGCGCCGAGGCCGACCGTACTCGATGTGATCTCTCGACTCGGGAGAAACGTTCGGTGCGAACTATGCGTGCGGGTCCGGTGGCTCTTCGTCCGACCCTGCGAAATCGCTGAACTCCATGGTCGGCTTTCCTAGCTCCGCCAGGTACCACTCAAGCGATTGGGCGAGCGCGGTTGCGCAGTTCTTCGTCGGAAGGTCTGAACAGCCGTCGAGCTCGATCAGATGACTGTCCGCGATCTGTCCCTTGATCTTCACCGCTTGTTCGTGCGTTTCGGCCGAGCTCTCTCGACCGTGAAAAACGAGGACCGGCACGACGAGATGAGAGTGATCGACGCCGTTGTTTCCAGGTGCGGCGTCTGCGAGGACCAGGGCGCGCAGTGCGCCGGGCGCCAAACGGGCCGTATCGCACGCGAGCTTGCCGGCATCTCCTTGAGCAACTAGCACCACCGGGTCCTGTGCCCACCAGGAGACTGTCACTGCGTCCCACGCCGATTTCAGGTTGACGCCGATGACGCGGTTTGAGTCCATCAACTGCTCGGCCACGGGCGAAACCAGGTCGGCCACATCACCATCGACGGCAATCACGATCGTTGGGCCAGATGTCGGCGAACTCCACTCGAGCGCTTCGACGGTGCGTCCCGTGTGTTCGATCTCTACCGCCGACGCCTTACGAACCGAATCCTCGACTGCCATCTGTACTCCGCTGATGTTCAAACTTGCTCGGCCCGACTCGGACGAAAGCGCCGAATCTGCCCTGCCCTGTACGCGCCAAGTATATCCCGGTTACTATTTGCGCCGGATACTCAGCAGGCCCGGCGGCCATATCGGTCGGATCAAGAATTCGCATCTCGGACAGTAGCAGGGAGCTAAGCATGGTCACGTCAGAGTGGGGAGCAATCTACAAAGAGCTGGGCGCAAAGCCCGTGATCAACGCCACCGGCAGCGTCACCCTTCTGGGAGGCTCAACTCCGGTTCAAGAAGTCAAAGACGCCATGGACGCAGCTGACAGCGCGTTCATCCCGTTGATCGAGCTGCAAAAGGCCGCGGGCAAAGTGGTTGCTGAGGCGATCGGCGTCCCGGCTGCCTACTTCACCTCTGGCGCAGGTTCCGCTCTAACACTTGTCACTGCAGCCATGATGGCAGGCGATGACGACGACAAGATTCAACAGTTGCCAGACACCACGGGGATGAAAGACGAGATCCTGATCCAGAAGAGGCAGCGCTACTGGTACGACCGCTGCCTGCAACTCGCCGGAGCGAAGCTAGTCGAGTTCGGTTCAGACGAGGGAACAACCGAGCAAGACCTGATCGATGCCATCGGACCGCAGACTGTTGCCGTCCACTTCTATGCTCATGAGCAGGACCCCGAAGACCCGAACCTGCTCTCTCTCGAAAAGACGATCGAGATCGCGCACGACAAGGGCGTTTACGTGACCGTCGACGCCGCGGGGCAGATCTATCCGCTCGAGAACTTTGGCAAGTACGTCCGAATGGGCGCCGACTTCCAGTGCATTGCAGCCAAGTACATGGGAGCGCCACACTCAACGGGACTGGCGCTCGGCACTGAGGAGTTGATCCACAAGATCAGTCTGCAGTCCTTCACCGGTTACGAGACGCGCCGCATCCGAGGCATTGGCAGGCCGCAGAAGATGGACCGTCAGGAGATCATCGGCGTAGTCGCGGCGGTGAAGCGCTGGTTCAGCATCAACCATGAAGACCGGTTGGCGCAGGCGGACCGCATGTCGAGCGAACTCGCTGCGCCCCTGAAGGACGTGCCTGGTGTCACCGTCGAGATGATCACCAACATCATCGGTCACCAGCCGTTTGGTGTCACGGTCTCTGTCGACCCTGCAACGACCGGCAAGAGTAACCAGGACGTCGTCAACGCGCTTCGAGAGTATGAGCCGTCGATCTGGACGCGTGTGCCGGACGGCGCAGAGAAGATCACGCTGCATGTCTTCGGCCTTGATGAGGGACAGCCAGAGATCGTTGGCAAGGCGATAAGGGACGTTGTGACCGGCTAGACGCCCGCGGAGCAACTCGAGTGACAGAGCCAAACGGCCAACCGGTGACCTTCCGTGTCTGGTACGACTACATCTGACCGTGGTGCTACATCGGGCTGGCACGGCTCGAAAAGCTGAGAAAACGCTACCCGATCAAGGTCGAGCACCGGGCTTACTTTCTGCATCCGGAGATCCCTCCTGAGGGGCAGGTCTGGAACCCCGGTCCTGGCGACTACCGAAAGGCGATGTGGCCTCGAATCGCGGCGTTGGCGAAGTTCGAAGGCATTACGATGCGGCGCGACGAAGGCACGGTCATTCCGTACACAAGACCTGCGCAGGCAGCGACGATATTCGCTGCGGAGACCGTCGATGAAGCGACGCTGGACGCTTTTCACGTACGGCTGTACAGGGCTTACTGGGAAGACGCGGAGAACCTCGGCGATCATGAAGTCCTGAAGAGGTTGATGATCGATGCAGGACTTAACTGGGACGAGTTCGCTCTTCGGCTCGAAAGCGGTCTGTATGACAGTCAGCTGCAGCTACAGCATGACGAAGCGATGATGATAGGTCTGAGCGGCGTGCCGTCATTCGTCATTGAAGGCAAGTACGGACTCGTCGGCGCACAACCGATAGAGACATTCATCGATGTCATCGAGAAGGTGATGGCCGAGCGTCGGAACGGCCCGGAAGCCGCGGAGTGAGCCCCAGGTTCGTCACTTTGGCCGTCGCCACAATTGCCCTGCTGTTCGTGATTGCCTGCAGCAGTAACGGGAGTGACGACGCTGCACCACCTCTCAGGTTCGATCCTGAGACCGGAGATTTTTCGTTCACGGACTCCGTGGGCGAACGCGTCATCTACGAACGCGCGGAGAACGCGTTGATCGTTGAGCCTGACATCAACGTCGAGCAGCTTGCCGAAGCTTTCTGCAGAGCGGAGCAGGAGACTACAGACCTGGCGCGGTTCTCCGCAGTCAGCCTGATTCTTGCCGAAGCGTTGATACCCTTCGTCGAAACGGTCGACCGCGTGTGTGATCGCTGAGACCTCTGCGCTACTTCGCGCTAAACCAGTCAATCCGGAGACTTCACAATGCCAGTCGAAACCGTTGCGATCCTCAGCCCGGGTGACATGGGAAGCGCGGTCGGAGCCGCACTCGCAGCGGACGGTCTGCGGGTTATCACCGCACTCGACGGCCGCAGCGACCGGACGAAAGAACTCGCATCGCGGTTCAACATTGAGGATGTGCACAGTCTTGATGCGGTCGTGGACCAGGCCGACCTGATCCTGTCGATCCTCGTTCCCGACCAGTCCGAGGCGCTGGCAGCCGAAGTGGCGAACGCGATCTCAAACAATGGTAAGAGTGTCGCGTTCGCTGACTGCAACGCGGTATCTCCCGAAACCGGCAAACGGATGGCTGCAGTGATCGATGGCGCAGGTGGCCGCTTCATCGACGCAGGCATCATCGGAGGCCCGCCAAGGGGAGGCACGCCGCCTCGCTTCTACGCATCTGGCCCACATGAGGCGGTGTTAGGAGAGCTTGATGGTCGCGGGATCGCCGTCCCGATGATGGGCGGCGAGGTTGGCAGAGCCTCAGCTATCAAGATGTGCTACGCAGCTATCACCAAAGGCACGTCGGCGCTGTTCGCTGCCGCACTTACAGCGGCCGAATCGCTCGGAACGTACGAAGACTTGATCAATGAGCTGGAGTCGAGCCAGGCGGAAACACTCAAGCGAATGCAGGGCGTCGCAACCGTCTCAGACCGCGCATTCCGCTGGATCGGTGAGATGGAAGAGATCGCGCAGACGTTCGCGGACGCGGGCGTCACCTCGAAGATTCACGAGGGCAGCCGCGATGTGTTCCAGATGATCGCCGATTCGCCCATCGGCCACGAGCGTCCGGAAACCGTCGACCGAACGCGTAGCCTGCACGACACAGTCAAGCTGTTCCTGGATCGCTGATGGATCGCGGTAGCGAACTAAGCGTAGCCCGACGGGAGTGTCGTCTGAATCGTCGACCGCCTGAGTCCTAAACCGCAGACTGCGCTAGTTGCCGCACCTTGAGCGCGATCTCGGAGAACTCGTCTGCGACCTCGCCCGATTCCAGCACAGCAGGCTGTTGCGGGTCGACGTAGACCTCGCGCATCGTCACCTTGCCAAGAAACGGCAGGCTCATCTCGTCCGCAAGTTCCTCGCCTGCGCCCGTGCCAAAGATGCCGCCTGACATGTTCTCGACAACTCCGAACACATTCAGGTTCATCTTCTTGATCATGTTGATCGAGCGCTTCGCATCCAACGCAGCCAGCTCTTGCGGTGTTGTCACAACCACGAACCCGTCGAGGTTCAGTGTCTGCATGACCGTCAATGGAGCATCAGACGTCCCAGGCGGAAGGTCGACGATCATGTAGTCGAGATCGCCCCACTCGGTCATCTGCAAGAACTGATTGATCGCGTTGTGGATCATCGGCCCGCGCCAGATGATCGCCTCGTCCTCTTTCTCCTGGAAGAAGGACATAGACATCACCTTGACGCCGAAACGAGACGAAGGATGAAAACGACCTTCATCATCGTGTCGAGGTGACTCAGAGATTCTCAGAACGCGGGTCACGTTCGGGCAGTCGATGTCGCAGTCGAAGATGGCGACGTTTGCGCCTTCTTGAGCGAGCATCACCGCAAGGTTCACTGCAACTGTGGTCTTACCGACGCCGCCCTTGCCGCTGTAGACGCCGATGCGATTCTTGATGCGGCCCAGCTGGTCGGATATCGCCTTGCGTTCCTGGAACTGCTTCCTGACCTGCGCCAGGCGGGCCTCTTCTTGCGGCGAGAGCTTTCGTGGTGATGTCATCTGGAGCGGGGCGCGAACGGTTGAAGCGCCGGCCTTTCGTAAGAGATTCGGGCTGGTTAGTCGATACCGAGCAGGCGTTTGCCGTCTTCGGTGATCATCTCCGGGTTCCAGGGCGGATCGAAAACGACATCAACCTCGACATCCTCGACGTCGTCCAGTTCTGCGACGGTCCATTCGGCCTGCTGGGCGATGTACGGGCCCATGCCACAGCCCTGCGCTGTGAGGGTCATCTCAACGTGGACGTCACCGTCCTCGACTTCGACGTTGTAGATGAGACCGAGGTCAACGACGTTAACCGGAATTTCCGGGTCGTAGACTTCCTTCAACTTGTCATAGACTTCTTCGGTGGTTAGTGCCATCGTTGGGCTCCACTAGAGGGTTCAGCGTCCTGATCGGCAGTGCCGCTTATCACAATCTGTAGCACTTCAAGTCTACCAAATATCCGGTGAATTCTGGACTGCACCGGTCAGCAATTATCGGGGCCAATCGACGCAATCTCTCCGAATCGCCGCCTCAGATCAATCGGCTCTCCCGATTCGGGGCTGATGATCGCCACGTCGGCGGTGATGCAGCCCTCTCGTTCGCTGCAACGCGGGTCAACTGAGCCAGCCGTATCCCGATACATCGACGCCCAGCGATCTTGCGGTATTGGCCAGGTCCTGTAGACCCACAGGGTTCAGCGGTATGCCGTTACGCAGGTAGCGTTCCTTCTTCTCCGACTCGATCTCGCCTGGAACGAAGATCCTGTTAGCGCCCGCGGCTCGCCGAGTCTCGTGTTGCTGGCGAATCATCGAGTCGGTGCGCCGCTTGAATGTGCCGATGTCCTCAAACGCGGCAACGTTGATCGCAGCGACGAAGTGCCCGTCCTTCCCCGCCTCCGGGCCGCGATAGAGGTCTCCCAACTCGGTTCCGTATGCCGCGCCTGAAAGCATCGAGGACAGCACGCCCATCACCATCGCCATCCCGATCCCCTTGTAACCACCGACAGGCTGGATGAGGCCGTCGATCGCCTTCACCGGGTCGGATGTCGGGACGCCGTTGGTGTCGAGCGCCCAGTCCGCGGGGATTGGCAGATCTTTCTGGGCATGCACGCGTATCTTGCCGTGCGCCGTGGCGCCGAACGCTGCGTCATAGATGATCGGGTGCTCGTCACTGGTCGGAACGCCGAGGCCAATCGGGTTGATGCCGACTATCCGCTCAGCGCCGCCGATCGGTGCCATTGTCGGCAGGGCATTGGTGGTCGCAATGCCGATCATGTCCTTCGCAACTGCCCGGCGCACGTAATAAGACATCGCCCCGGAGTGGTTGCTGCCGCGGACCGCCGCCGCCGCGATTCCAGTCTCGGTCGCCCGTTCGATCACGCAGTCCATGGCGAAGGTCATGCCGATCTGCCCCATGTTGTTGCCGCCGTCAATCACCATGATCGCCACAGAGTCGGTTGCGACAGAAGGGCGGCCCTTCGGGTCCACACCGTCCACGGTGACCTTCTTCACATACTCGGGCACTCGCAAAATTCCATGCGAGTGGACGCCCTCAAGATCAGCAAGTACAAGAGAATCGGCCAGCAGTGCCGCGTCGGCGTCGGACATGCCGGTGGCCGCGAAGACCGCCGTCACAAGTTCGAGCAACTCCGGTTGCTCGACCCTCACGTCGCTTTCAGTTTCTTGCACCACGCGAAACGGCCCGTCCTTTCAGTGTCAGGAACGGGCCGTAGTGTATCGAGCCTGACGCTTTGCTCTGACCCGGCGGCACGCGGTCTAGAGCTGAACGGGCTCCACGATGACTGAGAAAAGCTCGCCATCCCTGAGCAGCGCGAGGTGGACGCGTTTGCCAACGAGGTCGCCAGTCAGCAAACGGTGCAGCGAGTCGGTCGTAGTGACAGGGTCCTTCTCAAGGGCGATCAGGATGTCTCCCTCTTTGACCCCGCCGGCCTCCGCTGGAGTCCCGGACTCAACCCCCTCGACTCGCACACCGGTCGAAGTCGGCAGCCCGAACTTGCTCACGAACTCAGGCGGAACATTGACCGTGTGCACGCTGATGCCCAGGTAGCCTCGCCTCACAACTCCGTGCTCGATGAGCGTCGCGCTCACCCAGCGTGCAGTGTTCGCAGGCACCGCGAAGCTCAAGCCCTGCGCCCACGGCATAACAGCAGTGTTTATGCCAACAACCTGGCCGCCTGAGGTCACAAGCGGTCCGCCACTGTTGCCGGGATTCAACGCCGCATCGGTCTGAATCACGTTCTCGATTAGTCGGCCGTCCTTCGCACGCAACCCACGGCCCAGCGCGCTCACAACTCCGGCCGTGACTGTGTGCTCAAGCGCGTGGGGAGAACCGACAGCCACGACAAGCTGCCCGACCACGAGCTTTGAAGAATCGCCCAGCGCTGCGACCGGGCGTGAAGATGCGTCGACCTTCACCACACCGATATCGGTTGTCGGGTCATGGCCTACAACCGCACCGACCATCTGCGAGCCGTCCGCAAATGAAGCAGTGACCTGCTTCGTACTCTCCACAACGTGACTGTTCGTCAGGATGTGGCCATCAGAGGTGTAGAGGATGCCAGAGCCGATTCCGGATCGTCCGCGCCTCGACTTCATCGACAAACTGACCACGCTGTCGCGCACGGAGTCCGCAGCGTTGACAACAGCGCGGGAGTACGCGTCCAGTATGTCTTCTTCGCTGGCCGCTTCAGGCCGGGTTTCGGTCGTCAATCACTGTCTCCTGTCTCCGCCATTCTCACACGCACAGCGTGATCGGCAGGCGAAATCCACGATCGTTCAACGAGTCGCGCTTACAGCCGAATCGGCTCGGCGACTCGCTCCAGTCGATTGCCCCAGCGTCCGTATCCGCATCCAACCCAGCCCGACCTGCGGGCGAACAACATGTAACGGAACATCCGTGGCGCCTGGAGCAGGAGTCGTGGGCGCATGATTACCGCCGGCAGCAAGAACAGCACTGCGAAAGGCAGGAAGAACGCCAGCCTCAGCGCAACTCCAAGCGCGAATAGCGGACTCAATAGCAGGTAGCCGAAAAACTTGAACATCGTCTTATCCCTTCTCTTCGAGGTCGAATCGCCCCAGTCGCTCTATGCGGCGGGACCTTTCGACCTGACTTCCGACACAGACTCGAACGCAGTCTTCAGATCATTCAGCCACTGCTCTTCCTTCTTGCCTGCGTAACGAACGCACCAGGCAAGCGCCTCGCTTCGTGAAGACGCGACGCCCGCGTCCACGAGCGTGTCCAACACCTGCCGCTCGGTGATCCGCAGTCTCGTCATCGTTGGGACGCTGATGTGCGTAAACAAGAACCTGTCACCTCCGGCTGAAGCTCCCCACGAGACGTGCTTGCCGAACTTCTCCTGGGCTTCGGACGCAATCTCCATGCGCTTTTCACGAGTGCTCTCGCGCCACTCCTTCACCGCGCCTCGTCTTGCGGTTTCGACAGCGTCCTCATCTGCTCCGCTGTCGGTCTTGGCATCTGCGATCGGACCGATCACCACGATCTCGTCGCGGTCGACCAGCAACTCAACCTCTGAGTCGAAGCCTTCAACCAGCGCATACCAGTCTTCGGGCAGGCGCTTCTTGAACCACGCCTTCATCTCGGTGGTGTCTACGGGCATAGTTTCCTGCTTTCAGTATCGATGTAATTCTGTAATTACATGATTACACAGCAATTAACAGCCCGCAAGCCGCGCCTTGTGGGTGGCCGATCGGATCACGCATGTCCCGGCTCTGGCCGAATGCGAGGTCTATACTGACCCGACTGCGCCGCATTGGAGCGACGTCCGTCCACCCCTCGGAAGCACCCTGGCCCAGGCGGCCAGTCCAAATAATTGGAATCGCCACTTGGCATCTCGCTCAACACTCGACCCTGCGCAACCGGAAGCGGTAGACGGCAGTGTTGAGGCTGCGCCCAAGGCGCCAGCTGGTCGGGGCGTAGTCAACTGGTTCAGGCACACATTCTCATCGCTCGACAACCGGAGCTTCCGTTTCCTCTGGTTTGGGATGCTGCTCTCGATGGGCGGCTTCCAGATGCAGATGATCGCCCGTGGCATCCTCGTTTACGACATCACGGACGACGCATTCCGGACGGCACTCGTCTCGATGGGATTCGCCCCGAGTCTGCTGGTCGTCTCACTGTTTGGTGGCGTCCTCGGCGAGCGCATGGAGCGCAGGACACTCATCCAGTTCTCGCAGGCGATGAACGCCCTTGGCGCCGGCATCGTCGCGCTGCTGATCATCACTGAAGAGATCCTCTGGCAGCACCTCTTTATCGTCTCCGTGGTCCAGGGAGCGATGTTCTCGCTGCAGATGCCCGCCAGGCAGGCCGCAATCCCGCAACTGGTCGGCAAGGAACGAGTTGGCAACGCCGTCGCTCTGAATGCGATGGCGATGAGCCTGATGAACATCGCCGCACCGGGCATCGGTGGACTGATCTACAGCGCCGGAGGTCCCGAAACAGCATATCTCGTAGTTACCGGGATGATGCTCATAGCCGTGATCATCACCAGCCTGATCCCTCGCATGTACCCGAGTGGTAACGCCTCCAAAGACTCGGTGATGCACAACATCAAGGCCGGCTTCGGCTACCTCCGCTACAACCCGCTGGTCCGGTCGCTGCTGATCTACAGCACCATCATTGCCCTGTTGTCGATGCCGTTCAGGATGCTGATCCCGGTGTTTGCCGCCGATCTCTACGGCGTTGAGCCTGACGGCGTGGGCCTATTCGCCACGATGGTTGGAATTGGTGGTGTCGCGGCATCTTTCCTGGCAGCCGGACTGACGAAAGGCCAGCACCGAGGCCTTATCTTCCTTGCCGCAGGTGTGATCGCTGGCGTGTCACTGTTGCTCATCGGCGCTCTGCCGTTCTACGTGGTTGGAGCGGCGATGGCGATCGGTATCGGATTCGGCGAGACTATTCGCTGGGGACTCGGCCAGGCGCTGGTGATGGAAGAGACCGATGACGAGTACCGCGCCCGCATGATGAGCCTCATCATGATGTCGTTTGGTCTGATGCCTGCTGCTGTCCTGCCGCTCGGTCTCGCAGTGGAAGAGTTCGGCGCTCAGACCTCGGCAATCGGCTCAGCAATCGTCCTGCTGGCCTTCTCGACGCTCTACTTGCTGTTCAGCACCCGCATCCGGAACATGAAGTAGCGGACTCGGTTACCTCAGCTCCCGCGGCACCTCGTCCAGCGACTCGTCTTCGACTAGCTCCACCTCGCGGCTCGGTTCTGGGTCCGGTGATGACGAGCCGTTCGTGCCGGCGAGCACCTTGCGCAGGTCCATGACCTGGTCACGCAGCATCGCGGCCTTCTCGAACTCGAGCTCCTTGGCCGCCTGTTTCATCTGCCGTTCGAGATCCTTCACCAGCCGCACCATGTCATCCTTCGGCAGGTCCGCAGCCGTCACGTAAGGCGTCTTTGTCTCAGCGACCTTCCGCACCTGCTGCGTGATGTCCCGGACCTCCTTGATGATGGTCTGGGGAACGATGCCGTTCTCGGCATTGTGCGCACGCTGGATCTCACGCCTGCGGTCAGTCTCACCGATCGCATCCCGCATCGACTCCGTCACGCGGTCTGCGTACATCACAACGCGCCCGGCTTCGTGACGCGCCGCCCGTCCGATCGTCTGGACAAGCGAAGTGTTCGAGCGCAGGTATCCTTCTTTATCGGCGTCGAGAATGGCGACAAGCGAAACTTCGGGCAGGTCCAGCCCTTCCCGCAGCAGGTTGATGCCAACCACCACGTCGTAAACACCGAGCCGCAGGTCGCGCAGGATCTCGGTGCGCTCCAGCGTGTTGATCTCTGAATGCAGGTAGTGGACGCGGATCCCCATTTCTCGCAGATAGTCCGAAAGCTCCTCCGCCATCCGCTTCGTGAGCGTCGTGACCAGCACACGCTGGTTCTTCGCCGTCGTCTCCTGGATCTCCCGCAGCAGGTCGTCGATCTGACCCTCGCTCGGCCGGACTTCGATCTCCGGATCGATCAAACCCGTCGGACGGATGATCTGCTCGACGCGCTCCTCTTCGTGAGCATCTTCGTACGGCCCGGGTGTCGCCGAGACGTAGATGATCTGGTTGACCCGGGACTCGAACTCTTCAAACGACAACGGCCGGTTGTCGATTGCGGATGGCAGCCGGAAGCCGAAGTCGACCAGCGTGCGCTTGCGGGCGAGGTCGCCGTGGAACATTCCACGCACCTGCGGCAGGGTAATGTGCGACTCATCGATGAACATCAGGTAGTCGTCAGGGAAGTAGTCGAGAAGAGTCCACGGCGCAGAACCGGCAGGTCGTCTGCCGAGTGGTCGTGAGTAGTTCTCGATACCGGCGCAGGTGCCCGTCTCCCGCAGCATCTCCAGGTCGAAACGAGTGCGCTGTTCTATGCGCTCGGCCTCAAGCAGCTTCCCCTGGCCTCGGAAGAACTCGAGCTGCTCATCCAGCTCCGCCTCGATCTCCTTCAGCGCTTCGCCGAACTGCTCTTCGGGCGTTATGAAGTGCTTGCCAGGGAAGATGTCGATCTCGTCGACTTCTGCCAGCACCTCGCCGGTCAGCGGGTCGAGCTGTGTGATGCGCTCAACCTCGTCACCGAAGAACTGCACGCGGACAGCGAGTTCCTCATATGCAGGCATGATCTCAAGTGTGTCGCCACGCAGGCGGAAGCGGCCGCGGGTCATCTCCATGTCGTTCCGCTCGTAGTACATGTCGACGAGCTTGCGGACGACTTTGCGCAGTCCCGGCTCAGTGCCCTTCTTGATGTTGAGCACAATCGCCCTGTACTCCTCAGGCGAGCCGAGACCGTAAATGCAGGAGACGGATGCGACGATGATGGTGTCGCGGCGCGTGAGCAGCGAGCGCGTCGCAGCATGCCGCAGCCGGTCGATCTCCTCGTTGACGTCAGACTCCTTCTCGATGTAGGTGTCCGACTGCGGAACGTAGGCTTCCGGCTGGTAGTAGTCGTAGTACGAGACGAAGTACTGCACCGAGTTGTTCGGGAAGAACTCCTGGAACTCTCCTGCGAGCTGAGCAGCCAGCGTCTTATTGTGAGCGATGATCAGCGTCGGCTTCTGCGTCTCCTCGATGATTCCAGCCATCGTGAATGTTTTGCCGGATCCGGTGACGCCGAGAAGGGTCTGGTGGTGCAGGGCGCGGTTGGCCACACCGTCGCTCAGCTTTTCGATCGCTGCCGGCTGGTCACCGGTCGGCTTGAAGTCTGAGACGATCTCGAATCTGCGGTCTGTAGAGGTTGTAGTCATGGCTTCTGTAGGGCCGCGAAGCGGGCTTGATGGGAGCTCCCATTCTACCTCTCAGCCCTCGTGCCGTACTTAAAGCTGTCACAGCGAATCACGTGGTCCATGCACATCGCCTAATTATACGAAACGATACCGTTGCGTTTCTGAATAACTGGTGCTAGGCTGCTTATCGGTACGGGTGCGTACCGTTATTCCCCATCGACTTATCACAGAGGCCAGTTATGACAGCCGCAACTGATACTGCCAACGGCCAGATCGATACCGACAGCCCGAAGTACAGGCGGCGTTGGTGGACCCTCGGGGTCCTCTCGCTCTCGCTCGTTCTCATCGGCATGGACAACACCATCCTGAACGTCGCGATCCCCACGCTTCAGCGTGAATTCGACGCAGGCTCATCAACGCTGCAGTGGATGGTCGACTCCTACATCCTCGTCTTTGCTGGACTGCTGCTCACGATGGGCGGGTTGGGCGATAGGTTCGGCAGGGCACTAATGCTGCGCATCGGCCTTGTGATATTTGCCGCAGCCGCATTCATCGTCATCTTCTCCGAGACTTCGGGTCAGATCACTATCGGTCGAGCGATCATGGGAATCGGCGGCGCGATGATCATGCCGTCAACGCTCTCCATCATCATCGATGTCTTCAAAGGGCCAGAACGCGCTCGGGCTATCTCAATCTGGGCCGCGACTGCGGGAGTAGGTGTTGGGCTTGGTCCGCTGATCGGCGGCGCGCTGCTGGAAGAGTTCTACTGGGGTTCAGTATTCCTGGTGAACGTGCCGATCGCGCTGTTCGCACTCGTCGCTGGCTTCTGGCTCGTCCCGGAGAGCCGCGATCCTGAGCCGAAGCCGGTTGACTTCGTTGGCGCGGGACTATCGACGGCCTCGGTTGCGCTTCTCATATTCGCCATCATCGAGGCGCCGGGTGAAGGATGGACAGCGCCGATCACCCTCCTTGGGTTCGGTGGCGCCATAGTTCTCGCCGCTGCGTTCGCCTGGTGGGAGATCCGGACCGAGCACCCGTTGCTGAATTTCCAGTTCTTCAAGCGGATGAGGTTCTCTGCCGGAGCAGGCGCGATCAGCCTGGCGTTCTTTGCGCTGATGGGGATGATCTTCGCCTTCACGCAGTACCTGCAGTTCGTTCGCGACTACACCGCGCTGGAAGCCGGAATCAGGCTCCTGCCAATAGCCGCTGGTATCGCCATTGGCGCCAGATCAGGCGAGCGGCTGAACAGCAGGTTCGGCACCAACAAGGTCGTTGGTGGCGGAATGCTCCTGCTGGCCGGAACGCTCTCACTCATTCTGTTCTACGAGACGACGACTCCGCTGTGGGTGATCGAGGTCAGCGTCTTCCTCACGGCTCTTTCGATGGGCACCATGATGGCGCCGTCAACTGACGCTGTGATGGGTGCTGTGCCGCCCGAGCACGCCGGTGTCGGATCTGCCATGAACGACGTTACGCGGCAGGTCGCGGGAGCGTTCGGTGTCGCAATAATCGGCTCCGTGCTCACCTCGATCTACTCATCCCGTGTGTCCGATGCCGTAGGTGCGGTCGCCGGATTGCCCGAAGCTGTCGCCGAGTCTGCGAAGGACTCGATCGGGGCGGCAACATCTATCGCCGCAACTCTGCCGCCAGAGGTTGGGGAACCGTTGGCGGAGGCTGCGAAGAGCGCCTTCACTGAAGCCTTCGGACTTGCCGTGCTGGTTGGAGTCATTCTGTCCCTGGTCGGCTCAGTCCTCGTCTTCAGGTTCATGCCTGCAAGGGAACAGGAGTACGACGTGATGGAGTCCGAGTCGGACACGGCCGACAACGAAGCGGTCGTAACGTCTCCAGCGACTGAACGGGTATAGCGAACGAAGGGGACGCTGGTAACCGGATATGCTCGCAGCATAAATGGCAGTCAAGCAGAAAGATAAGTCGCAACGAGCACGCGGTCGGCCACGGAGCGCCGAGGCTGACCGCGCCATCACGGAAGCGACCATGAAGCTGTTGATGGAGCTGGGTTTTTCCAACCTGACTATCGAGGCCGTGGCCGCCGAGGCGGGAGTTGGGAAGACCACGATCTACCGGCGCTGGGCTGGCAAGACCGAGCTGGTGATCGCAGCCATGTCTAACACCATGCTGCTTGACGAAGTGCCGAACACAGGCTCATTGCGAGGTGACCTGCGCGGCTTCCACGAGCACCAGCGGCATGGCTTCTCGCTCCGACTGCTGGCAGGTGGCGGCAGCACGCTGATCGGTACAGTCCTGTCTGAGAAGGAGCGAAATCCGGAGCTGATCGACACTTTCC
Organism: Dehalococcoidia bacterium; assembly: GCA_028285005.1. Taxonomy (GTDB): domain Bacteria; phylum Chloroflexota; class Dehalococcoidia; order Lucifugimonadales; family Lucifugimonadaceae; genus JAJCYX01. The sequence goes on along the minus strand of JANQQP010000032.1, from coordinate 75,179 downwards.
GCAGGCTGGTCACCGACCGTCGCAGGGAACAGTTCAAGATCGTCATTGACCGTGCCCGTGCGCGCGGCGAGATCCCGAATGACACCGACCCTGACTACCTCGCCGCGGCGATATTCGGCTCACTGGTCGCACGGACACTTGCAGGAATGCCGATCTCTGATGAGGTCATCGACCAGACGGTGGACTACCTGCTCAATGGAGTGCTGAAACGCTGATCGGCTCAGCCGTCGGGATAGGAGAAGCGGAACGACGAGCTGTGCTGACGGCCGTTTAGGCGCCCGTCCATCTCTATGAGCATCGGAACGCTCAGGTCCAACATCACTGCGCTACGCAACGGGCCGCAGTCGACAGGCCTGAAGCCCAGGTCTCCGATCAGGCCCGAAAGAACCTGCTTTGCCTGGGCGTCATCGCCTGCGAAGAGAACATCTCTTGGTTCGCCCGTGTGATCGACCGGATCGAGCAGTGTCCCAGAGAAATTGCCCTTGAAAGCGGCCAGCACTCGAGCGCCCTCGCCAATGGCGTCGGCGGTTAATTCTGCGCCTGCTCTCCCGTCAGACGGCTGTGAGGCGAACGGATTCGTTATGTCCACAACGATCTTGTTGCGCAGTAGATCGGCATGTTTCTGAGCCAGCGGCGCAACCTCGGCGTAGGGCACGGCGATCACAACAACTTCGCCCGCTGTGATGGCTCCCTCGAAGCCGTATACCCGGCTGTCGGCGCCAACCTCGGCCTGAAAATCGGTCTTGGTTTCAGGCTGTCTCGACCCGAATGCCACGAAATGGCCGGCATTGAGCCAGCCCTTGCCAAGTCCACTGGCCATGCAGCCGGTGCCAAGAATCGCGATTCTCATAGTGGTTTTCGCCTCGGATATCAGTTTTTAAGAATTCGAGTCAGCCAGACGTCGTCCGTTGCTCCCGCAACTCGGCCGCGAACTCCGCTGCAGTCTGGCCATCCGGCGCCAGGCCCAGGAAGTCAGGCACGGTCTCGTCTCTTGGAACAATAACGGCTGATCCCGGGTTGTGAACACTGAACAACTCGATCTCCGGACCGTCCACCCAGCCAGTGCGGTCGAGCACAATCCAATCACCGTCCGGCGTTTCCATCACCTCGCCTCTGGCCAGCTTTGGCCGAAACTCCGCTGCAACGGTCCCATCGGGACGGAGGATCACCAGGCCTTGCTCGACGCCGGGTGAGAATGCCAGCACAGCCAGGCATCCGGACCGTGAAAGCCAGCTCATTCTTACCAGCGGATTCGGATTCTCAACCTGTAGTTCGAAGATTCCGGTCACTGCCTCTTCCCCGGAGGACAGCACGACGATCGGGTCCGTATCCGGCGAACTGCCGAACAGCCTCCGCATCACGACAATCGCAGAACGACGGTGGTCAGGACTTACCGCGGGACTGCCCCAGATGGGCATCGAAAGAGACGCCGAGTCGCTGGACTCAGGATCCGCCGCCAGAATGTCGGCGAAGGACACGTTGGCGTCCGTTCCGTCTGGCAGCGCCCAGAGATAGCCATCACTCTGCGGATAGATCGCCGTCAACGCATCGGAGCCAGCGTGTTCAATGGGACCGCCGCATGATGCGAGCGGAGATAAGCGAACCGTTTCCTGAGTCGCTGTCGGCTCAGCCGTCGGTGTCGGATCGTCCGGCCCTGAGACACATCCGGCTGCCAGCACCAGCACAGCCAGTGCGGCCAGTCCGATCAGCTTGATGTCCAGTCCGTTCACGATCTGCCTCCGCCACATCTCCGCGCTCCGGAACTATAACCCGTGCCGCCCGAATATCGTGCTCTTCACTGCCTCGACTGTGCGCACAGCAAACCGCTCCACCTCTTCAGCTACGTCCTCATCCAGTGCCACCGGTCCCGGCCTGTCTTCGAAGTAGTCGAGGCCTGCCACCGCATCGAACGACTCCGGAACCGAATCTGGAAGCTCGAACCCAGCCATGCTCGCCAGCCCCATGGTCCACGCACGAGCCACGGCGCCCATGTCGTAACCACCGCCGCCTACCGCCACCGTGCCGTCGTTTACTCGGCCGAGCTCAAGAAGCCGTGTTACCGCAGCAGTGAAACCCTGTGTAGTGATTTGCAGATGTGTCAGCGGGTCCCTGAAATGAGTGTCGATGCCCAGCTGGATGAACAGCAGATCAGGCGCGTACGCCTCGACAAGTGGCGGAACTGTGCTGTCGAAGGTTCGGAGCCACAGTTCATCTTGCGTGTAAGGCGCTAGCGGCACATTGACCGAGTAGCCCTCGCCGATTCCGGAGCCCGTCTCCTCGACGAAGCCGGAGCCCGGAAACAGCCACTGTCCGCTCTCATGCAGCGAGATCGTGAGGACGCGGTCGGTCTTATAGAACGCCGCCTGCACACCGTCGCCGTGGTGGCAGTCGATGTCCACGTAGGCGACGCGTAAACCGTCGTCCACCAGCTTCTGGATAGCGATGGCAGCGTCGTTGAAGACTCCAAACCCTGATGCCCGGTTGAACATAGCGTGGTGATGGACGCCACCCGCGGGCGAAAACGCAACAGGAACCTTGCCGTCCCTCACAAGCTGCGTTGCTACCAGTGTTCCGCCAACCACCAGTGCGGTGGAGTCGTACATGCCAGGGCGCGGAGGGTTGTCGCCAGAGCCGATACCGAACTCGTACATGTTCGGCACGATTCCACCGGATCCGATCGCGCGCACCGCATCGACATAGTCAGGGTCGTGAGACAGCAGGATCTCGTCACGACTTGCCATTCGAGGTTCGGCCTGAAGTAGCGATGGCGCGTTCAACAGCTCCGATGCCGCCATCAGTTCATGCATGTAGCGGAGACGGATTGGCCTCATCGGGTGGTTTGGATTCAGCACGTGCTGCGAGAGCTCGTCTGAGTACACGAGCGCGGCCGCCGGTGAGGGCTGTTCTGTCATGCGGATCCCAGGACTAGTCAGCGTCGGTTAGTGATTGCCACGCGCCTGCGACTGAGTCTGCAGCGCGTGAACAAGAGACGATAGACGAAACGCTGGACTTCCGCATATCGACCGTCGACGCTCAACGTCTTAGCGCGCGATACCGCCGGCGGTTCACTCTGAACGACCAGATCATGAAGACTACGGCCGCAGCTATAGCGCCGATCAACGGTCCGTTCCAGTTGAAGCCATCGCCGTCCGGCTCCGCCGTACCCCCGGCGCCAGCTATCACTCCGGCGTCGGCCACCGTTGTCTCTTCAGTGGCCGATGAGACCGTGGCGTCGCTGTCCGAAACGGAGGTAGGTTCTGCTGTTCCCGAGATCGGCGAGTCGTCGGTCGACGGAGTAGCGGTCGGTTGTGGCGGAGGCGGCAGTTCGCTCGCCCCGAGCCTGGTTCGCCAGTCGTTCTCAAGCTGCCAGAGCGGCACGCCATACGCGGACTCTATGGCCTCGGCCGCAGTATCGCCTTCGTTGATCAGGCTCAACGTCTCGGACATCGGTTCCGGCCCGAAGTCCTCTATTAGCTCACCGACGAAGCTCCCAACCTGCGTGTAGAACAGCCCGATCTCGTTCTGGAGCGCGGGCACATTGTTCCTGTTCCGCAGTGTTAGCAGCGCGTCCTCAGAGGCCGCTCGACCGAGTTGAGAGGTGTAGCCGGATGAGCTTCCGGCCTCGAAGTACTGCGCCAGTCCTTCGTGAAGCCATGATGGGACTCCCGGTGAAAGTGGCGAGTTCACCTTCGTGTCGATCAGCAGATGCGTTAACTCGTGGATCACGCTGTCAGGCCACGGGCTGCCCAGCACGAAGATGCCGAACCGCTGCATAGCGAAACCGCCGAAGAAGATGCCGTCCCTGGACGCCTCACTGGTTGGAGGGAACACCGCGGTCATCTCTCGAACATTCGGGTAGATAACTGCCCTGAACCGTTCCACTGGATCTAACTCAACCCCGATGGCCCCGGCGATGTCGCTCCAATCTGCAGCCACTCTGTCGACAAGACCCTGTGCGACCGACTCTGAGAAGCCGTAATAGTGAAAGTCGAGCGGAATTTCGGGCGCAGCCAGCAGTTCCCAGTTCTTGGCTGGATCCAGGTACAGAATGCGCTCGCTGTCAGTTGCGGTCACCGAGCCGTCTGAACCGGTGAGTTCGAAGGAGACTTCGATCTCGGTGCCCGGCGGCAGGTAAGCGGTGCCTCCTGTGCGAATGGTGAAATCGGCGCTCAGGAGTCGTCCGTCCTGCGAGACGGTGAAATCGGGATATGAGTAAGACGAGACGCGCCTTACGCCGACCGGCGCATAAACTGCCCTCACCTCGTCCACCTCGAAGTTCACGTCGGCCTCGAGTTCAACGCGCACTTGCTGGCCGAAATCGATCTCGTGCCTGATCGAAACCCCACTCACGAAGTCGCCATCGGCACGCTCAACATCCGCACTCAACCCGCTCGCAGATGTCGTCAGCAGTAGCGTCAGTACCGCTGCGATTGCGGCACTGAAAGAACCAATGCGTGCAATTTGAGCCACACGCGATGAGAGGAAAGAAAAATTGTCAGGACGCGACGACATCTACTGATTGAAACGCATCAGGCAGCACCGCGGGTTGCGGGACGTTAACCAAAATCGGCTCGAATTTTGGTTGAACGGCCTAGATGCCGACGAACTTCAGCGAGCCATGAGCGCCGTAGATACGGTTCATGCTGATGAGCAGGGCAGTGGCACCTTCCAGGTAGCGGGCGTTTTCCAGCGCTCCGGCGTTAACCCCGCGGATCCCCTGCATCTCATCAGCCAGCCCGATCACCGTCTTCAGTGCATCTTCGTCGTTTGAACACACGAATGCGTCTGTGTTGAGCCGGGATCCCGGACGTAACAGGCCTCGAGCCGGCACGGTGTGGAACGCCGCTACCCAGCGTGCTTCCGGGACCTCTCGTTCCGCCTCTTCAGCGGCTGAGCCGGTGGATGGAGAGATAGCGCGCACGTGTCCGCTGACGAACTCAAGCGGTGCGATCGTATTGACGCAGATCTTTCCGCGCAGCTGCCTGCTGATCGTCTGGAGCGTGGTGAGCATGCCTGAGTAAGGGACCGTCAGAAAAGCGACTTCACACTGAGAAGCAGCGTTGACGTTCGTGGTTCCGGCGAACCTGTCCGCGGTCTGTTCGCTGCCACAGGTCGCTGCAAGTTCGCGTGATGTCTCAATAGCGCGACCCTCGTCACGAGAGCCGACGATCACGTCATGGCCTGCGAGGGCCAGCTGCATTCCCAGCCCACGCCCCTCCGGACCCGTTCCGCCTATCAGGCCTATATTCAAATCGTGCCGTCCGTGACTTGGTTATTCCGCTTTGACACGGGCATCCGGCCATCGTAGCATCCGGCTCCTTCACCGTAACCCGGCAATGCGCCACTTCAGCCGCGTTTGGCCTCTTCGCAGAGACCGCGCGACGGGATTTCACTGCATGCGTTTCTACCAGTTCATTTCCAATGGCCGAAGGCGAGTTGGCGTCGAGACAGGCGACGGGCAGATAGCCGACCTGACCTCGGTAGAACCCCGAATACAACGGACGAACGATCTCCTGAACGCCGCCACTATCACCGGCTCTACTGCCGACGAAGTGGCAAGCGGCGTGCTTGAGCGCGGCAACGCCGAAACCCATTCATACGAATCGCTGGCAGCGAACGGAAATTCGCTCCTGCCACCGATCGACGCACCGGAGGTCTGGGCCTTTGGCGTCACATACATGGACTCGATGCGGGAGCGGCAGGCTGAGAGCGGAACGCCGGACGTTTACGCCAAGGTGTACAACGCAGACCGACCTGAGGCGTTCTTCAAGGCAACTGGCGAGCGCGTTCAGCCACCCTTCGCGGAAGTCGGGATCCGCGCCGACTCAGGCTGGGATGTTCCCGAACCGGAACTTGCGTTCGCGATTTTCAACGGTGAGATCATCGGCTACACAGTCGGCAACGACATGAGCAGCAGGACCATTGAGGGAGAGAACCCTCTCTACCTCCCGCAAGCGAAGGTCTACGACCGGTCTGTCTCATTTGGCCCGTGCCTGGTCACGGCCGGTTCGATTGGCGATGCTCAGGCGCTAAACGTGACGCTGACAATCGAAAGAGGCGGCAACGAAGCGTTCCGAGGAACTGCGAACACCTCGGAGATGAAGCGAGACTGCGCGTATCTGGCCGACTGGCTACAGCGCCATAATTCGGTCCCGGATGCGACTGTAGTTCTGACTGGAACCGGAACCATTCCACCTCCAGATTTCACACTGACTGACGGCGATGTCGTATCGATCGAGATCGAGAAGATCGGCACACTCGTGAACACGGTCGTCACGGTCTAGGGCACGCTCAGGTCGCTCAACCCTGTGGCGTCGTGGTCCGGCCGTACTAGTTCGAATGGAGCCGCACGGAGCCGGAACACCGTAGACTCCTCATGTCCCCGACAACGGCAGCAGGGATCGGGGACGCAACTGCACTTGGGCGGGAAACCCGTGGCGACAGGACTTTCAGGACGACTTATTTCAGTCAGATGGCTGAGATATCCGGTGCTGTCCCTGGCTTTGCTCGCCGTCGTCATTCTTAGCGCATGTGGGACCGATTTCGTTGAGCCTCAGCCGGTAGGCGCTCGCGCCGACACTCCGGTCGCACAGGCCACCGTATTTCGGGTGATCCAGGTCACGCCTATCGCCACCTCAACGCCTCTTCCGCCGGCTATCGGCCCGGACGGCAAAGTGCAGAAGCCGTTCCCACCTGAGCTCGATCCCGATCGCTCGGGCGATGGCCTGCCTCGGGATGCCGTGATGGGCCTGTGGGCTGAGTATCTCGCAGACACCAGAGTGGTAGTCGACGGCAGGCTGGTTGACGTTCACATCTGCGCAGACGGAACACTGCTCCCGGGCTCACCTTCGACGTTCGTAAACGCAGGCACCTGGGGACTGCGGCCCACATCCGGCGAGTGGTATGAGGTTATCCTTGGCCGGGAATTCAGGGCCGGACGCATCTCAGGATTTGCCACACTCTCGAGGATTGGCGCTTCAACAGTCGCAATCAACGACGGTATATCTGTCGTATCGGTCACTGAATCAGACCTATGTGGTGAGATTGGAGATCTCTAGCCCTGGCTACATCACAAACCACACAAGATGAGACTGGCGCAGACGTGAGCTCGGTGCAGGCTCTCGCAACCACTGTGCGAGAGAACGTCCAGCAGGTGATAGTCGGCAAGCCCGATGCGATCGACCTGGCGATAGTCGCTCTGCTTTGCCGCGGCCACGCGCTGATCGAAGATGTGCCCGGCACCGGCAAGACGACCATGGCCAAGGCTCTCTCCGCCTCGCTCGGTTGCGACTTCCACCGCATCCAGTTCACTCCTGACCTGGTGCCTGCCGACGTGCTCGGCGTCAACTTCTTCAACTCATCGAAGTCTGAGTTCGAGTTCAGGCCAGGACCCATCTTCTCGCAGGTACTGCTTGCAGATGAGATCAACCGTGCGACACCTCGCACACAGTCAGCTCTGCTTGAGGCGATGCAAGAGTCGCAGGCCAGCATCGATGGTGTGACATCCGACCTGCCGCAGCCGTTCTTTGTGCTGGCGACCCTCAACCCGGTGGAGATGGAAGGCACGTTCCCACTACCCGAAGCCCAGCTAGACCGGTTCGTACTTCGAATATCGATCGGTTATCCGTCCGCGGAGGAGGAGTCGGCAATGCTGGCGCGTTTCCGCGGCGCCGGGCAGTCGATCGATGTCGATTCTGTTGCGCAACCGGGAGATATCACTAAAGCACAGGATGCGGTCGACTCCGTCTCGGTGGACGAGACCGTGAGCGAATACCTCTTAGGCATCATCGCTGGCACACGCAGTTCATCAGACCTGAGACTCGGCGCCAGCCCGCGGGCATCGCTGGCCCTGCAGCATGCAGCGCAGGCGCTAGCCGCGATGCAAGGCAGAGCGTACGTGCTGCCCGATGATGTCAAGAAGCTGGCCGTCCCGGTGTTGAGCCACCGCGTTGTGCTGGATTCGGCAGCACATCTTCGAGGTCGGTCACCTGAGCAGGCGATCGAAGCCGTCCTCGATTCGACGGCGGTGCCGATAGAAAAGGACTGACCCGCACGACGGGTCTGAGCCGGAGGCAGCTATGTTCATGCCGGGCCGCTGGGTCGGACAGGCCCCGGACGACCCCGGGAAGGTCCTGAGAGACCTCTTCGTCGTGCTGCTGCTCATCGTCCTGATCGTCGGTGCAGCAAACGGCAACGCGCTCGTCGTGGCGCTGACCGGACTTGCGTTCGTCGTGACGCTTACTGCGAGACTCTGGTCAGCGCTCTCACTCGAAGACATCAACTACGCCATCACCAGCAACACCACTCACGCCTTCATTGGCGATGAGATCGAGATGGTGATCAGCGTCGAGAACCGCAAACCGCTGCCAATTCCGTGGCTCAGGATCAGCGAGTTCATCCCCAAGGGACTTGAGATCATTGGCCAGGAGGACGAGTACATCGACTACATGAGCGGCACCCCGCTCGAGGAGTCGGTCAGTCTTGGGCGCTACGAGCGGCTGCGTCGGAGGCACAGGCTACGAGCGCTGGGGCGAGGTCATTACTATTTCGGTCCGGGCGAGCTGATCAGCGGAGACCTGTTCGGTCTGTACGTCAGCAAGACCAACGTCACTCGCCATGCCTGGAACCTCATCATCTACCCGGACACGAAGCCGCTGCCGGGTCTCGATCTTTCGACCGCACGTCCGATTGGCGACACCAAGACCCGCGTGCCCGTTTGGCGAGACCCGACTCGACCGGCCGGAGTTCGAGAGTACAGACCGGGAGACCCGGTCAAGAACATCGACTGGAAGACGACTGCGCGCCGCAGCGAACTGTTCGTCAAGGTGCACGACCCGAGCGTCTCGCAGTACGCAGTGGTTCTAGTCGAAGGGACAACCACCGACCGGCCATGGGAGGGTTTCCGGCTCGATGTTCTCGAGGCTCTGGCCAGTTGCGCTGGATCGGTGGCGCAGCACGCCCTCGAACGCGGCTTCAGGACCGGGCTAATCGTCAACTCCACGATCAGCATCGGCGGACGCAACGTAGTCCGTCCTGCATCCAGCCCTACTCAGATGGCAGACATCCTCGAATCGCTCGCCATGATGCGGCCTGCCACGATGGGAAGCCTGCAACAACTCGCGATGGCCAATGCCCGCGACGCCATTCCATCTGGCGCAACCATTTTCTTCGTTGCAGGCCAGCTCAAAGAGGGCGCTGTGGCCTACGTGCTGGAGATGGCGGAACGGCGGCATCCTGTCACGACTCTATGGGTTGGGAGAGAAGATCCGCCGGACATCAAGGGCCTCAACATCGTCGACTACCGCGCTGAATTCGGCGTGGGCAAGAACATGGCCGAGAGCATCTTCGGCAGGCCAGCAATGCAGCGCCAACTCAGCAACGACGCGAAGGAGATGGCGCCTCTTGGCTGAAGGCCGGTCAAAGTTAATCCTCATCTCCGTCGCCGTCGCGGAAAGCGTCTGGCTCTTCGCTTTGTTCTCCGTCCTCGGCCTGATCGGCGACCTCGGCGGATCGCCGTTGCCGTGGCTCTCACTGATGGCGTTGCTGCTTATCTCGATTGCCACGGGTTACGTGCTAGGAGCCACGGAAGGCGACGAAGTATTGATCGCTATCAGGCAGTCGCTGTTCGGTCTCATCGTTATCTACCTGCTGCTCGGGACCGGCACATTCCTTGACGGCGACACATTCCGAATCGACTGGTTCTTCCTGCTCATGGCGGGCGAACTCAGCGCTACAGCGGGCATATCAGCCGTCTTCGGGCTGCTGATCTCGATATGGGTATGGCGCCACGGCCTGCGTCTGGGGACTGACCGCTATCCAGAAGACCGGCTCGCTCGCGTATTCAAGATCGGTATTGGCGTGCTCGCCGTGGCAACCCTGATCGACCAGGCCCATTCGGAAGACATCTCAGCGGGTGCCTTATTCGTGCCTTTTTTTGCGGCCACACTCGTTGGAATGGCGGTGGGCAGACTGCCTGAGAGCGGCGTCGGTAGGAAGAACGGCGAGTGGGCGAGGATCATCGCATTCTCCGTTTTTGGAGTGATGGGGATCGGCCTGCTGATCGGTCTTCTCGGCGGTCTCTACGGCAACGGCGGAGTGAGGCTGCTCTACGGAGGTTGGAGCCTGTTCGTGGACGGCTTCATCTGGGTGCTGCGATTCCCAGTGACCTGGATTACGGCGGTGATGCAGTGGATCCTGAACCTCTTTTCATTCGGTGAGCGAGAGCCGCGAGAACGACAAGATCCTCCACAGAGCGGTGACGAGATCCTCGGCAACAACCCGGACAACATGGTCGACGCGGGCAACGCGACCGTTGACACCGTCGTGAACATCCTTCAGTACCCGTTGATAGTCATCACGATCGTCGTGGCGTTCTTCCTATTGGCTATGGCATACCGCCGCTTTGGGAGCCGGGGCGCAAATGCAGACGATGACGACCGGGAGTCGATGCGGTCAGAGCTAGACACGTCAGGCGACATGGCGAGGCTGCTCGGCGGCCTGCTGCCCGGCTGGATGCGTCGCAAGCAGGGCTCTGACTGGAGGCACCCGGAGGAGCCGGGTTTCGCCGAGGTTTTCAAACTCTACTTCGAGTCGATCAGGCTTGGAGTCAAGTGGGGCATGGACTTCCAGCCACAGATGACGCCTGCTGAACGCCTGCCTCTACTGCAGGCGGCCTTGCCCGGCGCTCCCATGCTTGAGGTCACAGAGCGCTTCAATGCAGCCTGTTACGGAAAGGTTCCGACAGATCCCGCCACAGTCGAAGATTTGCGAGCGCGAATCAGGTCTGCCGAGGACGAGCTCCGCAAGACCTAGCGCGTGCTGCGGCGCCGAACATTCGACTTAGGCTCGGGGAGAGTTATTACCCGCAGCAGGTTGGTCGTGCCGCCGATTCCGATCGGCATGCCAACAACCGCGACCGCTCGATCGGTCTCTCGGGCGAGACCAAGCTGCAGGACCATTTCGGATCCTGCGAAGAACATGTCCTGCACCGTGTCGTAAACGTCCACGATGATCGGAATCACGCCCCAGCGCAATGAAAGCCGTCGACCAACCGCCGGGTCGGGAGAAAGCGAAAGCACCGGCAGGCTCGGCCTGAACGCAGCAACTCGGGCCGGAGTCGCGCCGGACTCGGTGAAGGCAAGGATTACCTTCGCTTTGATGTCCTCGCCGGCTACAACCGCGCTGTAGGCGATCGCATCTCCGACACCATGATCCTGAGCATGCGTGTACGCCTGGCGCCGGTCGGCGATCTCATCAAGGTCAAGGAACTTCTCGGCGCGCTTAGCGATTCTCGCCATGTACTGCACAACCCTTGCCGGATTCCTGCCAACCGACGTCTCGCCGGACAACATGATCGCGTCTGTGCCATCGCGCACAGCGTTGTGCACATCGGTCGCCTCCGCCCGCGTCGGCGTCGAATTCTCGATCATCGACTCGAGCATCTGAGTGGCGGTGATAACCGGCTTGCCTCGTTCATTGGCCCGGCGGATGATCCGCTTCTGAACGCCGGGCACCATCTCGATCGGCAGCTCCACGCCCAGGTCTCCACGGGCGACCATCACAGCGTCAGACGCGTCGAGAATCGAGTTCAGGTTGTCCACCGCCTGCTTGATCTCGATCTTCGAAACCAGCAGGCACGAACGCTTCGCCGCCTTAACTCTCTCCTGGACTCGCTCCAGGTCTTCGATTCCGCGGATGTACGAAAGGCCGATGAAGTCGACGTCAGCGTCCAATGCAAAGTCCAGCGCACTGGTCGTCTCGTCAGTGAAGTAGTCGAGCGTTGAAGTGTGGCCGGGAGCTGTAACCGCCTTGTTGTCCCGCAGCTCACCGCCGCGTGTGACGCGACAGTGAATATCGCGGCCGACGACCTCCATGACACGGAGCTCGACCTTTCCTTCGTCCAGCAGAATCTTCGCGCCCGCTTTGACGTCCGAATGCAGGCCGACAGGCCAGACGTTCACGCCTTCCGACGTGCCCTTGCGGACCCTCGCGAACAGTGTGAAGTCCTCTCCACGCTGTAGCTGCAGCGCGGGGCCGTCCATCACACCAACGCGGTATTTCGGGCCCGGCAGGTCAGCCAGGATGCCGATGCTCACACCCAGCTTCTCAGCAACCTGTCGCACAGTCGCTACGAAGCCCTCGTGGTCGGCACGAGACCCGTGCGAGAGGTTGAGGCGAGCAACGGACATGCCGTTCCTGACCAGCCGCTCGACCATCGTTGCCGAGGCTGTCGCCGGGCCGATGGTGCAGACGATCCTGGTCCGAGGCCGGTTCTTTACAAAATTCGGTAATTCGAAGGTGTTAGCCAAAAAGCAGTCCCTGGAGACTTTGCAGCGAAGCCTGACGCTACAGGTTTGAGTTAGTTAGCTGCGAAGCGATGTAGTGCGAGTGCGCAGATGCAGCGCGCAGGACGCATCTTAACCGTCCAACGTGAAATAGGCAGCGTAGCCGGGTGTGTGCACTACAGAAGCGCCTGGAAAGCCTGCTTTGAGTTCAAAATTGAGGCTGGGGTAACTCGCCAATTTGACACAGTTTGACGTTACAACTAGAGTTTAGTTCCCCCTGAACTACCTGTCTTTTCATGAGGCTTTCTACTTGAGCACAGCCCGCTTTCTACTTGGCCTTCAAGAAACAGACCAACAGCTCGCGATGTGTCGTCGAGCCTATCGCCAGATCGTCGAAGAGCTTGATTCGGAAGGCGGCGTTCCCGAACTGACCGCCGACCTGGAAAAAGCCAGAGTCCGTCAGCTTGAACTCAAGGTCGAAGCGGCTCGGAACGAATCGGAAGCTGCCTCTCTCCGTGACCGAGTCAAGCAGCTAGAGGAACGCCTCTACAGCGGCTCAATCACCAACGTCCGAGAGCTCACTGCAATCGAGACTGAGCACAACACCGCTCGTCGCGAACTCGCCCGCGTGGACGAGGCCATCGGTCCTTCAAAGAGCGCTGCCGAAGAGGCAGAACAGGCCCATCAGCGGCTTGAGAGCGAACTGGAAGAGCGTCAGCAGGAGTGGTCTGTCAGGCGCAAGGAGCTTCGCAAAGAGCGATCTCGCATCGGTACCGAGTACAAGAAGATCGGCGCCGAACGAGAGACGGCAACCGCCGACATTCCTGCGCCCGACCTCGAGACCTACAACGCTCTGCTCCCACGGATGAATGGCATTGCCGTAGTCAAGGTAGACCGAGGTGTTTGCCAGGGCTGCCGTGTGCGCCTTCCCATCGGAGAAATATCTAGAATGCAGAACGCGGCCGGGCTGGTCAACTGCAGCAGTTGCGGCCGAATACTCCTGACGGAGTGAAGCCGTGAGAGCAGTCGGTCTCTATCGCACAGATAGGTCGCCTGAGCTTGCAACACTTGATGACTCGGGTGAGTCCGCGCTCGTCATCGAACTTCAACGCTACTGCGAACGCAATCAGCACCAGCTGATAACCACCTACGAAACTGACAACTCTGCCGGAGTCGATCGCGCTTACTCTTCGATCACCGAACTCTTCCGCTCGGGAAGACCTGCACTCGTTCTGGTTCCAGATGCCTCACATCTGGCGGATGATATCGAAACCTTCGCGGGCAGATTGATCGAACTGACCGAACTCGGCGGTGAGGTCAGGTGCACCGATGTCGAACGGCCCGATCCGCTTCAAAGCGCCGAGGAACTTCTGACGCTGAAGGGACGCTCAGCGATCAGGCAGCGTCGCGTGCGAGAGGCGATCATGGCTAAGGCCTCACGCGGCCAGGTCCTGGGCAGGACGCCCTACGGCTACAAGACGAGCATCAATGGTCAGCTGCAGGAGCAACCTGAAGAGGCGGCGGTCGTGCGGAAGATATTCGATTGGTACGCAGGCCCATGGTCGGCCCCCGACGGGCCGCCGCTCGGCGGCATCGGACTGCGACTCGTCGCACAGCGCTTGAACGAAGAAGGCTCGCTGACTCGCCAGGGCCACCCGTGGACACAGGTTGCTGTCGCAGGGATTCTGCGCAACCGCGTCTACCTCGGCACATATTCACGCTACGGAGTCCGAATAGTCGGTAGCCATCCGGCCCTGGTTGACCGAGAGCTATTCAACCGCGCCGAGGCCGTGACCGAGATGCGACGCCCCTCCCGCAGACGGCGCAAGGCCGAACCCTTTCTGCTATCAGGTTTGCTCCGCAGCAAGGTCTCGGGCCGCGGCCTGTTCGGCCTCACAAGGAGGCGAGCATGGAAGCGGCAGGACGGCACGCCGATGGAGAAAACCTACCGCTACTACGAGTCCCCGCACCGCGAACCGTCACAGAACGGCGCGGACGAACCAGTGAAGCTGTCATGGCCTGCAGAGCGCCTCGAAGGTGAGGTCAGGCAGCTGATCTCGGCTTGGCCAGACAGCTACTTCGACGGTGCGACACTTGTCGAAGATGAAGCTGCGCAGGGATCAGGCGACCAGGTGAAGGTCGCCGAGCGGGAGTTCAGTCGCGCAGTCCGGGCCGTCGCTAGCGGCTACGGCAATATTCGTGACCTTAGCCAGCCGCTTGAAGAACTGACGATCGCCAGGAGAATGGCCAACGAACCGGCCGAGGTTAGCTACGATAGCTCATCGGTCCGCAACATGGCGCTTGCGGATGACATAGCGACTGCGCGGCCGGCGCTGCTTGCGGTCATCGACCGGGTGAGCGTCGGGCAGGACTCGATCGAGGTCATTCCGAAGCTGCGCCAGTAGGCAGCGTTCCGACAGTACGTACTGGCCCGCAAGATTCCGCCTCCGCTGCCCGATGTATTCTTAGTACAGGCAAGATGGACGGACGGCCGCTTCCATGAGCCGAAATTCCGGCGCTGCGGGAGAGGAAAGTCCGGGCACCACCGGGCCACAACGCCTGCTAACGGCAGGGCAGGGCGACCTGACGGACAGTGCAACAGAAAGTACACCGCCGCGACACTGTCGAGGTAAGGGCGAACCGGTGCGGTAAGAGCGCACCGCCCGGCTGGCAACAGTCCGGGGCACGGTAAACCCCGTTGGGTGCAAGGCCAAATAGGGGAGCAACGAGCGGCCCGGCTCGCTCCCGGGTTGGCTGCTAGAGCGCGCTGGCGACAGCGTGCCCAGATGGATGGCCGTCGGCTGGCTAACGCCAGTCCACAGAACCCGGCTTACAGTCCGTCTTGCTGAAGCGTAAGGCCGTCGGTGAAACAACCGGCGGCCTTTCCAGTTTTGATTCACTCAAGCAAACAGCGCCGTGTGCAGTTGCACACGGCGCTGTTCATCAGTCTCTAATCTTGCCGACTAAGCTGCCTCGGCCTCAGGTTGCTCCTCCTCGGCCGGTTCCGGCTCGGGAGAAGGCTCTGCAGCCTCAGCTTCAGGTTCCGAGTAGTGCGGCCTGGCCTGGGGTTGGTCGCCAGTAACCTTGAACACCTCGACGGAACGCTCGAGCGACTCAGCCATCTCGGCTAGTGTCTGAGCAGAGGCAACAACCTCTTCTACCTGGGCGCTCATCTCCTCCGTACTTGCCGAAGTCTCTTCTGCCGCAGCGCTGGTCTCTTCGGTGACAGCCGAAACCGCCTCCATCGAGCTCTTCACTTCGCTGCTGGCATCGTTCATCTTCGCCGCAACACTGGAGTTCTCGGTTGCTACCGAGCTGATGCCGTCGATAGCCTGCACCATCTCGTTGGATGAAGCAGACACCTCTTCGGCCAGAGCGGAGATCTCTTCGACTTGTCGTGTGACAGACCCGACAGCCTTGATGATCTCGTCCAGCGCTTCACCAGCGCCGCTCGCCAGCGTGGTGCCTTCCTCAACCTGCTTCGTGCCACTCTCGGTGGCCTGAACTGATGTCGAAACGCTCTCCTGAACGCTCTCGATCAGACTTGCGATCTCACTCGTTGCCTGGCTGACACGTTCCGCTAGCTGACGGACCTCATCTGCCACCACGGCGAATCCTCGGCCCTGCTCGCCGGCTCTTGCTGCCTCGATTGCAGCGTTAAGAGCCAGCAGGTTGGTCTGCGCAGCGATGTCGTCAATCACGGAGACGATCTTGCCGATCTCCTGTGATCGCTCACCAAGATTCGATACCTCTTCTGCAACGTTCTGCACGGCGTCGTTGATCGAGTTCATGCCTGCGATCGTCTTCTGGACCACCTCGACACCGTTCTCGGCCGCCTTGTTTGCAGACTGCGCACCTTCAGTGGCGCCCTGCGCGTTCTCGGCAACCTGCTTTGAAGCGTTCGCAACCTGGCCAACCACACCTTGAGCGCGATCAACCTCGCCGGTCTGCTTCTCAGAACCTTCGCTGATCATGCCGACGCTCTGGATGAGGTCGTCGACCATCTGCGAAGCCTTCTGGATGTTGGTCGCCTGCTCCTGAGCGCCGCTCGCAACTTGCTGCGAAGCGTCTGCCAGTCCCTGTGTAGCATCCCCTGCCTGTGACGACGCGCTGGCCAGCTGGCCGCTTGCGCCAGTCATCTCTTTCGCTGTTTCAGCAACCTGGGTGATGAGGCGGCGCATGTCGCCGATCATCTTGACGACCGCGTTGCCCATCACGTCGTTCTTGGACTTCGGCGTGACCTCAACCGTCAGGTCACCATCGCCGATGCGGTTCAACGCCTGCGACATCTCCGTCAGGTAGACCTGCGTCTCGCCGTAAGCACGAGACATGTCGCCGATTTCGTCGCCCGTGTCGATCTTGACCTGAGCAGTCACGTCACCCTGAGCGACCTGCTTCAGGGCGCCGGCAACCTGGTTAACTCCGCCTGAAATGCGCCTGATAAGCAGGTACGCAATAACGGACAGGACTGCGGCGGCGATGACGCCGATGACGCTTGCAAACGTCACTGCCTGGCGTTCGGCTGTAGCCGCCGCCTCTGCAGCATGCTCCATCTTCGCCTCGGCGAAGTGAGCCAGCTCCGTCAACTCGGCAATCATCTTCTGCTCTTCGGCTTCGAGAGCGTGGAGCAGCTCGATGACCTGCGAGCTCGATCCACCGCCGGCCGAGTGCGTGTCGCCGGATGAGTGACTATCACCACCGTGGTCGGAACCGTGGCTATCACCGTGCGCAGGCTCTTCGGGAGCGCCATGCAACGCCGGAGCCGAGTGATCATCCGCGGACGAACCAACTGCAGCTGCGTCAACGGCTGCAATGAACAACTCGCCTTCATGCACGAAGGTCTGATACTCGTTTTCGAAGATCTCGATCAGCGCGTCGGCTTCGGGGTCATTCCCGAACAGGCCGTGCAGCGCAGCCGTCTTCGCCTCTATTTCCTCGATCTCGTGCGCGATCTTCGGAAGATCGGCAGGATCCCGAGTGATGGCGTAGTCGGCGTATGTGATCGTCTGCTCCAGGACGAGGACTTCGAGCTCACGGACTGCCGTGTCTGCAGGCAAGTCGATGTGAACGATTTCGTCCGTTGCGCTGGCCATGGAGTTCATTCCCCAGAAGGAGACTCCGAAGACAGCTATAAGGAGCGCAATTGCGAGCGCAAACCCACCAATAAGTTGCGCGCGGATAGTCAGATTCATGATCCTACCTCACTGTGCCGCGGCGTCTGGCCGCTGCACCCACTTCCCTCACACACCAGGGATCATCTACCCACTGAAACGCAGACAGAGATTTGGCTCTAGCAATCCAAAACTATGGATTCAATGACCTTCACGCATACTGTGCTGTCAACAGTCCCAGTTGGGGATTTGCGACGTAGGCATTCCAACCGGTCATGCGTGGCCGTGTGTTGTGCAAAGTCGTCGGACGATGAACCTCAGACGCGAATGGGCCTGCGTGAAATACACGCAGGCCCATTCTTGATCTGGTTCGATGAAACGGACTAAGCCGCTTCCTCCTCGATCTGCTCCTCGAGTGAACCCTCCGGCTCCTCGGTTGGAGCAACCTCCGCCGCCGGCGCAGAGGACTGCCTGGACTGCTGGTCACCGGAAACCTTGAACACCTCGACGGAACGCTCGAGTGACTCGGCCATCTCGGCCAGTGTCTGAGCAGAGGCAACAACCTCTTCCACCTGGGCGCTCATCTCCTCGGTGCTCGCCGAAGTCTCTTCAGCAGCAGCGCTGGTCTCCTCGGTCACGGCCGAGACCGCTTCCATGGATCCCTTAACCTCGCTGCTCGCGTCGTTCATCTTCGCCGCAACACTGGAGTTCTCAGTGGCGACGGATGCGATTCCATCGATAGCATCGACCATCTCGTTGGATGAAGCCGACACCTCTTCCGCAAGGGCAGAGATCTCTTCGACCTGCCGGGTAACGGACCCAACGGCCTTGATGATCTCGTCCAGCGCCTCACCAGCTCCGCTAGCCAGGGTCGTGCCTTCCTCAACCTGCTTCGTGCCACTCTCGGTTGCCTGGACCGATGTAGAAACGCTCTCCTGAACGCTCTCGATCAGACCCGCAATCTCGCTCGTCGCCTGACTGACACGTTCGGCAAGCTGCCTCACTTCATCAGCCACGACTGCGAATCCGCGGCCCTGCTCGCCGGCTCTTGCTGCCTCAATTGCGGCGTTCAGAGCCAGCAGGTTCGTCTGTGCAGCGATGTCATCAATCACGGAGACGATCTTGCCGATCTCCTGTGATCGCTCACCAAGGTTTGAAACCTCTTCTGCGACGTTCTGCACAGCGTCGTTGATGGAATTCATGCCGGCGATGGTCTTCTGGACCACCTCGACACCATTCTCAGCCGCCTTGTTAGCAGACTGCGCACCTTCGGTCGCGCCCTGCGCGTTCTCGGCAACCTGCTTTGAAGCGTTCGCAACCTGGCCAACCACACCTTGAGCGCGATCAACCTCGCCGGTCTGCTTCTCCGAGCCCTGGGCCACCAGCCCAACACTCGTGATCAGGTCATCCACAAGCTGCGAAGCCTTCTGTATGTTGGTCGCCTGCTCCTGAGCGCCGCTTGCGACCTGCTGCGAAGCGTCCGCCAGTCCCTGTGTGGCATCCCCTGCCTGGGACGAGGCATCGGCTAGCTGACCGCTTGCGCCCGTCATCTCAACAGACATCTCACGGACCTTGCCAACCAGCCCCGACACTTCCCGCATCATCAGGTTGTAGGACTCACCTGTGTTCTTGACCGCATCCTGGATCCGGTTGAACGCACGCTTGATCTTGCCGATCTCGTCGTCCTGTCCCTCATCGATACTCGCCAGGTCCGTGTTGAACTCGGACGTGAGGTCACCGGCCGCCGCCCGCTCCATGTTCTTGACCAGAGTCGGCAGCGTGTGCTCACTCATGTCAGTCGCGACAGCCTCGACGACACTCAGGCCGCTCGAGATCCTGCGGATCAGGAAGAAAGCGATACCGGCTGAAACCAATGCAGCGATCACAGCAAGAACGCTTGCGAAGATGATTGCCTGGCGCTCAGCCGATGCAGCGCGATCAGCGGCCGCCGCAAGGTGCTCCTCCGCGAGGTGCGCAAGCTCTTCTAGCTCGGCCAGCATCTGAGCTTCTTCAGCTTCCAGCAGATGCAGGATACGTACTACCTCATCGTCGCCGTGCTCACCCGAACCGTGTCCTGTGTCAGAAGATGCGGCTGCGCCGTGCCCGTCGTCGTCGTGAGGCTCAGAAGGAGCGCCGTGGAGGACCGGCTCTGAGTGACTGGCATCCTCGCCGTGCTCCTCGGCAGCTGCGGCAGCGTCCACGGCAGCAACAAACAGCTCACCTTCGTGCACGAACGTCAGATACTCTTCCTCGATCTTCGAGATTAGCTTGTCGGTCTCAGGATCGTTGCCGAACAGGTCGTGCAAAGCGGTAAGCCCTGCGGTGATTTGCTCGACCTCGTGAGCAATCTCGGTCAGGTCCTGCTGGTTACGCGTGATCGCATAGTCGGTGTAGAAAACCGTCTGCTTGAGGATTTCGACCTCAAGCTCTCGTACAGCGGTATCAGCTGGTACGTCGACGTGGACGATTTCGTCTGTGGCGCTCGCCATGGAGCTCATGCCCCAGAACGACACTCCAAAGACGGCGATGAGTAGTGCTACAACCAGGGCGAAGCCGCCTATTAGCTGTGCACGAATGGTCAGATTCATGATTTCCCCTGCTATGCTTCCACACGGCCTTGCCGCATACGAATGGCTGCTGCGAGCCTTGCCCTGAAAACGGCATGGCCCCGAGACCAGTCAGTTACCCGACAGTCATGTTTAGCAATGTCACAGTCCGGTGACTGAATGGCATCCGTGAGAGCATCCAGCCCGTTGCGAGTTATCCAGCGGAACGTTGCGGTTAACCGCAAGCTGAACCGGTCGCCACGAATACTAGATCCCCGGATTTCTGATCACCGAGTAGTCCTCGAATACCTGCCGCCCGCCGGATACAGTCTGGTGATACCTGAGTAACGGAGTTGTCATTGCCCATCCCGTCCGTCGACCCGATTGTTATCGCCCCGAGCCCCACGCCATTCACAGAGCACGATGAGGTCGATTTTTCCGCCATTGAGAGGAATGTCGAAAAGTGGCTGAAGACTCCGCTCTCAGGCTTCATGCTCAACTCAGAGAACGGCGAAGAGTCGTTCTTGAGCGAGCAGGAGCGGCTGGAGATCATCCGGACAGTGAACCGTGCCCGAGGAGGGGAGAAGTTCATCGTTGGCGGCATCGACAACCCGTCGGTCACAGAGTCCCTGCGAACGGCCGAGTTACTGGCCGATGCCGGATCTGAACTGGTCCGTATCCGTATCCCGCGCCTGACCGACGACGTGCACGGCTACTTCGAGCAGCTGGTACCTCGATTGCCAGTTCCGGGACTGGTCATCAATCAACCCGCGCCGGGCATGTTTGGAGGGAGCCTGCCGATGGCCGCTGGCTCGCCTGAGATGATTGGCGCAGTCTGCGAGATGGACAACATCTACGGCTACATCGCTGGCGGCAACATCAGGTTCGAGTCGATGACACGCATGCACGTGCCGCCTGAGAAAAAATTCTGGATTGGCAATGGCGTGCTGTTGCTGCCAGGCGGCGCTATTGGAGCGGACGGCGCTTGCTTGATGTTCGGAAACATCGCACCGGCCGAATGTATCGAGATGCTCACGCTCATGATGAACGGAGAGCTTGAGAAGGCGCAGCAGATGCAGAAGCACCTGAACAACGCTGACTGGCAGGTGCTGAGCCGCGGCGCCGCCGGCATCAAGGCGGCGCTCAACCTGATGGGCTACGAAGGCACACAGCCGCGAAGACCGTCAAAGCCGCTCAGTGAGCCGGAGATAGGCAGGCTGAAGCTGGCGATGCGTGAGGCGGGGCTGCTGTAGCCAGATCGCGGCTAACTACCCTTCGACAAGCTCAGGACGGCACCTTCTCCCTCCCTGGCAGGGAGGGAGTTAGAGGGTGGGTTGGTCGCGCAGGCAACGACTAGCTGAGTCAGAGGGATGACCCTCACCCTGGCCCTCTCCCAAGCTGGGAGAGGGGATTGTGCGCACCCTTCGGCAAGCTCAGGATGGCAGATCTCCACCTGACTCTTACTGGTCCTGCCCGCGCTTTGCCCAGTTTGCGTTCTCAAACATGTTCAGGCCCGGGTCGGCGATCACACCAGCCGACGTCTTGTCCGGCGGCTGCGACAGGATGAAGTCCTCGTCCAGCTCGATGCCCCAGCCTGGCTTATCAGGCACCGGGAAGTAACCGTCGACCACCTCCGGGTAGTTCGTTCCGGCCTTCTTCACTTGCGGATCGGCGAAGTCGTTGAAGTGCTCGAGAATCTTGCCGTTGCGCAGCGTCAAACACAGGTGCAGCGCCGCCATCGTCGAGACGATTCCACCCACATTGTGCGGCGCAACCATGATCGAGTACGCCTCCGCGGTCGAGGCGATTTTCTTCGTCTCGAGGATTCCGCCTGACTGCGTGATGTCGGTCTGAATGATGTCGACATTGTTGCTCGCCCAGATTTCACGGAACTCCGGCGCGCCGTACAGTCGCTCACCCGTCGCGATCGGCAGTGAGGTGTGGTTTCGCAGGCGCCCGAGAGCAGGCGTGTCGCCCGGCCGAACCGGCTCCTCGATCCAGCCGATGTTGTAGCGATCGATATGTCGGGCGATCTCCCTGGCCTGGTGGGGGGCGAACCGGCCATGCATCTCGATCATCATTTGGGCTCGCGTGCCCGCGACGCCAGCCACCGCCTCGATCAGGTCCAGCGACCTGTAGAACTCGTCCCGCTCAAGCTCGAAGTCGCCGTTGCCGAACGGGTCGAACTTCATCGCCCGGTAGCCGCGCTCCATCACACGCTCGGCAGCCGCCGCAAACTGCGCTGGCTCCCGTTCCACCGTGTACCAGCCGTTCGCGTACGCCTGCACGCGGTCCTTCACCTGCCCACCAAGTAGCTTGTAAACAGGCTGGCCAGTTTTCTTGCCGATGATGTCCCAGAACGCCAGCTCAACCATGGCAAGCCCTGTGTAGACCACTTCGCCGGGCTTGCCGAAGTCCAGCAGCGTGAAGCGCCTGTACAACGCCTCGATATCGAACGGGTCATGCCCAATGAAGTGACGCTCAACGTCTTTCAGGTACTCGGCAACGGTGTGGGTCTTGCCCAGTACGCGGGCCTCGCCAATGCCGGTGATTCCCTCGTCTGTCTCGATGACGATGTAGCTGAGGTTGCGCCATGGAGTCCCCAGGGCAAACGTGCGAAATCCAGTTGTCTTCATTTAGTCGATTGCTCTCGTGTTCTGAACTGTGTTGTCAGGTGCGGCGCTCTATCTTACCGGCTCGACACAGATTGCCCGCTTCTCACAGGCTTTTCACGCATCGGCGACCGTCTTCATGCTGCTTCTACGCTGAAGAGGAGATGATGTTGGTGCAGGCGAGGAGACCTGCAACACCGGAGTTTGCTCAACTCCGGCCGCGATGTAAGTGATCAAGGTGACCGTCAACGTCAACCAGTTGACCGTCGCCGGTCCCGGCCGTCTGGGCCGCCGCGCCCTTGAGACCCGGACGGTTCCTTCAAATGCGAGGCCGCGGCGTGCTTCGTCACCCGCGGCCTACGCTTTCAGGTCTAACTCGTAGATCGCTACAGGCACTCCCTCGACGCCGGTTGGCCTCAGTTCACGCACCGTCCATCCGTGTTTCTCGTAGATTGCTCGAGCAGGCGCGTTAGCCTGGATCACTCCCAGCATCGCCGTTCGGAAACCTTCACTCCGCATGAAGCTGACCGCGTCCGCCATGAGCGATGAGCCGATGCCCTGACGCCGGAATGTGGGACGCACGTGCATGCTCGTCAATTGCGCTTCGGTTTCATTCTCTGGACCGACCTTCACCATCCCGACCAGTTTGTTGCCGGACGTCGCCTTCCACGCCCTGAATCGCCGGTCTTTCGTCGCCCTCTCGAAGAAACTCTGCCACTGCGCCACGTACTCAGCTTCATCGCGGCCGGCAAGCCACTCATCGGACGCGAACGGAGCGAACGAAGTGGTGTGACTCAGGTGGTGCAGCGCGGCCAGCGCAACGGCGTCCTCGGCGCTTGCGATCGCGATAGTCACCGGCGTTCGGGAACTCACCTCTTCGGCTGCGAGAACTCTCGGTAGCGCTCGGCAAACTGTTGCAGCCGTGCCGCAACGCGCCCGTTCACCGAGTCCGTCGGATAATTGCCTTCATCGTCAGGCGCGCCAGCATCCACGCCGGTCAGAACCTCAATGCCGTCCTCAACGGTCTGCGCCGAGTAGATGTGGAACTCGCCATTGCGAATCGCTTCGATCACGTCCTGACGGAGCATCAGGTTTCGTTCGTTCGAGGCGGGAATCAGCACGCCGGCGTCCCCGAGAGCGCCAGCCTCTTTGCAAAGGTCGAAGAAACCCTCAATCTTTTCGTTGACGCCACCGATCGACTGGATCTCGCCCTTCTGGTTCACCGAACCCGTGACCGCGATGTTCTGCCGGATCGGCACGCCGGACAGTTCGGACAGGATCGAGTAGAGCTCAGTAGAAGATGCGCTGTCGCCGTCGACCGGGCCGTAAGACTGCTCGAACGCTATCGAGATGTTCACTGCGAGCGGGAACCGCTGGGCGAAGCGGTCGCCAAGAAAACCCGCCATGATCAGCACGCCCTTGTCGTGTGACTTGCCGCTCAGGGCTACCTCGCGCTCGATGTTGATGAAACCGTCGCTGCCCATGAATGCCTGCGTGGTGATGCGCGAAGGCTTGCCGAAGGCCACATCGCCAGCGCTGTAGACAGCAAGTCCGTTAACCTGCCCGACCTCCTCGCCTTCGACATCCACCTTCAGCGTTCCCTCGAGCAGAAGCTGCTGCATTCGGTCGGAAACCTGTCCGGAACGGGAGCGTCGAGCGTCCAAAGCCTCTTGCACATGGCGCCTTTCGGTGTGCTCGCTGTCCTCTCTCTGCGCCATGTGAGCCGACTCGTGCACCAGGTCCACGAGCAGGCCGAAGCGGGCGCTGAGTTTCGACTGGTGGTCCACGATGCGCATCGAATGCTCGATGATCGCCAGCACGCCGTCCGCCGAGAAGTGCCTCAAGCCGTTTTCGTTGCACAGTCCGCAAACGAACTGCGAGTAGGCGTGCAAGATGTCCGGGCTGAGTTCAACTTCGTGGTTCAGGTCGGCTCGCACCTTGACGATCTCCCAGAAGTCCGGGTCCATCGCAGCCAGAAGCTGATAGATGTCCGGTTCTCCAGTCAGCACAACCTTAAGTTGGATTGGGATCGGCTCAGGCCGTAGCGGTTGAGGCGGCAAGAAACCTGGCAGCAGGTCTTCCGGGTCCTCAGGCCGCACTTCGCCACCTTTGAGCACCCGCTTCAACGCTGGCCAGACAGCCGCATGGCTCAGAGCCATCCTCGCATCGATCACCAGGTAACCGCCGTTCGCCTGTGCAAGTGTCCCCGGCCTGAGCATCGTGTGGTCGGTGACGTAGGTTCCCATCATCGGCCTTCGGTCGATATGCCCGAACAGGTGGCTATAGGTCGGGTTGTCCTCCATGATGATCGGCGGACTGGTACGGCCTGTGTTGTCTACAAACACATTCACACGAAACGGCAGTCTCGGGTCGGCGAGTTGCTGCGGGCCAGGCGGATTGCCGTCATCCCCGGCTTTTCCGCTGATGATCTGGGCCGCGCTGTCATGTGAATACGCGCGCAGTCCTGCCAGGTAGTCAGCGGTCTCCTCGGCACCAGCTTCCTTGAAGCGCTCGATCGCCGCGTCGAATGCTGGGCCGATGACCGACTCCGTGGCGTTCCGCTGGACATCCCTCAGCTGCTCCACCGCATCGCGGTCTCGCTTGCGGATCTCGTCCATCGCCCGCTCAACCTGTCGAGTTATCTCAGTCCTGACCGACTCAAGCTGCTCGCGCTGCTCGTCCGATAGAGCTAAGTACTGCTCCTGTGACATCGGTTCGCCGTTGACCTTGGGGATGACGGCGATACCTGCTGGTCCGGCCTGGACAGTGAAGCCCTGTTGCTCGGCCGCGCGCTCAACCTCTGAGATCACTTCGCGACGGTAGTTCGCTGTCCGGTCATTCAGTTCACGCACCCGCTCCGTGTACGAATCGTCTCCGAGAGCCGCGGGCAGGTCGTTGATGACAACCTGAAGCAAACTGTCGGCCGCGTCGGCGAGGTCAGTGCCCATACCCTGTGGAAGCTGGGCAGCTGCTGGTTGGTCAGGCCTCTCGAAGTTGTGGAGGTAGACCCAGTCATGGAACTCCTGCTCTCCGTTCTGGGCAGCGCGACGCTCAACCGCCGCCTCTAAGTGACTACGGATCACCGTGCTCTTGCCGGTGCCAGACAGGCCACTGACGAAGATGTTGTAGCCCGGAGCGTCCATTCCGAGCCCGAACTCGATCGCGCTGACCGCCCGGTCCTGGCCAATGAACATCTCAGGCGGCTTGATCTCGTCCGTGCAGCTGAAAGGAAGGTCATCCGGGTTCATGGACCAGCGCGCTTTTTCAGGGGAGACTCGGAACCTCGATATGTTAGTCAAAGGAGTCGCTCCGGTGTTTGGCTAGTGATCAATTTCGGCCTTCGTGTTCTCCGCGAGAAGTCTACCGCCGATACTTATGGTCGCAACAGGCTCACCCATTTGATGTCGATACCGCGCGAAATCTCATGGCGTCATCACACCTGGCGTTTGCAGCCTTCACAAGCCCATCGCGGCGGCAAAGTAGAATTCGCCGCACCGTTCTATGATCGATCCGCTGGCGCGGGCGGTCGCATGTGAATTAGCCCGAACAGAGGTGAGCAATTGAGTATCAACAGAATCCTCGTGCCGCTCGACGGCTCGGAAAACGCCGAGAAGATCGGAGGCTGGGTTGCCGGTCTGGCGCGGCCACTCAACGCCGAGGTCGTGCTTCTAACCATCGTCGACCCCGACAAGATCGAACTGCCAAGATCCACAGCTGAGCATGGTCATCCGATTCCGGGCAGAGCCGGGCAGTACGACCGCCCAGGCATCGAGACAACTGGCGCGCTGGCTGGCGCTACAGGCATGACCGGAGGCGCTACGGTCACGCCCGGACACGGAGGCGGTGTTCAGCACGCCCCGGCCTTTGGTACCCAGATCCTCGATACAGTTCTGCAGCAGGCCGAGGCCTATGTCGAACGCGAGGCCGACCAGATGGACGCGGCTGGTGTGAAGTCGTCATTTAAGGCCGTCGCAGGCGACCCCGCAGAAGAGATCGTCAACTACGCCCATCAGATCGACGCAGACCTGATCGCGATGGCCACACATCGGGGCTCCGGGCTTGCACGAGGAGTCCTTGGAAGCGTGACGGACCGAGTCTTGCGCACCGCCGGCATGCCGGTGATGGCAGTTCACCCGGAGAACTTGAGCGCATTTAGCGGTGAAAGAGGCCAGCCTGAGACGATCGTGGTGCCGCTTGACGGCTCAGACCGGTCCGCAGGTGTGGTCGACCTCGCAATCGAGGTTGCGAAAGCGATCGGGTCTGAGATGGTCTTCTTCCGGGTAGTGCAGTATCCGTACTACGGAGTAACGGCCGTCGATGCATCTTACTTCGACACTGGCTACGCGGTTTCGCAGCAGCGCGTTGAGGCTGAGGCATACCTGATGCAGTTCGAAGAGAAGGCAGAGGCCGAGGGCGTGAATGCCAAAACGGTTGTGATGACCGGTTCGCCTGCAAACCGCCTGATGGACGAGGTTGAGTCGTTGTCCAGGCCGCTCATCATCATGAGCACACGAGGCGAGTCCGGGATCAAGCGCTGGGTTCTGGGCAGCGTCGCAGACAAAGTGATCCGTTCATCCGGCCTGCCAGTGCTGGTCGTTCCGCCGCCGCGAGAGAACTGAAGCTCGTTAAGAAAAGAGGGCAGCCAGTTCTGGCTGCCCTCTTTGATCTCCTCTGGTATTCGCGAGCCTAGTCTGCGTAGACGCTGAACTTCATTTCCTGCTGCGTCTTCACGTCGATCAGCGCGCTCTTGCCTTCTGAGTTCAGGCGTCGCGCCTGGTCTATCGCCGGCCCGATACCTTCCGGCTTGTCCACCGTGATGCCTGTGGCACCGAGGCCTTCGGCGATCTTGGCGTAGTCACCGGTCATGTTGCCTGCGCCGAACTGTTCCATCGCCGTCGGCAGCGAGCGGTTGTAGCCACCCATCGTTCCGTTGTCGAGCACAATCGTTGTGATCGGGTTGCCGGACCGGACAGACGTCTCGATGTCGAGTCCCGCCATGCCGAACGCCGCGTCGCCCATGAAGTTCACGCAGAACTTCTCGGGCTGGGCCACCTTCGCGCCAATCATCAGGCCGATTCCGTAGCCAAGGTGCGTGGTCTTGCCCCAGCCGATGTAGCTGTGCGGCACCGTCGCTGTGTAGAACGGCATGATCTGGTCACGAGGGTGGCCAGCGTCGTGCGTCATGATCGTGTTTTCGTGGTCGACGGCCTTATTGATCTCATTCACCAGCCGGTACGGGTTGATCGGGTTCATGTTGGAGTTCAGCAGTGGCTGCCACTCGTCCTGCCACTCCTGCCTCACCTGCGCAACAGCTTCCTTCACAGAAGTGTCGCCGCTGCGTGAGTCGCCGACCAGGTCACGCACCGCGTCGATCATCAGCCGCAGCGTCTCTCTTGCGTCGCCTGCGAGACCGATCTCGGTCTCGTACTCCTTCGAGATGTCCTCGACGTTGTTGCTGCTGTGGATAATCGTCTTGCCGGCCGGGAGGTCGATTCCGTAGTTCGTCTTCGTCAGACTCGCGCCCACCGCAAACAGAACGTCCGACTCCTTCAGCCATGTCCAGACAGGCTTTGGCGCCGTCCGGTTCGCCGCACCGAGCGAGAGCGGATGACGCTCGTCGATCGCGGACTTGCCCGGCATCGTTGTGATCACCGGAATCTGCGCGAGTTCTGCAAGTTCCTTCAGCTCTTCGGTAGCTCCCGAGTAGAGCACTCCCTGTCCGGCCCAGATGACTGGCTTGTTCGCTTCCACCAGCTTCTTCGCCGCGCGCTCGATCTCGCTCGCAGGCGGCACTGTGCGGTACCGCTCCGCTGGCGCGAAGCCATCGAGACTCGCAATCTCGCCTTGCATCGCGTCGCGGTGCATCTCCAGCATGACGGGGCCGGGGCGGCCGTTCTTCAGCGCGGACATCGCTCGACGCATCAGCGCCGGAATCCGGTCGCCGCTTGTGATGGAGACCGCCCACTTCGTGATGTGTTGATAGTTCGCAGGACCGCTGAAGTAAGGCTTGATGTCTGCCTTGTCGGTGCCGGGTCCGTCAGGGATGAACAGCACTGGAACACCGTCCGCCCATGTCTGAGCGAAGCCTCCGAATGCGTTCTCAGCGCCGGGCCCGCCCTGGCATGCGAACACTCCGTATTTGCCCTGCGACGCCATCAGCCGGCTGTAACCGTCGGCAGCCATGATCCCGCCGCGTTCCTGCCGAAACACGATCGGCCGGATACCGGCTTTCGCAACGGCCTCGATTAGTGGGTTTGCAGGGAAGCAGGCCAGCCATTCAAATCCTTCCTGCTTGAGCATCTGGGCGATGGCGTCGTAGCCGTTCATAAGCGCTGTTTCTCCTGTGCGTGCTGCGTTAGTGAATTGAGATTGAGCCGAAGGTTTCTGGCGGCGGTCGCGTCGATCTGTCTATTGCCCTCGCAACTTCGCCGCACGGTCTGCGGAGCCGGCCGAGTTCTTCGGTTGTCAGGCCGGGCCACAGTGTATGCCGGGGTCGCGTACTCATCAAATGAGCGCGTGCGCGGGCGGCATATCGGCGCTCGTGAACAGAAAACACGCTCCCGCACCGATCGATGGCGCGCCTTGTAGTTCTGTTCACCCACGACGTGCCAGCACTCACAACTGTTGGCAGTGCTCACAGTCCAGTGGTTGCGGCACCGGCCCGCACACTTCTACTAAGACGGATCGCGCAAAGTTGCTCAAACGCGAACCTGATTATTGGAGAGCTTTGGAGGCCGCACGTCCTAGACTTTGCTCACCTGCCACTCTTAGCGCACCCGTAGTTGCCGTCCAGAATCGGACGCGACGCACAGCGGTGTGATTTGCATCTCCCGGGAGACGGAACATGCCCGAGCATTTCGACACTATCTCACCCGACAAAGTCGGGACCGCCACCATCAAGGTGGTCGGTGTTGGCGGCGGCGGTCAAAACGCCGTTACACGCATGTACAAGGAGCCCATCCCGGGTGCCGAATACATCATTGTCAACACAGACAAGCAGGCCATCGAGTTGTCTGCGGTGCCAACAAGGCTCCGGGTAGGTGACAACACGGCCCGCGGTCTCGGTGTCGGCGGCGATCCTTCAAAGGGGCGCGCATGCCACGAGGAAGACAAAGAAGCCATCAAGGCCGAGCTCGACGGGGCAGACCTCGTCTTCGTGGCCGCTGGCATGGGTGGTGGAACTGGCACCGGCGGAGCGCCAGTCGTCGCTGAGGTTGCGCAAGAGATAGGCGCACTTACTATCGGCGTCGTCACCAAGCCGTTCGGATTTGAAGGCTCTCACAGGGCACGGAAGGCTATCGAAGGCATCGAGGAGTTGCGCGAGCGTGTGGACACGCTGATCGTGATTCCGAATGACCGTCTGCTCGCCATGAGCGACGAAAACCTGACCATGGACAACGCGTTCAAGATGGCAGACAACGTGTTGCGCCAGGGTGTGCAGTCAATCGCCGAGTTGATCCTCGTTCCCGGTGAGATCAACCTCGACTTTGCTGACGTTCGAGCAGTCATGCAGAACGCTGGCCCGGCTTGGATGGCTATCGGTAAGGGCACGGGCGAGAACCGTGCCATCGAGGCAGCTGAAGAGGCGATCAACAGTCCGCTGCTCGAAGTGGACATCGACGGTGCCACCGGCGTGCTGTTCAACATCACTGGCGGTTCAGACCTGACTCTGGACGAGGTTCACCAGGCTTCTGAGGTGATCTCGAGCAGGGTGCACCCGGACGCCAACATCATCTTCGGTACGGTCACAGACGCCGCCATGGAGAACGAGATTCGCATGACGGTGATCGCTACCGGCTTCAAGGTGGCTGGCGAGTCTGACAACGAAGCGGACCGCATCGCCCAGCAGGCGATCGAGGACCCATCACTGATGGCTATCCCGCCGTTCCTCCGGCACCACCCCGCGGCTCGACGTCGCTACCGCAACGGTGGCATGTACAAGAGCCAGGAGCTTGAGGAAGCCGCTGAAGAAGAGTCGGAGAGCCTGGCAGGCGACTAGCCCCAGCAAACTCACATCGAAAAACGAACGCCCCGGTATTTTGCCGGGGCGTTTTCGTTACTTCGGCAGTGCGTCCAGCGCTGCGTTCGCCCGCGCTGTTGGGCCGTTGTAGCGAGGGTCGGCGACGACCGCGAACGCTTCTGCGACATTAGCCATCTGCGAAGGCGATGCGGGCACGACCCGAAACCGCATCTTCGCAATCTTGCGGCTCACTCGCGTCGACAGCGGTCCGCTCTTCGCCCTCGCCGCCGCGCTCTTCTTCGAGGCTCCGAGCTCTATCACAGCAACAAGTGTGCGCAGCTCCGACTCCGCGCCGCCCGCAACAGCGATCTGCAGCTCCTTGCCGAGCTTCTCAGCTGCGCCGACGTAAACCGGCTCGCCATCGTCGAACACAGCCATCAGCCCCGACCGGTCGGCAAGCAGCCACGTGCCTTCCTCTGTCAGTGGCGAGGTCTCACCGTCAAGCAGGTCGCTGTAGAGCGGCTCCCACTTTCCGAGGTGCGCAGGCGTGAAGATCGGCATTGGTCAGGTTAGTAGTGCAGTGGACACCATGGCTCTCGTTCGGCTGCGAAGGCGCGGTCTGCCGCAAGCAACGCGCCGTCGGTGTTCTCACCGGCGCGGCCCGCACGAGCGAGATCCGCGAACTTCACGCTGCCAAAATAGCACGTTGCCAGTGAAGCGGCTGGCAGCACGATGTCCGCGGCGTCGTTCGTCCGCATGCACTCGGCTTTCCCCGATTCGTCAGCGGTGAGCCTGTAGCTTCCCGCCGCCCACGGACAGAACTCGTCCTCAACCGAAAATACGATATCCACCGGCGACGCGTAGGTCCGGGCCGACAGCGCCCGTTCGACATCAAGCAGCCTCAGCCAGATCGCATCGTAAGGAGTTCGCTTGAGATGCCGCGGGTCCGAGAGCATCCACCACAACGGGTCGTCCAGCGACATCGTGTCGTACTTCACCTCGCCGATCAGGTCGATGTTCAGGATGAAGTTCCACAGCGCTGCATGTGCCGCGTCCGTCGTTGCGATCAGGTCTCCAATCCTGACAGAGCTCTCGCTCGGTCCAAGGTCAGTTGTTTTGTAAGAGACATAGCCGTCTGCCCGGCCATCCTCTTCGTAAACGGCGAAGAACCGGCGATCCTCCGGTTTCGACTCGTCTTCGGGCAACTGCATGTGAGTCTGCCAGCCATCGGCATCGCGCTCAGGCATACCCGGCCAGTTCGCTGCTGTTCTTGTCCAGATATCAGGTCCAACCTCACGTACTCGAGCCATGTCTGCGTAGTGGACCGAGCCCTTGATCTCGGGAAGATGCACAAGCGTGGCTTTCTTAGACCGGATCCTCGTTTCGTAGTGCTGTCCGGCCATTCCGTAGCCGAATCGGCCGTAGATGATGCTCTCCGAAGCCCACAGAGTTGCGATCGGCTCGCCGCGCTCATAGGCGTTCTTCAGCAGCCTGCTCATCATGTTCGTCAGGAGCCCGCGACGTCTGTGAGTCGCCGCGACCGTGACGATTGTCACCAGCGCGGCAGGTAACTTCGCTCCGCCGGGCACTGTCGTCTCGCTCATGAACGAACCAGAGGTCCCGACGATCTGATCGCCGTCCCACGCTCCAACGGTTTTCATCGTCTTGCCGAACAGGTCCCAGCGCTCGCGTGCCCGGTCGTCGGTCGGCGGGTGATTCCCGAAGCCGCGCGAAACAGCCGCGCCAAACGGATGCCACTCCTCTTTAGTTGCGCTTCGGTATTCGATCTTCATCTGCTCAGTCCTGTGTTCATCCCAATTTCCGCGGTGCCGACCTGCAACCTTAACTGGCGACAGTTAGTGATCCAGTCGACAGACATAGTTAAAAATGGTGACCGCACCACGGCGCTCGTTCAGCGACAAACATCCAGTCGAACCGGGTAACTGCGCCATCTGTGTGCTCCGCCACGCGCCCGGCGCGAGCAAGCTCCTGCAGTCGCACTCCACCGAGGTATGTCGCGCCCAGCTCTGACGCCGACACCGAGATATCAGGCGTTGCGGTCGATGACTTGCAGACTGCGCCGTCCGGACCGCCTTCGAGCTCAAACACACCCGCCGAGTCGGGCCAGAACTCGTCAGCCACTTCAATCACCAGCCGGTCCTCGGTCCCGTAGGTCCTGCCCGACAGCGCCTTAACCGGATCGATCACTCGCACCCAGATGCCGTCTGCAGGTGTCCGCTGCAGTTTGCGCGGGTCGGCCAGCATCCACCAGATCGGGTCGTCAGGCGGCTGTCCTTCGGCCTCGACATTCACCACCAGGTCAACGTCGAACAGCAGCCTCCAGAGCGCTGCGTGCGCCTCGTCTGTGTAGGAGACACACTCGATGACCTGCATCGCCTGGACGTCATCCAGTTCCGGGTCATCCTGCTTCAAGCGATAAGTCGCGTAACCCTGCGGCTCGCCAGCATCCTCATAGACAACGTGGAACATGCCGCTCCAGTCACCGCGAACGCGTTCTTCGTCAAAGAAGAAGTACTTCCATCTGCGTTCTGACCTGTCGAGGAACCCCGCACGCAGCTTGCTCGCCCGTTCCCACACTCCGGGCATCAACTTCAGCGCCTCGTCGTGCTCGACGAAACGAACTCGGCCCGGCACTTGCGGCATATGAGCAAACGTCGACTTCGAAGGGTCGATCTCCCAGTTCTCGGCAATAGTCGCCTGCCCGAATCCGAATCGACCGTAGATCGCAGATTCACTGGCCCACAGCGCAGCCAGAGGCTCTTCGCGCTCCCTTGCCTGCTCCAGCACCTTCGCCATGGTTCCTGTCAACACGCCGCGCCTGCGGTGCGTCGCAGCCGTACTCATGTAGGCAACGCCCGCAGTTGGCAGTTCCGCACCGCCGGGGACGGTCATGACGTGTGAATCGGCGCCGCCGGTTCCGACCAGCTTCTTGTCATCGAACACACCGATCAGACGGTCGATCTCCGCCCTCTCATCTCTCAGGCGAGCGATATCGTCCGGGTGGATGTGGTCGTTGAACGCGCGGCGAACGAGCACCCGCCACTCCGGGAACTCCTCATAGGCTATCGGTCTGTGAACTATGCTCATCCGTTTACACTTGGCGAATATTTCGTCCGGACAGACATCCGTGGAGTCTCGAACGCATGCCCGACGCCCGCTCACTGCAAGACAAGACCGCAATCATAACTGGCGCCACGTCAGGCATCGGCCGAGCAACTGCCATCCTGATGGCTGAACTCGGGGCAAATGTTGTGGCGGCGGGGCGCAGGCAGGCGGAAGGCGAAGAGACGGCGAGGCTCGCTTCTGCCAACGGCGGAGTCTGCAGATTCATTCAGTGCGACGTCACTGACGCAGCGCAGGTCCAGGCGCTGGTCGATGCAACCATCAGCGAGTTCGGCAGGCTCGACTGCGCATTCAACAACGCCGGTGCCTTCCCAGACACCGGGCGACTGCACGAATCGGACAACTCCGTGCTTGGTCAGGCGCTTGAGGTAAACGTCGTCGGCACCTGGAACAGCATGAAGGCAGAACTGGCGGTGATGGTCGAGCAGGGCAGCGGCGCAATCGTGAACGATTCGTCACTGTCGGGCCTCAAGGGAA
The DNA here is from genome assembly GCA_028285005.1 of Dehalococcoidia bacterium. GTDB lineage: Bacteria > Chloroflexota > Dehalococcoidia > Lucifugimonadales > Lucifugimonadaceae > JAJCYX01. Next base: position 41,045 of record JANQQP010000032.1, on the reverse strand, counting down.
CGAGAAGGCATCCTGCCTACACCGCGGCTAAGCACGCCGTCATCGGATTGATGCGCGGCACAGTCACCGACTACGTGCGCGACGGCATTCGTATCAACACCGTCTGCCCCGGGCCGATCGAGACGGCGATGATGGACGAAGTCGATTCGCACGATGCAGACCGAACAGCGCGTCGAAAGCGAGCCTTGCCGATGGGCCGATACGGAACACCCGAAGAGGTGGCCGAACTTGTGGCGTGGCTATGCTCAGATGCCGCCTCGCACATCAACGGCCAGGCGATCGCGGTCGACGGCGGCCTGTCGGCTACCTAACTCCCCGTTAGGTCAGCGGGTCCACGGAGCCTGGTACTCCGGCCTGTCATGAGAAGCGCCTTCAGGTTCGCGCACCGTTCCCTCTCGCCACGACTCCACAGGCTCCCAGTCCAGCAGTCGCTTGCCCTTCGAAATGTCGAGCGGGCTTGTGAAGTCCGGCAACTCCCTGCGGAACACCACGTCACCGTACTCCCGCTTGATCGCTTCTTCAGTCGGGATCTCAAGCACCGTGTCCTTCGCGTTGATGAAGAACGCCTCGTGCCCACCGAACTCCTTCTCCAACGCCAGCCTGCACGCCCTCGCTGCGTCGTGCCGGCCAACCCATGCCCAGAAGCCCATAGCGTTGCGGCCCGAGGTCTCGGTCTTGTTGCCGTTCTCCATGTGGTGACGTGCAGTCGCCGGGTTCCACAGAGCGTGAAAGCGCATCGATGCGATCTGGATATCGGGCCTGCGGCGCACGAACGCGTCGGCCATCTGCTCGCCAAGCCACTTCGACTGCGAATAGGCGTCCTGCACTCGCGGCGGGTGCGCCTCGTCTACGGGGAAATACTCGGGAACGAACAGGTCAGCGCCCCAGCCTGCGCCGACTGCGTTGATAGAAGACGCCATCACGATCTTCTTGATCCCGTACAGCTCCGCCGCCTCCAGCACGTTCCAGTTCGACAGCATGTTGACTCTGAAGACGGTGTGCTCAGCATCCTGGTTCGGGGCCGGAATCGCAGCCATGTGCACAACCGCGTCGACACCCTGCATCACCGAAACGGTCTGCCCGTAGTCGGTGAAGTCGACCCTCTGGAACAGCGCTCCCGAATCATGGGCGTTCTGCGGAGGCGGAGCCACATCGCCGTTGATGCAAGTGTGACCGTGCGCTGCAAGCTCGGCCATGATGTATTCACCAGCGCGGCCAGAGCCGCCGGTTACGAGGACTTTCATCTATCTCTCCGTGTCTGATTAGCGAGCCAGCGGCTCGAGTCCAAGCTCAGTTGTGCAGGTGTCGAACCACTCCACGACCTCGCGATGCAGCGGAATGCCGTCACGCGTCCGCTTCTCTACCTCTTCATGCTCCGGCAGGCCAGCGTAGAGCACGCGGTCGTGCCCCGGCGCGGGCGGCGTCTCCGTCAGGAAGGTGAGGAAGTCGTCCATCGACTGCTTGAAGCGGTCGACATCCGTAAATGCGTCTATCGAATATGCAGCGACGAACTGCGTGCCGTTGCCCGGTGGGTTCGTCACACCAAACACCCCTGCCGACAGGATCCCTGCGAAGATCTGGCCTATGACCGCCATGCCGTAGCCCTTGTGCGAGCCCATCTCACGTGTTGCGCCGAAGGGGAGCAGTCGCGTGACTTCCGGCACCTCTTTCTCAGACATGATCGGCGTGCCGTCGTCCTCGGCCAGGAGGCCCGGCAGTGTCTGCGCGCCAATTCGCCGGAGCAGCACGATCTTGTTCGCTGCGACTGCGGACGACGATATGTCCAGCACGAACGGCGGCATGCTCTTAGTCGGCACGGCCCAGGAATGCGGGACCGCGCCGACTCTTGGCACAGCGCCATAGGTCGGAACCGTGACTGCGCCGCCGCCGGTGATTGCGTAGCCAATCATGTCGTGCTCGAGCGCCAGCATCGAGTGGTAAGCCATCATGCCGGGATGACGGCTGTTGTAGATGGTGACCGCGCCGATGCCGACCTTCTTCGCCTTCTCGATAGCGATCTCCATCGCCTTCGGACATGAGACAAGCCCGTGCGCTCCATCGGCGTCCATGGTTGCGGTTGCCGGCGACTCCCTGACGATCTTCAGGTCTGGCGTCGGGTTCATGCCGCCTTCGCCGAAGGTCCGCACGTAGTTGCGCAGCATGTTGGAAACGCCGTGAGTCTCGCAGCCCCGCTCGTCGGCAACCACCAGCGCATCCATCGCCAGGTGAGCGTGCTCGTCCGGCATCCCCATCTTCAGGAATATCTCTTTGGTGGTCCGCCGCAGATCTTGCGGCATCACCATCACACGGTCCTGTTCAGGCACATGAAAGTGGTCAAGCATTGTTAGTCTCTAGCCCGGTCGTCTTCTCCCTCTCCCGCTCGCGGGAGAGGGCTGGGGTGAGGGTCTACTATTCGTTATTCTGAACGTGATTCAGAATTTCCCGATTGCCGTGTCTGAAAGATCACCGAACCAACGGCTCAGTTCCCAGCTCTGCGCTGATCGAATCGAACCACTCGATCACTTCTTCATGCAGCGGGATACCTCTCTCTGCGCGGTCGATCGCCTCCTCATGCTCGATCAACCCGGCGTAATAGACGCGGTCGTGGCCCGGTGCCGGCGGCGTGTCAGTCAGATACTTCATGAAGTCATCCATCGACGACTTGAACCGTGCCACATCAGTGAACGCATCGATCTTGTACGCCGCCACGAAGTGCGACATGTGGCCCATGCTGTAGTCGCCGAACGCTCCCGTCGACAGAATCCCGCCAAACACCTGTGCAACCACGCTGAGTCCGTAGCCTTTGTGCGATCCCATCTCCCGCGTCGCGCCGGTCGGCAGCATCCAGGTGTGCTCAGGCAGGGACTCTTCAGACATGATTGGTGAGCCGTCGGCCGCAGCCAGCAATCCGGGAATCGTCGGCTTGTTCATGCGCCGCAAAAGCGCCACCTTGTTGCCTGCGATCGCAGAAGACGAGATGTCCAAAACGAACGGCGGCATCTCGCCTGCCGGGACCGCCCATGCATGAGGATTCGCCGCCATCCGAGGCTCGGCGCCGTACGTTGGGACCATGTTCTGCCCACCGGCGGTGATCGCGTATCCGATCATGTCGTGCGGCAGTGCCATCATGGCGTGGTATGCCATCATCCCCGCGTGCCGTCCATTGCCCATCGTGATCGCGCCGATGCCGTTCTTCTCCGCCTTCTCGATAGCCAGCTCCATCGCTTTCGGCACCACAACCAGCCCGAGGCCGGCGTCACAGTCGATATTGGCGGTGGTCGGCGACTCCCGGACGATCTTCCAATCCGGGTCTGGCTTGATGAATCCTGCGCCAAACTGCTCAACATAACGGCGCAGCATGTTTGAAACACCATGAGTGTCGGTGCCGCGATCGTCCGCTGAGACCAGCGCATCCGTTGCCAGCGCGGCGTCCGAGTCGTTGAGGCCAAGCTTGCGGAAGACCGAGTCGACGCTGCGGCGCAGGTCAGCCGACATCACTCTGACCTCGTCCTCTTCAGGTACGTGAAAGTGCTCTAGCATCATCGCCCCTTAGCTGCACGCGGAATGAAGGCGCGCTGCGCAGACAGACTTGAGCCAGGTCGCAGGCGCGGAGCGGATTCTACTCCGGTTTGGCGTCGAGAAAACGGCGCGGGATCTTGCTGAACCGGGGCTGGCTCTGGTTGAACCTGGAGTATGCGGTGCTGGCTCGAGAAAGGTCTGCCTGATCACGAGGGCCAGGCGTGACGTAGACGAGCCCCGGATTTTCTTCGTCGTCACTCACCCAGCCATACCGGTGCTTGTTGTCTCGCAGGAACGAACGGCTGACAAACATCACGATGAACGCCGAGGGGAAAGTGAGGAACATGTTGGCCGAGCCCACGATCAGCACGAACATTGTCCCGCTGAACGGGCCGAACTTTTCAAATCCGGCACCGCCGTCCGGCAGATCACCGTTAGCCCGCGCAATGCCTGTCCAAATGAGCAGCATCGCCGTGCCGAGGAACGCGGCAAACGTGCCGGCCTTCGCATCTGCATGGAGAGGTCGACGACTGAAGCCCGCGATCGCTCCCGTTACGACGCCTCCATAGATGGGTGCGAGAATTGTGCCTGCCGTGCCGCCCGGCCCAAGACCCATGAAGGACTCGCCGTCCGCCTGGTACATCGCAATCCAGTTCGCAACTGCGATAGTCAAGCCGCCGGCCAGCACCGCGAGTGTGATTCTTCGGTTGTGACGTGTTAGCGACAGGCGGAGTCCGGTGATCGCACCGGAGATGGTAAGCGGGATGAGTTCAACCAGTTGTCGCATCGGTCGATTCTAACTCCGGACTCGTCCCTGCTAATTTTGCTAAGCGCGCAAGGGATCACGTCTCTGGTCGTACGGCGACGAAGATAATCTCCGGGCTGTCCTCTCGGAACGGCTCGCGATCGAAGCCGCCGAACATGCTCTCAACCTCGAGGTTCGTCTCTTCCAGCATCGCGAAGACTTCATGCGGATGCAGGTATCGAAGCACGACCGGAAGGTGCGCTATCTCTTTTCGTGTCCCATCATCGCCGATCTCTTCTACGACCTGCACCGCGTTATTGATCTGCGATTCCGTATCGAACCGATTAATCCCGCTGAGCCGGTAGCGCCTTCCTGAGCCATTGTCCGTGGCCTCGCCGATCTCGACAGGCTCAGCTGACTCGTCGAAGATCAGGTCCGGAGTCGGGTTGAAGACGTTGAACACTAGCTTCCCGCCCGGACGCAGGTGCCTGGCGGCAGAGCAGAGCGTCGCAAGCTGGTCCTCATAGATGGTCGACAGCAGCAGTGTGCGTGAGGGAATAGTTACGAGGCTGAAGTCCTTGCGCTGCAGGTCGAGCGATCGCATGTCGGCCTGCGTCAACGTCAAACTGCCGGTCAGTGGTGACCGCTTCGCTGCCTTCGCCTCAGCGACGGCCAGCATTTCTGGACTGGCATCTACTCCAAACACTTCAAGACCTCGGCTGGCCGTTGGAATTGCCACACGCCCCGTGCCGACGCCGATCTCCAGCACAGGGCCGCCGGACCCCACCGCTTCGTCGACATAGAAGTCGACCTCCTCACGACCTGCGGTCGAATAGAAGAGGTCATACCACTTAGCCCACTCCGCATAGTTCATTTGCGGCTCTGGCCCGGTCAACTCATCAACCTCTCCCAACAGTTTCCATGAAGAGACGACCGTAGCTGCTCATGAAAGTGGGGATGTGCGTGTAGTGGTAAAGAACTCCTGACTCTGCGTTTTTCTTCGCCTGTTCAGCGGCGCCGGGCGTTCCTGATGCCTTGCCCGCAGCATGGATGCGCGCAAACGTCTCCTGGATCACTTTCTGAACTTCAGGGTGACCGTTCTGTCCCGGATACCCCAGCGACTGCGCGAGGTCGGTCGGGCCGATGAAGAACACGTCGACGCCCTCCACAGCGAGGATCTCATCAAGGTTCTCGATCGCCTCCACATCCTCTATCTGCACGCACACCAGCATGTTCTCGTTCGCCTGCTTCACGTATTCAGAGGTCGAAACACCGAAACCGAAATCGGCCATCCTGCCGCCGCCAAGACCGCGTTTCCCGTCGGGGTGAAATCTGCAGGCTTCGACCACTGCTGCTGCCTCTTCCGCAGTGTTCACGTGCGGAACCTGCATGCCCATTACGCCGCGATCGAGGTATTTGTTAATCACCGCCGGGTCGTTCTTTTCCGGCCGAACAACTGGCGTGATCCCGTGAAGCTCTGCCGCCATGACCATCGGCCCGATGTTGTCCGGAGTGATCGAGCCGTGTTCGGCGTCTAGCATCACCCAGTCGAATCCCAGCTCACCGATCATCTCGACAATGTCGGCGGACGCGAACTGCACAGACACTCCGAACGCCGGTTTCCCGGACGCGATCAGGTTTTTCATCCGGTTCGGTTGCACTATTCCACCTTTCAGCGCTTCCCAATTCGTCCGTCGGGCCGGCTCATCATCACGTCTCGCTGCAAGATTGCCCGCCTCGACTGTTGACAGCGTACAGGTGCCGCAGGAAACTTCCTTTTTACGCCTTCGATTCCCCCCGGTTGTTCAAGGTCGGGGTCTACCAGGTAACGCGGTCCTGGAGGCCACTGGTCAGCGACAGCCGGAATATGGAGAAAGCTCGTGACCTTGAAGACCGACCCCAGGACCCGGCTCGCATCCCGACAGGCCAGACTTGGGACCGAGACCGCATTCGAAACGCTCGCAAAGGCCAAGAAGCTCGAAGCCCAGGGGAAGCACATCATCCACCTGGAAATCGGCGAGCCCGATTTCGACACCCCGGAGCATATACGCGACGCAGCCAAAGATGCGCTCGACAACGGCTTCACTCACTACGGCCCATCGGCCGGACAGATGGAGCTGCGCACCGCCATCGCAAAGCATCAGTCCGAACGCCAGGGCTACGAGATCTCGCCAGAGCGCGTGATCGTCACGCCGGGCGGCAAGCCGGTGATGTTCTTCACCATGATGGCGCTGATCGAATCCGGCGACGAAGCGGTTTATCCGAACCCTGGTTTCCCGATCTACGAGTCGATGATCGAGTACATGGGCGGCACGGCCGTTGCGGTCCCGCTTAAGGAAGAGTTCGACTTCAGCCTCGACGTCGACCAGCTCCGCAGCCTGATCACGCCAAGGACGAAGCTGGTTATCGTCAACTCCCCCAACAATCCATGCGGCTCGGTCATCCCGAAAGACGACCTGAGGCGAATCGCCGAGATCGCTGTCGAGCGAGACCTTGTCGTTCTCTCAGACGAGATCTACAAGGACATGTACTACGAAGGGGAGCACGACTCGATCACCCAGTTCCCCGACATGATCGATCGCACGGTCATCCTCGACGGCTTCTCGAAGAGCTACGCGATGACCGGCTGGAGGCTGGGCTACGGCGTCTTCCCCGAGTGGCTGGTTGAGCCGGTTTCTCGCCTGATGACCAACAGCGTTTCATGCACATCCGTGTTCAGCCAGATGGCGGCGATCGCTGCACTGGAAGGCCCGCAGGACTCCGTCGGCACGATGATGGAAGAGTTCACCGCCAGGCGAGACCTCGTCGTGGAAGGTCTCAACTCGCTGCCAGGCGTCGAATGCCAGGTGCCCGGTGGTGCGTTCTACGCCTTCCCGCGCATCACTGGCACAGGACTGTCCAGCCAGGAGTTCGCTGACCGTGCACTCAACGAGGCAGGCGTCGCCTTGCTGGCCGGCACAGCGTTCGGTGAGCACGGCGACGGCTACATCCGCATCTCGTTCGCCAACTCTCGTGAGAACCTGCGCGAAGGCATCGAGCGGTTGCGCAAGATGCTGACGAGCGAGTAATCAGACTTTCGGGCATCGCCTGGTGAGCGTCAGATCAGTTCTTTAGATAGAACGTCATCGACTGCAGCGCAAGAACCGGATCGACACCTTGCACTCGAACGTCGGGCGGAACTACAGGTGCTATTGGCGCGTAGTTGAGGATCGATCTCACACCGGCTCGCACCAGCTGGTTGATCACTTCCTGGGCATGCGCAGCGGGTACGGTGACGATGCCGATCTTGATGTCCCGCTCTTCCACAGTCTCGTTCAGTTCGGCCAGCGCCTGCACACGGAGCGGGCCGACTTCATGACCGACAAGCCGGTCATCGGCATCGAATGCCGCAACAATTCGAAATCCCTCGGGCTGGAAACCGGGATACGCCGCAACGGCGCGGCCGAGTCTTCCCATGCCGATCAGCCCGGCGTTCCATTGGGAATCGAGTCCGAGTATTGAACGTAGCCTTGTCGCCAGGTTCCCGACGTCGTAGCCGCGGCCCTGCTTGCCGAAGCGGCCAAAGTACGACAGGTCCTTCCTGATCTGTGCCGGAGTCATCTGCAGATGCGCGCCAAGCTGCTCCGAGCTGATCACCTCAATCCCTGCCGACGCGAAGTGACTCAGCACGCGCACGTAAAGAGGAAGCCGCTGCACAACGACCTCTGGCACGGATTCGCTGTCTATTCCGTCTGTTGGGTTGTCGGAGTTGACCATCGCCAATGTTCTTCCGATTGTGAAAAGGAAGTTTTTTCTATCACAAAGTCTGTTTCGCCGCCATTACCCAGTTCAGCGTCACATGGTCCGCCGGGTCATTTACGATTCTCAGAGTGCGATGAAGCCTTGAATCGTCATGGTTCTTGAAAACAGGCGAACTAGCGACCATGCATGTAGCAGCAGCCCGGATAAGCCTTCACATACCTGCAAGCCAGTCGCTTAAGGACAGGCGTCGGGTGCTGCGGTCTCTGATTGACCGGGCGCATTCCAAGTTCAATGCGGCCATTGCCGAAACCGGCGGCCAGGACACCTGGCAGGTTGCTGAGATCGGCGTCAGCGTCGTCAGTTCAAATGCGACTCATGCTGGCGAACGGCTGGATCAACTCGTTCGCTTCATCGAACAGCACTCACCCGAGGCGATAGTCACCGAGATTGAGGCTGACGTGATCCCTTTCGAGTAAGCGGCCGACCCGGTTCAAAAAAAAAGACGCTCCTTGGCCCGGATCAGCCATTGGAGCGTCGATTATCGTGCTCTGTCTTGATATAGGTGTTAAGCGGCGGCGGTCTTCTTGGCCTTCTCAGCTGCAGCTCTGCGCGCAGCCTCAGGCGAATCGACCGTGAACGCGCACTGCAAGCACTGCAAGATGCGACCGTCTGGCGTGTTGGCCAGCTCAACGTCGCCCGAGCACTTGGGGCATGCCTTCAGGTAGATCACTTCGAACCCTCGTTTCTACAGACTCTCAAACTGTCCCCGCTCTATTGAGTCGAGGCTTTTCGGTTGTCCAGGCGTTCTGCTGAGCGACGAATCCGGTCGCTCTGGCGAACTGACCTGTCCAATCCGGCGGCGAAGCTTACAGTGCTTTTCCGTCAATGTCTACGAATTCTCGACTGGATTCGTAACGACTTTGTTACGTGCATATCCTTGTTACTGGATCCATGCACCACGGTCTGGCCGCGAAACTTCCCGCACATATTAACTGTGTGAATCACGTCACGCAAGACTTTACACGGATTGTGTTAGTTATTACAATTCAATCCATGTGACCTCCCTGAGCGCGTTAAGTTCAGGGAGTCGCAAAACCGGGGAAAATGCAGGACAGACCGCAAAACGATCAAGGCTCCGACACCACAAGTCGCATAGACGGTGCAGGTGGCTGGGTCATGGCGACCGAGTTCGACAGGATTCTGAGCGAAATACTGTCGGCTGCCGGCCTGGGCGACGAATTCCGTCAGGCACTGCCTGCGCCAAGGAGCGAGCGGGAACCTGCAGTTTCGGCGCCGCAGGATGTTGGATACGCGGGCGACAGGTACGAAGCGGTATACGTCATCAGCGTGGCCGCCCGACTCGCCTCGATGCATCCGAACACTCTGCGCAAGTACGACCGAGAGGGTCTTGTGAGCCCCTCGAGGTCAGAAGGCCGACAGAGGCTCTACTCCGATACCGATGTCCAGAGATTGCAGATCGTAAGGACGCTAGCAGACCGCTACGGAATCAACTTGAGCGGCGTTCGACTGGTGATGGACCTGGTGCGGCTCGTCACAGGCGTGGTCAACCTCCTCGAGAACAGCGAAGAGCTAAAAGGTAAAGCGACTGCAGAGGTAGCCGCGAGGGAGCTGAGGCGGATGCTCGCAAGCCTGGGCGCACAGACCTGATATCGGTGGACGAACTGGATCCGGTCATACGCCGGAGACAACTTCGAGGAAAGATAGAACACGACGTATGAGCAGCGACGATCACAAGCAGCAGGAAACGACCGGTCAACCCGGCGAAGAGGCTAATACTCGTCCGGCGGACCAGGTCGAGCAGGGCAGCGGCGACCTTGAAGCGCGACTTTCGGAAGCTGAGCGCGAGAAGGATCAGTTCAAGAAGCTCGCTCAACGAGCGCAGGCAGATCTCGTTAACTACCGCAACCGAGTGCGAAGTGAGCAAGAAGCTTTGCAGGCTCGCACAACGGAGCGAGTTGCTTCACGTTTCATCGAGGTCGCGGACCAGCTGGAAAAGGCGCTGGAGCCGGAGGCGGCGTCAGGAGCAGAGCAGCAGTGGGTCGACGGGGTGAATGGCATCTACCAGAACCTGCTCAATGTGTTGAAGGCCGAGGGCTTCGAGCGGTTCGATGCTCACGGTGAGGCGTTTGACCCGCGCAGGCACGATGCGCTACTTGCTTCACCTACGACCGAGCACCCTCCAAACCACGTGATACAGCAGATGGCCGCTGGCTACACGAGGCACGGTGAAGTGGTGAGGCCTGCACAGGTGGAGATCGCAGCGGCGCCGGAAAACACGGATGAAGACGAGTAAGCAGGCGACAGATTTGAATGACCGTTCCGGCCGGATCAGCCGGTAGTTCGAACAGCGAAACAGCCCGCTCTCAGCGGCGAAACAGGAAACAGGACAACATGGCAAAAATCATCGGAATCGACCTCGGCACAACGAACTCCGCCATGGCCGTCATGCAGGGCGGTGAGCCGGAGATAGTCGAAAACGCTGAAGGGCGCCGCACCACGCCGTCAGTCGTCGCGGTCAACACCAAGACCGAGGAGCGGTTCGTCGGTGAGCTGGCGCGACGCCAGGCGATCACCAACCACGAGAACACCATCTACTCGGCCAAGCGATTCATTGGCCGCAGGTTCGACGACCCGTCTGTGCAGGAAGATGCCAAGCGCGTCTCATTCAAGCTGGCGAAGCTCGACAACGGCGATGTCGGCATCAAGCTTGCTGGCAAGGACCACGCCGCTCCCGAGATCTCGGCTATGGTCCTGCGCAAGCTGAAGGAAGACGCAGAGGCCAAGCTCGGCGAGCCGGTCGAACAGGCCGTCATCACTGTGCCGGCCTACTTCAATGACGCGCAGCGTGACGCCACGAAGGTCGCTGGGCAGGTCGCAGGGCTCGAGGTTCTTCGGATCATCAACGAGCCGACCGCCGCTTCGCTGGCATACGGGCTCGACAAGAAGACCGATGAGACCATCGCCGTCTATGACCTCGGCGGAGGCACGTTTGACATCACCATCCTCCAGATCGGTGACGGCGTCTTCGAGGTCAAGTCTACGAACGGCGACACGCACCTAGGCGGAGACGACTTCGACCAGGCGATAGTTGACTACATCGCTGCTGAGTTCAAGGCGGAGAACGGTATCGATCTCCGAGAGGACGCGTCTGCACACCAGCGCGTGCGTGTGGAAGCCGAGCGCGCCAAGATCGATCTCTCTTCCTCCACTACTACAGACATTAACCTGCCGTTCATCTCGGCAGATGCAAGCGGCCCGAAGCACCTGCAGCTGACTCTCACGCGAGCCAAGCTACAGGAGCTAACGGCCGCTCTCGTGGAGCGGACGGTTGCTCCGTGCCAGGCGGCACTGAAGGACGCTGGAGTTGCTCAGTCCGACATTGACGAGATTGTTCTTGTCGGTGGAATGACGCGCATGCCTTCAGTGATCGAGAAGGTGAAGCAGATCTTCGGCAAGGAGCCGAACAAGACCATCAACCCGGACGAAGTCGTAGCGATCGGCGCCGCGATCCAGGGTGGTGTGCTGCAGGGCGAGGTCAAGGATGTCCTTCTACTGGACGTCACCCCACTCACTTGGGGCATCGAGACACTCGGTGGAGTCAAGACGTCGCTGATCGAGCGCAACACCACGATTCCGGCTTCGAAGACCGAGATCTTCACCACTGCCGCCGATGGCCAGACCAGTGTCGAGATCCACGTCTTGCAGGGCGAACGCCCGATGGCATCGGACAACATCTCTGTCGGCCGGTTCACGCTGGACGGCATCCCACCCGCACAGCGCGGTGTGCCGCAGGTTGAGGTGACCTTCGACATCGATGCCGACGGCATTCTCACGGTGAAAGCCAAGGACAAGGGCACGAACCGGGAGCAGCACATCACCATCACCGGCCGTTCAGGTCTTGCGGATGATGAGGTTGACCGCCTGATGAAGGAGGCCGAGGAGCATGCCGAGGAGGATCGCAAGCGCAAAGAGTCAATCGATGCGCGGAATGCGGCTGAGAGTGCTGTCTTCCAGGCTGAGAAGATCCTGTCCGAGCACGGCGAGAAGGTATCGGACGAGGTCAAGCAGGACGTGCAGACTCACATCGACGAAGTGAAGAAGCTGTTGGAAGACGAGAATGCCGACTCCGAGCAGCTTGTGACGGCCACGACCGCGTTACAGACCAGTCTGCAGCAGATCGGTGAGGCGATGTACGCCGCTGACCAGGCAGCAGCCGGAACTCCCGGTGCCCCGGGCGCCAACGGGGCAGACGGCGAGGCTGCCGAAGGCGATGACGCAGAGGACACCGTCGAAGGCGAGTTCAGAGAGGTCTAGTCAGACCCAGGACCACAAAAGGCGATTCTTGCAGCCAGTCCAGTGACTGAGCCGGCTGCTTCGCGCCTGTGACACCGCGTCGGCTCGCCACCTGCGGTAAGCTTCACCGCACATTGCTCAGCGCTTCAAGGGGCTGCGCAACGCCCATTTCCGAATCAGTCCTTCCATACCCAAGAATCCGCACAGGAGAACCAGTTGTCACAGGATTGGCTTCCGCTGCCCGGCACACCCGTCGAAGAGCTAGACACACCGGCGATCGTCATCGATCTTGACGCCGCCGAAGCGAACATCGCCAAGATGCAGGAGTTTGCATCAGAAGCCGGCATCAGCGTTCGGCCGCACACGAAGACCAACAAGAGTCCCTACTGGGCGTGGAAACAGCTGCATGCGGGCGCCATTGGCATCTGCAGTGCAAAGGTCGGCGAGGCCGAGCAGATGGCCGCCGCCGGGATCCCGGAAATCCTCATCCCTAACCAGATAGTCACGACCCGCAAGATCAAGCGACTGATGTCGGTGGCGGCCACCACGAAAACCATCGTCGCTGTTGACAGCGAAGCTAACGTCTCTGACCTCTCGTCCGCCGCTACGTCCCATGGCATCGAACTCGGAGTGCTGATTGAGATCAACGTTGGAATGGACCGCTGCGGCGTGGACGCGGATATCGCCGCAGACCTCGCCGCCTCGATCGTCAAGGCGCCCGGCCTTCGCTTCGACGGAGTGATGGGCTACGAGGGCCATACCGTTGCCGCTCGTGACTTCGAAGAGCGCAAGACCGAGGCGTTGCGAGCGATGGACAAGCTGCTTAGCGCAGCCTCTTCCATTCGCAAAGCCGGACCTCCCGTGAACATTGTTTCGGCTGCAGGCACGGGCACCTACAACATCACGGGTCAGCTCGAAGGGATCACTGAGATTCAGCCCGGCAGCTACATCTTTATGGACGGCGATTACCTTGAGGTCTTCGAGGACTTCCAGCCCGCGATGACCCTGCTGACGACAGTCATATCCCGGACTGCAGACCGCGGTGTGCTCGATTGCGGCCTGAAGTCGGTCAGTATCGACAGGGGAACGCCTTACGCAGTGGGCATCGAGGGCGTCGAGGTTGGCAAGCCTTCTGAGGAACACACGAAGATCTCCCTGTCAGGCGAAGCCAAAAACCTGCGGGTCGGAGACAACGTCAGCCTGAGGGCGATGCACGGCGACACCACGATCAACATGCACGATTACTACTTCTGCGTGCGTGATGGCAAGTTGGAGACGGTTGCGCCCATCGTTGGCCGGGGCAAGTTCAGGTAGCAACGGGAGCACAGACATGCAGATCGAAGTGACCACCGACCGAAAGCGGCGAACACCCGGCGGGGAGCTCCGCAAATGGACCATCATCGGCGCGGTCATTGGAGCGCTGCTCGCAGGCATCGGAGCGATGATGGTGGTCGGGGTTGTGATGTTCGCCGGAGCCCTGGCAGGCGCAGTAGTCGGGGCTGTCTACGGAGTGTTCAAGGCGCTCATCGCTATCGTCAGGCCTGGGTGACCGCCTGACTGATTGAACCGTTCGCAAGCAGGTCTAGGGCCACTATCCCCAGCTTCAGCACGTCCTCGGGCGGAGCCACTTCTTCTCCGGTCGGCGCCAAAATTGTTCTCGCCTCCAGCAGAGCCTCTCGATCGACCCAGTGCCAGCCTTCGGGCACCGACGGCAACTCGTTATCACTCTCAACTGCCACCAGAGGGGTCGTGAAGTAGATGAAGTCGATGTGCTGGTGTTTCCCCACTTTGGCATCGAAGACATCCTCGATCATCACCGTATAAGGAGGAGCAACCTGCTCAAGGTTCGAGATCGCCGGTAATTCAGAAGTAGGCAGTATCCGGACATCGAGCCCGGTCTCCTCCTTGACCTCTCTTAGAGTGGCCTGAACCGGGTCTTCGTTCGGTTCAACATGCCCTCCAGGCGCCAGCCAGGCCTGCACTTTTTCGTGCCAGTGAACGAGCGTTGAGTCACCCGCTGCAACGATGCCAGTCGACGTGAAGTGGCGGATCATCTATTCCCCTTGAGCCAAAACAGGTGTAAAACGTGTGTCGAATTGACAGAACTCTCTGAAAACAGCGCCTTTTCTGGCAGTAATATTTCAGATTGGGCGTAGTATGAGACCGGGAGACAACCTACTTGAGCCATGCCGGGATGCTTTTTGGGTGAAACAGCCTACACTGGCCTACGGCGCAGAGTGGATTCTAAGTTGACCTCGAAGCGAAAACTGTGCCGCAATCGCGCCAAATTCGACTTTCGCGGGTTACTCTAGACAGCATGAACTACCTGGAATTCATCGAACTGATAGGTCGACGCGGCCGCATCGAGAAGCCCGAAGACGCTTCACGGGCGGTTCAGGCGACCCTCGAAACGCTCGCGGAGTGCCTTCCGGGACCGCAGGTCAAGCGTCTTGCAGAGCGGCTGCCTCATGAGGCGGCTCTATATCTAAACCGCGCCGATCGGCCAGAAGAGTTCTCAGTGCACGAGTTCTTCGAGCGGGTCAGCGAGCGTTCTAACGTGGACAAGCCCGTTGCGACACAACGGGCCTGGGCGGTGCTTTCGGTAGTCGAGCAGCAGCTTTCGCTGGAGGAGTTCAATGAACTCCGTGCGGCCCTGCCGAAGCAGTACGAGCGCCTGTTCGAGTTCGCTGTCTAGGCCGGCAGATTTCCCGCCGGCGCCAGTCACCCCGGTTCCCAATCTTTCCTCTAAATCCGGCACTGCTGCCAGTCTTTAGCGCGTGTCCGAAAACTCGCCTAAACGCAGGAGGGGCCACCGGGTCAACAGCCTCGTGGCCGCTAACCGGGTGACCCCTCCTGTTGAGGTGCCCTGCTAAGAATGGGCGCCCTACAGCAGGACACCTCCGGTACTACTATTCATGCTTAGCAAACACCTCCTTTCATTATCGTTTGCAGTCCGGGGCCACTGCCCTCGGCTGAACGGCTGACGTAAGCCTCGCCCCGCCGCTAATTCCATTATGCCACAGTGATCAAACTGCCCCTGGCTGACGGGTGCGAGCGTTCACTCATCCTGCTGGCGATTACCGCGCAGTCATCTGCTCCCGGGAACTCCGTCCGCCGCGGTCCGCGATCCGCCACAGTCCCTTTAGCACCAGCTAACAACTGTTCTTGATACTTAACCCTCTGCCGAAAACTCAGAGGACCCTCACTTCTGGTTAATCGATCCGGCTCACTACGTTCATATGTTTCATAGATGCCAATAACCACCGTGCCCCTGCAGCCGACCGACCTCTCAGTCCTGGCGCCAATCATTGGTGAAGAACGGACCAGCCGCCTGCTCTCTACCGCGTCCGACGTGTCCAGTGCGCTGTCAGGAAAGTCAGTCATCAACGTGAACTCCACGGCCAAAGGCGGCGGAGTGGCAGAGATGCTTCACTGGCTGCTGCGCTACATCAGGGGAACGGGTGTGGACGTCAACTGGTACGTGATCAGCGGCTCGCCCGAATTCTTCCCCCTGACCAAGCGGATCCACAACATGCTGCATGGCGATGCGGGCGATGGGATTCCACTGACAGACGCCGATTCAGAGGTCTTCCGCAAGGTCTCACTCGAGAACGCTGAAGAACTACGAGCCGTCGTTAAGCCGGGTGACATCGTTGTCCTTCACGACCCGCAGACCGCCGGTCTTGCACCCGAAATGAAGCAAGCTGGAGCTGACGTCATCTGGCGCTGTCACGTTGGCACGGAACAGGACAGTGAACTACGGACCGCAGCCTGGAACTTCCTCAGTCCCTACCTGAATGACGTCGACCGTTTCATCTTCACGAGACCCAGTCTTGTGCCCGACTGGGTCGACAGGGAACGACTGAGCATTATTGCGCCGTCGATCGATCCCTTTTCGACCAAAAACCGGCCAATGTCGAGCGAGCAGGCTCGGTCCATTCTCGAACACACAGGCATTGTGCAGGGGAACTCGACAACCGAGCCGCCGGAGTTCACCCGTGCAGACGGCTCAATCGGTCGAGTGAACCGCATGGCAGACATCGTCCGCACAGGTCCCGCTCCACATCCTGACACGCGGTACGCCGTGCAGGTCTCCCGGTGGGACCGTCTCAAGGACATGCAGGGCGTGATGGAGGCCTTCGCCGAATATGTTGACGGCATGCGCGAGACGCGACTGGTGCTTGCGGGACCTGTGGTGACGGGAGTCGCCGACGATCCGGA
Source organism: Dehalococcoidia bacterium (assembly GCA_028285005.1). Lineage (GTDB taxonomy): Bacteria > Chloroflexota > Dehalococcoidia > Lucifugimonadales > Lucifugimonadaceae > JAJCYX01. The sequence goes on along the minus strand of JANQQP010000032.1, from coordinate 24,505 downwards.
AGGTGGCGAGGTTTTGACCGAATGCATCGAGGCCTGGCGAGAGCTGCCGCACTTCGAACGGCACAGGATTCAACTCGTGTGCTTACCAATGATCGATATCCACGAAAACGCTGCGATAGTGAACGCACTCCAGACCAATGCAACGGCGGTCGTCCAGAAGAGCATTCAAGAAGGCTTTGGGCTAACGGTGACCGAGGCCATGTGGAAGGGGAGGCCTGTAGTCGCTTCGGCTGTCGGCGGCATCCAGGACCAGATCGTCCACGGAGAATCGGGACTGCTGGTGGACGACCCGCAGGATGGCGAAGAGTTCGGCAAGGCGTTGCAGTCGGTACTCGACGATGACGCCCTCGCAGGTAGGCTTGGAGACAATGCCCGGCGTCAGATCAACGAACACTTCCTGGGCGACCGGCACCTGCTTCAGTACGCTGAGTTGATTCAGCAGCTGACCTGAGCGAAGTCCTAGAACCAGTTGTTCTTATCGACCACGTTCCGCAGCGGCTCACCATTCATCAGGTGCCGCACGTTCTCCAGAATGATCTCGTATCTGCGCTCTTCGAGGTGAGCCCCGGCCTGTGCAGCGATGTGAGGCGTCAGGATCGTGTTCGGCGTGTCCCACAGCCGGTGGTTCTCCGGCAGCGGCTCGATCTCGTAGACGTCCAGCCCCGCACCCGCGATATCGCCTGCATCCAATGCATCTGCCAGGTCATCCAGTTTCGTCGTCATCCCTCGACCAATGTTGATGAAGATCGCAGACCGCTTCATCATCTGGAACTTCGATCGATCGAACAACCCTTCGGTCTGTGGTGTGTGCGGAATTGTCAGGACAACGAAGTCCGCCATCGGCAAGAACCTGTCTAGGTCGTCCGAACCGCCCATCTCATCGACCCATTCCGGCTTGTCCTCTCGCCTGGCATCGGTAGCGAGCACTTTCATTCCCAGCGCCGCGCAGAGTCGTGCGGTCTCTGCGCCGATCCCGCCAACGCCCACGATCAACACGGTGCTTTCTGGCAGGAAGATCGAGTGGTGCTCGGGCGGCGACAACGGCGACCATTCGTGCTTGAGCTGCTGGTCCCGGTAAACGTTCAGATGCTTTGCGAACGACAGCAGCACCGCCAGGATGTGAGTCGAGATGTGGTCGTTGTAGATCTCCCTGAAGTTCGTTACCTGGGCCGGGTGCGCGATCAACTCCGGGTAGTAGTAGCCGGCGTGTGGCGCGGCCGCTGGAGCCTGGATCCACTTCAGGTTGTTGGCTGCCGCCAGGACCCGCTTAGACAAAGTGCCGAACGCGGCGTCCGCATCAGCGATCTCTGCTACAGCTTCGTCCTCTGTCTCGGGGGCGACGAACTCGATGTCCGAAACGGTGTCCTGCAGCCGTTTTACCCAGCCGGAAATCTGCTCTGCCTGTGGAGGAACGAACACGAACTTTTTCATGGCGATGCTCTTCTCGCTGATTGGGGAGACGGGTAAGACGAAATGCGCCGGGCGAGACCTGCCCGAGCGGCTCGTGATTCTAGCATCGCCAGATGGTCCTCCAGCGAATACAGCCCAATCTGTAAGCTAAACTCTGCTCACGTGAAAATTGGGTTCCCGAGAGGACTTATGAGAGCCGGTCATTTCGAGTTCACGCCGCCCGACCCACCGCTGCAGTCACCGCACTGCATAGCGTTGCTCCGTCCGTGGGTGAATGTTGGAAACGTGGGGCAGACTGTGCTTGGAAGGCTGTCTCGGATCTACGGCGGCTCGGAGATCGGCAGCCTGGTCAGGCCCGGGCAGTTCTACGATTTCACGCGCTACCGACCCGAGATTCGATTTGCCGACGGCAAGCGGACGGTCAAAGTTCCCAACACGGCGATCGTAGTCGGCAGAGCCACGGAGAGCATCACGGCGCGCAATGACCTTGTCTTGCTTCACATGCTGGAGCCGCACTCCAACGCCGAAGACTTCAACGACTCTGTGCTGCAGCTACTCGCCGATCTCAAGGTCGAGCGGTACGTACTCATTGGCGGTATGTACGATTCTGTGCCTCACTCACGGCCACTTTCGGTCACCGGCTCAGCAAGAGGATTCACACCGCCTGAAGAGTTCGGTGGCGTCAGGCTCGGCCGCAGCAACTACCAGGGTCCAACCAGCCTGACCAGCCAGTTGACCGACCGCGCCAGGAACGAACTCGGCATCGAGACTCTCTCACTCATCGTCCACTTGCCGCTTTATCTCAAACTGGAAGACGACTACACAGGAGCGTACCGCGTCATCCAGGCTCTGTCGGCACTGTATGGCTTCTCGGCCGATGTGCCTGAGAAAGGTCTTGCAGAGCAGCAGTACGGCCAGGTGACTCCTGCGATGTCCAGCAACCCGCAGCTGCAGGAGCTGGTTAAGAAATTCGAGGATGACTACGACCGCGACGCGGGCCAGGAGGTAGATGACGACGAGTCGGTCTCGCTATCCCCGGAGATCGAGCAGTTCCTCGATGACGTGGCCAGGCGTAACAGCGGAGAATCAGGTGAAGAAGGCCCGACGAGCGGCGGGGTCTAGCTAGTCGGCTGAGGCCGCTTCTTCGATCTCGTCGACAGTCTTCGGCACCGCCGAAGTCAGCACACTGTTTCCGTCCTCGGTGATCAGCACATCGTCCTCGGTCCTGATACCGATGCCCTTGAGACCTTCCGGCGCATCCTCGGCGAACGGCCCAAAGTAGAGTCCCGGCTCAACGGTCAGCGCCATCCCCGGCTCGAGCTTCACCGAAGGCCCGGTCCTGCCGCCGGTTCGATAGACACCTGAATCGTGCACGTCCAGCCCCAGCCAGTGAGACGTGCCGTGCATGTAATAGGGCAAAAAGCCCCGGTCCTTGATCAAGGTATCCAGCTCACCTGTCAGCGCGCCCAGGTCGAGCAGTCCCTGCGTCAGCACCTTGAGCGCAACGTCGTGAACGCCCATGGCATCTTCGCCCGGCTTCGCTGCCTCGATTCCGGCCTCGTTGGCCGCCAGCACGACTTCGTACACATCCTTTTGTTCAGGGGTGAACTTGCCGTTCACCGGCCACGTGCGGGTGATATCGGCCGAATACAGGTCGTACTCAGCGCCTGCATCGATCAGCAAGAGATCACCATCATTCATCTGGTCCCGGTTGCTGATGTAGTGCAGGATGCAGGCGTTCTCACCGGAAGCCACAATTGACGGATAGCCATTACGCGGCGAGCCAGCACGTCGGAACTCGATCTCCATCCCGGCCTGGACTTCATACTCGAAGCTGCCCGGCCGCGCCGACTTGAAGGCAATGTCGAACCCTGCCGCTGTGATGTCGATTGCCTTCTGCAGACACTCGACCTCAGCCGCCGACTTAATCAGCCGCATCTGGTCGATCACCGGCATCGGATCAACGATCTCGTTCAGATGCTTGTCACCTCGAGGTGACATCCTCCGACGCTTCACCGACTGGTCGATCAGCAGCTCGTCCAGCTTCTTGTCGGAGCCCAGCGCGTAGTACACCTTCTCGTACTCGGCCAGCAGCTTTGGAAGCTCCTTTTCCAGCTCAGTCGTCGGGAAAGCAGTGTCAGCGCCGAACTTCTCCTGGACCGCATCGACGCCGGTGCGCAGGCCCGTCCACGTCTCCATCTTCGGGTCACGTGGCAGGACGAACATGGTGAACGGCTTCTCGTGGCCCGGACGTATCACGGCGACGGCATCCGGCTCTCCGAACCCGGTCAGGTACCAGAACGGTGAAAGCTGCCTGAACTCGAACTCCACATCGTTGTTCCGGGTCGCAAGATGTCCCGCTGGAACTACGATCACCCCGTCAGTGATCAGCTTCGAAAGCCTGTCTCTTCGTTCAGCGAACTGGTCCATTTCATCTCCTGCCTGTCACTGTGTCCTGGTCGGGACAGGCTGCTTTTAGAAGCGGTGTAGATAGGTGAATTGTGATGGCAGATCACCTGTCAGTCCAGCTTTGCGGTCGCTCTCAAGCGACAGCGGTCTTGCCGGGTGTCATCGAGTAGGGGAAATCCGCATTCGGCGCTCACTCCGGCGCAATTCGACTGGTCAGTTCCGCGATTCGGTTCGCTCGCTCCGGTATCAAACTTGAGAACAGGCAGATGTGCAGAGGCGGCCATTGCTCCAGAGTCGCCACACATTGCCGATGATCCTAGCGGTCCTCCCACAGCTCCGGGCCGAAATAGCAGCGGCGAGAATGACCACCAGCTTTGAACTGCCGCCACCGGCGGACCTTCCAGTCTCATCTGTGCTCCAGGTGCAGCTAATCACCGCGGCCATGATGGCGCCTCCTCACCGAGCTCGAGTTCAGAGCAAGCCCACAGTCGCGCTGTGGTCCGAAGCTCGCCGACCTGACAGCGAAGTCTTCGCTGAATTCGCACACCCCCCACGGCCTGACGCGGTGAACGCTGTGGCTGATTTTCCAGGCGCGGAAGCGGTTATGCAGGAAGAAAAGCCGACCGCTAGCTCCAATGAGCCCACGGCTGCGACCGACGAGCCGGTGACACTGAGCCCAATACACGTCCAACGGGTGTCCTCACAAGCCAGTGCCCTCAACGCGCCAATTGACGCGTCCAACCGGACTTCCGAAGTGATCCTGTGGTCCGAGCCCAGAAGACCGGAACACGAGATCATCAGCCAGTTCGCGGTGCGGGCCGAAGCTCCTGAAACCCGCTCGACTGACAGTGGAGATGCAGGAACCGCCGACTCTGCGCATACCGAAGCAGTTGAACCGGAACCTGAACAGCCAGCTCGCGACACATCATGGCCAGAGTCGTGGAAACCCGAAGAGGAGATAGTCAGTCGGCTGGAGCCACCGGAAGTTGTGGCAAAGGAAACTTCCGTCTTCGAGGCAGCCATCGAACAGATGCCATTTCAAGATGACCGCTTCCTCGATCCCATCAAGCCGACTTCGCCCATCGAACCGGTGCCACCGGTAGAGGAGCCCGCCTTCCGCCAAGATTCTCCGACGATCGTGTCCACTAGAGTTCGCAAGGTGACTGCCCGAAACAGCAAAACCGCGAAGCAGCAGTCAGCGAAGCGAAAACCTGATCGAAAACCCGTGGCTACATCACGAGTTCAAGCCACCTCGGACGCGCCGCCAGTGCAAACGAAGCTGGAAAAGGCCGAAGCTAAAGCGGCCGACAGAGTCTGCAGGAAGCCGCGGAAACTGGACGCGAAACCTGCCGCCAGCACCGGCAAGAAGGCGAAAGCCAGCGGACCAAAGCAAGTAGTCCGGACAAGGGCCGCGGCTGAGCCTGTGAGGCCTCCGGCTTCAGCGGTAAGCGTCGGCCAACAGACAGCGAAACCTGCTTCCGAAGCTAAGACCGCTAGATCACAGACAGCCGAACACGAGAAGGCCGTACAACGACCCGCAGTGGCGTCTCAGAACGTCCGAACCAAAGCGGCGCCTGGTGCCGAGATCGCGGACACACAGAAGGCCATCCGAAACTCTTCAGCCGTTGTAACGGAATCTGCCTCCAACGCCAAGACCACCAGCGCTTCTCAGACCTCTGGCAACAAGAGATCCGTCTGCAAGTCTTCAGTCGCTGTAGCGAACCCTGGTCGTAAAGCTAAGGCCGCCAGCGCGAAGAGCGTTGGAACTGCACTCACCAACAACAAGAAATCCAGCCGAAAACCCGTGCCCGCGACGCCGAAACCTGCTCCTAAAGCGGAGATCGCCAGCGCCAAGACCACGGAAGCTGAGGCTCCCAGACCTCAGAGCGTCAACAACAAGAAAGCCGGTCGAAAACCTGTAGCCGATGTAGCAAAACCCGCTCAGGCGAAAGTCGCGCCAAAGGCGAAGGCCGCAAAGCCGAAGCAGCAGAAAACCACCAGGAAGACTGCAAACGCAAAGATCAAGCGCCGCGCAAGCGCGCCGAAGCCAGCGCAACCAGCACCTGAGGTCCAGCAGGCTGCTCCGGAACCAACGCCGACTCTCGACACCAATCAAGCATCTGATGCCGCCAGTGTCGCCGATCTCTACGGACTGCACATCGAAAGCGTCGGCGACTCAGACCGCGGCAAGCTGCTCTTCTTCGACTCTGTTGCCAGGGCGAAGGAAGGCGACTGGCAGGGCAGCGACGACCGACTGAAAGCCGCTCTCGATTCGCTCGAAGACGACCCTCAGACGCTCATCTGGAAACAGGCTATCGAGCAGTCACTCAAGATCAACAGGAAGCTTGATCGGCCAGCTGCCTAGGCTTCCAGCAGCCCGCGCACTCGCCCTCCAGCATCACGCAACATCGACAGCGCGTTTTCAGACGTCTGCTCCGCAATCTCGTCAACAGACACGCCGCGCACTTCCGCTAAACAGGCAGCAACGTCCGCAAGATGTCTCGGTTCCGTCCACTTCGCGCGGTTCTTCTTGAACGGCTGCGGGTATGAGTCGGTCTCAATCACGATGCGGTCCGACGGCAGCCAGCGTGCGATCTCCTGCAGGCGCTTGAACCTGATGAGCGGCCTGCCGAAAGACACCATGAACCCGGCGTCCAGCAACGATTTCGCCGCCGACTCGTTCCCCTGGAAGTAGTGTGCCGCGCCACCTAGCTCCCCCGCTCGCGTCTCATCAAGAACCCTGAGCGCAGCTGGCCATGCAGACTCGGCGTCCGGGTCGTCACCCGGTTCGCGCACATGAAAAACGATCGGCAACCGTTGGCGTCTCGCAATCTCGATCTGTTGCCGAAACGCTTCCTCCTGGATCTCACTCCATGGCCGGCCACTCGACGATTCTCTCGACAGCACGTGCTCCTGGTGGTCTATCCCGATTTCGCTCATCGCGACCACACTCTCGTCGGATGCCATCTGCTCCAGCTGGTCGAGATCATCGTCAGTCAGCGGCCCGGTGAGATCGGTCGGATGTACGCCAACGCCTGCGAGCACCATCTCGTGTCGCCGGGAAAGATCGATGCATTTCTCGCTGTCCTCCACCGTGACACCTGAAGCGATGACCGCTCCTACATCCGCAGTCGCCGCACGCTCCAGTATTCCGCCAAGCTCGGAAGGCTCGTGCTGCTGAATGTGCACATGGACATCGATCAGCTTCAACCGTCGTTCCCTTCAACCTCGCCGCCAGCTTCCGACCCTGAATCGTCCAACCGTTCCCGCAGCAAATCCCCGAGCCGCTGCGCCCAGCCGCGAATCGCATCCCAGTCCCGATGATCGCCCTGCGGCGTTCCCGCCATCCAGTCGAGCACACGCAGGCAAAGCGGCAAGTTACTTCGGGTGAATGAGCCGTGAAACAGAGCGGTCGCAACAGGGTTGAAACCGGGCGCTAGCTCGTTCAACGTGGCGACAATACGGTCATGTTCGCGCAGTGCCGCCTTCGGGTTCTTCACTCCGAGCGTTCCCACTGTAAACAGGGCGACCGGCAGCTTCGACAGGCTGTCCTGGTTGCCAACGACGAACACCGAAGCGTCGGGCAGCCACTTCCTGCCATAGGCCGCAGCGCCCACCACTACGGCGTCGTACTTCGCAACCTGGATCTCAGGCCGCGCCGACATGACATCCACGTCCAACCCGGACGCGGTCAGTTCCTCGGCGATGGCCGCGGCGACCTCGGTTGTCGAGCCATACCTGCTGGCGTATGTGACAAGAATGCGTGGCACGGCTCCAGTCTACGTGCCGCATCGGGCTCAACAGTCGCGAACTCGCATCAAACGGTACGCTGCTGTACCGTTGCGCTGCCGATTCGGAGAGACCCAGAAGCCTACGCTCAGTGCACAGGACATTTTCACCATGAGACCAGCATTCGGACAGTTTCAGAACGCCACTCCAGAGTTCCTGCGTTTCGCAGCCCAGTACGGCGCAACAGACGTCCTGCTCAACACGCCAAACCTGCCCAACTACGGCGGAAAGTGGTCGCTGCACGACCTCGTGAAGATGCGGACGACGGTCGAGAGCTACGGCCTCAAACTGTCTGCGCTCGAAAACGTGCCAACGCAGTTCTACGACCACATCATGCTTAACGGCCCGAAGCGTGACGAGCAGATCGAGAACATGATCCAGACCGTGCGCAACATCGCCCGCGCTGGCATTCCTATCTTTGGCTACAACTGGATGCCTTCCCACGTCTGGCGTACCACTCCCAAGCTGATCCGCGGCGGCGCAGTCGCAACTGCTTTCAACCTCAAAGAGGCGGAGCAGATGCCGCTGACCCACGATCGTGAGTACACGGACGAGGAGATGTGGGAGAACCTTGAGTACTGGATCAAGATCATCACGCCCATCGCCGAGGAAGAGGGCATCAGGCTTGGTATTCATCCCTGCGACCCACCGGCGAAGAAGCTCGGCGGTATTCCACAGCTATTCAGGTCGTATGAAAATTACCGTCGCTACCTGTCGATCTACGAATCACCGAACTGCGCCATCGAGTTCTGCCAGGGCACCATCTCGGAGATGCATGACTCAGCAGGCGACGCGCTTTACGAGTTCATCGACGAGATGGTGCGCAAAGACAAGGTGCTTTACGTGCACTTCAGGAACGTCTCAGCCCCGAACCCGGACGACTTCCACGAGGAGTTCATCAACACCGGCCATGTGGACATGTACAGGGCGATGAAGACCTACCACAACGCCGGCTACAAGAGCTTCTTCATCGACGACCACGTGCCGCACACGATCGGCGACACGGAGTGGGGCCACCGCGGCCGAGCGTTCGCGAACGGCTACATCCAGGCAATGATTGAGGCGGTGACGAAGCAGGCTGCTGGGGATTAGCAGAGGGCGAGAAAAGCGCTGAGAGGAGAGCGGCGATGGCGAATGCACCGGAGTACAAGCAGTTCTTCACGTCGATGGCGAATAGGGTCAACTCCTTGATCCATGAGTACTCGTTGGCTCAATTAATCACACGAGACCCGACATCTGTTACCGATGACAACTACCTTGAGTACCCGACCAAGCTCAGTCACGTCAGTTTGTCCATCGCCTTTAAGAGCGCCGATAGATGCGAGCATCTACCGTGGCGCAGCCAGGTGGAACTGGTCATTGACCGTCCCAAGTGCCCAATCTGGAACGATTCGGTGTTCGCCAGTCTGAAGCGTCGGCGACCCTCATTCGATGCCGCATTTTCTGGAAATACTGTGTGGCAAGACCGACATGCTGATTGGAATTGCTCCAGTGTAAACCGTCGCCTGATAGCTACAGCCCACCCGCTTCACCTAAAGCAATGCCAAAGATCGGAGGAAGTAGATGCATTAGCCACATGGATCATGACATCGTTCCTCTCGATGTACTTGCTGATGAACGAATTCGTTCCGGGAGCGATCGAGGCTGCAGACAAAAAGTCGGCAATTGCCCCTAAATCTGATCAATCACGATCCCGCCCAGCGCCGCTATTCCCACCACCAGCCATGGCGGCATCTTCCATAGTGCCAGTAGAGCGAACAGCACTCCGGCCAGCGCGAAGTCCTCGGGTCTGAGAATCGTTGAAGTCCAGACAGGGTCGTAAAGCGCCGCCAGTAGCAGGCCGACGACTGCGGCGTTCACGCCCAGCATCGCGTTGCGGAAGCTGCGGTTCGTGCGGAGGCGGTCCCAGAACGGGAGTCCGCCCCAGATCAGCAGGAACGACGGTAGGAATATTGCGCCCAGCGCATACAGGCCGCCGATCCATAATTGCGGTGCAAAGTCCATCGAAGAGCCCAGGAAAGACGAGAACGTGAACAGCGGTCCTGGCACCGCCTGCGCCGCGCCGTATCCGGCAACAAACGTCTCCTCGCCCACCCAACCGGGTTGCACCACTTCGGCCTCCAGCAGCGGTAGCACGACGTGGCCGCCACCGAACACCAGCGAGCCAGACCGGTAGAAGCTCGCAAACACATCAGCCCACCGGTTGTTTACGGCCTCGGAGAAGATCGAAAGTCCGATCAGCAGCCCGGCGAACAGCACCAGCGCGCCGATAGCGAACCTTCGGCCCAGCCTCGTTTCCTCGATTGCCTCTTCTTCGCGGGTCTCATCGCGCAGTAGCGCCCAGCCAATCAGGGCCCCACCGGCTATCACCGCAATCTGCCACGCCGCGCCCGGCGCCAGAAGCATCACGACAGCGCCCGCCACTGCTATCGTCGCCCGTTGACGGTCCGGCGCCAGCGTCTTCGCCATACTCCACACCGCCAGTGCGACCACAGCAACCACCGCGATCTCCAGCCCGTGGAGCCATGCGGCGTCGGCAATATCATCAACCGCGCTCACGCCGTATGCGAACAGGATCAGCAGCGCAGCGGAAGGCATCGTGAAGCCGAGCCAGGCGATGAATCCGCCGATCCGGCCTGCCCGAAGCGTTCCGATCGCAATACCGAGCTGGCTGCTTGCGGGTCCGGGAAGAAGCTGACTTAAGGCCAGTAGATCAGCGAACGATCGGTCGTCCAGCCACTTCCGCCGCTCCACGTACTCGGTCCGGAAGTAGCCGATGTGCGCGGTCGGGCCGCCAAACGAGGTCAGGCCAAGCCGTAGCGAGGTCAACAGCACTTCTACGAGTCGCGAGATGCTTGGCCCGGTGTTTTCAGCCGGAGTCGTCGCCGTGTCTTCCACGTGTCCCTCTGCTGTTCGAAACCGAGGCGCGTGCTTGCTGAGCGCGCTGTCCGAAATTTCGGTAACACAGTACGGCACGACGCGACCGTTTGTGTGAAATGTCCACGGAAATGCGGTCTGAACATCCAGTTGTGCGATAGGGTCTGACAGCTCACCCGCCGGACACCACCGTTCAGGAGCTAGAAGACTCAGATGCCACCGCTCGAATCAAGTAAGTTCGGTCCAACCGGACGCATCGTCTCCCGGCTTGGGTTCGGAGGCGCGCCCGCCGGGCACTTCAACTACCTCGAAGAGTACTCGCCTGAAGACGCTGACCTGCGAGAGCGGTCGATCGCAGCGGTGCAGCACGCGGCCGATTCCGGCATCACCTACTTCGACACCGCTGCCGCTTACGGCAAAGGCCAGGGCGAGCGCATCTTTGGCGAGGCACTGGCAGGTCGCGTGACAGCGCCTGCGGACGTGCTGCACGCGAACCCGCCCGAAGCAGCCGGCCATCCAGCTTCGAACGGTCAGCAACCGTCTGCTCATCAAACTGCTGGCGGATCACTCGAAACTGAGGCTAGCCTCTTCATTGCATCCAAGGTCTCGCCAAACGAGCCCGATGTGCGCGGTTCCATCGAACGCTCGCTGCGCAATCTCCGAGTCGATCGCATCGACCTTATGCAGGTCCACGGTGGGTCCTTCACAGACGAACAAGAGGACTATGTGCTGCGATCTGGCGGCATGCTCGAAGTGCTTGAGAAGGCGCGAGACGAAGGCCTCATCCGTCATATCGGGTTCACGACCGAAGACCAGAACGCCGCCGTCTACCGCTTCATCGAATCGCGCCGGTTCGAGGTCCTGCAGGTTCAGTACAACCTGCTCTACCAGCATCCCTACTCGCCGGACCTCGAGTACGGCTGCATGTACGCCGCGAAAAAGGCCGGAATGGCTATCGTCACGATGCGGGCGCTTGCATCCGGCATTCTGCAGCGATGGCTGAAGCTCATTCGGCCGGACGACGACTTCGACTACACAGCCGATCTACTGCGGTTCACTCTCTCGAACCCGCTGATAGATGTTGCGCTTGCAGGCATGCGCACCGCAGACGAAGTCGACCAGAACATAGCGGTGCTCAACGATGCGGCGGGTCGGATCGACCTCGACCAGCTGCACGACAAGTTCGTTTGAGTTAACCGGTATCATGCCGGTCTCTGCCAACCCCGGCACGCGGCCGTCCAGACGGGAGCACCAAGGAATGAATGAGTATGTCGCCACGCTGAAGAGCGCATATGACGAGTACCTGGATGAGTTGAAGAAAGCGGTGGATGGAGTCTCGGACGCCGAGGCCTACTCGCAGCCTTCGCCGGACTCCAACCACATCGGCTGGCTCGTCTGGCACATGGCCCGGGTGGAAGACCACTGGATCAACGGCGTGCTGCAAGACGCCGGACAGGTCTGGAACCGCGGTGGCTGGGACGAGAAGTTCGGAATGGATCCCGAAAACAGGGGAGCAGGGCAGAGCATCGAAGAGGTGATGGCAATGCCGCGCATCAAGATGTCTGACCTCCTAGCCTACTTCGACGCTGTGAGGGCCGAGACCGGGCCAATCATCGAAGGCCTCGACGAGGAAACGCTTGCCCGGGAGATCGAGCACCCGCGCTTTGGCGTCATCACCGGCAGGTGGCTTGTGGGGCACATCATCGTCGAAGAGAGCCAGCACACCGGTCAGGTCGGACTAATTCGAGGAATGATGCGCGGCTTCGGCAAGTAGGCGGACCAAAACCGAGGCAGTGAACGATGATGCGACGCAGTGAAGATTCGAAGGACCTGCTTGACCTGACTCGATACGCGTCGGTGCGCATCAAGCAGCGTGTCGAGCCGCTTGAGCTGTTCACCGGCTTCGAGAGTGCCAACAGCTACGACGTCCACGACCCGCAGGGGAACCTGATTGCGCACGCCGCCGAGGCGACGGGAACCATGCAGCGGCTATTCCTCGGTAGTGGACGGTTCGAGAACATCGAACTCGTCACGACAACTGGTGAACCAATTCTGCGTCTGCAGGAGCGTTGGAGCTTCCCCTTCTCCACTCACCACGTCTTGCATCCGGACGGCCAGCCGTGGTTTCAGATCCGTCAGCGCTTCGCCTTCACGAGGCGGAAGTTCGCTATCTGGGGAGATGGCAATCCCGAAATGTCGGTCCGCGGCCCCTGGTACCGGCCATGGACATTCTGGGTCGATGAAGGCAACAACCAGGTCGGGAAGATCACCAAGCGTTTTTCTGGCGGCGCGACCGAGATGTTCACAGACGCCGATAACTTCGATATCGAGTTCCAGGGGCCGGTCGCCCATCAGGAGCAGCGGTTGCGAATGCTCGTGATGGGCTTTGTCATCGACCTGAAGTTCTTCGAGGACAACGACCGGCGGAACGCAGCTATCGGCGCCGGGATCTTCACTGCTTCAAGACGCTGAACCGGCGATCGGACCACCGACCCGCAGCGTTTGCAGTTCCAGTAGCCTTGTTCGCGCCGTCTCGGAGCCAGTGAACAGCCGTGCTACCCAATCTCGCAAACACATCGCTCGTCGCATTCAAGTACCGCGAGTACCGCATCTTCTGGGTCGCCGCTGCGTTCTCCAACATCGGCATGTGGTCGCTCATCTTCGGCCGGCTCTGGCTGATGCGGACGCTCACAGACAGCGAGCTGATGTTGGGCCTGGAGACCGCGGCGAGCCTCGGCCCGGTTCTCATCTTCTCTGTCTGGGGCGGCGTGCTGGCGGATCGCGTGAACAGGCTGAAGCTGGTACGAGTTACGCGCCTGATGTTCGCCGCCCTCGCTGCGCTAACAGGCGTGCTGATCGCAACAGACACAGTTCAGCCGTGGCATGTGCTAGCCATCTCAGCTGCGACCGGGATCCTGCTCTCGTTCGACATTCCGTCTCGCTCCGCAATGGTCGCGACGATCGTCCCGAAAGAGCACCTCGCCGGTGCCATCGCGATGTACTCAGTCGTGTTCGGGGCTGCATCAATCGCCGGCCCGGCACTCTTCGCTCCGCTCGTCAGTTCAGTGGGACTGGAAGGTCTCTTCTTCATCATCGCCGCCTCGTACGTCCTCACCACCGCATCGCTAATGCTGATGTCACCGGTTGGCCACAAGATGGCAAGCAACAGCGTCTCGGCGTGGCGAGGCCTCACGGAAGGGTTCGAATACTTGCGCGACAACCGGGTCATCGCCGGACTGATTGGACTCGGCATCTTTGGCGGTCTGGTTGGACTCTCGTACGCGACGTTGCTGCCTGTCTTTGCAGACGACGTGTTCGGTGGCGACGAACAGACCTACGGAAATCTGCTTCTCGGCTCCGGCATCGGCGGACTGATCGCGACCGGAGCAATCGTTGTGCTCGGTAAGCGCGTCCGCCCGGCCATGTACCTAACGCTCTCAGGCAGCGCGTTCGGCGCGCTGTTGGTGCTCTTCGCCCAGTCAGACCAGCTGGTCACCGCTGCCTTCACACTGGCGCTAGTAGGCGCGGCGCGAACCGTCTACCAGACCATGAGCCAGACCCTTGTGCAGACCTTAGTCAGCCCCGAATACCGCGGGCGTGTCATGGGCATCAACCAGTTCACGTGGGGCGCATCAAGTCTCGGCGGACTGCTGATGGGCGCTCTCGCCGAGGTCTACAGCGCGCCAACCGCGTTGACCATCGGCGGCACGCTAATGTTCGGCGCCGTTGTTGCAGTCGGTGTGACTCTACTCAGACCCGCGTGGTCTACTGACGGAACGGAAGCCGAAGCGCCGACGATTGACACTGCGCCTACTCGCCAGCCGCCTCGATGAACCGGTTCGTGAAAGCTGCCGAAGAGTCGAGCGAGTGATCGATCAGGCCTCGCGATTTCATCCAGTCTGCGAAGCTCTCCCAACGCGCCGACTCCTGCCAGCCGAAGCGCGGCGCAACACCGTCATCCCACATCGGCAGCAGCAGATCCACGCCCTCACGCTCAACATCCTCCAGGACCACTTCACCGCCGATGTCGACGAGCATGTCGATAGACTCCTGTGGATTGGCAAGCGCGTACTCGAAGCCGCGGCTGAACGCCCGCACCAGCTTCTGCACAACCTCGGACTCCTGAGCCACCTTGTCCTCGCTCGCTACAAGCACTAGCTCGTAGTAGTCGGGGACACCCCACTCCTCCATCCGCATCACGTTGACCGGCAGGTCCTCCAGTTCAAGGACGATCGACTCGTGTGTCCAGTACGCGCCAACGATGGCGTCCACGCTGCCGGCAGCCAGCGATTGCGTCAGTGCGAACCCGATGTCGACAAGCTCTATGTCGTCCAGAGTCAGGCCATCGGTCGCCAGCATCGTCGCCAGGAGCCCTTCATTGGACGGAATGCCGGGATAGCCGATCTTCTTGCCGCGCAGGTCCGATGGCCGCTCGATGCCCGAGGTCTGCAGCGCCATCACGGAGTTCAGCGGGTGCTGCACGATGCCTGTCACCGCAACCACGGGAATGCCTTCGTTGCGCGCCTGTAAGAGATCCGTCTGGTAGCTGATGCCGAAATCGTCGCGGCCGGCGCCGACCGTCTGGAGCACGGACGAAGGGTCGGCCGGTGTGTAGACATTGATGTCCAGGCCCTCATCCTCGAAGAATCCCTGGTCGAGAGCTGCGTAGATGCCCGCGTGGTTCGAGTTCGGGAACCAGTCCAATGCGAGCGATACGCTGATCTGCTCTTCAGAATCTCCGTCACTCGAACACGCGACCAGCACGATCGCTGCCGACATCAACAGAGATGCGAGCCAGAATCCTGGCCGCACGTTGCTCCAACCGGTCTTGGCCATTTCGTCCAATTCCTTCCCTTGTTCCATCATCAAGAAATACTGGTCACTTCCTCGGACCGTGGTGTCGCAACGCCCATCGCTCGGTAAGCGCCACAATCACAAACAGCGAAACCGCGGCCACGGACAGGACAAAGATCGCTGCGAACACTCGCTCTGTGCGGAACTGCGGCGCAGAGACCTTCATCAACCAGCCAAGTCCGCCGCTGCCTCCAACCCATTCACCAACAACAGCGCCGATCACCGCCGTCACTGCCGCGACCTTGAGACCTGAGAATAGGTAGGGCAGAGCGGCCGGGAGGCGCAGCTTCAGCAGAATCTGCACTCGGCTCGCGCCAAGCGTTCGCATCATGTTCGTCATATCGACATCGGCCGAGCGCAGGCCGTCCACGAGGCTCACAACGACCGGGAAGAACGAGATCAGGACGACGACGATAACTTTCGACGTGATTTCGGTCCCGACCCACACGAGCAGCAGCGGAGCGAGCGTGATGATCGGAATCGTCTGCGACGCGATGACGATGGGGTAGAGCGATCTTTCGACAATGCGTGACCAGGAAATCGCAGCGGCCAGCAACGAGCCGAGCAGGGCCGCCAGCGCGAAACCGATCACAACCTCCTGCAGCGTGATCCATCCGTGCTCCATGTGCAGCGAGAAAGACTCGCCCAGCTCCTGCGCTATTTCGCTCGGCGCCGGTAGAAGCCACGGCTGAACATCCAGCGTGTGAGCCAGTAGCTCCCACAACCCAACCAGCAGCGCTGTCAGTCCCACGGCCGGGAGCCACGCGCCGACGTCCCACGCAATTTGCGCAGCTCTGCGTCGTGTGCCGTCCGCACTCAAACCGTCGCTCCGATGCTTGCCGGTGCAGACAGCGCTGCCATGAGTTGCGACTTCAGCTCGACAAACTCTGGTGTCGTGACCGTTTCCTCGCCGCGCGGCCGCTTAATGTCCACATCAACCGTCTCGAAGATCGTGCCGGGCGAGGGCGACATCACGTAAACGCGGTCGGCCAGTAGCAGCGCTTCCTCGATATCGTGCGTCACCAGCAGGACTGCTCGGTTCGCACGGTCCAGCACGCTCTCGAGCCAGTGCTGAAGAGTCCTACGCGTGATTGCGTCGAGCGCGCCGAACGGCTCGTCCAGCAGCAACACCGAACTTTCGGGCAAGGTGGCTCGCAGTAGCGCAGCGCGCTGTCGCATGCCGCCTGAAAGCTGCCACGGATACGAATCGACAACGCTTCCGAGTCCGAACTCTGCCGCTCGTTCTACAGCCAGTGCATTAGCAGTGCGACGTTCCATGCCGGCCAGCTCAAGCCCCAGCCGGGCGTTGGCCAGTACTGTCCGCCACGGGAGGAGCAGGTCCTTTTGCTGCATGTAGGCGATTTTCCCGAGGCGCTGCGCCGAAGGATCACCGTTGATGCTGATTTCACCTTCGAACGGCTCCCAGAGTCCGGCTATCGCACCGAGCAGAGTCGACTTGCCGCAGCCGCTCGGTCCGATCACCGCCACGAACTCACCCTCAGCAGCACTGAGACTTACGTCTGTCGCGGCCAACACTTTTTCGCCTCGCTCCACGTCGTAGCCGACCGAAACTCGGGACACTGTGAGTCCCTGTGCCGGTGTCTCAACCGGCACATCTGTAGCCGCGATCTGTGTCTGATCAGCCATGTTCCGCGTCAGCCAAAGTTGTCGCATTCAAACCGCTACGCGAAAGGTGTCCGACACGTCCTCGAGTCTGCTTCCCTCAATAACAAAAAAACCGCCAGGCGGGTTCGCTGGCGGTTCTGTTAAGTACAGATATGCCGCAGTTCCTCCGCTGGAATTACCCAGTTCAGGTTCTTGGGTCGGCGAAGCGTCATTCGCCCTCTCAGCCCGGCTATTCCGAGCTCCCCACCGCGTATTCGGTTCCGTCAATCTCTCTGTGTCTAGATCAGCCTCGAAGCTGGCACGAGGCGCAGTCGAAGTTTTGCAACAGGCCGCGAAACTGTCAAATCGGCTGCGAACAGAGCCTTGGTTTGAGCGGCCTCGAAACCGTCCGTCAGGCAAGATTGCTACACCGGACGGGCATTGCTAGCATGCATGTCAGTCATCACCCACGGTGAGACCTGAGGCAGCCACTCGAACCCTTTACTTTTATCACCCGGCACACGGGTTGCGAGTACCCAATGGAAAGCCACGTCGAACAGGCAAGGGCGAACTTCACGGAAGCTGTGCGCCGCCGCGACGCGGAGATTGACCTCTTCGGAGCCTGTCTCTTCATAGCCGGTGAGGAGTATCCGGGGCTCGAACCGCAGGAGTACGTCGATAAGCTGGACACGCTTGCAGCGATCGCCGTCAATCAGCTTCCGGCACGCCACTCGCTCTACGACCAGCTCGATGCGGTACGTTCAGTTCTTTTCGATACGGCGGACCTGCGCGGTAACAGTGGTAACTACTATGACCCGCGCAACAGCTATGTGAACGAAGTTCTCGACAGAGGGCTTGGCATCCCGATCACGCTTTCGGTGATCTACCGCGAGGTCGCACGACGCATCGACGTGGAGATGCAGGGCATTGGAATGCCCGGCCACTACCTCCTGTCTGCCGGGTCCGGAAAGGAAGAGATCTTCGTCGACCCGTACCACGAAGGCGGTCTCCTCTCTCGCAAGGAGTGCCTAGCTCTCGCTATCCGCGGCCGAAAGCCATCGTCCACCACCGCAATCGCCCTAAGCAGTCGACTGCTTCCAAGGTGTGGCAGCCGGTCTACTCTCCGGCGACTGCTCACCAACCTCAAGCTCAACCACGCCAAGAAGCGCGACTACAGGCGGTCGCTCGCCGCAGCAGAGCGGATTCAGCTTCTTGATCCGCAGAACTGGCGCAACCTTAGCGACCTCGCTCGGCTGCAGGCCGAAGTAGGTGACTTCAACAGGGCGGTGCGTTCCCTCACCGAGTTCCTTGACCGAGCGCCCGAAGGCGTGGACACGCGGCGGGCCAAAGACGCTCTAGGTCAGTTACGTGAGCTGGCGAAGAAGCAGTCGGCGGCTGAACCTAACGCCTGAATCTTCGAATAGCCTTCGAACTTCTTCACAATCTCCACAAATGGGTATCAGGGAATGAGTTAACATTCGTTTACCGCAACCGGTGTATGCGTAGCAGCTAAACCAGTTAGCGATCACGCTATGCACGGGCGGCGAGTCCCCAGAGGCCGGACCACGACCCCGAGGACCGCAAAAATGGCGCAAGAGTCTATTGTGTTTCAAGAGATGGATGACCTGGAGTTGCTTGAACTGATCTCAAGCGGCGACAGGGACGCCCTCGCCCACCTCTACGACCGGTACGGCAGAAGAGTCTTCGCCCTTGCCGCCCGCATCCTGAACGACCCGGTAAGTTCAGAAGAAGTGACTCAGGACGTTTTCCTCAGCGTCTGGCGCCGGGGCAGCAGCTACAGCGCTGCCAAGGGCAAGTTCACCACCTGGCTGTTCAGCATTGCCCATAACCGGACTATCGATGAGCTGCGTAAGCGCCGTCGTGACCGAAACCGCCAGAATGATGACATAGAGGACCATCTGCACATCGAATCTGCAGAAATCTCCCCGCTTGAAAATGCCGTAGCACAGTCAGAGTACGCCAAAGTGCGCGATGCTATGGCGGACCTACCAGTGGAGCAAAGGCAAGTAGTAGAGCTTTCCTACTTCAAGGGGCTGACGCAAGCGGAGATTGCTGAGAAGACCGGGCAGCCGCTCGGCACCGTTAAGACCCGGATGCGCCTGGCCCTGAAGAAGCTGCGAAACGCTCTGAGCAGCGAGATCAGCGCAGCTGTATGACCGATCCGAATAGTCTGGATTTTACGGTCCCCGATCCGTGGGGCGACCTGCCGGGTTACGCGCTCAACGCACTTTCACCCGACGAACGCGCGCGGGTCGAGGAACTTCTCGAATACTCACCTGAAGCCAGGGACGAACTGCGTCGCTACATGGAAGCGGCAGAGAACCTGAGCAAGCTGGCGCCAGACACGGTGCCATCAGCTCGCGTCCGACGGCTCTTGCTCGCGCAGGTCGACAGTGACCTTCACTTGATGGACATTGCCCGCGAGGACGCACGTTCGGTAAGTCCTTCCGGGCAGTCCGTGCTCAGCGCAATTCTCAAGCCTGCTCGCGTCGCGTATGCAGGCACCGCGGCGGCGCTCATTTCAGTCATTGCAATCGCAGCAGTATTCGCTGCGGAGAACTCGCAGCTCAACTCGGAAGTCGCTCAACTGCGAGATGACGTTAACACCGAGTCGTCTGAGATCGACGAACTGAGGCAGTCGGTCGAGCTCATGACCTCACAGTTCGCGGCACAAGACGCCGAAGTTGCCAGGCTCACTGCACTGAACGCCGCCATGAACGAGGCGCTGAAAGACCAGCAGTGGCTCACCTACGTCACGCAGAACAACCAGTACCGCATTCCTGAGATCCTGCAGGGCGGTCCGCAGATGCCCGAAGCAATCGGGACTCTTGCGGTCAAGAACTTCGACGATCCTGCCGTCCTGCTGGTTTCCAACCTGCCGCCCGCCCCGGAGAGCTACCAGTACATGCTCTCGCTCGTACGTGACGGGGTTCCATCGCCTGTAGCCAGCTTCCAGGTGAACGAGGCCGGTATGGCGCGTGTCGAGTTCGAACTGCCCGACAACATCGTGCACTTCGAGAGCATAATCGTCACACTTGAGTCGCTCGACGGCGGTCTCGAGAGTCTGTCGGGCCAGGCAGTCATGACGGCCGCCACCGCGCCGTAGCGGCCGTACTTTCTTAACTGCCGGATTACCGTCAGCCAACACGCCTTAATATTGGCCGCCTCAGGGGAACAATAGAGTTCTCGCCGTCAACTGAAGCGACTTAGGAGGCGGGTATGCCATTCGTGAACAGCCAGTCACCGGCATTCGATAGCGGCACAGCTACGGCGACCAGGCCCGTCGACGCGATCTGGGAGTGCGATATTTGCGGCACCGTGATGCTGGACCTGCACTGCAAGCTGCGATGCACGAACTGCGGGTTCATGCGTGACTGTTCGGACCCGTAGAGAGCGTCTGGCGGCAGACGACAACTTGCCAGATGGTGTGGAGTTCCCACACTCGACCGGCCCGAGCCCGCCGCATATATTGAATGGCGATGAACTCGCTATCCAAATCCCGGCGCAGGTCGCGGTCCATCGGACTTCTCGTCATCTCGCTTTCCATCGCGTTCGCTGCGGCGTGCTCATCCTCTAACACCGCAACTCCAACTCCTGAGCTCCCCACGGCGCAACAGGCGCTCGACAACGCGCACACAGCAATGGCCGAAGTGCCGCAGTTCGAGTTTGAGCTGACACACCCCGAAGGTACGACATCGCTCGACGGCGGACTGGACCTCCGGCGCGCCGATGGCGCAGTCATCACGCCAGAGCGTCTCACAGTCGCAGCTGAGGCCGACCTCGGCAGGATATTCGTCAAGATCAGCGCCGTCGTCATCGAAGGCGAGACCTGGATGACGAACCCGTTGACCGGCAACTGGGCGAGCATCGCACCAGAAGACAGCCCTTTCAGTTTCCTTGATCCCGTCCGGCTCGTGACGAACGTTCTTGCGCAGACAGAACAGCCTACTTATCCGGACTCTGGCGGGTTCTCGAACGGCAACATCGTCCTCAATGGACTGGTGCCGTCCGAGGCGCTTCAACCACTGGTTGGAACCGTCACTCCGGGACAGAAGCTGGACGTGACGCTCTCCCTTGATCCTGACACGTTTCTGCTCACGAGCGCTCGACTCACGGGCGCATTGCAACCCGGCGACGGAGCGGACTACGTGAGGCTGATACGCTTTTCGGGCTTCGAAGCCGATCTCGCCATCGACCCGCCAATCTAGTCGTGCAGCGCATCAAGACAGCGCTCAGCCCTTACTGGCTGTTTCTGCCGCTCTGTTTCGGAGTGTTCATCGCGGCCGATGACCAAACCGTGGTGGTCACAATCCTGCCGGACATGCTGTCCGACCTGCGAGTCGCCGCAAGCGAACTTGACCGAGCGTCCTGGGCCGTCACTGGCTACCTGATCGGCTACACAGCCGCAATGCCGCTCATGGGCCGAATCTCGGACCGGTTCGGCTTCCGCAACACCTACCTGGCGGCAATGGCCATATTCGCCCTCGGCTCAGTCGGTGTGGCGATTAGCGCGGACCTGCCGCGATGGCTTTTCGACCGGGAGCCTGAGTTCAGCTGGATGGTTGGAGCACGAGTCTTCCAGGCGATCGGTGGCGGAGCCGTAATCCCGGTTTCACTGGCCGCGGCGGGAGAGCTCGTTGACAGAAAACACCGGGCCATCGCGTATGGCCTGGTTGGAGCGAGCGCAGAGGCGGGCGGCGTGATCGGCCCGCTCTGGGGCGGCGCGATCACCGAAGCCCTGTCCTGGGAGTGGGCGTTCTGGCTCAACCTGCCTTTGATCCTGATTGTCGTGACACTCATGCTCAGACTGCCTGCCGGTCAACGTAACCTTGTGCGCGTCGACATGGTCGGTGTCACGCTGTTCGCCGCCGCTTTGAGCCTGCTGACGATCGCCCTCACTCGTGCCGGAGAGCCGGACGGCCTCTTCTACATCACGATATTCGCTGCTGCCGGAGCGACTGCGCTGCTCGTAGGTCGTGTTGCAACTTCACGAGATCCGTTGTTCCCGAGAGCGCTGTTCCGGCTCGTCGGATTCGTTACCGCCAACGCAGTGCACTTCCTCGTCGGAGCAGCGTTGATCATCGGCATGGTGGCGGTGCCGCTCATGGCCGGAACCGTCTACGGCGAATCAGCGCTTGAGGGCGGTCTGAGACTCCTGAGGATGACCATCGCGATTGGCATTGGCGCTCTCGCAGGAGGATTTGCAACACAGCGGCTCGGGCCACTGGCGCCGGCCATCCTCGGCGTAGCGCTAACTTTTGCTGGCTTCCTGCTGATGTCTACGTGGGAGCTGGACACGGGCGACCCGACGCTCACGATCCACCTCGTCATCACCGGCCTAGGCTTCGGGTTGCTCGTCGCTCCCATCGCCGAATCCGCTCTTCACTCTGTCCGGGGCGATATGCGCGGCTCTGCCAGCGCGCTGCTCACGGTGTCTCGCATGATCGGAATGACCGCCGGACTGGCAGTGATGACATCGCTGGGTACTGTCCAGTTCGTCGACCTGGTGGCCGACATTCCGGCATTCTCGCTCGACCCCGAAGTGCAGGACGAGATCGAGCTTGAAACTACGCTTGCCGGACTGGCAGTGTTCCGGGACTTCTTCAGGGCAGCTGCGGTATCGATCGCAATCGCGCTGCCGTTCGTCGTCCTGATGTCACGCAGAACGGGCAGCACACCGGCAGAAGCTGCTCCTGCAGCTTAGTCAGTCGGCGCTCTCGATGCCTTCGTTGGTCTTGCGCTTCGCTGCGTTCTTGCGTTCGGCCTCAAGACGCTCAAGCCCGTACTCGTTGTGGTCCACGTAGTTCATCGCACCGGCGAGTACTCGATGACCGGCCTTCTCGGCGATCAAGCGGTGCATCTCCTGACAGATACGACGGTAATCGGCGTGACCCTGCCGATCGGTGCGAAGCTCCAGCAGATGGAACGCCTCACGGACGTTCAGGTGCATGTAGTAGCGGAGCCGGAACGCGAACGGCACGGCGTACTGCGCCACATCTGCGCCGAACGCATTGTCCAGCCGGCCGTGCAGTTCCGACATCCGAGACATCGATTCGTTCCATGTGTCCGTGAGCGCATTCTCTTCAATGGCTTCTGGCACGGCATAGCCGAAATCGGGAGTCAGTCGCTGCCAGTCGATGGTCAGCATGCGATGACGCTGCAGGTCACGGAACGACCCGAAGTCCGACAAGATGTCGAAGCGGTAGAAGCTGCGCTCAAACGCTCGTCCCGGACGATGCCTCCGGTTCGAACGATTGCCCACATACGCCTTCAGGACCTTCTCAACATCATCTGCCGACATTCGTTCCACAATCGCCGACAGCTGACTGTCCGGCAGGTCCGACGCCTCATACAGCGCCGCCGCGGCCAACTTCCTCTCAGCGTCCGGGTCCCACTCGGTTAGCTCGACCTCTGGAACCTCATTCGGCTCCTCGCCAATGCGCCCAGCGATGTCCTCCAGCTCAGAGCGAATTCCGGAGAAATAATTGCCCCAGACACCGCCGCGATCAGGGATATCTACTCGCCGCACAAACGACGGAATCACATGGCGCAACTCTTCCAGCATCATCCCTGCGTACTGCTGAGCCTCGGCCAGCGGGTGAGCGCGCATGCGGATCAACATCGCCTCGTACGCCTGTCCTGTAGCGAAGATGCCGAGATTCGATGTGGTCGCCGCAGGAAGTAATCCGCGGGCCGCATCACAGGCCTTGGCGCGGATGCTGCTGCGCCATACTCCGGGCGAATCCTCGGGCTGACGCGGAAAACGCTCTTCAAAATGAACTTTGCACGCCCGCACGACCTCGGAGTAGGTGTCGAACAGCCGGTCCATCTCTGCGACGAAGTCTGCTTCATGTTCCGTGCCGTGCAACTCCGGCGGAACCAGGTAGCGGTAACGCTGCCCCAGCCTCTGGTCGTAGTAGATGTAGCGAGTGCTCTGCTCGAGATAGGCCGCGATCCTGCCGCGCTCCAGGATCTTGGTCAGCAGGTTCGAAGATTGTTCGCAGGCGAGGTGGGCGCCACCGAGCTGAGCCACAGAGTCGTCGCCGTAGCCAGAGAACACCCGCTCATAGAGACGCTCTGCGCGGTCCAGCTTTAGCTGGGCGTCGTCGCCCGCGAGCGAGTCAGCAATCGCCGAGACGCCTGTTTCAGGCTGGTCATAGAACTCATCGAGAAACAGCCTGCGCAGCGATTTCGGCGTGCGGCTGTAGCGTGCGAAGAGTGCGCCCTTCACCACTTCAGGCAGGTTGACGAGAGCGAAGACGGGCCGGTCAGTGTTGGTGAAAAACCGGCTCAGTACGAGCCGTTCGGACGCGGAGAACTCTTCCTTGAAATACATGCTGCAGATTGTATCGCTTGACCGGCCAGCGGACGGACGACATGTCGGCTGAAGCCGCATACCCCGCGACGAGCTCAGGATGGCAGATGTTCTCCCTCCCAGCCTGGGAGGGAGTCAGAGGGTGGGTTGATGTCTGGGCTTTGCCCAGACCGGGCGCGGCAAGCAGCGCCCCTACCGGATCTCGGCTACAAGTCAGAGGGATGA
>JANQQP010000014.1 GCA_028285005.1 Dehalococcoidia bacterium | reverse complement strand
CCCCTCTGACTGGCAGCCGCAGATCCGGTAGGGGCGCTGCTTGCCGCGCCCGGTCTGGGCAAAGCCCAGACATCAACCCACCCTCTAACTCCCTCCCTGACAGGAGGGAGAACAAAGCCGTCACGCTGAATCTGTCGAAGGGTGTTACCTGCTCCAACGCGGCGCGACCGACGACTCGAACTACCGTCCGTAATGCTCCGGGGATCCTAGTCGGTTGAGTGCCTGTGGCTACCAACGGATGGCCTGCCTCACCATCCGCGATATGTATCTGTATACATATGTATGTATAGGCAGCAGGGTAGTAGCTGATACATAGAGATACAGATGACCGAGCGCCGATCTATACAGCTCAGGACGGTCCGGATATATAGAGCCTGTAGCCCTGCGGGTCAGTGACCGAAAACTCGGATCTGCCGTCGCCAACATCCTCCAGTACCCCCACCTCGCCGCCACGCTCTCGGACCGCGTCATAGGCAGCTCTCACGTCGTCGACATGGATCCAGGGAATCGCTTGCTGCGCCTCGATTTGGCCCACTGCCCCATGCTCGGGACGGTTATACATCAGTCGGACGGAGGGCTCATCTGCCGGGCCCAGCAACACCCAATTCAACATGTCCTCATCGCGCCACTCACCATGCACTGCCCAACCCAGAACGTCTCTGTAGAAGTCGACTATTGTGTCCAGTTTATCGGCATAGAGGAGAGTCGTGGTCCCGGTGTATCTCATGCCCGGGATTCTATGGCAACTTCAGTGGGCCAGCCGGTAATCACATCGATATATACAGGCTCGCTGAGTTCAGAGTGGAGCGAACTGCCGAGAACGGCCAATGGAAAAGGCCCCTCAGATCACAGCCCGGCTCTACGCCAGGGCCGGTTCCTCGGCCTCTGTCAGCTCCTTCATCACGGCCCACACGACAGATGGAGCGTAGACACCGACGAGGCGTGATGGACCAGTGACGGGCCACATCTTCATTGCCTTATCGAACTGACTGCGAGGAATGCGCGCCTGCGAGTCTCGTACCACTATGTACTCGCCGGTCACCTTGTAGCTGAACTTCTTGCCGCGGCTGGTCGAGAACCGGCGCCCTTCCATAGAGACCACCTTGTCCCAGATGGAGTTTCCGATCCTTCGTGCGGGCGGCTGAGCGCCGTTCACATCGGCGCCGTCGATGTCGTCGTCGTACTCGATCGGTCTTACATCGTGATGTCGCACGGTTGGAGAGCCCACCTCCGGGCCCGTCCCTTCAGTGCCTGCGATCTCGGCAGTGACCGTCTGATCTGCCGGAACAGAGCTGGAATCAGTGGCAGCAACCGCACCCACAGTAGCCTGTTTTACGGCGTCGGGGCCGGCGTTCTCAAGGAGCCTGGTCAGGTACGCATTGATGCTCAGGCCCTCTTCGTGAGCCAGTTTGAAAAGCGTGTTGAATATCGGCCTGCTGACTATGATTCCAGGCATCCACTATCCTCTGTTTTCGAACTGATATATACATACATATACCTGTATATATGTTCCTCCGTGCACAGCACGCACCGGCACTCCCTCACGCTATTTGAGGCGTCACACCCAACCCGTTAAGATTCCCCTGCAGTCACCGCTCCCTGTCTGAAGAAAGGACCCATCATGACCTCTGAGGTCAAACCAGCCGCCGAAGCCGCCACGCAAGGACGGAAGACAGGCGAAAGAGTCGCCTACTTCAACGGCGAGATCGTTCCTGAGAGTGAGGTCAGGGTCCCCTTCAGGGACCGGGGTTTCAAGTATGGCGATGCTGTGTTCGATATGACACGCACATTTGGACACAGGATTTTCAAACTTGAGGAACACATAGCCCGTTTCTACAACTCCCTCAAGTACGTCCAGATCGACCCCGGCATGTCGCAGGAAGAGATGATCGGCCACACCCGGCAGGTGCTGGAGGCTAATCTTCCCCTGCTTGGGCCGGACGACGATTTCTGGGTGGGCCAGCGCATTTCGCGAGGCGTAGACCTGGTCGGCGGCGACATGTGGGAGACCGCAGGCGGCCCCAACGTCATCATCGAATGCGCTCCCCTGCCCCTTAAGCCACGCGCGCGTCTATATAGAGACGGTATTGATGTATGGATACCCTCCGTCCGCCGCACTCCGCCCGAAGCGCTCAGTCCCCGTGCCAAGTCCCATAACTACCTGAACCTCATCATGGCCGACATGGAGGCCAAGGCGCACGACCCGGAGTCCTGGGCCATCCTGCTCGACGGCCGCGGCTTCCTCACTGAGGGCATCGGTTCCAACATCTTCACCATTAAGGACGGCGTGCTCTACACCCCAAAGCCTCAGTACGTGCTGGGCGGGATAAGCCGTGAGACGGCGATCGAGCTGGCCGAGAAGATCGATGTTCCGGTCATCGAGCAGGACATTGATGTGTTCGACGCCACCACCGCCGATGAGGTGTTCCTGACCTCGACCTCGCTCTGCATCTGCGGGGTGCGAACCGTCCAGGGCACTCAGATCGGCGATGGCTCTGCCCACGGCCCGATCACCAAAGCTCTCATGGACGCCTACGCGGAGCTGGTCGACTACGACTGGGTCGGCCAGTATCTGAAGAGGCTAGAGGACTAGCCGTCCGTTCTGGCGCAGCAGGGTTCGCGATCCGTGGGGACCGGCACTTCCCACTTCTGGTCGTCGCGTTCGCGCGCTTTTGATCGCATCTGCTTGTGCAGTTTCGTCAGACCCGCTAGATTGGCCCCGCTCGGGGGCTATTTTT
The DNA here is from genome assembly GCA_028285005.1 of Dehalococcoidia bacterium. GTDB lineage: Bacteria > Chloroflexota > Dehalococcoidia > Lucifugimonadales > Lucifugimonadaceae > JAJCYX01. The sequence continues at coordinate 41,280 of JANQQP010000014.1, read as the reverse complement.
GAAACACGTTGGACGGAACGTGCTGATTGCGATGCTCGCCACTTTCGGTGTACTGGCGATCTCATGTGTGACGCCTGAAGACGAGACGCCGACGGCAGAAACCGAGTCTGCACCGGCCACCGAAACACCCCGATCAGAGGATTCAGCCGACCCGACATCGACCGCTGACACCGCCAGGCCAACCGCTGCAGCAACCTCCACTGCGTCCACTGATCCGGCCGCCAGCGATTCCGCTGTTGCGACTGTTCCCGCAGCCACCGCCACTGCAACTTCTGTACCCGCTCCTACTGCTGACACGTCCCGGCCTCAGCCGTCTCCAACACCTGCCGCGACGCCCACACAGATCGCCCCCACTTCCACACCTCCAAGCGCACCCGTGCCTACAGCCACACCAGTCTCCGTTGCCCCGACGGCCACAGCGCCGGTCGCCACATCTACTGCAACTGTCATCGCTCCACCGTCAGTTCCTGTAGTCGTCATAGGAGAGTTCACCGCTGGCGGCACGTCGACAAGCAGAAGCCTGAGGCTCACCGGGTCGTTCGGCACAGGTTTCGGAGGCGGTGTATCACACACCGACGACTGGCAGATCCGGCCAGGGCTACACGCACGACCGCTGCCACCTGCTCCAGAGGACAGAGGCGTGACCGGGCCGTTCAACCTTTCTGGAGGCCCGACCGCGGGCGGCTCGTCCGCAGGCAATGGACTCCACCTGACCGGGTCGTTCGGCTTCGGCGCTGCCACCGGGTCGTCCAGCGGCAACAACCTCTCTATCACCTCCGGAATCTATCCAAATGCGAATCGCAATGACTGATCAAGTGATCTGTGAAGACTTGAAAGGAATGGTCCGATGAAGTCGTTCAGACTGGCAGCAATACTCACCATCGTCGTCGCAGGTGGTCTCGCGTGGAGCGTCAGCTGGGCCATCGCTCAGCAGACAGGCAGCTCTGTGCCGCAGACGCTGACCTACCAGGGCTTCCTTTCCGACGCCTCGGGCAATCCGATCAAGGACGGAAAGTACGCCGTCACATTCAGCATCTACAGCTCAAGCACAGGTTCCACAGCGCTGTGGTCCGAGCGTCTTGCGGTTGAGACTCAGAATGGCATCTTCTCAACCACGCTCGGGAACATCACACCCGTCGGCAACGTAATTGACACCCCGCCACTGTTCCTCGGCATCCAGGTCGAAAGTGACTCTGAGCTCAGACCGCGACAAGAGCTCACGTCAGTGCCGTTTGCGATCCAGGCGGGCAACGCGGCCACTCTCGGCGGCCTCAGCCCGGATGAGTTTGCCAGGACCGGAGACGTTCTCCAGGGACCACCGGGTGACCAGGGTCCGCCCGGACCTGCCGCCACAGTCGAAGACCACACAATCTGGGTCAGCGCCCTCGACATGATCGCTAGCCCTCGGGGTGATGCACCTTCGAACCTTGTCCTCGCTCGGGGCGCTGCCGGAAACACCCTGGACGTCACCACAACTTCCGCCGGAGACCTCCAGTGGCTGGCCAAGCCCCTGGCGCTGGCTGACAATCTGCGAATCAAGAAGGTTACGGTCTGCTATGACCTCAGCTCCGCTGACAGCTTCATATCGCAGATTCGCATCACCAGGGAGAATGAGCCGCCTTCGGCATTCGTGGTGAATGACGATGGCACCGACCACAAGAGCACGGACCCGGTTTGTGTCGACAGCAATGTCGTGCCGAACGAGCCGGTTGAAGGTGCTATGACCATGAGCCTGAGGTTGAACTTCGCCAACACCACGGACCAGATCCGGATCGGAGGCATTGGCATACTCGTTGGCGAGTAAGATCTCCCGTTACTGACGCAAGCCGCCGGTCCGCAGCCCGCTCGGCCTTGACATCACATTAGCGTTTCGCGGAAAAAGAAAGACACCCCGCCTGGAGGCAACCATTGGCGGGGTGTCTGCGGGCTCACGGCCGTTTCGAATGGAGTGCTGGGCGAGCCCTGCTCAACAGCTCCCGGTTTAGAGGTCGGTGTGTCCGCACCGGCCTCAAAAAATCCTTTTCAGTCCTTTCCGAATCTCCTCAACGCACCCTTGTTCTCCCGCGAGCCCTCGACGTGGAACCCATGGGCTGCGGAATCGCGGACTCCCTTGCCGGACCGGAGTTCAGCCCCTCGAGAGATGCTCTCAGCCGGGAATCCAGGATCCGCAGACAGCTGATCAGCTTCAGCCGTCGGTACTCCGGGATCACCTGCATCGGTAGGGCATCCAACTCGCCCGCCAGGTGCAACACCATGTTTTCGAGCGACTCGGTGTTCCGCTCCTTCGGCGGCCGAGGCTCGACCAGCTCAGGCTCTTCGGGCTCCGGCTTCTGTGCGGGGCGCTTGCCGTTCACCACCTCTTCAATGATCTGGTCGATCGCCAGCTCAGGCGCGCTCTTTGCCCGGCCGACGATGCGCTCCACATGCACAGACGAAAGCCTGCCGTCGACGAACGGCTTGGCGATCTCTAGCTGCCGCTCATGGTCATCGATGTCTGCGATCGAGCGCGCCTCTTTGAAGGTCAGCTCACCGCTGTTCACCTTGCCGCCGAGGCCGGGCGCAAGGGTGCGGATCAGGCTCTCGTAGTGGTGGATCGTGCCGGGTGTAATTCCCGTCCTGCGGGCCAGCTCCTGCTGGGTAACGTCATACCGGTCCCGGTAGTCGATGAAGGCCTGTCCGAGGTCCATTGGAGGCACCAGTGAAGAGTGGTACTGCTCGGCCAGCAGAAGCTCCCAGCGCTCCTGCTCTGTGACCGATTCCTTGACCGTGCACTCGACCTCTTTTTCGCCGGCTTCCTGCGCCGTCCGCAGCCGCCTGGCTCCGGCCAGCAGGATGTAGCGATCGTTGTCTATGAGCACCACCGGATCCCGTGCCGTCCTCGAACCGCGCGGTAGCTCTCGCACATTCTCTTTTCGTGAAGCCTCTGTCTGTGGGTCCGGGAAGATCTTTGCTATCGGAACTTTCAACTCCAACCCCTTGCGATACGCTTGCACAGCGCCGATGTGACGGCTCTGCAGACCATCTGCTCGTGATGTTTGGAATTCTCTTCTATTCCGTATCGCATATGAGAAAACTGTCCACGCTGGGAAACCGGCCATTCCAAATCGATATTGACTTTGGAATCAGACAGGGATAACGTTCGTTCCGAAAACGGCGGACAAACTCTGGAATGTCCTTTTCCCAATCTGGAAATCGCATGCAAGAACGGCAGATGGCAGTTCCCCCGTATGTCCCTTACCGAACATTCCAAACTTTTTTGGAATTTCTGCAGGACGGCATCCCTGCGAGGATAGACAGAAGCGTTTGGGGCGCCAGGTTCTCCGGAAGCTCGGGCACGCAGCTGATGACAGCCCTGAAAGTGCTGCAGCTCGTCGACGCTGATGGCCATCCACAGCCGGTGCTGGAGCAGCTGGTGTTCGCAGAGGGAGAGCGTCGGCGGGCGCTGCTGCGAGGCCTCCTGGAGGACTACTACAAGCCCGTCTTTGAGCTCGACCTGTCCCGCGCCACCCGGAACCAGTTCCATGAGGCGTTCCGGTCTTTCGGTGCCCGCGAAGGCGTCCTGACCAAGTGCGAAGCGTTTTTCATCCGGGCGGCCACAGACGCCGGCATCCAGCTGTCCCAGTACATCCTCGCAGGCCGCCACCAGCGACGTCGCAGGCAGCCTGCCGGAAAGGCTGCTCCACGTGGCCGAGCGGCTACAGCTCAGGTGCCGCAAGCGGCTGTAGAAACGCCGGACGCGCCAGCCGAAGTTGTGGCTCCAGCGGTAGCACCAGCAACCGCAGTCGCCGAGGCATCACCACGCCTTACCGCCAAGCTGAATGTCGCCGAGATGATCCTCTCGAAGTACCCGGACTTCGACCCCTCATGGTCGTCCGAGGTGCAGGCGAAATGGCTCGACGGCATGACGAAGCTTTACGAAGGCCTGGCGGCGGCAGAGGGCGCCGATTCCGGGGCCGGCGCGAGTCTCAGCGGAGACTAGCCACGCCGGAATCGGTTGGCTGAGAGAGCGTTAGCCGGACCTTCTAGGACCTGTTCGACCCGGCGCCGGTCAACCCGGCCATGTCATCGGCCTCAGACCCCGACCGCTGCACATCCGCCAGTTCCTCAGGCTCGTCTAGCTCGGACAGGATGTGGGGGCGAAACACGGTGCATGCACACTCAGTGCAGTTGCCGGTGTTGAACCAGTGCAGGCCCATCGGGTGCAAACAGAAGCAGTTCTCGGGCATCGGCTACCTCCTGCTCGACGCCGTGTCTGCTTCACCGGGGCGCCGAGCGCAGATTCCGCGCCATCTGCGACTATCCCGTATGTCTCACGTCACAGACTCGAACGAGCCGAGGCGCGAAACCCTGCATCGCGCACCTTAAGTCTTCTCCAGTACGAATACAATGCTGAGCGAGCGATTGTGCGCCGGTTAGCGTGCGGAAAATTCATGAAGTCGCACGGAATCAACGATGATCCGCGTCTACACGAACGTGTTGCATCATTTAGCTAGCGCGATGACTGGTCAGAGAACGACGACTGAAGTAGATGCGCGACGAGACTGCCGTCGTCCCGTCGGCTCGCCTAGCCCACCAGCGTCAGCTGGCCCGTCTCAGCTCCGCCTGAGCCGAGTTCTACGGTCGTCATCGGCCTGGCCTTTCGGCGGCCTTTCGGCGCACAGGCCTTCTCGAAGTACGTCACCGTCTGCGGGTGACAGGTCAACATCAGTACCTGGAAGCGAGAAGAGAGTTCCGCGATAACATCGGCGGCAGCCTGCGCACGCTCAGGGTCGAAGTTCACGAGCACATCGTCCATCACAACAGGCATCGGCTCAGCGTTGCGGGAGTACTCCTCGATCAGCGCAAACCGCATCGACAGATACAGCTGCTCGGCAGTGCCGCGTGACAGGCCGCCGACAGCCTTCCGGCCACCCTCAGCCTCGTAGACCACGAGGTCCTGCTCGCCAACGACCGCCTCAACCCGCGTATAGCGGCCGAGAGTCAGCTTCTCGAAATACTTGCCGGCGGCCTGGATCAGCGACGGTTGGCGCTCACGCTGGAACGTCTCCCGGGTCTTGTCCAGCAGGTGACTGGCGATTCTCAGGACAGCCCAGCGGTCGGCATCGGTCTGCAGCTTGTCCTCAAGCACATTTATCTTGCCACGCAGTTCAGAGACCTTCGATGACGCCTCTAGCTGCTTGCGCTGACGGTCCAGGTCACCGCGCTCACGCTGCATCTCACCAAGCTCACGCTCGAGCTCCCGCACCTCATCATCTATGCGCTCTAACCGAGCCTTCAGCTCGCTCAGCGAACTCGACTCCAGCTGCTCCCGGTGCACCGAACCCTCATCATTGGCCAGGAGCGGCTGCGCTTCGATCAGCTCCTCGATCTTCGCCTCCAGCTCCCACCGCTTTTCCATCTGCCTGGCGATCGCCCGGAACTCCTGCTCATCATCCGTCTCGGCGTAGCGCATCAGGTCTTTGATCTCGCCTTCAACCTGGCTGATGCGGCGTTCAAGCTGGTCCCTGCGCCCAATCCAGTCCTTCAGCTCCGCCATCAGAGCGTCACGGCGTTGCACCGCCAGCTCGTGGTCTCGGAACCGCTCTGCAAGCGTCATGAGTGCCGGAGTGGCCTGCATGTGCTCGGCTGGTGGCATGTCCGCAGCTTCGAGCTCAGTTGTCAGGCGAGACTCGATATCTTCGATCGCCGACTCCATCTGGCCGACTCGCTCGCGATAGCTGGAAAGAATCCGCAACTGGCTCTTTAGAGACCTTAGCCGCTCCATCACCGAGTTGGCCTGCGAGGGCTTCAGGTCGTCACGTAGTTCCGCTGACTTCAGAACTTCCTGCCAGCGCGCGTACGTCGTGGCGTAGTTGTTGTAGGCCAGCGTGCGGGAGTCGGAGACCTCCTGCAGCCTTGCATCAGCGTCCTTGAGCCGCTCTTGAGCTTCAGACGCCGCAGCGCCCCGCGTCTCGAACAGCACCCTGCGATGCACCGCTCGGTCGATCGCCGCAGCCTGCTCCTCGAGATCCCGGTGTGATGGATCGCCAGGCAGGCCGAACTCTTTGGCGATCTCAGCGATCTCCTTGTCCAGCTCCTCCAGCTTCGCCTTCTGCGTATCTCGCTGCTCAGTCAGTATGGTCCGCGCCTCGTCGATGGTCGGCCGGCTTACCTTGATTGCGAAGCCCTGGCCGGATGTGCGCGCTCGGACGAGCATGACGATTCCAGTGGCGAGTCCACCAAGACCTGGAATCGCAGGGGCAAGCTCGCCGTCCCAGACGGAGAAGGCGATGGCGGACAGTGAAAGCACGATGAGTGCCACCGGCATCCAGATAGAGCCGAAGAATCCGGCGATATTCACCGAGTCGGCCTCACCCAGCGAATCGGCAAGCTTCATCTCAGCGTCATGAAGCTCGCCTCTTGCGCCGTACCGCTCGGCGAGTGCGCCGCGGAGCCTGCCAAGCCGCTCCTGCCGCTTGTCCAGCTCATCGGACGACTGCTCGGGCACACCTTCTACGGAGTCACGCGTCGCGGCCGCACGCGAAACCTCTTCCGCAACATCGTCACGGCTATCGGTCCGGCGAGAAACTTCGGCCTCGGAGCTCTTGTAGGTCTCTTCCGTCTCAACAAGTTGCGAACCTGCCGCCTCGAGGTCTGCCAGCAGGTCGACAGGCGCATCGAACTTTTCGACCGCCTCTTCGTCCCAGTCGCTTCCGAGAAGCTCCAGGTCACGCTGGAACTTCTCTTCCTCGATCTTCAGCTGTGTACGGACCTCCGGGAGGTCCTCGACCGCCTTGCGGTAGTGCTCGGTCTCGGCAACGAGCTGCCGGATCTCCGATGAGCGGTTCTCAAAGGCCTCGACCACGGGAACACTCTGGATCTCAGCCGTGCGCTCGTCCTGTCTCGCATCCCCGCGCTGCATCTGCTCTCTATCGTTAACAACCTGCAGGATCAGGCCATCCAGCTGTCGCTCAGCGTTGCCAGGGAAGTCGGCAAGTCCGGGCAGCTCGGCGATCTGGTCACGCATTCCATTCAGCCGCTCCCAGTAAGGCCGCAGGCTGATCGTCAGGCTCTGCTGCTCACGCTGCGTGCGGACCGCTTCGAGCTTGTCCTGCTGCGCCGAGATCTTGTCTTCGATATCTGCCAGCTTCGCAGCCACATCTGCATACAGGCCGTGGTCTTTGCGAGCTTCCTCAAGCTCCACCTTCAGTTCGTGAAGCTCTTTCTCCGCCTTGCGAATAGATCCGGACTTAGGTCCGCGAAGGGCGCGGACGTCGCGGTCGATTCGGCCAACGGCGTCGGGCAAGCTGACTCGAGATAGCCCGAGTCCAACTGAGTAGATGCGGTCCCTGATCTCGGGAGAGTTGAGGGTCGAAAGTTCCTGCAACTCGCTCAGGCTGATGCTGAACAGGTTCTGGTAGAGATCAGGCCCAATACGGTCCAGCAGCCTCTCAAGCAGCTCAGTCCCGCCGTCAGCATCACCGCTCACAATCACCGGTCCACCGTTGCGGCCCTGCTCGCGGCGCACCGTGTACTCCGAGCCGCCCTTGGTGACGATATCGAGCGCGCCTGAAGCGGTGCCACCGTTCACTGGCGGGTAGTCATAGAACTCGAACTGCCTGTTGCGGCGGTCGAGATAGCCGAACAGAGTCGAGCGCACGAAGGCCCGCAACGCCGATTTACCGGCCTCGTTAGGGCCGTGGACGACTGTCAGGGCATCGTCAACAGGATCGACGACCTTGTTTGCGAAGTGGCCGAAGTTCTCGATTTGGAGTCGGGTGATGCGCATGGTGCTCGCTACTCCTCAGGCTCCAGCAGCTCTGCAAGCTGCCAGCGAGCCTCGGCAGTCCACGAACGGACTTGCTCATCCGTTGGAGCCGGAAGACCGTTCTTGCGCCCGGTGAACACCTCGCCAACTACTTGAGCCAGCTCCTGGACACCCTGCTTCGCATCAGCCGTCTCGTCCGCCGTGCGCAACGTCGCGCCTAGGAAATCGTCAGCCTCTGCCCTGCTCCGCAGGTCCATCTCAGGTCGAGTCTTGCTGTAGATGCGCTCGACCCAGACCCACGGAGACTCGGAAGCTGTTGCTCGTAGTTCCACCAGCAGGTCATCGACCGCGCCCTGCCTCACAAGTTCGGCATGCATCGGCCCGCGGCCTGAAAGCGTCAGAGTGCAGACAACGTCTCGGCCTTCCGCCTTCATGGCCAGGTCATCGAGCCGCTGTTCGATCACATCTTGCAGGCCGTCGATCGAGGTCACTTCCGCAATGTCGATATCGGCCGGCTCCCATCGCACAACGTCGAGCGCATGGAAGCGAGTATTTATGTTGCCCTCGGCGCTCACATCGACAATCACGCAGCCACGAGGTCCAGCTTCGTTCGGATGCCGTCCCTGCGGATTGCCCGGGTAAACCACCGCCGGGTTCTGGCGTCGGAGCGTCTGACGAGTGTGAACATGACCCAACGCCCAGTAGTCGAGCGCCGTTAGCTTCAGATCGTCGAGCGTGCACGGAGCATAGTTGTCGTGGTCCGGGTTGCCGCCGACGTTGCAGTGCAGAAGCCCGATAGTGAAAGGCGAGTCAGCGTCAGGAGTCTCGAAGCGGGCGACAAGGTTCTCACGCACCTCCCGAGTCGGGAACGAAACTCCCTGAATCGCGGCAATCGGCTCGCCATTCAGCTCAACTGTCTTCCACTCGGGCTCAGGACCGAACACATGCACGCCTTCCGGCCAGGTCACTGCTGAGAGCCAGCCGTCAAGCGGATCGTGGTTGCCGTGGACGATGTAGACGGCCACGCCCGCCTCAGAAAGTCTGCGCATGCCGTCACGGAAGCGGAGTTGCGCACGGACGCTGCGGTCGGCGCCATCGTAAATATCACCTGCGATCACCAGGAAATCGACCTGCTCGTCGATGCAGAGGTTCACCAGGTTGGCGAAGGCTTCGAAGGTCGATTGGCGCAGCCGCTCACCAACGCGCCTGTCGACATCACGCAGGCCGCGAAACGGACTGTCGATGTGCAGGTCTGCTGCGTGTACGAAGCGGAAAGGTTGCAATGCCGGTTCTCAGGCGCCGGGGATCTTGAAAACGGGACTGGTTCAGCGGAGCGTCCAGCTTACTGTTCGCCTCGGGCTCGCAGCAGATCGCAGCAAACTGCGTATGCGCGCTACTTCGCCCGTGCGTCGCAAGTTTAGCAATGGCCCAACGCGTCAGATGAGACGGCTGTCACGCACACCGGCTGGATGCAGCCGGTACAGATCACACAGTACAACCACTCTGAAACGTGTACAGGCTCAAGCAAGGAGAATCAGCCCAACTGCGTCATGAAGGACGCTCTAGCTGAGAATGCGCCAGGAACCGTCGGCCACGGGCGCAGTTGGTCCGGCGGTCGCGTAAACCGGGTTGACGTTGCGGTGATAGCCGGCCCTGTAGCCGCTCTCAGGGAATGGCTGCGGCCAGCCTTTCATCATCTCCCGCAGGTCCTTCAGGTCCCGGTACTCCAGCATCTTCTTCACACTGGCAGGCAGGTCCACGATCCACATCGCTGCTAGCAGCAGCAGCACGCCTGCAACTACGTCAAGGATGTAGTGGTTTGCCGTTGCAACCACCGCAAGCGTCATCAGCGCCAGGTAGATCGAGCTGATCGCCATACCCAGCCTGCTGCCCAGCTTGTACCAGGCGTACACAATCAAGGAAGACCAGGCGATGTGCAGGCTCGGCATAGCTGCGAACTCGTTGTAGCCGAAGAACGACCTCGAGCCTTCCTTTGGCAGCAATCCGAGCACGCTCGCCACATCGGTCATGCCATAGCCGGGCAGAAGTCTTGGCGGCGCAAGCGGGTACACAGCGAAGATGATCACAGCTGAGAGCATCGTCACCAGATAGATGTTCCGCATCGGCCAGTACAGCCGCCTGTTACGAGCAAACAGGTAAACCGCAGAACCGAGCAGCGCCACCCAGAGGCCAATCGCGTAGAAGTAACCGAGGAAGTTCAGGAACACGACGGAGTGCAGGCTGGCCCACACCTGGATAGTCGATTCGTGAGCGATGCCCAACGACTTCTCGAACTCCACCAGCGCCCAGGCATTGCCGAACGCTTTCAGGATCGGGGTTGAGTCGATCAGGTTCTTGGAGATCGAGTAGACGAGGTACGTGCTGAATAGCAGCAGCACCTCGCGTGTCGCCAGGAATCGCGTGCTGCGGTCAGAGTTTCGCCAGAACCAGCGCCAGCTTGTTCCGAGATATTTAGCGATGTACAGCAACTTCTTTTCGAGATGACGCTAACCAACCATAAACAGCATTGAACTGGGATTTTACATCCACTTAATGGGAAAAATCATCCTCACGTCACTGGAGTGATGTTAAGAACTTGGTAGTGAGTCCCGCCTTCTGAACTGATCATCAACTGCCTAAACGACGGCCGCGGCAGCCTCCGATCGACACATCAGCCCGTTCGATTTCCATTCGTTTTGTACGGCGTATACGCGCGGCCAGGATGCGTCTCTGAGCCCCGATTCTCTGTCCAAGGTGCCTTCACCAGAGAGATCCGCAGGCCGACAAAAAAATAGGAGACCGGCCCATGATCTGGACCGGTCTCTCGTAACTACTGCCGTAAGCGGTGATGCTCACCGCCCGGACTTTAGAAGTCCATTCCGCCGCCCGGAGGCATTGGAGGTCCGGCCATCTCCTTCTCCGGCTGCTCCGTAATCAGAGCCTCCGTCGTCAGGATCATGCCGGCGACCGAAACGGCGTTCTCAACTGCCGCTCGTGTCACCTTGGCGGGGTCGATAATGCCCATCTCGAGCATGTCACCGAACTCGCCAACACCGGCATCGAAGCCGAAGTTCTTCTTCTTGCTCTCGGAAACCTTCTCAAGGACCACCGCGCCCTCAAAGCCAGAGTTGGCAGCGATGATGCGGATGGGAGCCAAGAGTGACTTGCGGAGAATCTCAACTCCGGTCTGCTCGTCACTGTTCTCAAGCTCGAACTTGCCCAGAGCATCGGATGCCCGGATCAGAACCGTGCCGCCACCGGGCACAATGCCCTCTTCAACAGCGGCGCGTGTGGCGGACAGAGCGTCCTCAACACGCTGCTTCTTCTCTTTCATCTCGATCTCAGTTGCAGCGCCGACACGGATGATCGCAACACCACCGGAAAGCTTCGCAAGACGCTCCTGCAGCTTCTCCCGGTCGTAGTCAGACGTCGTCTCGTCGATCTGCGTCTGGATCTCCTTCATGCGGCCCTGGATAGCGCTCTTGCTACCCGCGCCGCCAACAACCGTCGTGTCGTCCTTCTTGACGACAACACGGTCACAGGTGCCAAGGTCGTCGAGCACTGCTGAGTCCAGCTTGCGGCCGGTCTCTTCCGAGATCACGGTAGCGCCGGTCAGGATCGCAATGTCCTGCAGCATCGCCTTGCGGCGGTCACCGAAGCCAGGAGCCTTCACAGCGGCGATGTTCAACGTGCCTCGCAGCTTGTTCACAACCAGAGTGGCCAGCGCCTCGCCCTCAACATCCTCGGCAATCAGAAGCAGAGGTCGCTTGGACTGCAGCACCTTCTCCAGAACTGGCAACAGGTCTGCGACAGCCGAGATCTTGCCGTCCGTGATCAGCACGTACGGGCTCTCCAGCTGCGCCTCCTGGCTGTCAGCGTTGGTCACAAAGTATGGGGACAGGAAGCCGCGGTCGAACTGCATGCCTTCCACGTAGTCGGTCTCGTATGAGAGAGACTTCGACTCGTCGACAGTAATCACGCCGTCCTTACCGACCTTCTCCATCACACCGGCGATCAGCGTGCCCATCTCGTCATCGTGCGACGAAAGCACGGCCACGCTCGAAATCTGCTCCGAGCCCTTGACCGATGTGGACTGCTTCTTGATGGACTCTCGAATCGTGTCCATCGCCTTCTCCATGCCGCGCTTCAGCGCCATGGGGTCTGCTCCGGCAGCAACGTTCTTGAACCCCTCGCTGATGATGGCCTGCGCCAGCACCGTTGAGGTCGTCGTACCGTCACCTGCGTCGTCGTTAGTCTTCTTCGACGCCTCTTTAAGGAGCTGGGCTCCCATGTTCTCGAACGGGTCCTCGAGGTCGATCTCCTTGGCGATCGTCACGCCGTCAGAGTTGACCTGCGGGGGACCAAACTTCTTGTCAACGATGATGTTCCGGCCGCGCGGGCCAAGAGTCACCTTGACGGTGTCTGCAAGGACGTCGATGCCTTCCTTAAGGCGGGTTCGAGCGTCCTCGCTGAACTTAAGATCCTTTGCTGGCATTTCTTTCTCCGTTTATTGCCACTTCTTGTATCGGCTATTCGCCTCGCTGGCCGTGTGACCAGGTTTGAAGGCGTTTAGTCGAGTACTGCGAGGATGTCGCTCTCTTTAAGAATCAGGTACTCCGTGCCGCCAACGGCGTACTCGGTTCCTGCGTACTTCGAGTAGACCACCTTGTCGCCCTTCTTGACCTCAAGCTTCACCAGCTCGCCAGCGTCTGTGGTCCGGCCTGGTCCTGCCGCGACCACCTTGCCGGCCTGGGGCTTCTCTTTAGCAGTGTCCGGAATGATGATCCCGCCGGGGCTTGTAGCAGCCTCTTCTTCCAGCGGCTCAATCACCACTCGGTCTGCCAGGGGCTTCAATTTAAGAGCCACTGCGCAAATCTCCTTCTAGTCTCTTTCACTTTCCGTTCATCGGTTCGTCTCGCACACAGAGTGCAAAGCCGTTAGCCCGGCGCGGTTCGCTCATTCAGCCGTTTTGGGCGAGCCATGCGGACAGCCCGTGAGGTGCGTTCTTATCTCCAAAGCCCGGACAGACTGTCGAGGTGCGCCGCACCGGTTGCCGTCTCTCGCTGCGCTGATCGCCAATCCTCACTTTGGCCCTGGAATTCAGTCCGGATTCAGCTTGCTCAACTATGCTGAGCAGTTGATCCGATGCGGAGGGCAGTGCTTCGAAACAGTTGCCCTCAGTAGGTGATCCCGGCCTTTAGCAGTCAACGCGCGCGAGTGCTAACGGCGACGAATTCTAGAAACGGGCACCAAACGTGTCAACAGGTAGCTGGCGGGATGGGAGAATGATGAGCCGCGCAGAGCGACGAAATCCGGCGGCTACGATGTGCCTACTAACCTAGAGAGTCGCGGATGCAGGGCAGTGTTAGCGCCTAAAGAGAGTAGCCTACTTGGACTTCTCATCTGGTGCGCTGGCTTGAGAAGTATTTGGTTCGGGTGAAACAGCCTGAATCCAATTCGGGATGTCTTTAGCAATCTCACGCGCCTTCTTCATAGCCGGATCAAGGGGTAGTTTGTCGGTATCGGCCATATAAGTATCCATTTTCCTATTTGATCTTGAGTTTCTCAGAATCAAAGTCTTTCTCTATTTTGGAAGCATAGAATAGTTCCTTGATCAGATAGGTAGTAGGTGGTCTGCTCATTCTAGGAATGGCTTCTCTAGAACTCCAACCAATAATGTCACCGTCATCATCTTTCCTGCGATCTGACTCGAAGAGAACCTGATACCTCCGCGGGGCAATGCCTAAGAAGGGCTCGAAGCTAACATGGGAATCGATGCCACTCTCGTCGACTCTGATAGCGTCAGGATAGAATTGGGATGCTCGACTCTTAGCATACGGTTCGATGTACACGACTCGTCGAATCCCTGATGCGACGATATGTTTAGCGCAGTTATGGCAGGGAAATGTGGTGGTAAAAAGGTCGTGCCCATCGACTGATGCTCCTCTTTTTGCCGCATCGGTCAGCGCCGCCATTTCAGCGTGAACCTCCCTGCCGTATTCCGTTACCCCTCTAATCTGCGCATCCTTGAACCAAGGAGGAGGGTTGTCAGAAACAAGCTTCTTCGATAGCTCGTCAAGTTTGCGTTCCGCAAATGTGTTCTCGATGATCCCTCCGGATTTCAGGCGCCTAAGCGTGTCTGTGAGTAGGATTCGACGCTGCAGGACTCCCGTGTCATGCCCGCCGTGGAAGTCTCTGTCATCTGGATTGTCACCATACCAGTACTGTCCGCCACCGAATTTTGGGACTTCATTGGACCCTACGGAAACGATGTCTCCCGTTTTAGTGGCTACCGCAGCTCCAACCTGTCGGCCAAGGGATGAAGACCGTAACGCGGATGCCCGAGCGTGGTACATGCAGAACTCGTCTGGTGTAGGTGTGTGGAACCGGTAGTCAAAGTATGCTTCTAGATAACGCTTAACCGCATTCTGCGCGTCGGAGACGCGCGTTAGATCCACGAACAAGTCGGCTAGAGAGAATGTATCCCGGACATTTTGAGTAGTGTTTTTGCTGTGAATGCCTTGGTCTCGATTGATAAGCTCTTCAGCCCGAGGCCGCCACCTTAGCCTGTCATGGTCTCCTCGCGATGTCGCTATTTGTTCAGCTAATTCATCGATTCTCGCTTCGGTTGGTGTATAAGCGCCGATAACAACTAGTGAGTCATTGTAAATATCCCGTAACGTCCGAACCTCGTCAGGATGTTTCAGTGATTGAATTACGTACGCTTGATTAGGAACTGAGAAGACAGAGGCGTTATTGATAGTTAATTCAGCCCTCTCGGCCTTCGTCGACTCTTCGCGCAACGCCCGAATGCTCACGACCGATACACAAGCAAGCGGGTCCTTTGCTCTTAGAGTTGTCCTCAAGGCATCGCCATGATCCATCTGACTTTCGATTTCGCAGTCTCGATGCCTTTCTCGGATTGGATCAAGCTTATTTCCGTCGATATCGGTCGTCAGGCCAGAGATTCTGCTGATGATCCTGCTGAGACGTATCGTTTTGGTCTGGTATCCATACAGGCCGATCTCTTCACTTACAATCTTGGAGAGTCTTCCTAGGTCAGTACCGGTGGCACCAACCAAAGCGAAGAATACTTCTGGTTTCTTGATAGTCATAGGCTGTGGCGGCCGTGTATTTGGCATGAAGTTGATATACTAGCTTTGATGGCAATCGGAATGTGTTTCGACGATATAGAATACTTGATTCCATTGGAATCGTTTACTGTTCGGGTTGATGTCAGTCTTTGACTACTAGTCCGACACCTCTCCGCTGGAGCGAATCGCACGGTTCCAGCATGAATTCGTGTTTGACTGGCCCGATGAGATCAACTCCTACGTTCTCCTAGACGATTAGCTAGACGTTGCCCAACGCTCTGTTCTGGCAATCCTATGCGATCCTGCTTCAATTGCGAGCCGAATTACTGGAACCGGCATCAGAACGTTTGGCGTGTGTATTTAACCTCGGTGGCCTGCGCTGCCCACTCCATCACCCACGCTGCGCGAGGTAGCTGCCCACTATCACCAGCGCTGCGCCTGCGTAGAGTTCCGGGCCGACCGACTCACCCAGGATCCACCAGCTGAACAGAACGCCGAAGATCGGCTGGCTTAGCGAGATCACCGTTACCCTCGACGGAAGGTAGTTCTTCAGCAGCCAGGTCTGGCCAAGGAACCCGAAGCCTGCGATCAGCACTCCCGTGTACAGCAGGGCCAGCGTCAGCTGCGTCGTCACCTCGAACGCGTCACCCGACTCGAAGATCAGGCTCGCAATCACGAAGCTCGAGATCCCGAACACCGACTGCGACATCAGCAGCTTGTGTTGCGGCACTCCCTGCGCAGCCTGTGAGATGTAGACCTGCCGTGCGCCCAGCAAGATCGCCGAGCAGAGCAACAGCAGGTCGCCGATCACGAAGTCTGAGCCAAGAGTCAGGCTCTGCGAAAACACGGCGACAACGCCGCCGTACGCAATCAGGGTCCCGAGCGTGCGCCTGCGGTTCATCGTGTCGCCCGGAACGAAGAAGTGGGCGAACACAGACGTCCATAGCGGGAACGTCGTCGTCACGATCACTGCGTGTCCTGCGGTCGTATAGTCCTGGCCAACGTTCATGAACGCTAGCTGCACCGAGAACAACACGCCCAGGAAGACCAGCGGCCCGACTTCGCTGCGGTAGACGCGGAGGTCCTGCCGGGTCGCCAGCGCGTAGACGACCACAACGATGCCGCCGAGTATGAAGCGCAGGTAGCCGAGCCTGAGCGGACCGGCGTCCTCAAGGCCGGCCTTGTTGGCGACCGGATTGCCCGCCCACATCGTCGAAAGCAGCAGTGCCAGCCCGGCAGCGGGCAGGCTGAGCGGCTTGCGGACGCGTCGTGGCTCGTCCGCCTGTGGCGTTCCGACGTCAGAAGTTATGGGTGGAGCGATATCAGCGGGTGGCAAGGCACCAGTGTATTCCCGCCCTGACTGACGTGGCCCGGCAGCCTACCTCACCGCCTCAGCAACCCGCTGCAGCACGCCGTTAACATCGTCGCACCAGCGCGTGACCGTCACGATGCCGTTCTCAGGGTCGATGTTCACCGTGTTGCCGCCCGCGCCAGACGCCGCGAACAGGGACTCTGGAACCGATTCACCGTAGCGAGCGCCACCGGTGTTTAGCCACCACATGAATCCATATCTGTCGTTCTCATCACACGGCTCGCGCATCATCTCGAACCAGCGCTCTGAGACCAATCTGCGGCCGTCCCACTCGCCACCGTTCAAGAACAGCAGGCCGAATCGGGCATGGTCGTACGAATCGATATGGATCCCGCCGCCCCAGTGCGCGCCTCCGGACACTGACTCGAACCGCTTGCCGTCGATCTCGACCATCGAGTTGCGGTAGCCGTGCCATTCCCAGCGGTCACTGGCGCCAATCGGGTCCATCAAGTCCCGGTGCAGCACATCTGGTAGCGGCTCCTTCCACAGCGCAGCCAGCGCTAGCGCGCACAGGTTCACCCGAACGTCGTTGTACTCCCAGTGTCCGCCTGGCCGCTTGCGCTCATCCCGAGCGCCTGAGCCGCCTGAGTCGATGGAGCGGTTCCAATCGACCGTGTCCGGCCGGTCCCACAGCGTGCCTTCCCATTCGGAAGTCTGCTGTAGCAGGTGCCGCCAGGTGATCTCGGAATTGTGCGCAGACGAAAACGGCCTCAACTGCTCACCGCTCTCTACCTCGCAGATCTCGATATCGCCGATATCGGATGCCACGGTTCGGTCGACATCTGTGATCAATCCTCGATCGAACGCCAGTCCGGCAACCGTGGCGACATAGCTTTTGGTTGCGCTGAATGTCAGGTCAACCCGGCCAGTGTCGCCCCATTCATGGACGATGTAGCCGTCCTTGAGCACCAGTCCTGCCGGACCGCCCCGAGGCCGCATCTTGCCGATCTTCGCGGCGTATTCGGGCGGATCGTCCGAGACGTTGGTGTGCGTCAAGTCCTCGGGCCACGGCATGTCGTTCTCGACAGCGAACTGAGACGCACGTTGCAGGGCGGAGCTGTTGAGGCCGAGCGATTCGGGCTCCCGACGCTCCCAGCTGGCGGGGTCATTGGGCGGGAAGTACATGCTGACGACTCCGTGTATCGGTGTGGCCGCCGGATGTTAGCAGTCGGTGGCATCACCGGCCGGTCTCAGCAGCCAGCGTTCAGCCTGGCGTAGGTGACATTCCCTCGAAACAGGAAGGTCTCTTCAGACTGACTGAAGAACGGCTTCACCTGATCTTCGAGCCAGGCCTTCACATCGTCCGCTTGCTCAGTGCCCTGTTCGACCTTTGCGACGATGTTGCTCTGCGTCATCAGGTAGGCGACTAACTGGTCCTGACTGAACGTAACTTCGTTCTCGTAAGGCTCGGACGGATGCGACCCGTCTTTGCCGTACGAGTTGCCATCGTTGAGCAGCTCGAATCCCGCGTCCTCGAACGCATCCATGTCCGGGTCATAGCCTTGCCGTGGTGGAGCCGGATATCGGACGTTGTACACATCGGTTATCCACTCGAGAAACTTGGCGTTCCCGATCATACGGCCGCTGAAACCGTTCCCGTAGGAAACCATCCAGCTACCTGGCTGCAGTGCTCTGGCCACTTCGGCCAGGAACTTCGGTAGGTCGAACCAGTGAACCGCTAGCGAGGCAGTCACGATGTCGGCGGATCCATCTTCAACCGGAATCGACTCCGCAGACCCTTGTCGGTACTCAACACCGGCCCGCTGCTCGGCGTGTGCAAGCATCTGCTCCGCACTGTCAACTCCGACCACACTCTCCGCAACGTCCAGCAGGGCAACTGTCGACTGGCCGGTGCCGCACCCAACATCTACTCCCAGCGTCAGCTTCGCACCTGGCTCAAGGCGGATGCGCTCACGGATCATCTGCATGACGACGGGATGAAAGTACGGTCGCGCCTCTCGATATCGCCGCGCCGCGCTAGCCTCGGTCCAGAAATCGCCTTTGGATGGAGGAGGCGCTGTCATAGAGATGATGGAGAGCCAGTGTGCAGGCTTAGCCGTCTTCGGGCTTCGCCTCTTCGTCGGTCACCACCTGCGCTCCCATCGCCATCGCGGCGCGCACCAGCGGGCTGTCGGACGCGGCCGGCGCGTTCTGCTTGGCCGCCTCTGCCTCCTCGTGCGGGGAACTGGTCTTTAGCGCCAGTCCGGGACCATACTCACGGTCAATGGCTGTCCTGAGAGCAGTCTGTGCCCGCGGGTCCTCCATTTCCTCCATGAAGCGGTCCCTGTTCGATCGGCTCTTGAAGCGGAGTGTGATCTGATTGTCCACAGGCTTTGGCGGGATTACGTTGCTCAAGACTGGGCCAAGGTACCAGCGGCGGAACTTCGTCCTGCGAAGACCGTCCCAGACCTTGCGCCAGGTCTCCTCATCGGGCGAAAGATTCTGCCTCGGTTCTGGAGTTCGCTCACGCTCAGGCGCAGGCCTGGGAGCTGCGGCCGGCGCGCCCGGTTGCGCAGCATGACCGTTGGCGACCGGGGCCTGGCCTGGCGAGGCTGCTGGCGTGGCAGCAACAACCTTCGGCTCTGGCATATTGATCGCGTTCAGCACCGCCAGCTCCAGTTCCAGCGGAGAAGAATCGCCCTTCAGTTGTGCCTGTCCGAGAGCGGTCAGCGCATGCAGTAGTTTTTCGAGATTCACCTGTCTCGCGGCGGCGCCCATCGCCTCGCGGACCTCTTCGGGCTGCCCGACAGCATCGTCAACCCCGGATTTCGTCAGCAGGGCAGTGCGAATTGCGTCTACGGTGCCGTTGCGCAGTGACCGCAGGTCAGCCCCGCGTGCCGCTTCACGATTGATCACAGTCAGCGCAGCGGACGTGTCTCCTGCGATGATCGATGAAGCCAGGTCGACTGACGAAGATGTGTCGCCGAGCCCCAGCAGATCGCGGGCATTCTCGAGCGTGATCTCAGCGCCACCAGCGCCGTAAGAGACTGCAAGCTGCTCAAGTAAGTTTTCAGCGTCCCGCAAACTGCCCCACGCAGTGCGGGCGATCAGCGACAGCACCTCAGGCTCAGCATCGATCTCTTCTTCACCGCAGATATCGACAAGCCTGTCGATCACCGTCTCGTTCGAAAGCCGCTTGAAGTCGAAGCGCTGGCAACGACTCACGATGGTCGCCGGCACCTTGTGAGCATCCGTTGTCGCCAGGATCATCACGACATGCGGTGGCGGCTCCTCCAGCGTCTTGAGCAGAGCGTTGAACGCCGGCTCAGTCAGCATGTGTACCTCGTCGATGATGTACACCTTCCACTGACCCGCCACCGGCTGGAACTGAGCGCCGTCGCGAAGCCCGCGGATGTCATTGATGCCGCGATTCGAGGCAGCGTCGATCTCAATCATGTCCATGAACGAGCCGTTGTCTATCGCCTCAGCGACCTCGCCTTCGATCACTGGCTCGCCGCTTTCGCTCAGCCCGGCGTTCAGCGCCTTGGCGAGGATGCGTGCAGTGGAGGTCTTGCCAACGCCGCGTGGGCCGGTGAACAGGTAAGCGTGCGCTACACGGTCGGTCTGGACGGCCCTGCGCAGGGTAGAGGTGACGTGCTCCTGTCCAACCACGTCCGAAAACCGGAGCGGCCGCCACTTTCTATAAAGGACCTGTCTTGCTGCCATCTCGGAGTTGGTTCTCAGTTCAGATTCGGACTCGAACAACTGCCAGGTGTACGCCGTACAGGGGCCGTTTTCGCCGATGAAATTGGCCGCACAACGTCCACTCTCAGACCTTACAACAACGAACGCGCAACAGGGGCCGGAGACGGCATCAGCTTGGTCTTTTTCCGGTCACCATCCAGCGCTGGTCGTCGCCAGATGGCGAACCGCCCGGATAATCGGAGATCAATTCGATGTCTCTCAGGCCGGCAGATGCGAACATCGACCTGTATTCATCCGCCTCGTACGCCGCAAATGACTGAGCGAACCGTTCCACTTCTCCAGACGCGGCGTCCACCACCCAGTACCGAGTCGTCGCCACACGTTGAGCTTCATCCCAGAAGCTCTCCTGCAGGTACAGATGAGGCCGGTCTGAGAACAGGCCTGAGCTGCGTCGACGCCACACACGTTCAGGCTCTCCCAACCTGCTAGTCGTCTCCGGCCGGTCCACTTCCATTACAAGCCGCCCGCCGGGCTTCAACACGTCAGCACTCCGCTGCACAATCTCGGCCGCCTGCGAGCGCCGGAACACGTTCAGCTCGCCGTAGATCTGCATCGCGAGCCCGAATTCTCTGTCGAGCGCCATCGATCGGAAATCAGCTTCGATGAACTCGCAGTTCGCGCCAGCTTCGGCGGCCAACTTACGTGCGTGTTCGAGCGATGCCGGCGAGATATCAATGCCAACAACCTCATGCCCGAGCTTCGCAAGGCGCACCGCATATAGTCCGGGACCGCAGCCGAGATCAAGAATGCGGGTTGGCGTTCCGCCCAGGATCTCGTCGTGAATCCAGACGACCTGCTGATCGATCAGCTCCGGCCTGCGGCTGGCCGCATCGTGCTCCGGATTCAGGTGCTCCTTCAGCATCCGCTCGCTGAAGCCCGGCTCGTCCCACGGGATGTTCTCGCCCTCTGCCCACGGCTCGGGCGGACCCGCGTTGTCGATCAGCTCCGCCAGGCTCATCTTCGAGCTCAAGCGAACAAACGCTCCAGTACGGCGTCGGTCTTGCCAAACATCACGCGCTCCTCTCCCGGGTCTGCATGGTCGAATCCCAGCAGGTGCAGCACCCCGTGGACGGTCAGCATCGCAATCTCCCGCTCGAACGGAATGGACCGCTCATCGGCCTGCCGCCTCGTCTGCTGCAGCGAGATCACGATCTCGCCGAGCTTCGGTTCATCGCCAGCCGCAGGGAAGCCGTCATCGGCCGTTGGCGGAGGCGAACCGTTGTGCCAGCCTTCGACCTCATTGAATGAGAGCACATCGGTGACAGAGTCTTCGCCGTTGAACCGGCGATTGAGTTCGCGCAGGGTTTCGTCGTCACTCAAAAGGACCGTCACGCGATCCGCCCGTGCCGTATGCTCTGCCTGAAGCGCAGCCTCGGCCGCCCTGCGAACTAAGTCAAGTAGCGAGTCATCGGCTTCGACCGCGTCATCCCAGACCACTTCAACCCGGTTCGGCCCGTCAGTCTCACTCACCTCGCGACGCCAGCCCAGCTTCTTCCAGCAGGACGCGCAGGCGGGAGTGTAGAGGCCCGAACGCCGGGTCGGCATCGGCCAGGTCGGAGGCGACCAGCGACGCCCGTGAGATGCCCTGCCTGATCTCAGGAGCCCTCAGGTATCCGACTTCGAGATAGGTTCGAGCTTCGTAAAGCGCCGGGATCAGCTCCTCGCCGATGCGAACGGTGAGAGTCCTGTCAGCGGGCGGTATCGCGAGGGTCTCGGCGAACTGCACAGCCTCTTCCAGCAGCGAAAGGACCTCCTTCGCGCCGGGTAGCTCAACATCTTTACGTGTCTCGTTCGCCATCTCTCTCCGCGCGCTCTGTGCTGGGATCGTTGCCCCGCCTGTACTTCCTGATGCGGTCAAACGCGAGCCAGAGAGTAACAGCAAGAATAGCGCCCAGCACATCGGCCGCGAGGTCAATCGCGGTCGCCTCGCGGCCCGGCACAAACGCCTGGTGAAACTCGTCCGATACGCCGTACAGGAGACAGAAAATCACCGTGTCGACGGCGAGCAGGTCCTTACGCTTCGGCAGATAGATGCGCAGCGCAGCATGAACCAGCGCGGCCAGCACGAAGTACAGCCCAACATGTGCGATGAAGTCGATCGCGGGCAGGAAGTCGAACGTGCTCTCAGCCTCATCGAACCTCGACGCCGGCTGCGATGACAGCAGGAATATCAGCACGGCCCAGCCGAGCGCTCCGCCGGTTATAAGGTTTCGCTTCAAAGCTCTGTTCGACTACCGATGCATCTGAATGGACACGCTTCCAATCAGGTTATACGCACCGGATGCGCAGATTGAACGCATATCACGCTACTAGCCAAGATTTCAGAGGCAGCAGCAACCTTAGAACGGGACGAAAACGCGGCTTCGCCGCCTAGAACCACTCGGAGTCGAACACCAGCTTGCCGGGCGTCCACCAGTCGTCCGGTCCCGCCTCCGGCACCTTCTGCTGGTACGTCATCATCAGGTCGTTCCATTCATTCGCCCTCGGAGCCTGATCCGTGTAGGCCTGGAAGTCCCGCTCCGGCTCGAAATCGTCGGGCGCCGTGTAGTACATGAAAAGGTGGTTGCCTACTCGAAAAATCTCCATCCGCTCGATGCCGATACCCTTCAGCGCCGCGATCACCTCGGGCCAGACGTTACGGTGATACTCCTCGTACTTGGCGATGATCTCGGGGTCGTCCTTCAGGTCCAAAACCTGGCCAAAACTCTTCATGTTGTCTCTCCACTGCTCGGTTCTTCAAGGCCGAGATAGTAAACCGTCACAGCCGTCCGGGCACCTCACGCTCTCCAGCTTCGAATAGACTGGCGGTCGCGCCGGATCGTCAAGGACCGGAGATTCGAGATGCGGTACGAAGAGACGCTTGGACGCCTCAGACAGCTCGCCAAGACGCTGCCCGAGACCAGCGAGTTGATCACGCACGGCAATCCAACGTTCAAGGCCGGGAAGAAGACATTTGCTGTGATCGAACGGCACCAGCACTCAGTTGAGGACCGTTATCTCGACGTGCCAGCGCTTTCGTTCAAGGTTGAGCGGGAGTTCCAACAGCTGCTCTG
The DNA here is from genome assembly GCA_028285005.1 of Dehalococcoidia bacterium. GTDB lineage: Bacteria > Chloroflexota > Dehalococcoidia > Lucifugimonadales > Lucifugimonadaceae > JAJCYX01. The sequence goes on along the minus strand of JANQQP010000014.1, from coordinate 18,309 downwards.
CCAGGACGACAACTACTTCGTAGCGCCATACGTGGGCCGTCACGGTTGGACCTGCGTGGTGCTGGAAAGCGTGAAGGAATGGGATGAGATCGAAGACCTGGTTATGGAAAGCTACAGGTCAGCAGCGCTCAAGCGAATGCTCAAGGTGCTGGACGGGGAGTGATCGCCGTTCGCAACTGATTCAAGGAGAAGACCAATGGTCCGAGTTGGATTCCAGATGAAGGTTAAGCAGGAAGTTATTCCCGAGTACAAGGAGTGGCACCGTAACGTCTGGTCGGAGATGCTTGAGGCGTTGACCAAACATGGCTGGCACAACTACACGCTCTTCATGCGTCCCGACGGCCTCATGTTCGGCTACGTCGAAGTCGCCGACTCGTTCCAGGCGTCGCTCGACGGCATGGCTGGCGAAGAGATCAACGCGAAGTGGCAGGAGCTGATGGCGCCCTACTTCGAGATCCCCGAGGGCTCATTCGCAGACCAGAACATGATCGAGCTAGAAGAGGTCTTCCACCTGGACTAGTGGACAGCGTCTCGCGTTTTCCCTCTCCCGCCTGCGGGAGAGGGTTGGGGTGAGGGCGCCTTCTACTCCCTCCCTGGCAGGGAGGGGAATAAGCTCCTCATTCTGAACTTGATTCAGAATCTCTCGCTCGACTGGGATTCAACAGTCAGATCCCTCCGCGTTGGTCGGGATGACCGAACGGGCCTCACTCCTTCACTTCAATCCCATACCGCTCGATCTCCTCGAAAAGCGCCCTCGGGTCGTGCGGCTCGAACTTCAGCACCGGGTCCACACTCGCCGATGCGATCCGGTCCAGCCTGAACAACCTCGCCGCCTTGCGCAGGTCATCGAAAGCCAGCAGGTACCAGAGCGGCGATTGCACCATCAGGCCGTGTGGCGCCACAGTACGCTCAGTGCGGTTGCCAAAGCGGTCCTCGTAGCTCAAGCGCAGCGCCCGGCCGTTCAGGAACGCCTCCTCGCAAATCACATAAACATCCGGATCTATCGGCCCGGCGCCCGCAACAGCATCCTCTGAAGGCGGTATGCCGATGATCACCCGCTCGAGCACCTTCTCGAAACGGTCACGCCTAGACGCCGGAAGCGACTCCAGCACCTTCGCAAAGGCAGCGGAACCGGCCGCACCCGCGGGAACGGAGCCTGAAACGGTGTTTAGTCGCTGAGCGACCCACATTCCGAACAGCTCGTTGATGCTCAGGCCCAGCGGAGGCATCGAGTACTCCTGGCCGATCTGAACGCCGCCTCCCCGTCCGGGCTCGCCATAGATCGGCACATCCTGATCGCGCAGCGCCGAGATGTCTCGGTGAATCGTCCTCTCACCGACCCCGAAGTGAGAAGCCAGTTGCGGCACCGTCACCGGGTCGCGGCGACTCCTCATGTATTCAACTATCCCGTAAAGGCGCTGCAGTCTCTGCAAGTCCGTCGCTCCGGGGACATCTCCAGCCTGACGACAAAAGGTGACACGCCCCTGTCAGGGTTCGTTTCTAACCTTCGGTTCGTGCCACAGGTCAACTGGGCCACATTATCGAACAGACACGGATCGGGAGGACTGACATGTCACACAACCTGGGACCGGTACTGGAGCTGGTCATCTTCAAGCTCAACGAAGGCGTCGACAGAGCGGAGTTTCTGAGGGCATCGGACGGCATCTCCTCATGGGCGCGCAAGCAGCCGGGTTTCATCTCACGGACGCTTTCGCACGACCCCGAGACAGACACCTACTTCGACGTCGTCTACTGGCGCTCGATGGACGATGCGCAGGCCGCTATTCCGGTCGCCGAGAGGTCGGATGAGTGCGCTCCGGCGTTCGAGATGATCGACCGCACGAACGTCCTGATGCACCACGGAGTACAGCAGGCAGAACCGGTCGCCGTCTAGGCAACCGCTCAAGCGACAAATCACACGAATCGACACGGAGAACGAAAAATGACGAGCACCAACAGCGAGCACATTCTTGCGCTCGCTACCTACCGGCTGAAGCCGGTAGCATCAGAAGACCAGATTGTCGACGCAAGCGAGAGATTCTCGGCCTGGCTCAGGCAACAGCCTGGCTTTGTGTCCCGCCAATTCTCGTACAGCGAGAGCGAAGACACGTACATCGACGTGATCTACTGGGAGACGATGGCGGCGGCCGAGATGGCTGCCGCGCTGTCGATGAATTCCGATGAGTGCGCGCCATTCTTCAGTCTCGGCGAGCCCGAAACTGTGAAGGTTCTACACGCCGGTCCGGTAGCCGCAACGGCCGCCGTCTAGCGAGGGATTGAACACGCAGGCTCCTTGCCGGACATGTTCGGCGAGGGGTTTTGCGCGTTTGGCGCTAATCAGGCAGCACGTAGTAGGTGAACGTTCTGACTTCCGACTGGTTCGGTACAGAGATCACTTCTTGCGTATTCAGATCCAGCCACTCGCTCAAGATCACCACGTCGTAGCGTCCTGGAATCTCAGGGCTAAACTCGAACCTCTTGGTGCCGGTGCTCACCGCTCCGGCGCCGGGCTGAGGCATTGGAAACTCTGCCGACCATATGTGCTCGCCCGGAGATTGTCGTAGATCCGTGCTTTCAGCCCGCAGCGCCGGTGGCATGTCGACCATCACACGCAGCAACAGACCGCTTCCGAAGTCGTGGACGCCTCCAAGCGTCAAAGTCCCCTTGTGACCCGGCAGGAGACACGCTCCCGACCCGCCAAGCGTGTTGGCATACGCGTCGAACCGCACCGATCCGGAGCTCGGGGTTGCCGTCGACAACGGTGTGATCGAAAGTGATCTGAAACTAACGTGCCGTACACCGTCCAGCCCTCGACCCGCGGATGTAGCACGCTGAAGATCAGTGCAGATCGGATCGTCGAGGCTCGCAGGTAGGCCGGACGGCACAAGAGGCTGACTGGCGGTTGCTGTCGGAGCGGATATCTGACGAGAAGCCGGTGGCCCGGACGGTTGGTCGGCCCTGGCGCAGGCCGCAGCAACGGCAATTAGCGCCACGGCAAGCGTCAACGCGTATGTCGAACGATTGCCCAAGACGATTCGCTCCAGCCAGTCAGAGCCGCACACTCCCGTACGTAGCAGCACCGCTTCCAGATGCCACGCCTCAGTCGACCCGACGCAACTCCGCGGCCCGCCAGTATGCGACCGAACAGAGCGCCAGTGTTGCCAGCGCGCCCGCAACCAGTGTCCACTGCGGCCCGATCGCCTCTGCCGACAGGCCGCCAATCAGCCAGCCCAACGGGAACAGCTGCACGATCAACATGAAAACGCTCGTGACCCGACCTCGGAACTCTGGCTCGACACTCGTCTGCAACAAAGTGCTCATCGACGTAATAAACGCTGTGCCCGCACCACCCACCAGGAACGCCCCGACAAGTGCTACTGCAAGATTGCTGGCCGCAGCCAGCACTAGCATGCCAGCCACGACGAATCCTATGGCGTAGAGCAGCAACGTTGGCTTGCGCACCTTGCTTCCGAAGACGACGATCAGTATCGAGCCCACCAGCGCTCCAACCCCGCTCGTCGCAAGTAGCGCCCCGTAGGCCGCAGCCTGCGAGTCTTCTGCGATGCCCAACTCGTTCCGTGCCAGCAACGGAAACTGCACAGGGAAGATTCCAACGAAGAGGGCGGTGGTCGAAATGATCAGCAGCCACCGCACATGCGGCGTCCGCCACGAGTAGCTCCAGCCGTCCTTGAAGTCTTGCAGTACTGATCGGCCATCTGATGGCGCGATCTCCGGCTTTGTGCGAAACGACATGTTGGCCACCAATGTGGCCGTGTAGACACCACCGAGCAGGAAGAAGATCCAGTTGATCCCGACGCTCGCCAGCATCACGCCACCAAGTGCCGGCCCTCCGATCTGAACCACGTTCGAGATCGACTGATTGACCGCTACGGCGGGCATTACGCGCTCGCGGCCCACCACGTCCGTCGTGTACGTCATACCTGCAGGGTTGTTAAACGCAAACGCCGCACCTACAACGATGCCGATCGGCACCAGGTGCCACATCTCAATCTGCCCGGATGTGATCAGGAAAGCCGTCAGGAACGCCATGATCGCCGCTACGAACTTGGCTGCGACAAGAATCCGCCTGCGGTCCACTCGATCAACGATCACGCCCGCATACAACGCAAGCGGGATCATCCCGATCGCAGGCGCAGCGTTGATCAAGCCAACCCATGCAGCCGATCCCGTCTCCTCCAGCGCCAGCCACGCCTGTCCCATCGAACGCAACTGAAACCCGGCTACAGTCAGAGCGTTGGTGATCATCAGCAGCCTGAAGTCACGGACCTTCAGGAGGCCGACCACATCCGCAAACGACAGCGCACCCTTCTTCTTCTCTTCAACCACCTCAGTCCGCGGCTCTGCGGGTAGCGTCGCCGCGCCATCTGCCTGTGCCATCTCGATCGTTCTCCGGACTTCGTTAATGCAACTATTGTTGCGATAGAATACATCCTCGCAGTTGTTAACGCAACTCCTGTTGCTTTATACTGTCTGCATGACCACGGATAGCAGGCAATCCAGGCCGGGCGGGCGCTCCGCTGATGTTAAGCGCAGGGTGTTCGGCGCCATTCAGAACGCGCTCGAACAGCAGGACTGGGGTTCGCTGGCTATAGGTGACATCGCTGAGCTCGCGGGCGTCAACAAGACCACCATCTACCGGCGTTGGAGCAACAAGGAAGGTCTCATCGCAGACCTCCTGGACAATATCGCAGACTCGCATCCGCCCCCTCCCGACTGCGGCGACATCACTGAAGACCTCACGATTATCGGTGAATACCTCGCCGAGATGTTCAACACGCCGTTTGGCCGCTCGATTGTGGTGGCGGTTGTGGGCAGTAGTGAGGAGGACCTTGGGGAGGCTGCGAGACGCTACTGGACTCAGCTGCTAGACAAGCTCGCATGGGTCGTCAGACGGGCTATGGACCGGGGCCAGTTGAAGCCGGAGACCCGGCCGTCCGAGCTGGTCGAGTCCATATTCGGGCCGATCTACTTACGGATCCTGTTCAACAGGCAGCCCATCGATCGCGAGGCGATAAGGCAGATCGTGCAGCGAGCCGTCAAGCAGCACCTGGCCGGCTCATAGCATCGGCCCGCGAAGTTACGTTAATCCGTCGCTTAAGCGAACTTCTTGCCAACGGTTATCATGTCGGCGGTCAAGGCTTCCTGGCCGTCGCCAATACGACGATTTCATCAAGTAATGGTGTTGCAGCTCACTAAACTCGAGTGTGCATTGAAAAGGCTCAACTCTTCTCATGACAACCACATCTTCAGGCCAGAAACTCTCCCGCTCACAGCTCCGGTCCCGCATCGAAAAGCTGCCCCGCATGCGCATTGCCCACCTGCCAACTCCGCTCGAAGAGATGCCTCGACTCAGCGCCGAGCTCGACGGTCCACGCATCTTCGTCAAGCGAGAGGACATGACTGGGCTTGCCTACGGCGGCAACAAGGCCCGGCACTACGACTTCGAGATGCCGCACATCCGTGATGAGGATTACGACACCGTCATCAACATCATGGACTACCACTCGAATAACGCCCGCATGACGGCTGCCGCCGCCAACAAGACCGGCCTGCGATACGTGCTCATCCTGAAGAACGCCGCACACCGTAACGTGCAGGGCAACCTGCTCATCGACAAGCTGCTCGGCGCGGAACTTCACCTGCTCGACCAGTTCCAGTCTGAAACAGCTGACGACTACGCTTCCAAACTCAAAGAGAAGCTTGAGAGCGAAGGAGCGAAACCCTATCTCGTGCAGGAGCACCTCTTCCCGCGCATCGTCGGCATGGTTGGCTTCGTCGAAGCAGGCCTCGAACTGCTCGACCAGATCGAAGAATTAGGCCTGCAGAACGTACATATATACGGCGTAGCAGGCCGTTCGCTATGCGGCCTCATCCTCGCAGCGCGCAATCTCGGGCTCGACTGGAAGTTCACCGGCGTGCAGGTCACATACGACCCGCCGCTGGACGAGTACATCTTCGACCACAACGATGACATCAAGGAACTGCTGGATCTGCCTGCGACCTTCTCACATGCCGATATGCCGGTGCTGACGCAGTACGTCGGCGAGGGCTACGGCATCATGACGCCAGAGGTGGTTGAGGCGATACATGTGGCTGCTCGAACCGATGCCATCATCTGCGACCCGAACTACACCGGCACCGTGATGGCGGCGCTGATCGACCAGATCCGCCAGGGCAACCAGGGCGCGGACGAAACCGTCATCTTCCTGCACACCGGCGGTCTCCCGGCAGTATTCACCTTCGCCGACCAGCTGGCAGGCTATTCGGAAGGCTAGGGCCCAAGCTCGATCCTTCGACAGGCTCAGGATGGCGTCTTCTTCTCCCTCCCTGTTAGGAGGGGAGTTAGACGGTGGGTTGTCGCTTAAGCAACGGGCTGCCAGTCAGAGCGATGACCCTCACCCTAACCCTCTCCCAAGCTGGGAGAGGGAATTGAGCCTGTCATTCTGAACTTGATTCAGAATCTCTCGTTCGACCAGGAATGAATGGTCAGATCCTTCCGCGCTGGTCGGGATGACTGACTCGGCTGTCCTAGCCTCCGCCATCCTGGGCCTGTCAGAAGGGTGGCCTCACACACCTAACCCAAACCCGATTTCGTACCTTCAGCCGATTCCCGCGCCACGAACTCGCCGCATCCTGATCTGAGCAACCTTCAGCAGGGCAGGGCGGCGCATATGAAAGCCATCTCACGGCGAATCCCATTCCGTCTCACACCGTTCTCGATACTTGGCTTACTCATCGCCGCCGTTGGCTGCGGCACGATTGCGATCGATATCCGCACCGAGATCATCAGTCAGCAGGAGATCAGGCAGGAGCTTGAGTACACGATCTCAGGTCCCATGGCCGCATTCTTCATCACAGATGGCGAGATAGACTTTGGCGAAGGCACCGATCTCGCTGACCTTGAAGCGCTCGAAACGTCCGGTTGGGACGTGAAGATGGAAGTGGTGCAGGTCGACGGCGAGGATGCTCTCAGCATGCGTGTCAGTCAGACGTTCAAAGGCGAAGATGCCGCAGAGCAGTTCAAGCTCGCCTCGGCCGCTCTCTCTGAAGAGGACACCGCAACCTCAATGGTCCCATTCCTGAACATCACCGAGACCGAAAGCGAAGTCATCTACGAACTGCGCATGGAGATCGAGGTCGACGATGAAGCCCCGTCTCAGCCTGTCATCGAGCCGGATCCTGAGCTTGACGACAAGGTAGATGCCGCATTTGACGGTGTGGATGCTGAGATCATCGGTCTCGAAGACTTCACAGACGCGCTCGAGTCCAGCTTCGAAGACTTCATCTCAGTCAAGTGGACAGTCGAGATGCCGGGACATATCCGGGAGTCTAACGCTACGGACGAAGATGGCAGCGTGCTGACCTGGAACCTGGGCTTCTCCGAGCTATCAGATGGCGGCGAGCTGTTCGCACGCAGCTCCGTCAGCAAGAACCCGGGCGGAAGCTGCAACCTGTAGCGTGGGCAGCCCTGCCGTCTGCTAGGGCGCGAAGATCGACTCCACGTCGACTGACGCAACCGCGTTGACGCCGTCCGGGTCGTCTGCAGATACGATCTTGAGCCTGCACCTGAAATCGTTCGCCTGAAGCACAAGTTCGATCTTCTCGAACAGGTTCGCCGTTTGACCGGGGGCGATCTCTCTGACCGGCGGCAACGCCTCTGCCAGCACTTTCAATTCCGAGTCCATGATCACGAACTCGGCGAGCACCGGGACCGTTTCATTTCCGTTGTTGGTGAGAGAGGCAGAAACGTCATACCAGTGATTCGGCCCGTCAGGGTTTGGAACGCCGGGATGGAAGTTGACGCAACTGAGGCTGTCCAGGTCGATACTGGAAATCGCTCCAATCGGTGTAGGTGTGGAAGTCGGAGCCGCGGTCGCAGTCGACACAGGTGTTGAAGTAGGCACCACGACAGTGGCTGTCGCCGGGACCGGTGTGCTCGTTGGAGTTGCAGTCGACGGGACTGGAGTCGAAGTTGGGTCTATTGCAGGCGAATCGGCCTCTGAGCCGCATGCGGCGATCAGAGCAGCAGCACCCACCGCCAGAGCCATCACAACAGCGAACCTGTACTTCATATGAGCGTCCCTCGAACTGAAATGTACCGCTGTGGCGTGCGACTCTCTCACGGACAATAAGCCGCCGCCTCGAACAACAGACGCTTCGCGGCGCTCCATTGTTCCTTCGCAATGGGCTGCTACTCTCAGAACAGGCAAGTTGAAGCCGAAAACAGTCTTACGGAGGCCGACCATGAACCTGCCCCCGATATACGACCCACGACACACAACCGGTGTCTCGCCAGTCCCCGCTGAGGTGAAGCATCCTCTGGCGAACGACCCGCGACGAGGCGCCAGCGGGTATCAGCTTCACCAGAGCGTGCTGCGTGACCGCGGCCTCAACGGCACATCGAGCCGGAAGCGGACACTACTTGGGCTGTTCGCGTTCCTTGCCTTCCTGCTAGTAATGCTGGCCGGAGCCATTCTGTTCGTGCTCAACGCAGCCGCCGACTAACTGGCTCCTGATCCGGCCGACTTAGCGCTCCGCCTCGCGAGCCAGAACATCGCAGCGGATACGCCGGCGCCGATGAATCCGCCGTAGAAGCCGGTATCGAGCCACCAGTCTTCTGGCTCGTCCGGAAGCGTAGCTGCGGCGAAGATGATGGCGATCACGAGAAGCACTGCGGCCGAAACTGCAGACAGCAGCAATCCGTTCCGCATCAGCCGGTCTTTCGGGTATGACTTTGAACGGATGGCCGTAAACGAAACGTAGCCTGAATACCCGAGGGCTACAGCGATCGCCGCGAACACTATGAACTGGATCGGGTTTTCGAAGATGCCAATGTAGTGCCAGCGCTGGATAGGCGTGATACCGAAAGCGATTCGCTCGTACCAGCCGCCAAAGTCGAACGCGACCACCGAGATGATCCCAACGACGGACCCGATAAGCGCGATCGCGAACATAGTCGTGGGTGGATCTGACTCCTGCGCAGTCTTCGGCGCTGGTGCCTCAGTCTCTTGATCGGCCATGCGTCCCTCCGTTCGACTTCGTGCTACATGTTTGCCTGTTCCGGCGCGTGCAGATCGTACACGCATATTGCGCCGACGCTATTGCGACTCAACTGACCTCAAACGCTCGCCATTTCACTTCTTTATAATCCGGCCACCCTGAATCAGTGCACACACGTTCGGGCCCGCCGCTCCAGCAGCAGGAGCGCGGCCCTGTTGGAGCCGGAGAATGGTCACAAAACCTGCCGCGACCGAAACGCAGCTCATGTCCCATCTCCTGAGGCGAGCGGGCTTTGGCGGCACGAGGGAGGAGATCGACCGGTTCACCGATGCGGGCTATGAGGCCACAGTCGACCACCTCCTGAGCCCACCGTCCGTCGAGTCGATGCCGCAGGACATCATCCGGCGCTACCACGTAGACCAGTCAGACCTTCGGATTCAGCCTGCAACTGGCTCCAACTGGATCTACCGCATGGTCACGACGGACGCGCCGCTGCTCGAGAAGATCACGCTCTTCTGGCATCGCGTCTTCGCAACGGGCCAGACCAAGCTCATCCAGGGCAAGGTCATCATGACCCAGCTCGAGATGTTCAGGAAACTCGGTCTCGGCAATTATCGAGACCTGCTCCTCGGCCTTTCCAAAGACCCTGCGATGCTGATGTGGCTCGACAACCAGGACAACCACAACGGCGCAATCAACGAAAACTACGGCCGCGAGATACTAGAACTCTTCTCGATGGGCGTCGGCAACTACACCGAAGAAGACATCTACGAATGTTCCCGAGCATTCACCGGCTGGACGATCGCCAACGAGCCGTACAACGCACAGAAGATGCGTAACAACACGGCTCGGCCATACGGCTACATCGGCTGGCAGTTCAAATACGACGACTCAGACCACGATCACGGTGACAAGACTTTCCTCGGTGAGACCGGTGATTTCAACGGCGAAGAGATCGTCGACATCATCTGCAAGCAGCCGGCGACAGCGCGCTTCATCGCCCGTCACCTCTATCACCACTTTGTCGCGGACGAGCTTCCGGTTCCGCAGTGGCCTCATCTACCACCGCGTGATCCCGAAGCGATCGAGATCATGGCTGACGCCTACTTCAACTCGGACTACAACATCGGTGAAGTTCTCCGCACCACCTTCAACTCAGACTTCTTCAAGGCCGAGGCGACACGCAACGCCCGCATAAAGAGCCCGGTGGAGGTCGTAGTCGGCTCTCTCCGGCTATCCGGCGGCTACGACTGGCCCACGGACGACGTATATGACGCCAACGCCTCCTGTGGTTTCATGGGCCAGGGACTGCTCGCACCGCCATCGGTCGAAGGCTGGCAGGGCGGCGAGGACTGGGTCAGCACCGGTTCGATGATGCAGCGAGTCAACTACGCATCAAAGGTGCTCGGCGACACCAGTCGTCCCGGTGTGCGCAAGATCCTCGACAGCCTCAAGCCGACGGCCGGCGAAGGCGATGCCGCAGCGCTCGTTGATGCAAGCCTCGACAACCTCGGATACCTGGAGCTAGGCGACGAGACCAGGCAAGAGATCGTCGACTTCGCCGCAGCGCAACTGGCCGAAGCTGAGAATCTGTCAGGTGCTGCCAGGACCGCGGCGATTGAGCAGACAATCATCTCAGTGCTCCAGCTAGCGGTAGCTACAAGAGAGTTTCAACTGGCGTAGAGGACATGACCACCAAAGCCCGCTCGAGCATAGACGTCAAGTACCTCACAACCGTGGGCTTCACTGCTGACTTTGGTGGCAGAGGGTTCCACTTGCCGACCGACATAGCGGTCCGCTCAGACGGCCACGTCTTCGTCATGAGCCGCAGCTCCCACACCGCGACGCCCGGTCTACGCATCGGCGAATGCGACCTCGAGCACAGTTTTCACGGCGAGTTCGGCAGCCATGGCACCGGAGAAGGCCAGTTCATTAAGCCGACCGCTTTGGCGATCGATGGCCGCCACCACCTCTACGCAGCCGACGACAAGCTAAACCGCATCACTGAGTTCGATGCCAGGAACAACCTGGTCCGGACCTGGGGCGAGACCGGCGACAAGCCCGGACAGATCAACGGTCCCAGCGGACTTGCCTTCGACCGGCAGGGCAGCCTCCTGGTCGTCGACCACCTGAACCACCGAGTCCAGAAGTTCACACCAGATGGCAGGTACATTTCTCAGTTCGGCTCTCAGGGGCAGCGTCGCGGGCAGTTCAATTACCCGTGGGGCATCTGCGTCGGCCCTGACGGCCGCATCTACGTCGCAGACTGGCGAAACGATCGAGTCCAGTGCTTCGCGCCAGACGGCGAGTTCGTCTGCATGTATGGCAAGCCCGGCAACGGCGAAGGCGAGTTCAACAGGCCGTCTGATGTCGCTGTCGGTCCGGACGGCTCCATCTTCGTTGCAGACTGGATGAACCAGCGCGTGCAGGTGTTCGATTCCGACTGGCGCTTCCAGACCAGCCTTAGAGGCCAGGCAACGCTCTCACCGTGGGCCACGGAGTATCTCGCCGCGAACGCAGACGAACAGCGCGCACGAGAGTCGTTCCAGCCCGTCATCGAAGTAGACACGGATGACCCACATGAAGTCTCGGCACGCATCGAGTCTTACTTCTGGGACCCCGTCGCCGTTGAGGTGGACGAAGAGGGCAGGCTGTACGTCCTTGAAACGAACCGCCACCGCTTCCAGGTGTACGAAACAAGGAGCTGAACAACACGTAATCCTCTCTCCCCTTGCGGGAGAGAGTTAGAGAGAGGGGTTGTCGACCAAAGGTCGACGCTTAACCCGCCATCGTGAGCCGTCGAAGAGTTGCCGGTTTCACCCTCTCCCTCAATCCCTCTCCCATCAAGGGAGAGGGGACAGACAGGAGAAAGAACCTTGGCCAAAGAGCGAGAAAAGGTACTGGTCGTAATCCAGCTCTCGGGGGGCAACGACTACCTGAACTGCGTCGTCCCTTACGAGAACGGCCACTACAAGGACGCCCGCCCCAACCTCAAGATCACCGACGACAGGGTCATCCCACTCGATGACGGCCTCGGCCTCAACCCCGGCATGGGGCCCGTCAAGGACCTCTACGACCGCGGCAAGGTCGCCATCATGCACGGCATCGGCTACCCGGAGCCGAACCGATCCCACTTCCGGTCGATGGACATCTGGCACACAGCCGAGCCCACCAAAGTCGGCGACAAAGGCTGGCTCGGCCAGGCGGTCAAGGAACTGGATCCAACGGGCGAAAACGTCGTCACCGCAGTCAACTTCTCGAACGGCCTGCCTCGAGCACTCGCAGCACCCGGCGTTCCGGTTGCGTCGGTTGGCGACCTCAACAACTACGGCCTTTTGACCGGCATCGAAGGCCAGCAGCAGCGAGAAAAGGCGCTTTCGACCTTCAACCGAATCTACTCACCCGCTATTGGCAGCGGCGCCGTGATGGACTACCTCGGCAAGACCGGCCAGGACGCGCTGCGTGGCGCCGAGATCCTGTCTACGGCGCCGGGCAAGTACCGCTCAAACGTCGAATACCCGGACAACCCGTTTGCCAGCAGCCTCAAGGGCGTTGCGCAGGTCCACATGGCCGACCTCGGCACTCGCGTCTTTTATACGCAGTACGGAAGCTTCGACACGCACGCCGATGAGGTGAAGACGCAGGAACGCCTGTGGCACCACATCTCCGACTCTCTCGCGGCCTTCTACCAGGACCTCGAAGAGGCCGGGCGCAGCGATGAAGTGATGGTGCTGATGTTCTCGGAGTTCGGTCGCAGGGTGAAGGACAACGGCACCGGCACCGACCACGGCTCAGGCGGCGTCTCGTTCCTGATCGGCGACCAGGTTAAGGGCGGCCACTACAACGAGTACCCGGAGATCGAGACCTCGGCCCTCGTCGAAGGCGACTTGCGCTACAACAACGACTTCCGAGGCCTCTACACGGACATCCTCGAGGACTGGCTCTCAGTAGAAGCCAAACCCATAGTCCAGGGCACCTACGAAAAGAACCGCCCGTTCGTGGGGAGTACGAACTAGGGAGCTCTAGGTTCGGGCTAGTCCAAAACTGGGTCAGTAAGGTCGCCAACACTTCGAAAAGTTCGGGATGCGAACAGCATGTCATTCTGAACTCGATTCAGAATCTCTCGTTCGACCGTGGATCCATGGTCAGATCTCTCCGCATTTGGTCGGGATGAGACGCCGAAGGACCGCCCCAGTTTGACAACCGCAGGCCGCTTCTGGTGACCTGAGTGCTCCATCAAGGAGGCTCGGTTGGCGTCACCTTGACATCGTTTCCTGGTGGTTCCTAGAATCCGGCACCAATTAGCAGTCGACATGTCCGACTGCTAATTCACTGACAGCGCAGATCTGGCCACGTGCCAACGGTCTCCCAGCAGAAAGCGCGCCTGCCATGCAGTTGACTGGCCTGTGGCTCCATAGCGAGTTCAGGAAGCTGTGGGGCGGGCAGGCGTCCTCGCTCTTCGCCACCCAATTCCTGTACCTGGCGCTGCCGCTCACCGCGGTGTCTGTGCTCGATGCCACGCCGTTGGAGATGGGCATCGTCACCGCCATGGCCGGCCTGCCCGCCGTCTTCGGCCTGCCGATGGGTTCATGGATTGACCGCAGGAAGCGGCTGCCGGTCATAGTTGCAGCAGATATCGGCAGGGCGCTTCTTCTCGCAGTAATACCGGTCGCACACCTGCTCGACGTTCTGACGATCGAGCTCGTCTACGTCGTCGCCTTTGGCATCGGCACGATGAGCATCCTCTTCCAGATCGCCTACCGGTCACTGCTGCCATCGATAGTCGGCAAAGACCAGCTCGTCGAAGCCAACAGCAAGCTCGAGTTCGCAACTTCCGGAGCTGATTCGGTAGGCCCTGCTGTCGTTGGCTTCCTGGCCCAGGCTTTGACCGCACCGTTCGCACTCTTCTTCGGGTCGGGTCTCTACGGACTCTCAGGCGTGTTGTTCAGGCGAATCAAGGCGAAAGAGGAGATCGCCCAGGCCAACGACGAAGACGGCTCATCCGGCGGGATCCGCGAGGGTTGGAGATTCTTCAGGCAGCAGCGAGTGTTACTGGGCATCGGAAGCGGCCAGGCGATGGCCGTCCTGTTCTCATCCGCATTCGAGGCCGTGAACATCCTCTACATGGTCCGGGTACTCGGACTGAGCGAGGGCACCATCGGACTGATCTTCGCGATCGGCAGCATCGGCCTCTTCATCGGCACAGGCATCTCGTCTCGATACAGCTCTCGGATCGGAATCGGCCGGATAACCACGATCGGCATCGCGATCATCGGCATTGGCGATCTCGCGCTGCCGCTGGCCGAAGGCACGACTATCGTTATCGCCATCACCGTGATCGCTGGCGGGCTCCTCACCGAAGCCGGTTTCGTGATGTACAACATCGGCAGCGTCAGTATCAAGCAGGCGATCACTCCCGATGCTCTGCAGGGACGCGTCACTTCGATACTTGTCGTTTCTTCCAGAGCCGCCGTTCCCATCGGCGCGCTTGTGGGCGGTGCGATGGGTGAGCTGATCGGACTGAGAGAGACGCTGTTCATCACAGCTTTCGGGATGATCGCGTCGGTGCTCTGGATGCTCTACTTCAGAGTGTGGTCGGTGCGCTCGCTGGACGAGGCCGCAGCGTGATTCATCGTGTAGGCTGCACTGCCTGAATTCGAAACCGTACTACCTGAAACGAGACAAAATATGCGCGTTGGCTTGATGGTTGAAGGACAGGCCGGACTGACCTGGGAGCGTTGGATCCACATCCTGCACACCGCCGAGCGACTCGACCTCGACTCCGTGTTCCGCTCCGACCACTACTTCATCGGCTCGCATCAGAGTTCCATCGACGCCTTTCTCTCATTCGCTGTCGCCGCACGTGAGACTAAGCGCATCAGGTTTGGCCAGCTCGTCAGCCCGGTCACCTTCAGGTCTCCGGTCGACGTCGGACGCATGGCAGCGCAGATCAACCAGCTCAGCAATGGCCGCTATCAGCTCGGCCTCGGAGCAGGCTGGCACGGCCCGGAGCACGAGGCGTACGGCATTCCGTTCCCATCAACCAGGGAGCGTTTCGAACGATTGGAAGAGGCGATCAACCTGATCAAGACGATGTGGGGTCCCGGACCTGCGTCTTACTCGGGCAAGCACTACTCGGTGACCGATGTCGACACGATCCCGAAACCCGTCTTCGGTGCCGACACGCCAATCACGATCGGTGGCTCCGGCGAAAAGCGCACGCTGCCGCTCGTCGCAAAATACGCAGACGAGTGGAATGCAGTCAACATGCAGGTGGAAACCTACAAGCACAAGATCGACGTTCTCAACGCCGCGTGCGACGCCGTCGACCGCGATCCTGCAACGATTCACAGGACGATGATGGTGTTCGGCCTGATCGCCGGTGACGAACGGTCGCTCGACAGGCTCACTCGCCACCACATGCAGATGAGCGGCGCCACCGGTTCTCCAGCCGCGTACCGACAGCAGAAGGTCGAGGCCAGCAACTGGATTGTCGGCCTCACGGACGAAGTGGTCGACAAGTTTGCGCAGTTCGCAGAACTTGGCCTGGAAGAGACTCAACTCCAGCTATTCAACTTCGCCTCAGACGAGGTGCCGGCGTACTACGCCAACGAACTGAAGCCCAGGGTCGCCGACTTCTAGTCCGGCTCAACCGCCGTCCCAAAAACGAAAACGAGGCTCCGCCTCTCACCAGCGTGGCTTGCTGTAGTTCGGGAAGTTGTAGCCAGTCCATGAGCCGTCGCGCGGTTTTGCATCCGGGTCAATCGACAGGATCATGTCGGCGCGGTTATCCGGCTTTTCCCGCAAGAACTGCTCATGCCGCTCGGCCAGCGCATCGTCATCCACCTCGACGCCAAGTCCCGGCGCGTCCGGCACCTCCATCGCGCCATCCACAAACTGCAGCTTTCCGCCCTTGATGATGTCGCCGTCCTCATCCGTCCACGGGTAGTGCGTATCGGCCTGGAAATTCAGCTCAGGTGTCGCCGCGCAGGCATGCAGCATCGCAGCCTGTGAAACACCCAGCGAGTTGTTCGAGTGACCTGAAAGCCCCCATCCCATCACGCGGCACAGTACGCCCGTCTCCTTGTAAGCCAGGATCCCGCCCCAGTGGTGGTGATCGCCGAGGATCACGTCGATCCCGCCGATCTGCGCATTCGGCTTCACATGCGAGAACGCGGAAACGCACATGTTCGAAGCCGTCGGAATATCGGTGTGCTTTTTAACCTCCGCATGCATCTCGATCGTGTCGGTCGGGTCCTCAAGATACTGCGGCTCGTACTGCTCGATCTCCTTCGCAACCCTGACCGAAGTCTCGACGCTCCAGACCGCGTTCGGATCGATGCGGATCTCGTAGCCATCCGACTTCGGAAAGCGCTTGCGCAGCAGCCTGAAGGTCTCGATGTCGACGTCTGGGTGAAAGAAGCCGCCCTTGATCTTCAGAGCCTTGAATCCGTACTTGTCGACGAACTCCTCCGCCTGTTTCACGAATCCCTCTGGATCAAGCGCTTCTCCGGTCGCAACCTCGCCCACGCCGTTCTCATCGGCGAACTTGTAGAACAGGTAAGCCGCCCATTCGACCCTGTCTCGAGCCCGGCCTCCGATGTAGTCGCAGACCGGAAGGCCGGCATGCTTTGCGCCCGCATCCAGCAGTGCAGTCTCCACAGCCGCCCAGGCGCCCGGCGTGCCTTTGAAATTCAGGCGTGCCTGCGTCACCTGCCGAGGGTCCCAGCCCATCAGCCATTCACGGTTCGGCTCGATGATCTCCGCAAGGTCGTGCGGCGCTTCGCCCGCGCCTGTGAATCCATCATCGGTCTCGATCTGCACGATCGTCCGCACCCGGAACGACTCATGAACGCCGGTGCTGTTTAGCAGCGGCTGATCGTGCATCGCCGCCTGCGTCACTTTCAGGTTGGTGATCTTCATTGCTTCTCGCTCGGTTGCTGTTTCTTTCCGACGCACATTCTGTGCCGTCTCCGCGAGGAGCACAACCGCCCGTCGTACTGACCGGGTGACGGAGTAAAGTTGTGACTCCGCAGGACAGAAGAATGCAAACCGTCACACGCAACCACATCGCATCCGGCATCGAAAAACTAGACCGCTTCAAGTTGTCGCACCTCAACACGCGACTCGAAGAGGCATCGAGTCTCCGACGCGCTATCGAAGCGACAGTCCCGGTCAGAGCCAGTTCGGGGTCAAACGGAAAGTCCGGCTCGCCGGTGCCACGAATCCTCGTTAAGCGAGACGACACCACCGGCCTCGCATTCGGTGGCAACAAGGGCCGCCACTTCGAGTTCGCAACCGCTCACATCCTTGAAAACGGCTACGACACCGTTATCAACGTCAACGACTATCACTCCAACCAGGCCCGCTTCATCGCCGCCTCGTGTGCCCGCGCCGGCCTGCGCTACATCCTCGTTTCTACAGAGAAGGTCGACAAGCCGCTGACCGGCAACCTGCTGCTCTGCAAGCTGATGGGCGCCGAGATTCACCGAGTGCCCGCCGAGTACGCAGAGAAGATGGTCGACAGGCTTGTCGAAGACCTGGAAGCGGAGGGCAAGAAGCCGTTCGTGGTGCCCCGTCAGGAGTTCGCCGACCTGATGGGCATGTTCGGTTTCGTCGAGACCGGGCTGGAGCTTGAGCATCAGCTCCACGAGGCCGGTCTAGCTGGTGGGGTCCATTTCTGGGGTCTGACGGGACGGTCCATCGCAGGTCTGCGGCTGTACGCCAAGAACCGCGGACTACCGTGGTCGGCGACTGCAGTCATGTACTCGCCCGGCGAAGTCGAACAGTTCAATGACATTACAGTGCAGCGATCTGAGGCGGTGGCGAAGCAGCTGGAACTACCGCACGCGCTCGAAGCAGGTGATCTCGATGTGCTAACCGACTACACCGGACCCGCATACGGTGTGCCGTTCGACGGCGTATTCGAAGCGATGCACATGGCCGCCAAATCCGAGGCCCTGATCCTCGACCCCAACTACACCGGCAAGTCAATGGCCGCGCTGATCGCCGAAATCCGAGCCGGCCGCGTCGACCCCACAGTCCCGGTAGTCTTCATCCACTCAGGCGGCACACCCCAACTCTTCGCCTTCGCCGATGAGATCTGGAGCTGGAAGGGTAGAGGCTCAATCCCCTCTCCCAGCTTGGGAGAGGGCTAGGGTGAGGGTCATCCTTCTAACTGGTAGCCGAGATCCGGTAGGGGCGCTGCTTGCCGCGCCCGGTCTGGGCAAAGCCCAGACATCAACCCACCCTCTAGCTCCCTCCCTGTCAGGGAGGGAGAAGATACCT
>JANQQP010000009.1 GCA_028285005.1 Dehalococcoidia bacterium | reverse complement strand
AGCCATTTCTAAGATGGTTACCGACATCGAAAACGAGCTGCACAAGCTGACGAAGGCGGAGGTGGAGAGCCGGGTGATTGGCGAGATGGCGATGGAGCGGTTGCGGTCGCTGGACCGGGTCGCATACATCCGCTTCGCGTCTGTCTACCGGGACTTCCAGGACGAGGAGGAGTTCGAGAAGGCGATCGCATCGCTGAGGGACGGACAGGACGATGAGGAAGACGACAGGAGCCAGCTTCCGCTGATACCGGATGATGTGCCGAGGCTGGCAGATAGAGGTCGACGGGGCCGGAACGGTCGAGGGGCCAAACGAGGAAGGCCGAGGGTTAAGAAGTAAGAAGAGAACCCTCACCCTGACCCTCTCCCGAAATCGGGAGAGGGAATAGACGAAGAACATACAGAGAGCGCATGACAACTACGCATAACTCCAACGGACATGTCAAAACCACGGCAGAGAGCATCACTACGGGGGGCACAGTGAACGCTACAGACGAGATTTCCGCACAGGGTTACAACGCCACACCGGACTTCGAGCCGGCGGTGATATCTGACAACGCGCAGGTTGTGCTGGAGAAGCGCTACCTGATGAAGAACGACTCGGGCGAGCTTGCCGAGACGCCAAACGGCATGTTCCGTCGGGTCGCAAAAGCACTGGCATCTGCAGACACCGAATACGGCGCGTCGGCAGCAGAGGTCGAACAGCTTGAGCAGGAGTTCTACGAGGCGATGGCGGCGCTCGAGTACGTCCCGAACTCACCCACGCTCATGAACGCGGGCACCGGCCAGGGCACGCTCTCCGCCTGTTTCGTGCTGCCACTCGAAGACACGATGGAAGGCATCATGAAGGCGGCGCACGACGCTGCGATGGTGCAGAAGTTCGGTGGTGGCACCGGCTTTGCACTCTCCGAGATCCGCCCTTCCGGCTCGTCTATCTCAACAACGCATGGCAAGGCCTGCGGACCGATCAACGTGCTGCGCCACCTCTCATCTGTCTCCAGCCTAGTTACACAGGGCGGAAAGCGTGACGGCGCAAACATGGCCGTCATGGACGTTCACCACCCGAACATCCTCGAGTTCATCGAGTGCAAGCAGGTCGAAGGCGAGATCCACAACTTCAACATCTCTGTTGGCGCCTCCGACGAGTTCATGCAGGCCGTGAAGGACGGCACGAACTACAACCTGTATTTCCGTGAGGAGCCATCAGACCCGGACTCGCCGCGTAAGAAGATGGGAGAGCTGAACGCCCGTGAGGTGTTCGACAAGATCGTGAACGGCGCGTGGCGCAACGGTGAGCCGGGTATGATCTTCCTTGACCATGTGAACCGCCACAGCCCGGTGCGCCACCTTGGCCGCATCACCGCAACCAACCCGTGCGGCGAGCAGCCGTTGCTGGGTAACGAGTCATGCAACCTGGGCTCGATCGATGTCGGCAAGTTCGTGATCGACGGCGAAGACGGCAAGCCAGACCTCGACTGGGAACGCCTCGGCCGCATGACGCGCCTTGCTGTCCACTTCCTCGAAAACACCATCGACGCTAACCAGTACGCCATCCCCGAGATCAAGGAGATGAACCTCCAGACCCGCAAGGTGGGTCTCGGCGTGATGGGCTTTGCAGACATGCTGGTGCAGCTCGGCCTGCCATACGACTCCGAAGAAGGCGTTGAGATGGGCCGCAAACTGATGCAGTTCATCAAGGAGCAGTCGGACGACGAGTCAGCCGATCTGGCTGAGAAGCGCGGAGCGTATCCAGCGTTTGTTGGCTCAGAGGAGGAGAAGGCCGGCGAGCGAGCGATGCGGAATGCATGCCGCCTGACGGTCGCTCCAACCGGCACAATCTCGATGATCGCGGGAGCTTCGTCCGGCATCGAGCCGATCTTCTCGCTGGCCTTCAGGAAGCACAACATCCTCGGTGGCGAAACGCTGTTCTACGTCGACAAGAACCTGGAGAAGATGGCGAAGGACGGCGGCTTCTACTCGGAAGACCTGATGGCGCACCTCTCAGACGGCGGCTCGCTGCAGGACCGAGACGAAGTGCCGGCTGCCGTCAAGCGCCTGTTCCACGTCGCATCAGACATCAGCCCTCGTGACCACGTTTTGATGCAGGCGGCGTTCCAGGAGAGCACGGACGCTGCGATCTCGAAGACGATCAACTTCCCGAACGAGGCGACTGTTGAGGATGTGAAGGACTCGTACATGCTCGCATGGGAGACGGCCTGCAAGGGCATCACCGTCTACCGATCAGGCAGCCGTGAGGTCGAGGTGCTGACCTCGGGTCACGACTCGACGAAGGACAAGAGACCAGAAGACCTGAAGGCTGGTGTGGAGTCTGTCGAGGAAGAGGCCGTCGAGGAAGTGGCTGCGGAGGAAGAGCCTGTGGTGCAGGAGGAGCTCGAACTGGAGCCGACTGTACCGACGCTTGCTTCGGCGGAGGCTGGCCTCCCGCAGTACGTGACGCCGATGGACCGGCCGACCGATCTATACGGAATCACGAAGCGGATCATCACTGGCCAGGGCAAGATGTACGTGACGGTGAACATGTCTGCGGACGGCAGGCCGTTCGAGGTGTTCGCGACGCTCGGAAAGGGCGGCCGCACGCACGCTGCGATGGCCGAGGGCGTGACGAGGCTGGCTTCGCTGGCTCTGCGCTCTGGCGTGGACCCGCAGGAGGTGATCAAGTCACTGCGTGGCATCTCGTCTGACCAGCCTGCGTTCGATGACGGCCAGGTGATCTTCTCAGGTCCTGATGCGATCGCTGTTGCGATGGAGCGGATCCTGAAGCAGCAGGGAGCGCGGCTGCAGGGTGGCGACCACGGCCAGCCTTCGATGTTCGGCGCTCCGTCTGCGAAGGAACTTGGCATGCCGACGGCAGTCCCTGTAGAGCGCTTCGAAGCCGAGGACGATGTGCCGGTGACGGTCTCAGTAGATGACGATGCTGCAGCGACGGCGGCGCAGGTTGCGGCTGTAACTGCGGACCTATGCCCTGACTGCTCAAACCCGCTCGCCCACGAAGAAGGCTGCCAGAAGTGCTATAGCTGTGGATTTAGTAAATGTTAGCTACATAAAAGCAAGAGGCCCCGCTAGTGCGGGGCCTCTTGCTTTTATGTATTGATGTCACTGCACAGAGAGTGGTGGCTGGCGAAAATCCTGAAAGGAGGTGATGCCGATGCCAGTTAAGAAGTCTGGTCTGAAAAAACCCGGACCAAAGACCGTAACGGTGCGTCCACACCGACGGTCAAAACCCCGACCTTCGAAAGGTCACTGAAGTTCTTACTGCAAGCAAACACTTAGTTAGGCTGGACGCTCAGGCGCCACGTAGCCAGTCACCGCTCTCTGTGCAGTGAATCAGATCGCCGGGAACGATACCAGACTTCTCCGACTCACAAATCAGTCAGTTATTCGCTATTGATCTTGGCGAATGACGTGATTGACCTGGCATCTGTACTTCCAATTACCCCAACTTAGTCCGCAACTGTCGATTCGACCTTGGGATATCGCGTGTTGATCAGACTTGACGGCGCTGTCCCTTGTTCAATCATGAGGAAACAAATGGCCAAAAGAAAAAGAACCAGCCAAACGGCCCACGACAACAAGGTCAGAAAACTAAAGAGGGATCTCGAAAGCGATGGATGGAGGGTGAAAGCCGACGTTCCTGGCGCCGAAAAGCCAGAACCTATCGGCAAGCATCGCCGTGTACCGGATATCGAGGCGACCAAATCAGGTCACACTCGGTTAATCGAAGTTGAGACTTCAGACAGTATGGGTCGAGATCAAGACCAACGGTCAACGTTTCGCCGAAGCGCTGCTCAGCGAACCAACACTACCTTCCGTACGGAACCTGCCGACTAAACATGGAGATCACAAATGGACGAAGACATTGAACAGCTTGTTGTCAGGTGGATAGTTGCGCCTGTGATTGTTGTACTTGGAATGTACATCACAGGTGTCGTACTCGACGGAGTCCTCGAGACCACGGGGACGTTCCGCAACATCTTCCTTGGGTTGGGTGGTGTTGGAGCAGTCGCCTACTACTTCAGTTCGTTTTGGCGGGGATCAAGTTAGTCTGTCTTAGTGGAGACTTCTTCCCTTACTGCCCCAAAAAGAAAGGCCCCGGAATATCCGGGGCCTTTCTTTTTGATGTTGCCCAGCCAGTGAACTCCTATCGCGTCGCGTGTAGACTCACGGCCGGTCTGCCGAGTCCCTCCACAACCTGGTTCCTATCAATCCATGAAAATCACCAACGTCACCACCTTTCGCACCTCCACTCCTGTTCACAAGACCGCCGGGACTAACTGGCTGTTTGTGAGGATTGAGACCGATGCGGGGGTGACAGGTTGGGGTGAGGGGAGCCTGCAGTACAAGGATGCTGCGCTTGAGGCTGAGATCAACGACTTCGGGCGATACCTGGTTGGCAAGGACCCTCGGCGCATCGAGCAGATCTGGACCTCGCTGTACCGCCGGGTCACATGGGCCGGCGGCGCGGTCACCATGTCCGCGATTGCGGCGATCGACCTTGCGCTGTGGGACATCAAGGCAAAGGCGCTCGGCGTTCCCGTCTACGAGCTAGCAGGCGGACCCACCCGCGACCACATCGCCGTCTACGCCAACGGCTGGTTCGAAAATGCCAACGAGCCCGACCCGAACGCTCCGGCCGGTTCAGGCGCCATGCGCCAGTCAGCAACTCTCTACGCCGAGGCGGCGAAGAGTATCAAAGACGCTGGCTGGACCGCGTTGAAGTTTTACCCGTTCGGTGGTCCGCAGGTGATCACGCAGCAGCGGATCAGGCACGGCGTCGAAGTGGTCCGCGCCGTCAGAGAGGCCGTTGGGCCGGAGATCGAGATCGGCATCGACGTGCGTGCCAGACTGGACCCGTGGAGCGCAGGACGCGTTGCGCAACGGCTCGAGGAGTTCGACATCGCATGGCTCGAGGAACCGATCCTGTACGACAACGCCAAGGCGATGGGCGCTTTCGCTCGCTCTGTGAATGTGCCGGTTTCGACTGGCGAGCAGCTTTACAGCCGCTGGGAGTTCGAGCCTCTGCTGGAGGAGAACGCTGTGCGTATTCTGCAGCCCGACATCTGCCACTGCGGCGGCTTCTCGGAGATCACAAAGATCGCGCATGCGGCTGAGACGCATTTCGTTTCGATAGCGCCGCACAACTCGAACGGGCCGATCTCGACAGTCTCAAGCATTCACTTCGACATGTCGGTGCAGAACGCGTTCATGCAAGAGATCTTTGTCAGCTTTTTCGAGCGCTACAACCAGATCCTGACGAAGCCACTTGTGATCGAGAACGGGATCACGAAGCCGCCGGAAGGCCCGGGCTGGGGCACGGACATCAACGAAGAGGCTTTGAAGGAGTTCCCGCCCGGAGACTTCCTGCAGGTGGAGTCTGAGCCTTACCTGCTGTTCTAGTAGGCTGCCATCGCGGCGCCGACTAGATCCACGAAAGTGTCGATAGCTTCTGGCCCGCCAGCGATCACGGTCGCTTCACGTCGAAATCTGTCGAGGTCTGCACCGGGAACGATGACATCATTGACCGCGTCGTAGCTGACTCCAAGGGCCGGCACTCCATCCGGCGGTTTCTCGTACTTGACGGTCAGTCCGTCTGG
Organism: Dehalococcoidia bacterium; assembly: GCA_028285005.1. Taxonomy (GTDB): domain Bacteria; phylum Chloroflexota; class Dehalococcoidia; order Lucifugimonadales; family Lucifugimonadaceae; genus JAJCYX01. Next base: position 87,975 of record JANQQP010000009.1, on the reverse strand, counting down.
GCCGGACTCGATGGTGAACCACTCGTCATCGACCTTCAGGCCGAGCTGGAACGGCCGATCTTCTCGCCAGCCCGATGCGAAGAGCGACTGAAACGCGATTGCCAGGAACCTGAGGTTCTTCGGCGGCGCCGGATCTCCGAGCAGGCCTGCGCTGTCTGATGCGCGCAGGATCAACCCGAGCTTCCCGAGCTCCGCCAGGGCGGGCCGCGTCTGCTCGCCGAGCGGAGTCAGCCTGTAGAGCGTCACTCCATACGCTTCGGTCGTCTTCTCGATCAGCCCGAACTCTTCGAGGTCGCGGAGCCGGTCGGCGAGAAGGTTCGATGCGAGGCCAGGCAGTCCGCGGTGAAGGTCGACGTACCGCGCTGGACCGCCCATAAGATCACGCAAGATGAGGATCGTCCACCGGGAGCCTATGACGTCGAGCGCCGCGGCGAGTGCGCACGCCTGCCCGTAACTCTTTAGCTTCATCGGTTCGACCATAGCAAAGCCCAGATTGACTTGATTATCTAAAGTTTATGCTTTAAATTCCTGTGTATCTACACGCAGACATGAAACTAATACACGGCGGCACGGTCAGAGGTTTGCAGGCATGGACGCTTCAGGAAAGACGGTTCTGATCACCGGTGGAGGCTCCGGGATTGGGCTTGAGATCGCCAGGCAGTTTGTTGCAGAGGGCAGCAAAGTGGTGATCGCAGGCCGCAGTCTTGATCGGCTAGAGGCGGCGAAGCAGCAGATCCCTGAGTTGGAAGTGGCTCAGGTCGACGTGACGAGCTCCGAGCAGATCGAGAAGCTGCGGGATCTTTGTGACGAGCGCTATGGTGGCATCGACGTGTTGGTGAACAACGCCGGGGTGTTTCACATCTTCGATGTGGCAAAAGGCGAGGTGACGCTGGAGACGCAGCTGAATGAGATCGATATCGATTTCAGCGGTCCAGTCCGCATGGTGCACCACTTCCTGCCCGGTCTTCTCAAGAAGCCGGAAGCGGCGATCGTGAACGTGTCGTCCGGGCTGGCGTTCGTGCCGTATGTGGCTGCGCCTGTCTACTCGGCTACCAAAGCCGGGGTGCACTCCTGGACGCTTTCATTGAGGAAGCAACTGTCCGAAACGAACGTTCAGGTGGTCGAACTGATGCCGCCATTGGTGGACACCGAGATGGTCGAGGACGTCCCGCTGCCGAAGATCACGCCTGAGAAGCTTGCTACAAAGTTCATGAAGGGTTTCCGCAAGGGCAAGCAGCAGATCACGCCGGGGCAGAGCGCTCAGCTCAGTTTGATGAGCAGGGTGGCGCCGGGCTTCATGCTCAGGATGGTGAACAGGTAGTGGTTGCCAGGCGGTGAGGCGGTTCGTAAGCGGTCGGCTATTCTTCCGAGGTGACGAGCCTGCCAGAGGTTCGTCGACCGGGAACCATCGATGCCTGCCGATTCGCCAAAACTGCATTTCAAGAAAGTAGACCACGCCAGTTGGCCTGACTTCGAGCGGCTGTTCGAGGGCCGCGGCGGGCCGAAGTACTGCTGGTGCATGGTGTGGCGGGACCGTCCATCTGGGATCCGAGGCAATGCAAACGCGGACAAGAAGGCCGCGATCAGGACGATTGTTGAGTCCGATACGCCGATCGGCATTGTGGGCTACATCGATGAAGAGCCCGTTGCATGGTGTTCTGTGGCACCGCGCCCGACTTATCGCGAAGGGCTTGGCGGTACGGAGAGGGACGCAGATGGTGCGGACAACGTCTGGTCCATCGCCTGTTTCTTCATCCCGCGCAGGCTGAGGGGTTCCGGCCTGGGTGACCAACTGCTGGCGGTGCCGTCGAGCATGCAAAGTCGAATGGGGCGACGGTGATCGAGGCGTATCCCGTAGACCCGGACTCTCCGAGTTACCTGTTCATGGGGTTCGCGCCGATGTTCGAGAGGGCCGGTTTTGAGTTGGCTGGAAAAGCCGGTTCGCGAAGGTATGTGATGCGGCTGAGAGTGTGAGTGGTTGGCCAGTTGCCGACATCACCCTCTCCCTTAATCCCTCTCCCATCGAGGGAGAGGGGGGAGGACGCCCCGCTCCTTCGATACGTCATTCCGACCGCAGCGGAGGGATCTGACCGCTGATCAATGGTTCAACGAGAGATTCTGAATCAAGTTCAGAATGACAGCGATCCCCTCTCTCAGCTTGGGAGAGGGTCATCCTTCTGACTGGCAGCCGCCGAAGCAGCCGACCACCCACCCTCTAACTCCCTCCCTGTCAGGGAGGGAGAGGGCAAGACATCCGACTATCTGAAGACAAAAAGAGAGGCCGGGCGTAAATCGCCCGGCCTCTCTCGTTAGCTATTTCTAGCGTCGGCTACGCGGCCTTCTTGCTGGAGCGTCGTGAGGAGGAGCGCTTTGCGGGCGACTTCCTGGCGACTGCCTTCAGTGCAGGCTTGCGTGCCGGAGCCTTCCTGGCTGCAGGCTTCCGCTTTGCAGCGGGCTTGCGTGCCGGGGCCTTCTTTGCGGCAGGCTTGCGGCTGACCGCTTTCTTCGCTGCGGGCTTGCGCTTCGCAGCAGGCTTAGCCTTGGCGGCTGCCTTCTTAGCTGCAGGCTTACGCTTTGCGGCGGGCTTGCGGCTGGAGGCCTTCCTGGCTGCGGGCTTGCGCTTTGCAGCAGGCTTGCGGCGCCTTGGGGCCGGCTTGGCAGCCTCTTTCATCTCAGCTTCCTGAATGTTCTGTTCCCAGGCACTCAGGTCACCAATTGAAGCGAGGTTGTCGTTGGTCTTGGCCATCTGGTCTGGCGCCTGCTCGGCAGCCAGGCCGTGTGAGAACGCCCGTACACGAGCGGTCTCGGTGAGGATGCGCTGGGTCTCGAGTTCGTCCTCGGCAGAAGCCCGGGCGACTTCGATCTCTGACAGCATCTTGCGAATGTCTTCTGCGGTCTCACGGCGCATGCGTGTCGCCAGCTCTTCGGCGCCAGAGCGTGTCTGGGCCATGAGGGCTTCAGCTGCGGACCGTGCGTTCGCCTGGACCTCTTCAGCGTAGGTCTCAGACTCTTCTCGAGACTTCTGAGCCTTCGCCAGCTCGGTCTGGGCCTGGTCAACCATGCGAGAGCTGCGTGCCGTGGCATCTGCCTTGACGCGCTGGGCCTCTGCAAGAGTGTCCTCGGCCTGCTGCAGCTTCATCCGGGCCTGAGCCTGGAGCTCGCTACAGAGCTGCTTTGTGGCGGTAATCGCCTCGTGCTCAGCCTGAGCGCGGGCAGACTCTGCCTCGGAGCGGCGCTTTCGTGCCACTACTCGCTCATCCCGAGAGAGCTCTCGGAGCAGCAGAGCCTGGCGCCAGGCAGCCTCGGCAGAGGCGTTGTCTGACGGGAACGGAGTAAACTCGTTCAGGATGCTGGCCTTAGATCGTTTCTTCTGGGCCATATTTCTTGGTCTCCCTGTGTCCGGTCCGGGCAATCGGGCACGTGCCCGTTGCGGCTCACTGAGTTGCCAGCAAATTCCCGAACGGGGGCCGGCGTCTCCTCACATCTCCTTCAAGGTATTCCGCACACCGTTGGCACTCCAACGCGGTTCCTACAAGTTGCGATGAGTGGAAACACCCACCGCGTCGTGATGAGCACCGGCACACCGCGGCGCTGCCCGTCCCACACCCGAACGCAACCCGAATCCCACCTATGCCAAACGAAGAATCAGTGATCGGCCGCGAACTGCGCCACATAGAGTCGACCGGCTCGACGATGGACGACCTGGCGCAACTGTCTCGCGAGGGGGCCGTGGAGGGACTGGTGCTCTGGACTGATGAGCAGACCGCGGGACGGGGAAGATATGACCGCGTGTGGGAGTCGGAGCCGGGCGAGGACCTGCTGTTTTCGGTGCTGTTCAGGCCGCGTCCGGCGATTGCCGGTGAGATCAACATGCTGCTCACGTTGGCAATTGCGGAGTTGGTGGACGAGGAGTGCGGGTTTGAAGCCGCTATCAAGTGGCCTAACGATGTGAGAGTTGATGGTGCGAAGGTGTCAGGAATCCTGCTGGAGTCGTCGCAGGGAGCAGGCGGGCTGGCGGTGGTTGCAGGTGTAGGTCTGAACGTGAATTCGAGGATGCGGGAGCGATCGCCGGGTGGCTTGCCAGCCGTGAGCATGAGTGAGCTAGCCGAGAGGCGGTTTGATCGGGAAGAGTTGCTTGGGGAGCTGATGGCACGAGTTGATGAGCTCTATACGCAGGTGCGGCGTGGCGGCACGGTGGTGCCTGCGTGGCGGGAGCGGCTCGAGACGTTGGGACAGTCGGTTCAGGTGACCTTTGTCACTGGCGGCGGCGAGCGGAAGGCGGTAGCAGGGGTCGCCGAGGATGTTGACGAGGCTGGACGGCTGATTGTGCGAGATGAGACGGGACGCGCATGGCCGGTGGCGGCTGGCGAGGTGACGCTGAGGTGAAGACGGTTGGGGGGACCTTGCGACCCTTGAATGTGTCATCCCGACCAGCGCGGAGGGGTCTGACCGTGGAGCCCTGGTTCAGCGAGAGATTCTGAATCAAGTTCAGAATGACAGACAGACAACCCACCCTCTAACTCCCTCCCTGACAGGGAGGGAGTAGATGACGTCCTCAGACGGCCGCTCTGAGCGATTCGGCGATGATGAAGAGACTGAAGACGGTGATGAACACGCTCAGGTCAATCTGGCCTATCGGAGGGATGATTCTGCGGAGCGGTTCGATGATCGGGTCCGTGATGTCGTAGAGCAACTGCACGATCTGGTGTCGCCTCAGGTCCGGGAACCACGAGACCAGGGCGCGGGCGACCAACAGGAACGCGACGATCTCCATGAGGGTCGCTATCGCACCGACTATTGCTCCAGCGTCCATCACTTCCCTTCCGAAAGCTCTTCGCCACGCAGGAACGCAGCCTCCACGGCGTTCGAAATGACCGCTCTAAATGCGCCTTCTTCCAGCGCGTGCACGCCAGCCGCCGTTGTGCCGCCCGGCGATGTCACCATGTTCCTCAGCTCAGCCGGATGCTTGCCCGTCTCTTTCGCCAACGCCGCGCTGCCCAGCACCGTCTGTCGGGCGAGGTGTCGCGCCACATGCACGGGCAGACCGAGCTTCACGCCTGCGTCCGCGAGCGCCTCTATGAAGAGGAATACGTACGCCGGGCCACTCGCGCTCACGGCGGTCGAGACATCGACGTAGCGCTCATCGCTGAATTTCAGCTCGTCGCCTAGCGCTCGCAGCATCTGGCCTGTGAAGTCGATGACCTCGTCCGGCACTTCGTCTGTGGCTGTCCAGGCAGATATGCCCTGCCGCACCTGCATCGGTGTGTTCGGCATGACGCGGATCAGTCGGCGATGATTGAGCTTAAGGCCGATGGAATGCATCTTCACCCCGGCCATGATCGAGAGAACGGTCTGCTCTTCACGCAGCACTCCAACCAACGACTCCGCAACGCTTTCGAACTGCTGCGGCTTGATGGCTAGGACGACGATGTCTGCGCCGACGATGGCTTCGGTGTTTTCGGCGGTGACGTTGAGGCCGGAGAGCTTGGCGAGCGATTCGCGCCTCACAGCGACGGGCTCACCAACCGACACTTGCGCGTCGAGTCCTGAGTCCAGTATTCCAGTGATGATGGCTTCGGCCATCACGCCGCCGCCAATGAATCCGATTCTCATGTTTATTCCGGGGCTTGTCGGTGTCGCCGGCTAATCAGCGGCGTCTCCGTTCCGTTGAGCCATTCAACGCTATCACCGCTTCACCCAACAAGGGCGTGAAACACACATTATCGCCTTCATGCCGTTGTACGCTCGGCCCGAACGAAACAGATCGCAGCACGAACGATTCAATGACCACTGTCGAACCCATCACGTCGCAACTGTCTTCGGGCGAGACCGTTACCGTCCGCAGTGCTGTGCCTTCCGATGCGCAGCAGCGGATAGCGCTCTACCGGTCTATCGTCGAAGAGGGCAGGCTGACGCTTGCCACCCCGGACAGCTTTTCGCGTTCCGAGTCGGATGAGCGGGAAGCGATCGAACGGATGACTGGACGGGACGGAAGCCTGTGCCTGGTGACGGTTGTGGGTAATGAACTGATAGGCACGCTAGAAGCCAGCACTGGCGACAACGCAGTCGATGCGCACTTCTGCGACATCAAGGATGTCTGGGTGAGGAAAGACTGGCGCCGTCGCGGCATCGGCTCGCTGCTGATGTCCAGGCTGATCGAGTGGGCCGACACGACGCCGCAGATCGAGAAACTGGCGCTGTTTGTGATGTCGACAAGCGAGCCGGCACGTCGCATGTACGAGAAGCACGGCTTCGAAGTGGAGGGGCGTGGGGTGCGCGACATGAAGTTCGGGCCCGGAGACTATGCGGACACGATCTTTATGGGGCGCTTCGTCGACGCCTAGGCGATGCCTTTTCGTGCCGCCAGCGCGGAGCCAAGCTTCATCGCCTCGACCATGCTGGTGGCATCCGCCTTGTTTTGGCCCGCGATATCAAAGGCCGTGCCGTGATCGACCGACGTGCGGATGAACGGGATGCCAAGGTTCACGCTGATGCTCTCCTCGAAGCCGTGGACCTTGATCGCTATGTGGCCTTGGTCGTGGTACATCACCAAAACGACGTCGAAGCGGTCGTTCACCGCCTGGTTGAACACCGAGTCCGCCGGGTGCGGGCCGGTCGCGTTGATGCCTTCTGCCACCGCCGCTTCAACTGCGGGCCGGATCTCCTTCGCCTCGGTGTCGCCGATGAGGCCGTTGTCTGAGGCGTGCGGGTTCAGGGCAGCGATGGCGATGCGAGGCGATTCGAAGCCCCATGACGTAAACGCTTCGTGAGTGATGCGCGTAGCTGTGAGGATGTTGTCTTTCGTAACGAACTTGCAGGCTTCTATGAGCGGCTTGTGCGTCGACAGATGCATGCAGCGCAACTTGCCGCTGACCAGCATGGTGTAGACGGTCTGGGCGTTGGTTAGGCGCTTGAACACCTCCTGGTGACCGAGGTCCGGGCTGCCGGAGATCTGCCAGGCCTCTTTATTGACGGGCGCGGTGACCATGGCCGCGATCTCGCCAGAGAGTGACATCTTTGCCGCCGTCTCAACCCAGTGGTGCGAGGCTGCGCCTGAGTCGGCGGAGAGTTGGCCGACGGGGAACTCGGTATCTTCGTAACCGCCTGTCGATAGCACTTCGATGGTGCCCGGCTCGCCTGCTGCACTGGACGGGTCTTCGATCGCTACAACCTGGTCGTTTGCTCCTACGACTTCGAGCGCTCGCTGCATATCTTTGACGGTGCCCAGCACAAACGGCCGCATGCCTTCGTACAGCGGGCGGTGCTGCAGCGCGGCGGCGACCACTTCGGGGCCGATACCTGAAGGATCGCCCATGGTGATTCCGATGAGTGGTCTATCTGCCAAAGTTCTCTCCTCTGGGTGATGTCGGGTCGAAGTTGTCGGAGCCTTTGAGATCGGGACGCCCAGTATCGCGCCTGCTCATGAAACTGCTACGGGCGCGGAACATTCCGAACCGGATTCTCGTCTTAGTCTTTGAAGGATATTCACAGAACTGCACGAGGGCTTGTGGTGAACACGTTGAACAAGAAACTGATCGCAGGAATTCTGGTCTCAGCCATGGCAGCTATCGCGGTAGCCTGCGGTTCTGACACACCCGCTTCGGAGCCGACGGCAACGCCCACTCCAGCGCAGCCGACTGAGACTCCGGTCGCCCCGACGCCAACGAAGCCGCCTGCCACGCCGACGCCCTCACAACCTGATGTCCGGCAACAGGTGCTGGACGCCTTCGCTCGCTGGAACTCTGACCGGCCCACGAACTACCAGTTCATGTTCGAGCGCATCTGCTTCTGCCCTCCTGCCGACCCGGTGCTGGTGATCGTCAATGGCCAACAGATCGTCTCACAGGTCGATTCCGCGGAATGGGCGGCCCCGCTGACCGTCGACGAGATCTTCGACGAGACGCTGAAGGCTCTCAATTCGGCTGAATCGCTCGTGACGCACGTGGAGTTTGAGCGTGACCTCGGCTACCCGATCTCGGTCTCAATCGACCAGATCGTAGGTGCAGTGGACGACGAGGTTTCGTACAGGCTCACCGAGTTCCGCATCCTGCCCGAAGAGATCGACCTGGAGCAGATGCGGCGTGACCTGGACCAGGCGATGTTCAGGTGGTTCGAGTCCGGTCCGCAGAGCTACGAGTTCGTTTTCAGGTGGCAGTGCTTCTGCCCGCCTGAGGCCAACTCGCCCGTGCGAATCAGAGTAGAGGGCGGCCAGATTGTTTCCGTCGCAGATGCGGTCAGCGACGAGCCGGTCGTCGCTCCGGGCGGACTGGAATACGAGACGGTGACATCGCTATTCGGCTGGATTTCGCAGCGGCTTGCGCAGGAGCCGGAGTTTGCGGAGTTGGAGTTCGATGCCGAGACCGGATACCCGATCAAGGCACGCTTCAACCCGGTGCTGGAGCTGGTGGATGACGAGGAGGCGTTCTTCATTGAAGAGCTGGAAGTGGTGAATGTGCATCTGGATTTGCAGGCTGAGTTGGACGCTGCACGTGCGCTCTGGGATTCGACTGCGCCGCTCGACTACACCTATCACTTCAATTGGCAATGCTTCTGCCTGGACGAGTTCACAGCCCAGATGATCGTGGCCGTAGAGCGTGGAGAGGTGAAGAGCGTGGTTCGGGTGGAGGACGGTCAACCTGTGGACGAGCAGTTCAGGGACGATTTCGTGACGGTGGATGCTCTGTTCGACCGGATCCAGGAGGCGATTGACCAGGGCGCGGCTTCGATCAGAGGAGAGTTCGATTCCACCAATGGCGTTCCGTCGGAAGTGTTCATCGACTACCAGGTGATCATCGCCGACGAGGAGATGGGCTGGCTGGCCGGGCAGGTGCAGGAGCTGAAGTAGTCGTCTCGCTGCGTGATCGCGCCTAGCGAGTTCGCCGCGTGACTGCTGGCGAAACAGGCCTGCCCTACATTCCGCAATTCCCTCGAACATTGTGCTCAGACGGTGGGGCGACATATGTTTCGATGGAACTCGCGAATAGCGGCTTCAGCCGTGTTGGGGACGTTGTGGCTCGCTGCAGCGTGTGGCGTGCAGGCCGAGAGCGCTGGCAACACGCTGGCGACTTCGACCGCCGGTTCCGAACACGTGGAATCCGCGCCGGTAAACACTCCGACAGGCGTGACGCCGGGATCGATATCCACGCCCGCCACGGACCGGAGCGAATCCTCGGCACCGGGTGTTTCAGCTACGCCGCCTGCAGTTACACAGATTCCATCAGCCAGCGGTCAAACTCCATCTCCGACCACCGGCCACTCGCCTGCGCCGACTGTCACACCGACCGGAAGTCCACAGGGTTCGACAGGCGGTTTCGAACCGCCCATCACAACACCAACTCCAGCGGCAGCAAGCAACACCTGCGGCGATGGGCCAATCCTGACGCATCCACCGATGGATTTCGGGGTGTTCGACAGCATCACACCTCTCGGCAACCTCAACCCTCCGGGCCACACGTTCCCGACCGGCCACATGTACTTCTCGCTGCCGTCCGAAGAGACCGGCGGAACGGGCGGGCCCTTCGGCGACGGCAGGATCTTCCCGGCTCAGAACGTCTACGCGGCAACAGATGCTCGAGTCGCACAGGTGTCGATCACAGATGTGACCTCGACGCTTGCGGGAGAGCCAGAGACGTACAAAGAGTTCGGTATGCGACTGGAGCTATGCGACGGCACGCAGCTTATGTACGGGCACATCGGGCCGCTTTCAGAACGGCTTGAGTCGCTACCTACCGGCGAACCACTCTGGTGCAACGACTACGCAACAGGCAAGTTCGCTGTTAAGGGCTGTACGTATTCACCCGGCTGGCCGGTCGAGGCAGGCGAACTGATCGCATACACGTCAGGTCGTGCCGCAGCGTTCGATTTCGGTGCGAAGACGCATATTGGCAACACGGGCGGCGAAATCTCCGGGTGTCCACTCGATCTCTACGGAGATGAGATGCGGAGTCGGCTCGAGGCACTCTTGGGCGACGGAAGCGTCATTCGGACCGCCGAGCCAGTGTGCGGGACCGTGTACCAGGAGGTTGAGGGCACGGCGCAAGGTCGTTGGTACAAGACGCTGGAAGGGCACCCGATCGAAGACCAGAACGTGGCGCTGGTGTACGACAACTTTGACCCTTCAATCCCTGTGTTCTCGATCGGTACTAAGGTGCCCGGCCTGCAGAGCGGCACGTATCGCTTTGCGCCGAGGGAATCGGGCAGTGTGAACAGGCACTTTGCCGACGTGACGCCTGCTTCAGGTGTGAACTGCTTCGAGGGTCTGTCAGACCGCTGGGGCAACGTCTTTGCTGGCCTAGTGTTCCTGGTCGAGATGCCGAATGACACGACGCTGCGCATAGAGGCGGTCCAGCAGGCGTCGTGCGGCAGCGGATCGTGGTCGCTCTCCGGAACCGCTGCCACTTATCTGCGGTAGACGCCTGCGTCACTTGCTCTGAGTTGCCGATTCGCCGGCGGTAAAATGCCGTGACCGGGTAATGGACTCACGGCTATGAGCGAGCAGCGCACAGTCTTTCACGCAGACCTTGACGCCTTCTACGTCGCTGTTGAGCGCGTGCTCGACCCTTCGCTGATCGGCAAGCCTGTGATCGTCGGCGGTCTCGGTAACCGCGGCGTCGTGGCGACGGCGTCGTACGAGGCGCGTAAGTTCGGCGTGCACTCTGCGCAGCCGATGGCGATCGCACGTCGACGCTGCCCGCAAGCTGTCTACCTGCGCGGAAACCGCGAGAAGTACAGCGAGTTCAGCAAGCGCTTCTTCAAGATCCTCGACGACTTCACGCCTGTAGTCGCGGGCGTTTCGATCGACGAGGCATATCTCGACATGACAGGCTCTGACCGGCTGTTCGGACCGCCGAAAGTGGTTGCGGAGGAGATCCGCAGGCGCACTTGGGAAGAGGTCGGGATCACCGTTTCGATAGGCATCGGGCCGAGCAAGCTGGTCGCAAAGATGGCGTCTGAGGAGGCCAAGCCAGACGGCGTTTTCGAGGTGTTGCCAGAGGAGGTTGAGGCGTTCATGGCGCCGAAGCCGGTGCGGGCCTTACCGGGCATTGGGCCGAAGTCTGCCGAGGCGTTGGCGACGCTGAATATCGAGACTCTCGGACAGCTTGCTGCGCACCCTGTCGGCCCGATTCGCCGGGCGTTGGGACCGAACTCAGCAGGCTGGTTGCAGCTCAGGGCGCGAGGCGTCGACAACGCGCCTGTCAGGGAGCGGGCGAAGTCGAAGTCGATCAGTGCTGAGACGACCTTTTCCGAGAATGTCGATTCTGTCGACGAGATGTCGAATGTGTTGCGGCGGCTCTCAGAGCGGGTCGGCAGCAGGCTGCGCCGGTCGGGGATGCACGCCCGCAATGTCGGCCTGAAGCTACGCTACCCGGACTTCACGACGGTAACCCGCCAAACGACTCTGCACCAGGCGTCCGACGGCGACGACGCCATAGCCGGTTCGGTGCAGATGCTCTTGAAGAAGGCGATGCGTGAACGCGCAGGCTCCGTGCGGCTGCTTGGCGTATCGGTGTCGGGACTTGGCGAGCCCGCGGCTCAGCTTTCGTTGCTGGACGATACGCCACAGAAGGACAGTGCGATCAGCAACGCAATGGACAAGGCGCGCGAGCGGTTTGGCGAGAGTGCTGTTAAACGGGGTGGTTAGGCGGCTTGGCTTACACTCTCACCGGAGCATGTTGCTCGGTCAGCCCTAGCGCTCTCGCCTTCGCTAGCACCTGCTCTCGTTGCTCGCCTGTTAGCCGCTCTACCGGCGGGATGGACCGGCCGCAGTCGATGCCGAGGCGTTCGGTGAGGATCGCCTTCGTCACGTCTGACGGAGCGCCAAACATACGCACAACGTCCACGATCTCGCCGACACCGTCCTGCAGTTCCTGCGCCCGTGCGAAGTCGCCCGACGACCACGCAGCGTAGAGCTCCGAGTAGTGCCACGGCGCAATAGACAGCGGCGCGTCGACGGTGCCGACGGCACCCATTGTGAGCGAGGGCAGCGGAAGCGCTCCGTTGCCTGAGAAGCACTTCAGGCCCATGTCGGCGAATGCGCGGATGTCGGCAAAGTTGGCGGCTGAGTGTTTGAGCCCGATGATCGAGGGCACGGCTGCCACAAACTTTTCCATGAGCGGGGGCACGGTCTCGACCTGCGTCAGCTGCGGAAGGTTGTAGACGAAAAAGGGAAGGCCATCGGAGGCATCCGCCACCGCCTTGTAGTGCTCGATCTGCGACTTCTCCGACGACCTGAAGAAGAACGGAGGGACGCAGCAAACGGCGGCGCATCCGTACTCTTTCGCCTGCTTTGCCGCTTTCGCTGCGCTGGCTGTAGAGATGGCGCCGACGTGCATGATGGCCAACGCCCTGCCCTGCGTAACCTCCCCTGAGACGCGGGCGACGGTCTCACGCTGCTCTTCAGTGAGGATTGGCCCTTCGCCGGTGCTGCCGGCCATCCAGAACCCGCCGACTCCGTTGGCTATGTTGTCTTCGAGCAAGGCGCGCAGTGCGGCCTCGTTGACTGAACCGTCTTCGGAGGTAGGAGTCGGAGGTGCCGGGAACACGCCTTTGAACTCCAGTTCAGCGCTGGGGTGCGAACCGTTGGTGTCTGGCGGTGTCATCTATGAGCCTCCCGGATGCGATGCGGCGAGCGAGTTGGGCGGCAGTTTAGCGGGTTTTCGGTGAGAGGGAGGAGCGGGACGAATCTACCCGATCCTTCAAACTGTCATTCCGGACTTGATCAGGAATCTCTCGTTGGGGTTGTGTCGGCGGTCAGTTGAGAGATTCTGAATCAAGTTCAGAATGACAGGCTGCGGCGGTCGTGACTGCAAGATGCCATCCTGAGCTCGTCGAAGGGTGAACAGCCGTCGGCCTCTGGCCGACATCACCCGCTCCCTTAGTCCCTCTCCCATCGAGGGAGAGGGGATCGGCGATTCACCCCATCTCTCGCTTCATCTGCGCGAGGCCCATTGGGCCGAGGCGGAGGGCGGCGTTATGCCACTGTTTCAGGTCAAAATCTGAGCCTGCGCGGGACTTTGCGGCCTCTCTGGCTTTTAGCCAGACACGCTCGCCCACCTTGTAGCTGATGGCCTGCCCCGGCCAGCCGAGGTAGCGGTCGACCTCGCTGGCGACGAAATCAGCGGGGAAGTGAACACGGTCTCGCATGAACTCGAAAGCTAAATCGCCGTTCCAGACCTCTCCAGGGTGAAAATCCGAGTCGCCCGGGATCTTAAGCCCCAGGTGCATACCGATGTCCACGACCACCCGCACTGACCGGAGAGCCTGCGCATCCAGCATGCCCATGTAGTAGTCGGGGTTTTCGAGGTATCCAAGCTCGCCCATGAGGCGTTCGGCGTAGAGCGCCCAGCCTTCGACATAGCCGGAGGTGCCGGCCATCAGGCGCTGGTAGCGGGATAGCTCCTCCGCCAGCGTGAGGTTGGTGGCGATCTGGAAGTGGTGTCCAGGGACGCCTTCGTGGTAGGCGATGGACACTTCGCGCCAGATCGGGAACGTGGTCTTGCCGCCTGTTGGATACCAGGTGCGGCCGGGCCGTGAGAAGTCCTCGGACGGCCCGGTGTAGTACATGGCAAGTGCGCCACCGGGCGGAGCGATCATCGCCTCGATCTCACGCACCCGCGGATCGAGGTCGAAGTGCTTGCCATCGAAGTCCTCGATTGTGGCGTCCTGCAGGTCCTGCATCCACTGCTTGAATGCCTCTTCGCCCTCGATCGAGCGCTCGGGATCGGTCTCAAGCAGGTCAACAGCTTCGGCGACCGATGCGCCGGGCTTGATCTGCTCCGCTGTCTTCGTCATCTCAGAGCGCACCCATCTGGTCTGCTCCCAGCCCCAGCGGTAGGTCTCCTCGAGGTCGAGATCGATGCCGTTGAAGCTGCGGGCGGAAAGCGCGTAGCGTTCCTTGCCGACTCCGTCTTCTGACGCTGCGGCTGACATGTACTCGCCGTTCAGGAAGGTGGCAAATTCGCCCCACGCCGCGTTCGCCTTCGTCGCAGCCTCTTCCAGTCGTTCCTTTAGCGCCACGCCACCGTGCTGCGATTCATCGAAGCCTGCGATGAGGCGTGTGAGGAAAGGTTCGCTGCCGTCTGAGCCGATCCAGGTTTCGAGTTGCTTAGCGGTGCCCAACGCCTGCCGTTTCGCAACGACGAGGCCCTGGTCTGCACCGAGCCTGAGTGACTGCGCGTAGCTGTCGAGCGCTTCTGGCACTCTTTCGATGCGCGATGCGATGTTGGACCAGTGCTCTTCAGTGGCCTGCGGCATCATGTCGAAGATCGAGCGAGTGGTCTGGACCGGGCTGTGAAGGATGTTGAGATTGCGCAGGTGCTCGCGGGCTTCGTGCTGCTCGACGCCGAGCCGGAGCTCTTCAAGGAAGGTCTCCTTGCAAACACGCTCCCGCTCGTTGGCCGGCTCGGTTGCCTCCATCTCCCGGATTGCTGCACGTTCGGCGTCCGCCATCTGCTGAGCAGCTTCGGGCGAGGAGTCGTTCATCAGGTGGTCGTAGCCCGGGATGCCCATGTAGGTCGCGCCCACAGGACTGAGCGAGGCATAGGTCTCTACGAAGCGATCTGCGATCTCATAGACGGTTGGCATCTCGTTCTCCGTCGCCGGTTAGACCCGGTCTACCGGTCAGTCGATCCGCTTGTAGGTGACGCCGCCAAGCTTGAATCCCTCTGCCGCGCCTGCCTCGTCCCTGGTGAAAACGACGGTTTCACCTGCGCCCCGACCGTTCCTGACTGTGAAGGTGTCGTCGTCGCCGGTTGAGTCCAGATCCGCGGGAGTCTGTAGCCCGACTTCACCGTCGCCGGGCCTCTCGAACAGGACACCGGACTCCGTGCCGCGTACGGTGACGAACAGACCTGGCTCACCCCAGTATTTGCCGTCGTACGGGCCGGGAACGTGTTGGTCTGAGCCTGGAGTGGGTGCTGAAGGCTTCGCCGACTTCGAGTTCTTGGCTACAAGCTCAGCAATGTTTAACGCCAAATCAGCCGTGACGCTGAGCGGCCACTTGTTGAGGAGAGCGATCACGCCGGTGCGCGTAGGCACGTTGAACATGACGGCTGTCGAGAAGCCGTGAACGGCGCCGCCGTGGTTCCAGAAGACGTGGTCGCCCTTTCTGACGGCTCGCCAACCCAGCCCTTGCCCGTTTGACCAGTCATCAGCGACGTAGACGGGCCGACGCATCTCGGCTCGTGACAGCTCGGACAGGATTTCGCTCGGTCCGTCACCAAACTGAAAGCCAATCCACTTCGCCAGGTCTTCTACGTTGGAGTGCAGCTGCCCTGCCGCTGAAAATCCGTTCAGATGCGCTATCGGAGCAAGCCTCGGACCGGTCTGGCCGGGCACAGGCGGCGCGTAGCCGGTCATCTTCAGTTCCTGTTGCTCCGGCGAGAGGTCGAAAGCGGTGTTCTCAAGGCCAAGAGGCGCAATGATCTCGTCGTGGACGTAGTCAACATACGGCACGCCAGAAAGTCTCGTGACCACCTCTCCAAGCAGAGTGTAGGCAAGGTTCGAGTACTTCCACTGCGAGTCCTGCGGGATGACGACCCGAATCCGCTCAAGCGAGTCCATCACATGGTCGAGAGTCGGGAAGTCGGGCGCGCTCCAGTCGAGGTCCGGGTGCTCGGTGCTGAGTCCCGAGTAGTGAGTGAGCATGCGGCGGATGGTGACGCCTTCTAGCGGTGCCGAAACCGCCTCTGCGACGGTGAACTCAGGGATGTGGAGCAGCAGCGGGTCGTCTAGGGCGAGCAGTGAAGCGTCTCGCAGCTGCATGATCGCCGTCGCTGTGAAGGTCTTGGTGACCGATGCGACCCGCGCAATGGACCGCTCGGTTGGAGCGGCGCCAGATTCCAGGTCGGCGGCACCATGCGAAATGAACTCGACGAGCTTCCCGTCCTGCACGATGCCGATTGCTGCGCCAGGCACATCAGACATGCCCGGCTCTGCCTCAATGAGGCCGCGGATTTCCGAGACTACGGATTCGGACAGTTGAGAGTCGGGCATTGCAGAGACCAGGACGCCGCTGCCTTGCAGCGTTCAGGCCTGCCAGATTGACCGAGCGCTATGCCCGTGTCAAGGGATCAGGCTGCTGCCTGGCCGCCCTTGCGCTGCTCCATGAGGGCGTAGACCTGCCTGCGGTAGTGCTCGATGCGGTCTTCCAACCTGCGCATCGTGGTGCGCTTCATCGTTACCGACTTCGTGAGCTCTTCGATGCGGTCAGCGGCCTTTTCCTGATCGTCCTCGAACTCCGCAACAGCGTTCAGACCGTCCTGGTCGAGCTGGCGAGTGTCTGCATTGGGATTCTGGGCGATGAGGTCCTTCTTGGCCTCGGAGATCGCCTCTTGCAGCTCACGTTCCCGCTTGGGGCGCTCCTGGACGAAGAGCTTCGACTGCTCAAGCTCCGAATTCAGAGCTTCCTCTTCCTTCGACGCCTTACGCAGTTCAGAAAGCCTCGATTCGACCTGCACGAGCAGCCGGTTCACCTGCTCGGCTACGAATGCTGACCGTGTTGGATTACCCGACTTCCCGACCTTGCCGAGGTGGGTCATCAGTTCGTGGATTTCGGGGTCGTCAGTCCAGTGAGACATAGTGAATTAAGGCCTATCTTCACACCAGTGAGCCACTCGCCCAACCGCACCGCACGGAACGGCGTCGGGACCTTATTGCCCGGATAATCACCACTTCGTCACATGCGTGTAACCTCACGCTACATGCTGGTAACGGCATTGCTATAGGACAACACACTCATACCGGGTGTGAATTTCTCGGAGATTCGCGGCGGCCGGAGGGAACAACCCGGCCTGAGCACACGATAGGACCTGCGACGCATGAAGGTGACTGGGATCAGCATTGATGTGGTTGGACGTGAGGTGCCTGACGTTCGCATCCACGATCACCGGGGCGGAATAGGCGGGAAGGTGCGGAACGGCGTCTTGAGAGTGCAAACGGACGAAGGCATCGAAGGCCACTGCACTGTCGGCGACCGTTCCGGAGATGCCGACACGCTGATGGACAGAATCGTTCGTGAAGTCGGACCCAGAGTTATGGGCATGGATGTGGGCGAGCGGGAGAAGCTGTGGTCGCAGCTTGATTCGATGGGCGGTCACGGCGCGCCGGTCCATCCTGCGTGGTCATGCGTGGACGTTGCGCTGTGGGACATCGCAGGTAAGGCAGCCGGCCAGCCAATTCACAGGCTACTAGGAACAGCTCGCTACGAGTCGGAGGTCTACGCCACGTATCCGCCACGCCACGCCGACGCAGCAGGGTTTGTGGAGGAAG
The DNA here is from genome assembly GCA_028285005.1 of Dehalococcoidia bacterium. Lineage (GTDB taxonomy): Bacteria > Chloroflexota > Dehalococcoidia > Lucifugimonadales > Lucifugimonadaceae > JAJCYX01. Next base: position 70,707 of record JANQQP010000009.1, on the reverse strand, counting down.
GTCTGGAGCTGAAGTCAGAAGGATTCAACGCATACAAGATCCATCCCGGCGCTATGGCTACAAAAGGCGTTGTCGAGATGGTGGCCGCGGTGCGCGAGGCGGTTGGCGATGAGATGACGCTGATGCTGGACCCGAACAATGGATACGACCTGCGAAAAGCGCTGGAGATCGGTCGAGCGCTGGATGCGAACGGCTTCTTCTGGTTCGAGGACCCGGTGCCCTGGAACGATTTCGAGGCGATAAGGGAGCTGTCCGCCCGGCTCGATACGCCGCTTGCGATGAGTGACACGGTCGCGTTCCTGTTCAACGAGACGGCCCACTATGTGAAGCTTGGCTATCCACGGATTGTGCGTGGAACGGCGCGCAAGCTGGGCATCACCGGTCTAAAGAAGCTCTGCGGCCTGCTGGAAGGGTTCAGGATGAACTGCGAGATTGGCATGGCCGGCAACACGCTGCTGAACGCGGCAAACCTGCATGTGATCATGTCGATCACCAACTGCGACTACTTCGAGTACTGGATGCCTCTGGCGGCGCACCAGTGGGGCGTGCAGGAAGAGATCAAGCTGAACGAGCGAGGCGTGCTCGATGCACCCATGGGCCCAGGGCTCGGTTTCGATCTGGACGAGGACTGGATAGCGGCGCACCGAGTTGCAGTGTTGGACTAGCTGCTGGCTGAACGGATGGCGATTACGTGCGATTTTGGGGTGGTCGTTTCAGACCGTACGCTGGGCGCATTGTGTCTGAAGCCCTGGCTGTCTGGAGATGTGAACTGATGGACGGTGAGACCGATTGAGCACGCGATCTGGCGTTGTGGTTGCGGTGAGCGCAAGCCCAGCGCACACGATGTCGAAGCCGAATCTCGACTCGATCACACTGATCGAAGGATTGGGCGTCGAGGGCGACGCCCACGTGGGCAAGACGGTCAAGCATCGCTCCCGCGTCAGGCAGGACCCGACTCAGCCGAATCTCAGGCAGGTACACCTGATCCATGAGGAACTGTTCGAGGAGCTACGGGCAAAGGGGTTCTCGGTCACACCGGGGCTGGTAGGCGAGAACATAACGACTAAAGGCATCGACCTCCTGTCGTTGCCCACGGATACGACTCTGGTGTTCGGTGACAGCGCCGAGGTCCGGATCACTGGACTCCGCAATCCATGCGCACAACTGGACGGTATTCAGCCGGGCCTGATGCAGGCGGTCTTGGACAGGGATGGGAGCGGAAACCTGGTGCGGAAGTCAGGTGTGATGGGTGTAGTGACAAGAAGTGGAGAGGTGCGTGCGGGAGATCAGATCGCCGTCCGCCTGCCGGAGGGAGATCACGTCCCGCTGGATAGGGTGTGAGATCTTGGCCGACGTGATCTGGTCGAGGCAAGCTGTTTTTTTAGGACGACCACTCTCACCATTTTCGCAGCGTAGAATCCCGGCAGTTTCCTTGAGCGCAACTTTGCGGAGCGTCATCTGATGTCGACACGAGAACTGACCAGCGGCTCAGAAATCCTGGACCGGCTCGGCGTCCGGCCGATCATCAACGCCGGTGGGCCGAACACGAAACACTCGGGCAGCAAGCCTCGACAAGAGGCGATGGACGCGATGAGCGCCATGTCCGAGGTGTTCGTCAACATCGACGAGTTGCTGCTAGCCGCAGGCAAGGAGATTGCATCATTGGTCGGAGCCGAGGCGGCGACGGTGACGAGCGGTGCGTCCGGCGGACTGGTCGTGCAGGCTGCAGCAGCCGTCTCGAAGGACGATCCGGCGATCATCGAAAGGCTTCCTGACACGTCTGGGATACCGAACGAGCTGGTGATTCAGAAGCCGCAGCGCTTCGTTTACGACCATCTGTATCTGACGCCGGGAACGAAGTTCGTAGAAGCCGGTGACGCTTCAGGATGCACGCCTGATCAGCTTAAGTCCGCCATCTCGCCGAACACCGCGGGCGTCATTCACCTGGAGTCGCCGTTTCGCAACCGCGGCACGGTGCAGCTTCCACAGGCAGCCGAGATCGCGCACGCGCACGGACTGCCATTGCTCGCTGACGGAGCATCGATGCTGCCACCTCGAGACAACCTGCGTAAGTACGTTTCCGAAGGCGCTGACCTGGTTTCGTTCTCAGGTGGCAAGGCGGTGCGCGGACCGCAAAGCACCGGTTTTCTCATTGGCAAGCCCGAGTGGGTCGAGTACGCCCGGCTGGTCAACGCACCGAACGCCACGATCGCCCGGGCGCAGAAGGTGTCGAAGGAAGAGATCGCCGGGTTGCTGGCCGCGTTGCGAGCCTTCGTCGACGAAAACGAGGAGTCGGAGACCGAGAGCTACCGGCGTGACATGGAGATGGTGCTCGACCGCATCGTGGAGATTCCCGGCATCGACGCGTCTATTCAGCACAATTACGACCACTACATCCCGCACGTCGTGGTGAAGCTGACCGATTCGTGGCGCGGGCCGGACGGTTTGGAGCTAGCGCGGCGACTGATGCTGGGTGAGCAGCGTGTGTACGTCGTGTCCGGATACATCGGTGACCGCGAGATCTGGGTTGACCCGCTGAACATCCAGCCGGGCGAGCTGGAGATCGTGGCGGCGAGGCTGCACGAGGAGCTGGTGAAGGCTGCGGGTGAGTAGGTCTCCTGCTCAGAAGCCGCGTTCACACTACGGATTTCAGACGCCGGGATTTAGCGGCTGGCTGGTTTTCGAGGTAACTTAACCGGCGAGCGCCGTAGCACCTACTCCAAAGGAACCTTCCAACATGCCGAAAATTGCCGGTAAGCACGCCCTTCTCAAGATGTTCCAGGCCGAGGGCATCAAGCACATGTTCGGCCAGCCCGGCACCAGCGAAGCGCCGATGATGGACGTCATGCCGGACTACCCGGACATTGGCTATTACCTCGTGCTGCAGGAAGGCGTTTCGGTCGGCATGGCTGAGGGCTATGCGCGGGCTTCAGGCGAGGTTCCGCTCGTGAGCCTGCACATCGACAACGGCATGGCGAACGGCCTGAGCCTGATGATCGACATGAAGTACTCGGGCACGCCAATGGTCCTGACCGCGGGCAACAAGGACATACGCAAGATGGCGGCGGGACGCAGCGACCTTGCAGAGATGGCGCGGCCGTTCGCCAAGTGGAGCACCGAGATCACCCACGCCGAGCAGATGGCATCGGTGATTCGTCGTGCATTCCAGGAAGCCCGGACCGCTCCAACTGGACCGGTCTTCGTGTCCGTCTCAGCGAACGCATTCGATGACGTCGCCGACATCGACATCTTGCCCTCGACAGCCGTGAGCGCGTTGCCGCAGGCGGACGGTAACGCAATCGAAGAGGCGTGCAGCCTGATCGCGAAAGCGGAGCGGCCGATTCTGATCGTTGGCGACCGTGTCAGCGAGTTCGGCGGCGCTGAAGGTGCGGTGCGGTTGGCGGAGATGGCCGGGATGCGGGCGTACGGACACGCATACGCCACGATGAACTTCCCGACTTCGCATCCACTTTGGCAGGGCACGCTGAATATGCGCACTGAAGAGGCGGTGAAGACGGTACGCGATGCCGATGTGATCGTCGCTGCCGGCTGTCCGGTGTTCGAGGACTTTTTCTACCAGCCGGGGCAGTTCGTGGCGGCCGACTCGAAGCTGATTCATATCGATATCAACTCGGGCGAGATCGGCAAATCTGAGCCAACCGACATCGGCGTGGTCGCAGCGCCGGGCGTGGCACTGGGGCAGCTCGCGGACCAGCTATCGGAGACGCTGACCGGTTCGCAGATCGAAGCGGCGAAAGGTCGCTCCGAGCAGGCTGCACAGGCGTCGGCGGCACGGCACCAGGCCTTCCTCGATCTCGCTGCGAAAGGCATGACTTCCTCGCCGATGACGGCTGCGGCGATGGGCAAAGTGATGGCAGACACGATGCCGGAGGACGCAGTCGTGTACAACGACGGCGTTAGCTCTGGCGGCTTCGTGTTCGAAGCGCTGCAGCCCTCAACGCCCGGTTCCTACTACGGCTGTCGTGGTCAGGCGATCGGCTGGGGCGTCGGAGCGACGCTGGGCGTGAAGCTGGCGAACATGGACAGGCCGACGGTCGGCGTGATCGGCGACGGCAGCGCCATGATGACGATCCAGGGGCTGTACACGTCGGTCAACAGCAACATCCCGGTTGTCTACGTGATGTGCAATAACTCCTCGTACAAGATCCTGAAGATCAACATGAACCACTATCACCGGCTGAACGGGATGGAGATGCCGAACCACTACTTCGGCTTTGACTTCCCTGCCGAGATCGACTTCGTTGCGCAGGCGAAGGCGTACGGACTGCGTGGCGAAAGAGTGGACAACCTCGACGATTTCGCTAAGGCGCTGGATGGAGCGATCAAGTCTGGTGAGCCAGCAGTGCTGGACGTGGTGATCGACGCCGCGCTCTAGGTTTTGCGCGCGAGCACGAGCTGGGTTACGTAGTCGACGGTCAAGACGCCACCGTGCCTGCTGATCGCTTCGGCGATTGCCGACAGAAGCAGGTTGAGCTGCTCCGGGTCCATCACCCTGTGGTCTGAATGCGTCTGCAGCAGGCGAATCCAGGTGTCTTCGTCGTAGTCCTTGCGCCATTCGTAGACGCCTGTTTCGATGTCCGTGAAATGCCCTGAGTCCCGGACAACATCCGGCCAGAGCCGCGAGTTCTTCTCGCCGATCGCCGGGCTGTCGAGTTCTGAGGCGAAGCGCTGGTAAGCGTCGTCGATCTCCTTACGCAGTTCCGTGTTCGGCCAGGTTGAGGTGTTCCAGAAGAGCGAGAATGCGCCGCCATCCCGCAGCGCATCTGCTGCGTGGGACAGGCCCTTCACCGGGTCAATCCAGTGGAACGCCTGGGCCGAGTAGACGAGGTCGTATGGCTCATCCGGCAGTGGCCACTCCTCGAACTTCGATTCGAAGAACTCGACGTTCGAGTGCTCAGTGCAGGTGCTTCGGGCGACCTGAAGCATGCCTGCTGCCGGATCGATGGCCGTGATGTGGAAGCCGCTTGGTGCGAAGAGCCTTGTCGCCTTGCCCGTGCCGCATCCGATCTCGAGCAAGCGTGCTGAGTCAGGCAGATCGCTCCACGCAAGCACGTCATCGACCAGTTGCTGCGGATAGGCGGGTCGCACCTCGTCGTAGAGTTCCGCAACCTTCCCAAAGACGTTTTCTGCTGTGGGATCGTTCATCGACTCATACTCTCGTGAGACAGCCTGGGGCGCACAAGCCTACTCGATTCGGGTGTCCAGATCAGAACTCGGTGACTCCAGAGCTATGCACATTTATTGCCATGTTCGACTCATCTTCAGACGTTCGATTCCAGTGCCGTCGCTGAAAAGCAAACGGTATGATCGACCCAGGAGTTGAACTTGGCAGCGAATGCTCGGCAGATAGCCATATACCGTCGGTTCCTTGGGCACGCCCGAAGATCGGCAGCGATCTACGGTGCACTTGCGCGAATGGAGCCCGACGACAACCGCGCCGCTGTGTTTCAGAGGCTTTCGGACAACGAGATGGAGCAGGCTGCGCAGTGGTCAGAGCTGATCGGTAAGAGCGGTCGTGACGTCCGCCCTGCCCGCCTCGGGCCAGCATCGATGATCCTGTGGTTAGCGACGAAGATGATCGGCACGACCTTTATCGCGAAGTTCCTCATCCGCGGCCATGAGAAGAACCTGCACGAAGTCTCGCGATTGCCTGACCCTCAGATGATGGCGGAAGCGGCCCGAGAGCAGGAGCTTGCGCTTCGGCGACTCGCGTACCCGGACGCTGAACCGGTAGACCATCACGAGGGCGGCTTTCTCGCCGGTGAAGGCGGAACTCTGCGGGCCGCGGTGCTGGGGGTCAACGACGGCCTCGTCTCGAACTTCAGCCTCGTGATGGGTGTGGCCGGCGGCACGGGCGACGGGCAGTTCATCGTGCTTGCTGGCGTTGCCGGGCTCCTGGCAGGGGCATTTTCGATGGCGGCGGGCGAGTACATCTCAATGCGGTCGCAGAAAGACGTCTACGAGAACATAGTGCGGCTCGAACGAACGGAGCTAGAACTCTGGCCGGAGCGTGAGGCCGCGGAACTGGCCGGCTTCTTCGAGGCCAAGGGTGTGTCGAAGGAGGAAGCGGCCTCGGTAGCGGAGCGCATCTCTGCAGACCCCGAAGTTGCGCTGGACACTCACCTGCGAGAGGAATTTGGCCTGGACCAAGGCGATCTCGGCTCGCCCTGGGGCGCTGCCCTGGCTTCGATGAGCGCATTCTCCGTTGGCGCGCTTGTGCCGGTATTCCCCTACTTTTTCGGCGACTCGGGATTGGTACTTGCCCTGAGCGCAACCTTCAGCGCGCTGGCTCTGCTCGTCGTTGGGTCGGGGCTGGCGTGGATGTCCGGTATCAACTCACTCTGGGGCGGCGCTCGCATGCTGCTGGTGGGAGGAGTTGCGGCGGCGGTGACATTTGGTGTCGGGACGGCGATCGGCGAGACGATCACTTGACGGCCACCCAATACGAAAAGACCGCCGCATACTCGCGGTTCCCGAGGTCGAGTGCCTACGACCTCGATTGGATGATGGACCAGGCCATGGGTCCGAATCCGCTGTGGCTGGTCGAGTTCCTCAGCGAGGCTCTGCAACTCGAATCGGGCATGCGCGTCCTTGACCTGGGCTGTGGCAGGGCGGCGACATCTATCTTCCTAGCGAAGGAGTTCGGCGTCGAAGTGTGGGCGGCCGATCTATGGATCGACGCAGAATCGAACGCGGAACGGATCCAACAGGCGGGACTGAGCGACAGGATTCATCCTGTTCACGCCGAAGCGCACTCGCTGCCATTCGAGGAAGAGTTCTTCGACGCGGTAGTGTCGATCGACGCCTACCACTACTTTGCAACAAGCGAGACCTACATCGGATACCTTGCGAAGTTCGTCAAACGTGGTGGCTCGATCGGTTTCGTCGTTCCTGGCCTGGTGAACGAGTTCGAAGATGATCCGCCGGAGCATCTGCGGCCGTTCTGGTACTGGGACTTCTGGACCTTCCACAGTCCGCAGTGGTGGCGCAGGCACCTCGAACGCTCCGGCAAGGTCGATGTCGAGACGGCAGATATGCTGCCTGATGGATGGCGCTACTGGCTCGAGTGGAACCGGCTGTACGCAGAGCTGAAGCATGCGCCCGACGAAGAAGGTCGAATGTTGGAGATCGATGCCGGACGAAATCTTGGATTCACCCGCTGCGTCGCCAAACGAGTCGAATCGGCTGAGCAGGAGCGCTGGTTGACGTTTAGCCCGGGATAGTCTGCGCCGTGCTGAGTATGCGTTATGGAACCGGAATGTTGGAATACGCGTACTCTCAACTGTGTGCGCAAAGCCAAGCGCCCGGCTAGCGGCCTGAACAGATATGCAGGAACTGAGCGCGGGAAATAGCAGCGAGCCGCTCCTTTCAGTTGAGGGGCTGACGACCGAGTTCGTCACGGAAGACGGGATCGTGAGGGCGGCTGACGGTGTGACGTTCGACGTTCACGCCGGTGAGACGGTGAGCCTCGTCGGTGAGAGCGGCTGTGGGAAGAGCGTGACCGCTCTTTCGATCATGCGGCTCATACAGAGTCCGCCCGGGCGCATCGTCGGCGGCAGGGTCTGGTTCGAGGGTCGCGACCTGCTGGCAATCTCGGACAAGCAGATGCGCAAAGTCCGCGGTGCTGAGATCGGGATGATCTTCCAGGAGCCGATGACCTCGCTCAACCCGGTGCTCACCATTGGGCGACAGATCACCGAGCCGCTGCAACTTCACCAGGATATGAGCACGAGTGAGGCGAGGCGGCGCGCGGTCGAGCTTCTGGGAATGGTCGGGATTCCCGATGCGGGCCATCGGATAAATGACTATCCGCACCAGTTGAGCGGAGGCCAGCGGCAGCGCGTCATGATCGCAATTGCGATGAGCTGCAACCCGAAGCTGCTGATTGCCGATGAGGCGACGACGGCTCTTGATGTGACAATCCAGGCGCAGATCCTGGAGTTAATGAAGGACCTGACGAGCCGCTTTGGCACGGCTCTGCTGATCATCACGCACAACCTCGGAGTGGTTGCGCGCTACGCAGACCGCGTGAACGTTATGTACGCCGGCCGCATCAGGGAGTCGGCTCAGGCGACCAACATTTATCACCAGACGCGTCATCCGTACACGGCGGGCTTGCTCCACTCGGTACCCCGGCTCGACCGCGACCTGGGCTCACGGCTGGAGCCCATTCCGGGCGAGATTCCGGATCCGGGCACTCGGATAGAGGGTTGCGCCTTCCAACCTCGCTGCAGGTTTGCGGTGGCTCGCTGCTCGACAGATGACCCGCAGCTTGATGAGGTGTTGCCGCGGCACACCGCCGCTTGCTGGGAGCACGAGCGCGTGGGCGCCGAAGTCGAGGCACAGAAGATATGACCTCGCAGGTACAGACCGTGGCCGCCAGTTCGCCAGCAAGCGGGGCCGATGACCTGCTGACTGTGCGCGACCTGCAGGTGCACTTCCCGATCAAGCGCGGCCTGATCTTCCAGCGGCAGGTGGCGGCGGTGAAGGCCGTCGACGGCGTCAGCTTCTCCATCAAGCCCGGAGAGACGCTGGGTCTTGTGGGCGAAAGCGGCTCGGGCAAAACGACGATCGGCAAAGCCATCATTCAGCTTGTAAAGGCGACAGGTGGCTCTATCAAGTTCAATGGCGAGGAAGTGACCTCGCTAAAGGGTTCGGCGTTACGGGCTGTGCGCAAGCAGATGGGCATCGTATTCCAGGACCCGTACGGCGCTCTGAACCCGCGTATGACTGCTGGAGCGATCGTTGGCGAGCCGTTGGCAGTCCACAAGCTGACTTCTGGCAAGGGCGAGTTCGTTGACACAGTGGCCGGGCTTATGGAAACGGTCGGCCTGAACCCGGCCCTGCTAAACCGCTACCCACATGAGTTCAGCGGTGGTCAGCGACAGCGGATCGGCGTTGCTAGGGCGCTTGCTGCGAGACCGAGTTTGATCATCCTTGACGAGCCGGTCTCTGCGCTGGATGTCTCGATACAGGCGCAGGTCATCAACCTGCTGCAGGACCTGCAGGAGCAGTTCAACCTCGCGTACCTGTTCATAGCGCATGACCTGTCCGTAGTCCGGCATATCAGCGATCGCGTTGCCGTTATGTACCTTGGCAAGATCATGGAGTTTGCAGAGAGCAGGCAGATCTACGAGGAGCCTCTGCACCCGTACACGCAAGCTCTACTCTCAGCCGTGCCTGTGCCTGACCCGATTGTTGAACGCGGTAGAGAGCGAATTGTGCTGCGAGGAGACATTCCAAGCCCTATCGCTCCTCCGCCTGGCTGCGTCTTCAACACTCGCTGCCCAATCGCCATCGACGACTGCTCTCTGGGGGTACCGGAATCGCGCGAGCTTGAGCCCGGTCACACCGTCGCCTGCATACGCGCATCCGTAGGGCAGGCGTAGAGCCCGACGTCTCTCGAAACCTGGCGACAGCAGGGTCTCGCCGCGGCTCGCACACTGCTCACCGGCCAGCTACCCGCGACTTCGAGCCTCACCTGTTGATTTCACCGATGGTCGCGACGTGGTAACCACCGATGTCCGATCTGGTGACCGTCTCTTAAATGGGTTGTTGTGCAGCAGGTGGGACAGGCATCAGGCCGTTTCACAGCGCGGACCGGATCAGGCGCAGGGCTAATCACGGCCGGTAAGGGCAGCCAGGGGTCGAGTGGAAGAGTGGGCAAACGTTTGCCGCCCTTGCATCCGCTCCACTGGATTGAATCAAGTGAGCGACAACTTGCCGAATATCGCAGAGGACCTCTCTCCGGATGACATGAAAGTCTTCCTGGAGGAGGCAGAAGAGCAGCTACAGCTTCTTGACGAAGAGGTCATCAAGCTGGAGAAGGAGTCCACCGAAGAGGGACTGGCTGCCATTTTCCGCGCCGCCCACACATTGAAGGGCTCTTCGGCAATGATCGGCTACCGGGCGATGTCTGAAGTGGCCCACGCCATGGAGAGCATGCTCGACAAGCTACGCAACGGCGTGATTGTCGTCACTCCAGAAGTGGTCGACTCACTGCTGCACAGTCTTGACGCCTTACGTGTGTTGAACGAAGAGCTGATCGACGCGCAGGGGATCGAGGTCGATTTCGAGAGCCTCGTGAAGGAGGCCGATGCAGCGGTTGCCGCGCAGACCGGTGAGTCAGCTGACTCAGGCAAAGGAGGCGACTCCGGCCTGCCTCAACTGGAGACCGACGAGGCGGTGCTGACGGAGATACAAGCGCAGACCGACTCGAACCGGCTCGTGTTCCGCGTGGACGCCACCCTGGAAGACGAGGCTGCGTTTGGCGCCGTCAGGTTCTTCCAGCTTCATTCCGAGCTGGTTGAGTTCGGCAAGATCATCACCTCCAACCCGACCGAAGAGCAGATTGCCGCAGAAGAGATTGGCACGGGCTATTCGGCCTTGATCGGTACCGACCTGCCGGCCGAGGATATCGAGTCTCGACTGTCTGAAGTGCAGGACATCGCGTCGCTCACGGTCAAGCAGTTTGATCCTTCAGAAAAGCAGTCAGAGGCCCAGACAGAGCCAACTGCTGAGGCTACGGCCGACGCTGAAGCCGCCGCTGGAGAAGACAAGCCGGTCAAGGAGGCAGCGGCCTCCGAGGGTCAACACAAGACCGCCGCTCAGACGGTACGCATCGATGTTGAGCGCCTCGACCACCTGATGAACCTGATCGGCGAGCTGGTGATCGACAGGACGCGCATTCAGCAGATCGAACGGTCGCTAATAACGAAGTACCAGGGCGACGAGTTGATCGGCTCGCTTGGCAAGACCTCTTCGCACATCGTCAAGGTAGTTGATGACCTTCAGGAAGACTTCATGAAGGTCCGGATGCTGCCGATATCCACTGTGTTCAATGCATTCCCGCGCATGATGCGCGACCTGTCCCGCAAGCTTGAAAAGCCAATCGACTTCAACATCGAGGGCGGCGAGACGGAGATCGACAGGACGGTGATCGAACGGATCCGGGACCCGCTGGTCCACATGCTGCGGAACGCGCTCGACCACGGTCTCGAGGATGCCGAGGGCAGGAAGGCTGCCGGCAAGCCGGAGACGGGCACGATCGAGCTGTCGGCCTACCACGAGCAGGGTCACATCGTGATCAAGGTGAAGGACGACGGCAGTGGCATCGACCCGGACAAGCTGCGCCAGAGCTTCGTTGGCAAGGGCCTAATCTCCGCCGAGGCTGCCAGGCGGCTTTCGGACTCGGAAGCGCTGGACCTGATCTTCATGCCGGGAGCTTCGACAAAGGAAGAGGCGACCGAGCTTTCCGGACGCGGTGTCGGAATGGACATCGTCAAGAAGAACATCGAAGCGATCAATGGCTTCGTTGACCTGCAATCGGAGCTCGGCAAGGGCACGACCCTGTCGCTGAGACTGCCTCTAACGCTGGCGACGGTTAACTCGATCCTCGTGCGGGTTAGCGATGTGCTGTGCGCCATCCCGCTGGTCTATGTCCTCGAGGCGGTCAAGCTGCAGCACGAATCTATTCAGACGGTCCAGGGCCGCGAGGTCTTCAGGTTGCGCGACCGCGTGATCCCGCTGATTGACCTGGCGGACGCAACGGGCCTGGAGCGAAAGGTCGAGGAGTCAGTCGACTCCGAGACTCGACACGTCGTTGTTGTGCGGGTTGGCGAGCGCCTGACCGGTGTAGTGGTCGATTCTCTGCTCGAGCCGCAAGAGATCGTGGTGAAGTCACTTGGCAAGTACGTGGGCGATATGAAGGGCGTGACGGGGGCAAGCATCCTGGGTGACGGTCGGGTGGTGCTGATCCTGGACGTTGGCGGCCTGGTCGCCGCTGCTGGCAATTACGGGCCGTCGAAGCAGTCTGGCGAAGGTGACGTTCAGATGCTGGACACGGCGGCCTGACGGTGACTGAACTCTGGAAGGAACGGACGGAGGCGAGATTTGACTAATCAGGTGGCATTTACTGACGCGCAGCGCGCCCGCTGGGATGCGCTGGTGCGGAAGGCTGTTGATCACTCAATCTCCGGTCTCACCGAGATGGCGGGATCGAAGATCGCCGTCTCTGACATCAGGTCGGAGACTGTGGATGTGACGGAGATCCCCGAGAAGCTTGGTGGCGCCGGGAAGATAACCGTCGGCATTCTGCTGGCAGTTGAGGAGAAGCCGGGTTTCCACATGGCTCTCCTGCACTCGCCGGAAGCGGCGTTCTCGATCATCGACATTCTGCTTGGGCAGGACCCAGGCACTTCAAACGAGCTGGGAGAGCTGGAGCTTTCGACGCTTGGTGAGATGGGCAACATCATGTGCTCGTTCTTCCTGAACTCAATGGGCGACGAGACGGGCATCCAGCTGATGACTACTCCGCCAACGGTCCGCGAGGACATGACGGGCGCGGTGCTGGACTACATCCTGGCCGAGATCATGATGGACTCGGATGAGGTGGACCTGCTGCAGACAACTTACGGAACTGACGAGACTCAGGTGGATGGGACCTTCGTAGTGATCCCATCAAACGAGTTCCGCGAGCAGGCGTTCCAGAAGGGACTGGCAGCATGACCACGGCGGCGGTACAGCCAACGGTGGTGGGTTTGGGGGAGATCGCCGTTTCGGAAACAGCTGAAGACACACTGGTAAGTCTTGGACTTGGCTCGTGCGTGTGTGTGGCCGCGTACGACCCGATCAACAAGATCGCTGGAATGGCGCACATAGTCCTGCCGGACAGCGGTGGTGAAGAGAGGCGACAGACGGCGAAGTTCGCCGATATCGCTATCCCGATGCTGTTCCAGCAGATGGAGGAAGCGGGAGCTTCCAAGAGCCTGGTGATCAAGCTGGCAGGCGGGGCACAGATGATGCCGGTGAGCGCGCCAAGCCAAAACCAGATGAACATCGGCGACAGAAATATTGAGGCGGTAAAGGCTCTGCTGAGCGGAGCCGGCCGCAGGGTGAAGGCTGAGGACCTGGGGGGTACCCAGGGGAGGACTGTCCGGCTTTTCGTCGGCACAGGCAAGGTCACGGTCGCTACGGCCGGTAAGGACCAGACGGACCTCTAGGTCCAGGAGGAATCGAGTTGGCAAAGATCCTGGTAGTAGATGACGCGGCGTTCATGCGTCTGCGGTGCAGCAAGCTCCTGACTGAGAACGGTCATGAGGTTGTTGAGGCGAGCACGGGCCGGGAGGCTGTTGATCAGTACAAGTCCAACAGCCCTGACGCGGTGCTGCTTGACATCACGATGCCTGACATGGATGGCCTGAGCGCTCTGAAAGAGATCAAGGCTCATGACACCAACTGCAAGGTGGCAATGGTCACAGCCATGGGCCAGCAGTCGATCGTCATGGAGGCCCTCAAGATCGGCGCGAAGGACTTCGTTGTTAAGCCGTTCGACGCCGACAGGGTGTTGGAGGCTGTCCAGAAGCTGGTCGCCTAGCGACGTCGATCGTGTCGGGTGTTGAGGGGGATTCTGCACGGCAAGGCCGCGTGGCGGACCAATTTTCAGTGGACATGGCAGGAGTTCTAAGGTGGATAAGAGACTCACAGTGCTGGTCGTAGACGACTCTGCATTTGCGCGGTCAATGATCTCAAAGCGGCTGGATGGCGACCCGGATGTGGAGCGCATCGAAACGGCCCGTGACGGGCAAGAGGCGCTTGAGAAGCTGGAGTCCGTGGCTCCGGACGTCATAACCATGGATGTCCAGATGCCGAAGCTCGACGGACTTGGGGCGTTGAAGCAGATCATGGCCAGTCGCCCGACGCCGGTGGTCATGTTGAGTAGCCTGACCGGTGAAGACACAGACACGACGCTGAATGCGCTTGAGCTGGGCGCTGTCGATTTCTTCCTCAAGCCTTCAATTGCGGATGCTGCCGGCGGTGGCACCGGCGATAGAGACCTCGTCGAGACAATCAAGCTGGCGGCCAGGGTCCCTGTGGCCAGACTCGCAAGGGCAATCCGCTCGGAGAGTCAGCCTGAGACAGCTCGACAGCCCCGCGGAGCTGCGGCATCGTCAGGCAGCGCCCGCGATGCGAAGAAGCTCGAGCGGGTGATAGTGATCGCTTCGTCAACAGGTGGGCCGAGGGCGCTGGCATCAGTTGTGCCGTACCTGCCGGCAGATGAGCGAGTCGCCTATATCGCTGTTCAGCACATGCCAGCCGGGTTCACGAAGTCTCTCGCCGAGCGTCTCGATGGCGCTGGTGCTCTCGACGTGCACGAGGCCGAGCAAGGCGAGTTCCTGCAGGGCGGCACGGTTTTAATGGCTCCCGGAGGCCACCACCTGGAGGTTGCCAGGAACGGTGAGGTTGATCTGACAGATGGGCCGACGATGCACGGTGTGCGTCCGGCGGCTGATATCACGATGCAGTCTGTGGCCCGCAACTTCGGCAGCAAATCGATGGGCGTAGTGCTGACCGGCATGGGAGCGGACGGCAGAGATGGCTGCGGTGCGATCAAGGCCGCAGGCGGACCGGTGGTGGTCGAAGACGAGTCGACTTGTGTCGTATACGGCATGCCACGCGCAGTTGTTGAGGCGGGGCACGCTACAAAGGTCGCTCCGATTGACAAGCTCGCGAGACAGGTCGTGAAGTTGTATGAGCGGGGTCTTTCGAGCGGAGCAGGCGCAGCGGACTAGGCAAATAATTGCCCAAGCAGTTGGTACAGGAGCGGCGGATTGAACGACGAAGAGTATGTGCTGATATCAAAGGCGATCAAGACTTACCTGGACATAGACCTGGGTTTCTACAAGCCGGGCCAGATGCAACGCAGGCTGACGGCGTTTGTCGAGCGGAATGGCAAGTGCTCGGTGGAAGAATTCTGCGAGAAGCTGCCGAACGACGACGAGCTGCGTGAGGCACTCAGGACGTTCCTGACCATCAACGTCACCGAGTTCTTCCGGGACGCCGCGCAGTTCGATGCTCTTCGGACAACTGTGCTGCCGGAGATCATCAGGAACAGCCCATCGCCGAAGATCTGGAGCGCTGGATCGTCTCGAGGCAACGAGGCGTACTCGGTTGCCATGTACATGGACCAGATCAAGCCAGGACTGGACTACACGCTGCTGGGCACGGACATAGATGAGGGCTCGATTGAGATCAGCAGAAACGGCGGTCCTTACCCGGACGCCGAGGTCAAGAACGCGCCTGCTCTCTCAAGGCAGAAGTACTTTGAGAAGCGGGACACCGGCTGGTATGTGAAGCCTGAAATTGTCAGCAAGGCGAAGTTCGGCAAGCTGAACCTGCTCTCAGACAGGTTTGAGCGGAACTTCGATCTGATCATGTGCAGGAACGTGGTGATCTACTTCTCGGACGAGGCCAAGCAGACGCTGAATGAGAAGTTCGTCGCTTCTCTCAAGCCGGACGGTGTGTTGTTCGTTGGCGGCACGGAGACGATTCTGAATCCGAAGATGTTCGGTCTCGAACGGTTCGCAACTTCGCTCTATCGCAAAGTGGATGAACCGATGAGCGCCGCAGCCTGACCTGCTGTCAATACGACAGGTCTCGTGAGGGGTGTAAGCAATGAGGCGTCTGTCCACAGTCGAGGCAAAGCCTGGCATGGTGCTCGCCAGGCAGCTTACTGACGCCTTCCACAACGTCGTGCTCAAAGAGCAGGCCGAGCTCACCGAAGAGGTGATCGGCAGGCTTCCTGTATACGGAGTCGATGAGCTTTTCGTGGATGATGACCGTGTTGCTGATATCTCCGTTGAGCCGCTTGTTGAGCCGTACGTCGAGGCTCAGATCACGCAGGGACTGCAGACGCTCTACAACGAGTGCGCAGGCGCTGGCGTTCTTGATCCGGCCATCCTCGAACTGATCATCAGGCCCATCCATGAGATGGCGCCGTCGTTCTTCCCTGTCGGGCTGGCAGAGCTGAATACGGCGCCCTGCGTGAATCCGGCCGATCACCTGTTCAGGCTACCGGCGCGTGCTACGGGCATGGCGATGCTGCTGGCTTCACTATGCGGCATGAACGAGGAGCAGGCGGCCGAAGTGGGCGTTGCCACTGCATTGATGAACGTTGGCTACATAAACTTGCCGAAAGAGATCGTTCAGTCGACGGAGCCGCTGTCGGCGTCACAGGAGCATGAACTGAAGAAGCATCCTGTCCACGGTTACGTCCTGCTCAACCAGGTGGAACGGATATCCAGCAAGGTGGCCGAGGCGGTGTTGCAGAGCCATGAGATGCTCGATGGCTCTGGTTATCCGAGAGGGATCAAGGGCGACGAGATCTCGCAGATGTGCCGGATCGTAACGGTTGCAGACACATACTTCTCACTGATCTCTCCATTTAGCCGCAGCGAGCGCAGTTCCCGGCACGACGCGCTTGAGTACATGATGGCGTTTGGTGGAGAGCTGTTCGACCAGGATGTTGTGGCCCACCTCGCGCGCAAAGTGCCGGTCTACCCCAGTGGCGTGATTGTGGGCCTGACCACAGGTGAGCACGGTGTTGTCACTGAGCCAAATCCCGGACAGATAGGCCGTCCGCAGATCAGGGTGTTGAAAGACAAAGACGGCTTCGACGTAAAGCCGGACGAGATGATCGAACTGAATCTCTCCGACCCTCGCAACCGTCAGCGGGTAGTTGTGGAACTCGAAGCGGCCTAACTGAGGCCAAACGGCCGGTAAGTTCATCAGGCGGCACACATCCAACCCTTTAGGGGCTGACACCGGGCCGCCTCGCCGGGCTTAAATGCAGAATTGGATCACTGAACTCATCTGAGGAGGCTGCTGCCTTCTCGAATTTGAACGCGGGACCTCTATGGACGAAAGCGGCTCAGTGCTGTCACAGGACGCTATCGATGCGCTCCTGAACTCACAGGTGTCCGATGATTCTGACGAATCTGGGGACGCGGCTGCCGAAGAGCCGGGTGCAGAGGCTGCTGTTGCGGTGGCAGAGCCGCCCTCGGAAGAGGCCGTTGCTGCACCCGCTGAAGAGGCGGCTCCTCCTGCACCTGCCGAAGAAGCAGCGCCCGCCCCTGTTGCAGAGGCAGCGCCTGCGGAACCGGCACCTGCTGCGGCAGCACCTGCTGCTGCACCGGCACCGGCTCCCGAGGCCGCACCACCCGCTCCGGCTGCACCAGCACCGGTAACCATAGACGCACCGCCTCCGCCGGGAGTGACTCCTCCTCCAGGGGTCGTGCATGCGGAGCCCGCAGCAGCGCTGGCTGCCGAGGCGACACCAGCGGCAGCTCCAACAGAGGCGGCTGCTCCGACTCCAGAAGAAGGCGGAGGCGTGAACGAAGAACAGGTGATGATGATCGCTGGAGAGGCGGCCGAGGCTGCTGTGGCTCCGGTTCAGGGAGATGTTGGTCTGATCTCCGGGCGAGTCGATGCCCTCGAGGCCGCGATTGCGAAGATCGGTCAGCTCGAGGCAGAGTTAGCAAAGCTCAAATCGGCCGGCGGTGGCAACACGGGCGGAGGCCTCAGCATAGAAGATATCAAGCCCCTGGTTGACCGGCTAAAGGAGCTCGAAAAGGGCGCCAAGAACTCGCCTCTGTTCAACCTGTACGAGAAGTTCACCTGCGCTTCATGTGGCAACCATGGAGCCGCCCAGGCACGAGCTCGCTGCGGCAAGTGCGGCAAAGAAGGCTGGTTCGGACGTAAGGAATCCGCTTAAGCACCGCGCTCTAACAGTAACGTTACTGTCACTTTTGTACTGATCTCTTCGAGATCGTCTTAATTCACTGGCAAAACAGACGGTTACTTTTCTGTTACCTCTGTAACTCGTTGTCATTTGCTGCTACCCTGCCGCCCGCTCTGGGAGGCGCGCGGTACGCCTCCGTGTTCGGCCACTACTTGCATGAGCAGCCCTTACGGGCGAACGCCGCATCGCGGCCGATCACGTGTCCATAACGACGCGACAGGTGACCGATGCGAATTGTGTTCCGACACACGCTGGCTCGATGGTTGATCTCCATCGGTACTGTGTCCGCATCTGTCGCCAGCATTTCGGCTCTGACCGCGCTTTACCCAGGCGCCTTCGATATCTCGTCCTCCGCCACTGCAGATACGGCTGCACGTCCTCACTCTCAGGCTGGAAGTCCGTCACTTGGCTTTAGCGACGTTTCAGGCGGTCCGACCGCGTTCATCGACACCCTGGAACTCGAAGAGGGCGAATCGCAGCTCGTCGATCTTGCCGCCACGGGACTGCTGATCGGAACACACGACGTGCTGCAAGTGCTGATCGGTCACGACCCCGGAGTTGTCGAGGTCACTGGCGCTACATGCTCAGGTCTGTTCGATGGCGGGTTCGGTGCAACGGGGCCAGTTGTGGTCGGAACTGGGCAGGTCGCGTTCATGTGCGGTATTGAAGGTGGGATGGCCGAAGCGTCCGGGGTCGTGATGCAAGTGGAGCTTACGCGCGTGGGAGCCGGTGACACGGTACTGGAGCTACTTGAAGAAGGCGCGTTCGGCACACAGCTCTTTTCTGCCGGCGTCGGGACGATTCTGACGCTCGAGGGTGCGCTGCTGGTGCAGGAGCCGTTCGTGCCACCGACGCCTACTCCTCCACCAACTGTCACCCCTACGGCCACCACGACTTCTCCACCGCCGTCGAGTGGCGGAGGTGGTGGAGCGGCTTTCTCGCCGCCTGCTCCGACTCCTACACCATCGGTATCGGTCCCGGGTATCCCGACCGCCTTAACAGTCGTGCCGGGCGACGGACAGGTTGAGCTTTCGTGGAGTCCACCGTTGAGCAACGGCGGAACGCCGGTCAACGAATACCTCGTCAGGTCAGCGGATGGCCAGATCAACCGGCTGTTCAATGTGCCGCCGAGGCCCGTGGTGATTTCCGGGCTGGAGAACGGCAAGGAGTACAGCTTCAGGGTCCAGGCGAGGAACGCGATTGGCGGCGGACCGTTTACAGATCTGTCCGAGCCCGTCGTGCCTGCGGGTCCGCCGACCGTGCCGCTGGACCTGTCTGCAACGGTCGTCGCGGACGGGGGAGCCGTAACGCTGGAGTGGTTGGAGCCGGCAGACTCGAACGGCGCCGAGATCGATTACTACAACGTGGTCACTGCCTCCGGTCCTGCGAACCAGAGCATGCAAGAGGTTGACGGACTCTCAGCGCTGTTTAGCGGCCTCGCTCCCGGCGAGTACATCTTTTCAGTCACGGCGAGGAGCCGGGGCGGGACCAGTGAGCCGGCTGAGGTCACGGTGATCGTACCGCCAACTCTCGAGAGCCCTGTTGAGCCTGAGACGCCAGCAGAACCTGCAGTGGCAGAGCGTCAGGAGACCAATCCGGCGTTGGTCGAGGCTTCAGATCAGATCAAGAAAGCCACCGGAGCTACCGTCGTGTTGATCGGTTCCGTCGCTCGCCCGGTTCCAGAAGGCGAGGCATTGAAGCTGGTCCTGCCGGTTGAGATCGATAGTGAAGAGGCGCAACAGCCTGCGGAGAACGAATTCGACGGATTTAGCCTCGACAACCTGACTGTGGAGTCAGCAGGCGGACGGCCCTCAACTGCCGTGTTCAGCCTGGACGACGGTGTTGAGATACACGGCAGCGTCAATCTCTCAGCCGATGCGGAAGGCATCAACGCTGAGCTTCACAACATGATCCTGCGCATTAGCGCTCCGCAGTCAACGGGCGAGCAGCCTAACGGCTCTTTCGTAATCGAGACTCCCGTCAGCTGGCTCGACGAAATCCCCGATCTGACGGTCTCTCAGCTGGACGAGGCCGGCGTGCTGCAGTTGATCGGCAGTCAGGAACTCGTTGAAGCGCTGCTGGATGAAGGCTGGGCGATACCTCCGGACAGTCCTGGCACGGAGATCGTTGGTGAAGCATGGGCGATCGAACATACGGCCGCGCTGTCCCTGACCGGTGACACTGTTTTCTGGTTTACGGCCAACGAGGGCAGACTGAGCAGCCGATCGCTAATGGCGGTCAAGCAGGGTGACGACGGCGCTGTTTACGTGCGGCGAGCCCGCTGTGAACGTGACGATTCCGGGTCTGTCAGGTGTTCTGCCCTTTTCGATGGTGAGGCAGGTGGTCTCTCGACGTTCCTTGTGCTGGAAGTTGAGAGCGCGACGGTTGCCGCCTCCGGAGATCCGAACCCTGATGCGCCGCGGCCCGTGGAAGCCAGCGAGCCGGAATCACAATCAGAGCGTGTCATGCCCGCGGCACAGACCGAATCGTCAACCGCAGGGCCGATGGCCCCACCAACTCGAATGCCGGTAGGCACACCGACACTCGCCGCTGATGATGCTGTCGTGACGGACACGCCTGACGACGTCGGCTTCGTCGACCCGGCGAGAGACGATGGCTCCACTGTCGTAGTCGTGATCGCGCTCAGTGCTGTCGGGCTCGTTGTTGTCGCTGGCCTTGGTGGTTATGCGGCGCGTCACATGCGTGCAGGTCCGAGGCCTGGCATTTCATCGCTGGCTGCGGGATTCACAGCGGCCTCGCTGCTGATGTTGATTTCGACCAGTGGAGATTACGTAGCCAACGCATCTGGCAGCGTCGATACGCAGGGTGACGTCGCTCAGCGCAGCGACCTACTCAGGAACGGACACGGTGTCGATGGATCAGGAATCACAATTGGCATCATCTCTGACAGCATCGGCTGTGACAGTTCTGCACTGGCAGCCGATCTGGCCGCAGGAGAACTTCCCGCAGCGATCGCCATCGAGAGTGACGCGAGTTCGATTCTTTGCAGTTTTGCGCAGGACCGCGGACGGGCAATGGCGCAGATTGTCCACGATGTTGCACCGGGCGCGGACATCGTTTTCCACTCGGCGATGACTGGCAAAGACGAACTGACCTTCACAATCGAGTCGCTTGCCGCTTCGGGCGCCGACATCATCCTCGAGGACGTGATCTTCGCCGACGAGCTGATCTACCAGGACGACATAGTTGCGCAGGCGATAGATGATGTGACGGCCTCGGGCGTGATCTACGTTGCATCGGCTGGCGCTCCAGGGATGGAGTCGTATCAGGCGGAGTTCGTGCCGGGAGGCTCCGTTGGTGTGGAGTGCGGCTCTGCAAGCTCATGTACCAGCCCAGGGGATTGGCACGACTTCGATCCTGGTCCGGGGGTTGATCAGCTCATCGAGATCAACCTCACGGATTCGGCTACCTCTATGGCTCTGTACTGGAATGACCCATCCGAGCTTGGCGGCGGTCCGGGCACGACCTCTGACATGGATCTCTACGTGTTCGATGAGTCAGGCGATCTGATCGAGGTCGGCAACACGGCCAACATCGTCGATCAACAGCCGAAAGAGGCGGTGTTAATCCGCGAGGCTGGCACGGTGCAAGTGGCGATTTCTCACCGAGCAGGAACCGTGCCAGGCGAAGTGAAGCTGGTGGCGATGAACGGAGCCTCAATCAACGAGTTTTCGACGGATTCAAGCACGATCATCGGACATCGCAACGCCGCCGGTGCAATCACCGTGGGGCCGGTCAATTTCGCCAACACTTCGGCGTTTGGCGGAGTGCCAAGAGTGGAACGTGATGCTCCGAGCGGTGGCGCGGAAATACTGTTCGATGGCTCTGGCAATGCGTTGTCTGTTCCGCTGGTGAGGCAAAAGCCTGACCTGGTGGCGCCATCAGGTGTCGACACCACATTGGGCGCGTTCGATGGCTCCTCAGCAGCTGCCGCGCACGCGGCCGGTGTAGTCGCGCTGCTGCTTGAACTGAGACATGACCTGCATTCGAACGGGCAGCTTGGCAACGAAGTGGTCAGGACTGTGTTGACGCAGTCTGCGGTTGAGGTTGGCGACCCTGGCCCCGACCTGCAAAGCGGCTTTGGCCTGGTCGACGCCGTGGCTGCGGCGGACTTGCTGTTAACCGAGCCGCCAGTGGCCGTCGATGATGCGTACACGGTGGATACGGGCGAGTTGCTGAGCGTCGATGCTCCGGGCGTTTTGGCGAATGACCTGGACCAGGACGTCTCAGGCCTAACCGCGAAGCTGGTAGCAGCTCCGGCAAACGGTACAGTGACGTTGGAGTCAGATGGTTCTTTCACCTACTCCCCTGTTGACGGATTCGTAGGCGACGACACATTCACCTATGTGGCAGATGATGGAACTTTCAGCAGCGCTCCGGCAGTCGTGACGATCGCCGTCACGGGCATCGAGTCGGTCATCTCTTCGGTCACGCTGCAAGGAGTCGGTTCGGGTACGGACTTTGGTCTGGACACGATTCGTGTCGTCCTGTCTAACGGCTTAACCACCGCAGAAGCTTCGCTGACTCCGGGCGCCGATCCTTCGTTCTTGATCGGCGGCATGGCTCCTGGAAGCTATACGCTCTCCGCCAGCATGCCCGGATTCCTTGATGCGTCCATCGACGTTTTGCTGGGTGATGAACCGGGGACTCCGACGCCTGTGGGACCAAACGAACTGCCTGCCGGGGACGCAAACAGTGACGGGCTGATCGACAGCACCGACGCGGCGTTTGTCGCAGGTGCGTTCGGGTTTGTCCACAGTCCTGGCGATCGAACGGCAGGTTCTAGCGAAATCACCGACCTGAACGGCGATGGCGTGACGAACGGCACAGACGCCTCGCTCACCATCTCGAACATTGGTCTCACTGCACCACAGCCGTGGATTGAGTAAAAAGCCGGCAAATTCCGGCCACCGCCTCAGTCAATCAGACTGGCCTGTCGACACATAACTGAAACACTTCGGATATGTGCCTGTAATAGCTATGCAACCCTGACGAAACACGCCTTGCATAGCTTCTCTCCTGGTACGCCCCGTCCGGACTCCATGATTCGAGCCGGTACAGGTGATCGGGGCTGGTGAAGCAACTAAGGAGAATCAGCAGGCATGGAATTTAACCCGATAAGCCTGGACATAGTCTGGGTCTTGATGGCCACTGTCCTGGTCTTCTTCATGCAGGCCGGGTTCGCGATGTTGGAGGCCGGTGCGACACGGGCCAAGAACGCAGCGAACATCGTCATGAAGAACCTGATGGACATGTCCGTCGGATCGCTGGTGTTCTGGGCGATAGGTTTCGGATTCATGTTCGGTGCGAACGAGTCAGGATGGATTGGCACCGACAATTTTTTCTTGAGTGAGATCAGCCCTGACACAGACCAGGGTTTCTTTGATTTCTCATTCTTCATCTTCCAGACGGTGTTCGCTGCAACAGCCGCGACCATCATCTCGGGAGCTGTATCTGAGCGCACCAAGTTCGGCGCTTACCTGCTCTACACCATCGCCGTCACCGGGTTCATATACCCGATCTTCGGCTCATGGGTCTGGGGCGGTGGCTGGCTGAACGACGTTGGTGACGGATTCATCGACTTCGCAGGCTCGACGGTTGTGCACAGTGTTGGCGCATGGGCGGCTTTGGCCGGAGCGATCGTTGTTGGACCGAGGCTCGGCAAATACGTCAACGGCAAGCCGCGGGCCATTCCCGGCCACAGCGTGACGCTGGTTGCTCTCGGTGTATTCATCCTCTGGTTTGGCTGGTTCGGTTTTAACGCCGGAAGCACGGTTTCCGGAAACGACGTCTCGATAGCGATCATCGCCGTGACGACGAACCTCGCAGCAGCAGCGGGTGCAGTCGGAGCAATGCTGACCGGTTACATCCTGTGGAGGAACTACGACGCTTCGCTTTCGCTTAACGGTGTGATCGGCGGACTGGTCGCAATTACGGCGGGCACCGCAAACGTCAGCCCGTTCTCGGCGATCATCATGGGTTTCATCGGCGGCGCAATCGTGGTCGGCGGAATCATGCTCCTGGAGCGTGTGCTCAAGATCGACGACCCTGTCGGGGCGATCGCCGCGCACGGTTTCGCCGGAGCGTGGGGAACGCTGGCAGTCGGACTGTTCGCTGAGTCGGCTTACGGCGGTGTTGACGGACTGTTCTTCGGTGGCGGCGCAGGCCAGCTTGGAACTCAGTTCGTCGGCGTCATCGCAGCATTCGCATTCGTCTTCCCGACCTCGTTCCTCGTCTTCAAGGCGATCGACATGACGGTGGGTATGAGAGCGAGTGACGAGGACCAGATACGCGGTCTCGACATCAGTGAGCACGCCGCAGCCGGATATCCGGACTTCGCACCAAGCGAAGCGGCGTCGACGTCAACAATGGACCAGCCTTCGTCGCCTCCGATGCCCGCCCCTTCAGGTGGCGCAGATGGCGCAATAGCAGGCGAAGAGTTCGCTTCGAAGGAAGGTCAACAACAGTAGTGAATTAGCCCTGTGTCCCTGCCTGCCGAGTCCGGACGAGGTGGTTAGCCCTCCACCTCGTCCGGGCCGGCTAAACGGCACATGTCCGGCCGGGACGACAGAGCACGGTGAAATCTCTCAGCACGCTCCAGAGAAACCAGGACTAGCGATGACTGAATTCAACGAACCAGACCGACCCGAGGCGCTTGCCATTGACAAGAACCTCTTCGAAGTCCGGTTCCACGGCACCCGTATTCAACTGACCGCTACCGAATTCGACCTGCTCGATGCGCTCGATTCAGCGGCGGACCGGGTTGTGCCAAGGTCAGAGCTGCTCAGGAAAGTCTGGAGCGATTCGTCGACCGGAGCAAGGGTTGTCGACACCTTTGTGTCGAGGCTCAGGGCGAAGTTGCGGCTCGCCGGGCATCCCGGCATCGCATCGGTGCGAAAGCGTGGCTACCGGCTGCTGTCGCCGCCGGAAGAGATTAGAGCAGCGCCGCCGACTGAGAGAGCTGTCTAGACGATTCGCCCATAACGGGCGTTCAACAACAGGTGAGGAAAGGCCGACATGAAAGAGGTTACAGCGATTATCCAGCCAATCCGACTCGGGCCGGTGCGGGATGCGCTATCTGCGGCGGGAGTGACCGGAATGACTGTGTCAGACGCAAGGGGCTTCGGCTCCCAGGGAGGATCAATTGACACCTATCGAGGTGTCGAATACAACGTGCCGTACGTTCCGAAGATCAGGATCGACACGGTTGTGTCCGACAGTTTCCTTGATGTGACGATTGAGGCGATCAGCAGCGCCGCTCAGACGGGAATCGTCGGCGACGGCAAGATCTGGGTTAAGGATGTGGCTTCGGTCTACCGCATTAGGACCGGAGAGCGGGACGAGGTGGCGCTCAACTAGGAGCGTGCCCGAACACGCAGGCGAGCCTCTGCCAGCGTTTCATCACAAGCGCGGCAGGGGTCTTCGCGTTAGGCGTCCGGCGTTTCAGTGGCTGTGACCGTGGTGCGCCTGCTTCGCACGGACATCGGCAATCGCTTCCTCGAAGACCGACCTGACGGCAGCATGGCGTTGTGACCCGGCTCGCGTGGCCAGTGTGTCGAGCCAGACCACGCCACCTTCCATCGTCTTGATCAGGTATTCAGCAGTCGGGTTGTCGAATAGTTCGTCCCTGTTCGCCTTAATAAAGACGGGCGAGGTGTGAGCGGCGATGTGCTGTGGCCAGACGCTCCACGCCCTGTGATTAGAGACGCAGCGTGCCGCCAGCCAACCGGTCCCAGGAACGGCTACCGAATCGTCGAAAGTGAGCGTAGTTGCGCCCTGCTCTTCTTCGACTGTTGCGATCACCTTGCCGTTGAACACTATCTCCAGCTTGTGGATTGGACCAGTCAAGGAAGTCGCATTCGCGCTTACGTGAACGCTGCCGCCACCTGCGCCCAGCGATATCTCGTCACCGGGAGCATGGCCGTCGACCGTGAAGTCCATCAGGGGGCCACTTGTGGTGTAGGTCCGGCCGGCTCGAACAGCGTCTGCCCATGAATCGAAGGTCAGGTCTGTGTCGCCAATCTGCGCGTAGGTGCGCACATTTCCGACCGGCATCGCTGCCGACATCTTGTCTGTCCCGCCTACTACAGCAGCGCGGTAGCCACAGTTGAGCAGCCTGTAGTACTCGTGAAACGAGAAGGTGTCCATGGTCGGAGTCCAGAAGTCCCAGAACTCCAGGCCATCAACGCGGCCGCGCACGACCTCGGCGATGATCTCTGAGTGGGGGAACGGGAAGTGCGGCACGACAACGAGGCCACCTTTGGCCCTGCACTCGTCTGCCCACTCCGACATCGCTCGTTCGGTCGGGTCGCCGAAGTAACCCTCGGTGGCGCCGGAGGTGCTCATCGGGAACACGGGATCGCCCTGCACACCGAGCATCGATATGTGCCCGAGGAAGTGCTGACGGTTCTCTGTGCCGACCCAGACGATGGTGTCGTCTGTGCTGGACCCTGACTGCCGCCCGGTGATGTCGCCAACATTCGTAAACAGGTCACCCCACTGTGCAGCCAGCAGGTTGATGACGTTGATGCCTTCGGCAGCGGCTTCAAGTCGAGCCGTCTCAGGGCTGATGAAATGGACGTGCGTGTCAGCGGTGATCCAGCCAGAGTTTCGGCGGTCATCCGTCTTCTGGAGCTTAACTTCCAGCTCTTTCTGCCCCGGGGCAATCTCGAGTCTCTGGCGCACCGGCTGGTATTCGAAGCCACGGCTAACTTCAATGTAGACCTCGCCAACCGGCAGTTCCGCGCTGAAGTTGCCGTCGATGTAGGCGTACTGAGTGTCGCCCAGCTTTACATCGGCGCCGTAGTCCTCGAACCAGTTGTCGTTGATCTCGTGGCGGTGCCCGTAGGGAGGAAGGTAGCGACCGTCTGGCGACCGCATGTGTACGCGGGCGGCTAGCGGAACACCGGTTTCGGCATCAACAACTCTCGCTGTGAGCCAGGTCTTCTCCTTACCGAGTATCCGCACGGAAACCTGTCGATCGGCGGATGCGGCCGCTTTGCCGTCATAGCTCTCAGCCAGATCGATCGTGCGGCCGTCCACCTGCAGCGCTGCATCGACGCTGGCGGCGATGTCGAGTGTCGGCTTGAAGGTGCGCTCATCAGGCGCCTCGCCCCGTCCTTTGACGGGGTCGGACAGCCACGAATCAGGGTCGAACTGCTGCGCCAGGTATCGTCGAGCTATCACGCCCAGGTCGATTTCTGCCTCGTTGACCGCTCTCTCGGGATCAACGCCGACGCCGAGTTCAAGCTGGAACGACTCGAGACGCTCGTGCCTGAGCGGGTGCTCGCTACCTGTGAATAGAGTGACAGCGCCGATACCGATTGCGGCTGCACCGGTCGGCTCAATCCTGAGCTCGACAATCTGTTTCGACGGATTCGGGTTCGGCAGCGCGTAGATCGACCACGATGCCGCTGGATGCTGTTTCGCTTCGAGGTCCTCGCGTGGAGAGGCTGGCTGACCTGCCGGGCCGACCGAGGCGATGGTCTGGTATCGGCCCCACATGTTCGGTGGATAAGGCCCGCGCAGCGGCAATGGGACAAGGTCCTGGTGCGGGCGGCAGGCGAAACCGCTCTGCATGCGGGTGTAGACCTGGTTCACTTCGAACCGGCGGCGAATGGGCACGGAGTGCGTGCTACCGTCCTCGTAGACGAGGACATAGTCGGCCAGGTGTTCGCCCGGCGCTGTGACGACGGGCACTGCGTAGTCGGAGGTCTGGCCTGCGACAGATGTCGACGCTCGTGAGTCGCAGACGTGTGCGAAGACGAGGTGACTCGCGGCGGCGTTGATGGAAATGGATCTGGCTTCGGTTGAGCCTGCGACTCCCGAGCCGACCATAGCCGGACCGACATCGCTGGCGGTGCCCAGTCGGAAAGGGATACCCCAGAAGGTCTGATCGCCTCCCGGCAGTCGTTTCAGTCCGTGCTGGGTGTCACCATGCCACGCCGTCTCAGAGCTGGCATCGATGTCGAAAGCGCCCTGCAGGTCGATCGGCTTGAGCTTGGACATTCTTGACCTCTCTATTCAGGCATGGGCTGAATGCGGCGATACGTGCGGCATGATGCAGCAATCGCAAGCTCGGCACAACGGTCGGCGAACCAGGTGGATAGAGGTCGCTGATCGCCTTTTCGACTCAAATGGGCGGCCGGATTGAGACATTCAATCTGTCGAGTCCACGAAGTATCGGTAACTTGAAAGATCCTTCTCAAAACGCTCGAAATCCGCCCAAGCCCGGCCACTTATGGTCGACTGGGGTCGTCTAGGATGAACTCACTACACACCCCAGTAACGGAGGTGATGCGCTTGGTGGAGGGACGCGGTCAGCAAGCTCAGTGGAAAGAATCCAGCACAGCTCTCTGGTTCCGTGCCCACGAACGCTTAAAGCTATACCGGTCGATCCTCAACCGAGCGCTCCGTGCCAATGACAGGCAGATTGCGCTCATCGCCGAGACGCTTTACGAAGTCAACGAATACTTCGTCCACCTCAACAGATTTATCGAACGCACTCTCTGGAACTCTGAAGAGATCCTGGATCTAGTGCGCCGCGGGCCTGGACGAGTCGACGAGAAAAAAAGCGAGGACGACCAGGCGACGATCAGCGACTCTATCGAGCGTGCCCGCCGATTGATGAACATGGATGAGGACGAACTGCGTTACGAGATGATGGAACCGATGGAGCGCATACAGGCTCGTTACAGCGAACCCACGAATTGCTGCGGCTGCGGAGGCTTAAGTAGATGTGCCCGGTTTCCACAGACGACCCGTTCCGGTTCTTGATCAGCACCGGTGGCCGCTCATTGATCTTCCTTCGCTGAAGACCAAATCATCTAGCCGAATGCCAGTGTGGATCTGAACAGTTTGGTCGGGGCGGCAGGATTCGAACCTGCGACCCCCCGCTCCCAAAGCGGGTGCGCTTCCACTGCGCCACGCCCCGACCGGTCAACCTTTCTATTGTAGCCACTGCGACGGGCGAGTCACACGGCTAAGGGATCGCAAAATTGCTGCAGTCGGCCGAGTGTCTGGCCACTCAGAACAGCAGACCATGACGATCGGCGTCATCGTTTGCAGCCACCTCCGTTACACTCGGACGCTATGTCATCCCACCGTTTGGTCGTCGACCTCCATCTGCACTCACGCTACTCGCTTGCGACGAGTCCGCAGCTGAACATCCAAACGCTTGCCGGCACTGCGATCGAGAAGGGTATCGACCTGCTCGCCGCGCCTGACTTCACTCATCCGACCTGGCGCAAAGAGATGCAGACCGAGCTTGAACCGGCGGGAAACGGGGTGTTTCGACGAAAGAACGGAGCCAGTTCCGGGGCCACACCGGTGAACGGGGATCTGTTTAGCACGGAAGAGCCAGGCTCAAGGCCCGAGCCTGCATTCATTCTGACGACCGAGATCTCCTGCATCTGGAGACAGGGCGGGCGCTCTCGCCGGGTGCATGTGCTGTTGATGATGCCGTCATTTGAAGCAGCGGACCGGATTAGCCAGACGCTAGCTGCGCACCAGAACCTGGAGTCTGACGGCCGTCCAATGATCAAGGTGTCTGCGGCCGATCTGTATTCGATGGCGCTGGAGGCCGATGAGCGCAGTGTCCTGTTCCCTGCCCACGCCTGGACGCCCTGGTACGGCGTCTACGGTTCGAAGTCCGGCTTCGACTCACTGGAGGAGTGTTTTGGCGAGCACACGAGCCGCGTGCCAGCGGTGGAGACCGGGCTCTCCAGCAACCCGCACATGAACTGGTCCGTAAGCGATATTGGGGACCGGGCAATCGTCTCGTTTTCGGACGCTCACTCACCTGCGTCGATGGGGCGCGAATTGACGGTGCTGGATGCCGAGCCGGACTACGAATCAGTGCGCTCTGCCCTGTTCGAAAACCGGGTTGTGGAGACGATCGAGTTTCATCCGGAGCACGGCAAATATCACATGAACGGGCACCGAAAGTGCGATGTCAGGTTGTCGCCTGAAGAGACGCCGCCCGACGGGCGATGTCCTGTATGCGGCCGTCCAATGACGCTTGGCGTCCTGCATCGAATAAGCGAGATCGCCGACCTCCCGCATGCGCAGCTGACAATGCGCAGCGGATTACTTTTTGGCGACGAGCCGAGACATCGACCGTTCAGGCAGCTTGTGCCGCTACGAGAGCTGGTTGCACAGGCGTTGTCAGCGGGAGTCGGCGCGAAGAAGGTGGCTGCACGGCGCACGGCGCTGATCGACCGCTTCGGCGATGAGCTAGCGGTCTTGACCACAGCACCGCGAGATGATCTGGCTGAGATCGGTGGCGATGAGCTGGCCAATCTGATCATGGCCGTCAGGGAGGGTGATGTCGAGGTTGAGCCCGGTTTCGACGGTGTCTATGGCTCGGTTTCCGCTCGGCCCGCTTCACCCGCACACGTATGAGCCCGGTTGTGGCCCGGTTTGCTCAAACTGAACTGGGAATGATCGCTGTCCCAGTACAAACACTGGGCACACATAACGCTGCCGTAACGCTGACTTGGACACACTCAGGCATTGCCTAGGATTAAGTTTGTGGGACGTGATGGGCGACGAGATGGAGTATGCCGATAACGGTGATATAGGCGAGAGCGCAGAGATGCTGTTTTTCAAGTGCTGCACAATCTGTGAGGGAGACCTCCTTCTAGAGGCTGACAACCACCAGGCCAGTATCAAGTGCCTGAGCTGTGGCAACCAGTCTTCTATCCCGGCCAACACTCACCTCTTCGAGGTGTTGTGCGAAGAGCCAAACTGCCACGAGTCGACCTTCGACGCAGGCTCAGCTTCCAGGCAGGCTGCTTAGCGGCTGAATCTCCCAACAAAGAGTCATGCTTAAATAGGCCTCCTGTTACCACCCTGGTGATCGGAGGTCTTTTCATTTGAAGATCAGATCGGTTTCGGCTCTGTATCCGCGCTATCGGAACGTTGTGAAGTCGTGGCGCACGAACCTGTGGCAGATCGTGGTCCGTGTCGAGACCGACACCGGCGTCACTGGATACGGCTACGGAGGCGGAGGACGCGCGGCTGTTGAGGTCGTGAACGGTCACTTCGCTGAGATTCTGAACGGGCGCAGTTTCGACTCGACCGGTGACATCGAATCGCTGTGGGACGAGCTGTACGAGGCGAGTATTCCTTACGGCCGCAAGGGTGTTGCGATCATGGCCCTGAGCGGTGTTGACCTGGCACTGTGGGACGCTCTCGGGAAGGCCGAGCGCAAGCCGGTCGCCGAGCTGATTGGCAGGGTCACGAAGCCGCGAGTGCGTGCCTACGCGACGGGCGCGGACACCGAGTGGTATGCAGAACTGGGGTTCTCAGCACACAAGATGCCACACAGGTGGACCGGCTCGCCAGAGGATTACGATTCGGCCGTCGCAGCAGCGAAGCGGGCGCGGGAGCTGTTTGGACCGTCGGCCGAGATCATGTTCGACGTCTACATGAGCTGGGACGCGGATGTCACTACCGAGATGTCGAAACGGCTGTCCGAGTTCAACATGCACTGGTTCGAAGATGTTCTGACTCCCGATGAGCTTGAGGGGAACGCTGCACTGCGGCCAGTCGTGAAGCCAACGCTCATTGCCGGCGGAGAGCACGAGTTCACGCATGTCGGCTTTGCGGACGTTACCCGAACCGGTGCATATGACGTCTGGCAGCCAGACATCACCTGGTGTGGCGGTATCACGGCCGGACTGCGAATCGTGAAGACGGGAGTTGAGCATGGCGCCCAGGTGGTTCCGCACCGTGGTGGCGAGGTATGGGGACTGCACCTGATCGCGGCGTCCGGTTGCGAGGACTTCGGCGAGGTGCTGCCCGGGGCCCGCAACGGGGACCGGGACGAGCTCTGGCTGGGCGAGCCACAAGCCAGAGACGGGTTCCTTGAGATCAGCGACGAGTCGGGTTTCGGCGTGCGCCTCAACGAGTCGATGCTCTAGGCATTCGTCGCTGCTGAGTCGTTTTTTCTCTGAAACTTGCCGCTTTGCCGTACTCTGGAAGTGGGTCACGCTACGAAGCGCGCAACCAAAGATCCGCGGCGGCCGGGCAAGATGTCACTCAATTTTGTCGAGGTGGCGGTCGATTTTCCTGACGACCGCACCCGCACATTCACATATTCAGTCCCCGAGGGGCTAAGCGCCATCCCCGGCGACTTGGTGTGGGTGCCGTTCGGAACCCGGCTGTTACAGGGCGTGGTGTTTGGCATGGTGGAATCGCCGCCGGACACGAAGGTCGAGACACGAGAGCTTTCGTCTGTCGTTGAGAACGGACCGTTCCTGGACCTTCCTCACCTTCGGCTCGCTCGTTGGATAGCGAACTACTACCGCACGACGCTCTTCAACGCATGCGCGCTGATGCTTCCTCCGGGATCACGCACTCGTCTCAGGACCTGGATCCGGCGCGAGCCAGACAACTTCCCGGCGAACATCACGCTGGGTCGAGAACTCAAAACTCACGAGAACCGCGTGCTCGATTCGCTGGCAGACGGCGATTGGCACCGGAAAGACCGCGTGGCAAGACGACTGGGACGCGGCGGGACGGCGACTGTCGACAGGTTGCTGAAGCGAAAGATCGTGGAGTCTCGGCACGAGTGGGAAGAGCCGCGGGCCCACGCGGTCTTCGCGAATGTGCTTTCACTGAAAGTGATGGGAGATGAGGCGACCGCGTTGATCAGCGAGTTCACAGACACCCGATCACACAGGCGCGCCGACCTGATCGGTCATCTACTTACAGTCAGCTCTCCGCAGCCGCGGCCTGAGATGACGAAGCGATTCGGGAGCGCTGCCGTGAAGTGGGCGATCGATTCGGGTGTTGCTGAGCTTGGCAAGCAGCAGGTGCAACGAGATCCGCTTGCTGGCTACGTCGTGCAGCAGCAGTTCCCGCTGGACCCGACGCCCGCACAGGCGGGAGCGATCAAAGCGATCAATGACTCGATTGACGCAGCGAAGTCTCCGCCGAGTCGCTTTCTCCTTTATGGAGTGACCGGCTCAGGCAAGACCGAGGTGTACCTGCAGGCGGCCGCACACTGCCTGGCAGCCGGCAAGCGAGTGCTGGTGCTGGTCCCGGAGATCGCGCTGACGCCGCAGACTTTGCAGCGCTTCGCATCTCGATTCCCCGGACGCGTTGCACTGCTGCACTCCGGCCTTTCGGAGGGTGAGCGCTTCGACCAATGGTGGGGAGTGCGCGAAGGCCGATACGACGTAGTGCTTGGCTCACGTGGCGCTGTGTTCGCACCTGTAACTAACCTCGGATTGATCGTCATCGACGAAGAGCACGAATGGACCTACAAGCAGCACGACCAGGTCCCGCGCTACCACGCTCGGGATGCAGCGGAACTCCTGGCGCTTGAGACCGGCGCTTCGGTTGTGCTCGGCAGCGCAACGCCATCGGTAACGACGTTTCGGCGTGCGGAACGCGGTGAGTTCCACCTGTTGCGGCTACCCGACAGGCCGCAGCAGATCACCGGCCTCGTACCAGACTCGCCGGGCGACGGCCGTGCGAAGGTGCGCGTCGTCGATATGAAGGACGAGTTGCGAGAGCGGCACACCGAGATCCTGTCACGACCGCTGCTGGCTGCGATGCGCCGGGCCATCGGCAACGGCGACAAGGTGATTCTCTACTTGAACCGTCGAGGGTTGGCAGGCTTCGTGCAGTGCACGAACTGTGGCGTGATACGCAACTGCCGTCGGTGCGACAACACTCTGACTCACCACGCTGCGACGGAACGGCGAGCAGCGAGGCTCGAGTGTCATTTCTGCGGCTACAGGGTGCGGCCCTCCCGAGCATGTCCGACATGCGGCGGCAACAGCGTTAGACGCACAGGACCGGGCACGGAACGAGTGGTCGAAGTGGTTAATGAGCACTTCCCTCGTGCTGGAGCGATGCGCTGGGACAGCGATACTGCGCGCACCTTCAAGGACCACATGGACCTGCTGAAACGTTTTAGCGAGGGTTCGCCGAAGGTGCTTGTCGGCACACAGATGGTGGCGAAGGGTCTCGACATTCCGGCTGTGACGCTAGTGGGCGTGGTTGCCGCTGACATCGGGCTGGCTGTGCCCGACTTTCTTTCAGCTGAACGGTCGTTCCAGGTGCTTGCACAGGTCGCGGGGCGTGCAGGACGCGGACCGTCGGGCGGCGAAGCTGTGATCCAGACGATGCGGCCTGACCACTATGCGATCCAGGCCGCTGCGGCGCAGGACTACGAATGGTTCTACCAGCGAGAGATCGAGATACGGGCGCGGCACGACATGCCGCCGTATTCGAAGCTGATCAGGCTGGTGTATTCAGGACCAGACGCCGTCGAAGCTCACGAGAACGCTTACGAAACGGCAAGCAGGTTCCAGCGGCGCCGCGAGACCAGCGGATTGACCGGCATCGAGGTGATCGGCCCGACGCCATCAGTGCCGTTTCGAGTCAGGGGAATGTTCCGCTGGCAGATCGTGCTCAAAGGCGCCGTGCCGGAGCAGCTTCTCGATGAGGAACCTGCCGGTGAGGGTTGGAGTGTTGACGTGGATCCGGTTTCGCTGTCCTGAGCAAACCGCTCACGCAGCGTCAGAACGGTTAGATTCCATCATCATTAACCGGCGCTCATCGAACGAGTTCGGCCTCGGACCGTAGATCTGAAGTTCACGCGCCACTCCAGGTTCGATCCAGGTCATTCCGTGGACAGCTGAACTCACCGCCTCGGCGAAATGGGCAGGGTTTTTCGCGGTGGCCTGCGTAACCACTGACCACGCGTCGGCTCCGTAGACCCAGAGGGTCTTTGCCGTGTTGCTCGTGAACGGGCCGCATACGATCATGATCCCGGAGCCAGGACGCCGTTCGTTCAGGTCCCGGGCGATAACGACACCTTCGTTCGTGCCGCCAAAGTCGACATCTACAACGGTCAGGTCAGCCTTGTGCTCGTTCGGGTAGGCACGGGCTTCCATCACGGTGGCGGCCGTCGCAACCACGTTGAAATCGGTCTCTTCGGAGACCAGTTTCGATAGTCGCAGGTTGAAGATACGGTCGCCGACGATCACGACTTTGCTGGCTTCGCCCGCTTGCGACTCTTCTGCTGCGGACGCCATAGCAATGTCAGCCTGCGCTGCCTCACGGGCTGCTTTATTGACCTTGCGGCGCTTGATTCGGCGGACCCTCGCCATGACACGTTGCTCCCACTCACGTGACGATGAGCAGATGAAACTGCACGCAGTCACGAGCATGCGTACGGCTACACTCTGAGCCGGCATCATGTTGTGAGCGCCTGCACCCGCACCACTGGGCGTTGGTGGCTGCCCGCACTTCAATACTGTTCCGACCACCGGTTCCGTAACCTGATCCGGCAGCGAGTGGCAGTTGAGGCGGCAGGCTGCAACAATTGGCTAATGGCAATTCTTCCGATCAGAGTCTTCCCTGACCCAATCCTGCGTCGCAAGGCGCGTCCGATCAAACGCGTTGACGACGCGGCGCGGCGACTGGCGGCAGATATGATCGAGACGATGCAGAACGCTCACGGCGTTGGTCTGGCGGGTCCACAGGTGGGAGAGCTGAAGCGGATCGTGACCATCCAGGTGCCGGAACAGGACGCCTTCGCGATGATCAACCCTGAGGTGACTTTGCGGGAGGGATCGCGGCAGGTGCCGGAAGGCTGTCTGAGCGTTCCCGGCTACCAGGGGTTGGTGACGCGCTCCGTCCATATCAACGCTCGGGCGCTGGACGAAAACGGCGGGCGGTTCAAGCTGACCGCCGAAGAGCTTGTTGCCCAGGCGATTGAGCACGAAGTCGACCACCTGAACGGCATCGTGTTCCTTGACCACCTGATCGCGCATGAAGAGTTGCGAAAGGTGGGCGCGTCCCCTGCTGAGCCGCACTGGCACGACGTCGGCTACACCGTCTACGCACAGCATTCGCCAACTTTGCCGCAGGACATGCAGATGGTGGAAGTGTTGAACACGGTCGCCCGGCTCTCGCACATCGACTCAGAGTCGTCGTTGTCAGAAGTGGAGTACGATCTGTCCGACGGCGCGCACGAGCCAGTTCACTCGCACGACGATTAGCCGGACGTCACGACCACTTCGTCTTCGGCCGTTCCTGCTTGACACCGTCGATGATGATGTCGACCTTCTCGTTGTAGAAGCAGAGCCGACCTGCGATCTTTGGCGCTTCAGGAATCGGTGTTTCGTATCCCCACACGATGTCCTCCGCAACGCCATCTTCGGTCCACACACTCCAGTAGTCGGCAGTTCCTTTGTAAGGACAGGATGTGTGTAGCTCGGTGCGCTCAAGCAGATCCAGGCGAACGTCAGTCTTGGGCAGGTAGTAGCGGGTTGGAAGGCCGGTCTCGAACAGGAACATGGCTCTCGTAGAGTCCGCCACCTTGAGGCCGTTAACGCTCACCTCAACTCGCCTTGAGCTTTCCACAACGTCAATCCGGTGATAGGGATCGCGGGCGTGGACGAACACCTCTTCGTCCTCCTCGAACCATGAGTCCATCTTGTTCCAGTCGAACGCGACCAGCCCACTGATGTCCGGTCCGTTGGTTTCCAGTCCTTTACAACTCCATGCGCCATCTTCGATTGTTCTGTCACCGACCGTAACGTTGTAGAAGGTGGTGCGGCCCTTTACCGGGTCGTCCTCAAATCTTCCCGATTCCGAGAGGACGTCGCTTTCGACGCTCTCTCGTTGAAAGTAGTAGACGGGTAAGCGGCCGGTCTCGAATAGCAGCTCGGCTGCACTGCTGTCCGCAATGAACTTTCCCTGCACCATGACGCGTACTCGCCGCGGTGAAATTTCGGTCACATAGCTTGCCGGACCTGTACTTGTTGGTCCCGGCACAGGCCGGGCAGTTTTCCGGGTTGTATCTGTTTGCTGCGTTGTCACTGTCTGCACCTGAGTTCTCTACGCTTCAATGGGCTTGTACAGGATTAGAGAGATCGTGCGGGGTAGACGATGCGTAGTTCTTTGGGCGAGTGCTGTCCCATGTTTCATACTTGTGGCAATCCGGGCATGATTTGGAGTGAGACCGCAAGTATCGGGTGATATACTCTCGGCGGCTGAAAACATGGCCGGAGGGTTGCTGCCCGGTCAGCAGACCACGGCTTGATTGAAAGCCGGGTCCGGCAAAGGTAACTATTTTCCGCGCCGCGCAAGTTGCGGCGCTTTTCGCGTCCAGCAGGAAGAAACGGTTGATCTCACGCTACCGCGGGCTGATCATACTGGCCGTCATCGTGGCGGTCGCAGCGGTGGTCCTGGCAATACCAGAGATCCGCTTAAGCGCATTCGGCAACTCGGTCGAACGCGGCAATGAGGATTCGTTCCTCGGCCTTAGCCTTGGACTGGACCTCCAGGGCGGCACGCACCTCGTATACCGGATCATCCCTGAAGCGGGCGGCGTCCCTTCACAGGAAGATGTCGATGCCGTGCGCACGATCATCGATAGCCGGGTGAACGAGTTCGGCGTGAGCGAGGCGACGGTGCAGGCTTTGGGTGAGCCCGCAGACCGCGTGCTAATCCAGATCCCCGGTCAGAGTGGAGCCACCCTCAACATTAACTTCCGTTCGAGCTTTGGATCACGCACAGTGTCGGGCCGTGTGCTGGAGGAGTTCTTCAGGGCTCCCGCGCCGGATGGACTCGGCCGACCTGACGCCAATGTCATTGAAGAGGATGACGATTTCTCACTGACCGTGGAGCTCGACTCGATCCGCCCTGCCGAGCTCGATCGCGAAGGCAACGTGATTCGCCCCGGTGAGGCAGACGAGTGGCGGCCGCTGATCGAGGAGCAGTTCCCAGCGGTGATCGCCGTGGCGTTCACTCCCGAGATCGTCGAGACGCCGGATGACGGCGATGCCGAGCCTACGCCAGAGCCTTCCGAAACCCCGGAGCCGACGGCCACGTCTGATCCGCAGGCTACTGCTACTCCTGAGCCGGCCGATGAACCACCGGAGACAGTCGTCCCTTCGCTCGAAGAGGTCAGGCTGGCGGTACTGGACGCAGGGTTCCCGGACGCTGAAGTGGAAGAAGTAGGCGAGGGTCAGTACACGATTACGATCGTGGGTCCCGAATCTGGAAGGGTCGGACCGGACGGAGAACCAATCCTGGATGATGTCGCCATCATTCAGCAGGGGATGCGCGAACTCGGTCTGCTGGCTGCGTACATCCCGCAGGCGGACATCATCGGCTGGACAGTTGGAGGTGGTGTTGAGGAAGCAAAGGCGCTGATCGGCACGACTGCCCGGCTGGAGTTCCGGGAGCGAATCTGCGGCCCCCTCACAAGGCCTGACAACGTTGCGGAAGAAGACTGGCCGCCGGCAGGCCTATCGCTTGATGAGTGGGCGAACGCGCGCTGTGTCGACCCGCAGTACTACGAGGAGCAGGACACCAATATCGACCCGGACGACCTGGTCGATGCCTTCGCCGGCACACAGCCCGGAATCGCCCGACCAGTTGTGAACATCGTGTTCAACGATGCCGGTGGTGACGCTTTCTTCGAACTCACTGACCGCATCGCCCGGAACAGGGATCTGCTTGCGATCTATCTCGATGGTGAAGAGCTTGTGGCGCCGGGCGCGAGCCAGGGAATCGCCGGGGGCCGCGCCTTCATACAAGGCCCGGACTTCACCGCCGAGCGTGCACGGACAATCGCCATTCAGCTTCGCGCCGGCGCACTGCCCGCAACCCTGGAGTTGATCCAGGAGCGCAATGTAGACGCCACACTGGGTGAGGAGTCGCTCCGGAGGAGCCTCGTCGCCGGTGCGGTTGGCCTCGTGCTCCTACTGGCCTTCATGGTCTTCTACTACAAGGTGCCTGGCATTCTCGCAGCGATCATGCTCATCACCTACACCGTGGTGCTGCTTGCGATATTCAAGGTAATACCGGTGACGCTGACGCTCTCGGGCGCGGCGGCAATGATTCTTTCGCTGGGTTTCGCGGTCGACGCAAACAT
The DNA here is from genome assembly GCA_028285005.1 of Dehalococcoidia bacterium. Classification (GTDB taxonomy): domain Bacteria; phylum Chloroflexota; class Dehalococcoidia; order Lucifugimonadales; family Lucifugimonadaceae; genus JAJCYX01. Next base: position 32,179 of record JANQQP010000009.1, on the reverse strand, counting down.
TCTGATTGCCGAGCGCATCAAGGAAGAGTTGAGGACCGGACGCAGCATCCTGCCCGCGATCAACGCCGGGTTCGACCGCGCATGGCCTTCGATCAGAGACGGCAACGTATCGACTCTGCTGGTGGCTGCGGTGCTGTTCTGGTTCGGCGACAGGTTCAGCACCAGCATCATGCAGGGCTTTGCGCTGACGCTTGCCATCGGTGTCTTGCTCTCGATGTTCACCGCATTCTTCGCCAGCAGGCTACTGCTCAGGCTCGTTGCCCGCACTGGCGTAGGAAGCCGTACCAACCTGTTCGTGCCGGTGCCCGATTCGGGCACGGCTACCACGGCCGACGGAGAGGCATAAATGGACATCATCGGCAAAGGTAGAGTCGTCGGCTACATCTCAGCTGTGCTGGTCATAGTTTCGATCGTTCTGCTGTTTGTGCCGGGGCTGAACCTTGGCATCGATTTCGAGTCAGGCACGACCTTCACCTATGCGTTTGAGGGTATTGAGCCTGAAACCGACGACGTTCGTGAAGCGGTCGCGGCCGCCGATCACGACGAGGCGATTGTCCAGGGTCTTGGCAACGGTGAGTACCTGATCCGCATATCGGAGATCCAGGAGGGCGAGGCTGAAGAAATTCTCGCTGTCGTGACCGAGCGTATCGGAGTTGCGCCGACCGTCCTGGACACGACGACCGTTGGTCGATCTGTCGCGGACGACACGGTGAGGAACGCTATCTCAGCCGTCGTCATCGCTGCGATCTTCGTGATGATCTACATCGTGTGGGCGTTCCGCTCGGTGCCGAACTCCTACAGGTACGCCATTGCGGCGATCGTCGCGCTGGGTCACGACGTTGCGCTGACACTGGGCGTGTTCGCTGTCCTAGGCGAAGTGCTCGGCGTCGAAGTGAACGCCATTTTCATCGTCGGCATCTTGACGGTGATCGGTTACTCGGTGAACGACACGATTGTGATCTTCGACCGGCTCCGTGAGAACACACTGATCGCACCGAACAGGCCGTTCAGAAACACGGTCAACCTGTCGATCAACGAGACGATCACACGTTCACTGGCGACTAGCATCACAACCGCCACGGTCATCCTTGCGATGCTGCTATTCGGCGGCTCGACACTGCGTGACTTCTTGATCGTACTGCTGACCGGTGTGGTCGTTGGTTCGTACAGCTCCATCTTCGTTGCATCGAACATGCTTGTGGCCTGGGACTCGGGAACGCTCGGCAGGCTTGTCGGAGCGCCCTTCAGGCGGTTCCGCAGGCAGGCTGAGCCCGTCTAGTCAGCCAGCCGAGTTTCCTCAAGTTCGAGTCGGCAACCTGCGATCGCCCCACGGCGGTTAACCAGCAGGTAAACTATCGCCCTGCTGGCGCAACTTCGCTGTTGCAGACACGATCTTTCTGATGATTGGAGATAGTCATGCTGATCGGCGCACACGTCTCAACCGCCGGTGGCGCATCCAAGGCAATCGCACGGGCCGAGGATATCGGCGCCGAGTGCATGCAGGTCTTCGCGTCCTCGCCACGTGCCTGGAAGGTTCCGCCCATGCCCGACGCCGAGGTGGAGAAGTTCAAGGCCGAGTCTGAGCGTGCAGGAATGGGACCGACTGTCGTGCACGGCAAGTACCTGTGCGCGATCGGCTCACCAGACCCAGAACTTGTCGAGAAGTCAGTAGTGGCCTTGACCGCGGAACTGCAGACTGCGGTGCGGCTCGACGCTTTGGGAGTGATATTCCATCCTGCAAGCCATCGAGGCCAGGGCTTCGATGCTGCATTGCCTCAGTTCACGGACGCCATGAAGCGGGTACTGGACGGTGCGCCCGGCGACGCCCTGCTGATGCTGGAGACCAGCGCCGGTTCTGGTGATCACATCGGCTCAAAGTTCAATGAGCTTGCGCAGATCATCCGATCAGTCGACGATCCACGGGTTGCGGTCTGCCTCGACACGCAGCACGTGTGGGCCGCCGGTTTCAACATCGCCGACGCCGAAGGACTTGAGCAGACGCTCAAGGAGTTCGACTCCGAGATTGGGCTCGACTTACTAAAGGCTGTGCATGCGAACGATTCGAAGAAAGAGCTTGGCTCTGCCGTCGACAGGCACGACAACATTGGTGAAGGGCTGATCGGCAAAGACGGATTCCGCAACATCATGGGCAACAAGGCGTTCGCAGATGTCCCGTTCTACCTGGAGGTGCCGGGCTTCGAGAAGGGCGGCCCGGATGCTCCGAACGTAGAGATAATGAAGGAGATCAGGTCCGAGGTAGCCGCCTGAGGCATAGGAGCTTCATCTGTTGGTCAGGGTCTCGACGGAACGGTTCGAGGAGCTTGTCCGAGAGGCTATGGAGAGCCTGCCAGATCAGTTCTGGGACCGTCTTGAGAATGTAGTCGTGGTTGTTGAGCAGCAGCCCACTCAGGAGCAGCTGGACTATCACGGGTTAGGACCACACGAGACTCTGTTCGGCCTTTACGAGGGCGTGCCGCTCACTGAGCGCGGCTCGTACGCACCGCCGGTTCCAGACAAGATCACGGTCTTCCAAGGGCCGCTTGAGCGTCACTGCCGGACCGAAGCGGAGTTGGTCCACGAGGTGCGGGACACCGTAGTGCACGAGGTGGCGCACTTCTTTGGCATAGACGACGATCGGCTACACGAGTTCGGGCTGTAGGGCGAGCCGTACCGACGATTAACCGAAGACGCTGAAGTCTCTTATTGGCCAGTACAGGAACCAGGCTCGGCCTACTATGTCGTCGGCATGGACGTAGCCCCAGTTGCGTGAATCGTTGGACGCACGGCGGTTGTCGCCCAGCACGAAGAACTCATTTTCGGGGATCTCGATCGGATACTCGAAGAAGCGTCGTTCATCGGTGACATCACTTACATATTCGGTCAACTCATCGTTGACGTAGACCTCACCGCCCCTGATATCCACCACGTCTCCGGGAACGCCGATGACTCTCTTGACGAAGTCGGTGGTGCTGTTGGTCGGTGGGCGAAAGATGATCACATCGCCGCGCTGCGGGGCATGGAACAGGTAGCCGTCGTCGCCCATCAGCGATACCGGCGAACTGGCGTACACGAAGCGGTTTATCAACACTCGCTGCTGGTCTTCCAGAGTCGGGAACATACTGCGGCCATCGATCTGGAAACTCTGCGTTGTTGCCTGCAGTGCAACGAATATGAGGACCGCTGCGATAACGGTCTCTGCGGTGTCCCGGAACCAGCGTCTGAGAGAGTTCAAGTAGCTTCGTGGTTGATGCCAGAAAAAGTGGCGGAGTTTGAGGCGACGGCTCCGTTGGATCTACGACCAATCGCTCTGCGATTATAGGCTTCCACTATTACGAGATCGTCACGGTCTGCACCAGACTTTCCTACCATGTTGCCGCTCTATTCGAGCTACGATCAGATGTGGCGCGACGATCTGTGCCAGTAGGACTCGCCGGACTTCACTAATCGTGTTCTCTTGACGTCACCAGAAGAACAGAAACTGATCCAGCTCAGCCTTGAGGGCCACCTGGACTCATTCAACCGTCTGGTTGAGATCCACCAGGATGCCGTCTACAGCGTTGCGCTGAGGATGGTGCGCAACCACGCCACGGCCGAAGACCTGGCGCAGGAGGCGTTTATCTCGGCGTTCCGCAACCTGCGGTCATACCGCGGCGGCGTGTTCAAGGCGTGGCTCATGAGAATCGTGCGGAATGCCACCTACGACCACCTGCGCAGAACAAAAAGGCGACCTGAGACGTCTATGGACGAGAACATCGTGACGTTCTCGAACACGATCGAATCAGGTGAGCGCAGTCCGCAGGAGTGGGCGCAGTCAGGCGAGCTTGGCGAGATCATCTCGCACTGCCTGGGCGGTCTTTCAGAGGACCAGAGGCTTGCGGTCGTCCTGGTGGACATCGAAGGCTACCAGTACGACGAGGCGGCCGATTACGCAGGTGTTTCGATAGGAACGATCAAGTCCCGGTTAAACCGTGCCAGGGCGCGTTTACGAGACTGTTTGCAGAGTCATCCGGAACATTTACCGGACTCTATGCGTCTAGGTAGCAGGGAAGATCGAGAAGAGTGATGTTTAACCCGCTGCGGCTCCTGCGCCGCAAAGACTACATAGACGACTCGGCTGCGGCTTACATAGAGGGCCGGGCAACGGAGCGCGACGAGGCTGAGCTGCGTGCTCGGGCAGAGCGCGAGCCCGGGCTGTACGACGAGCTCGACTCCATCCGCAGCACCGTTTCCCTGCTCAGGTCTATCGAGCCGGTCAGTGCTCCGCGCTCATTTGCCCTGGCAGAAGCGCCTGTGCAGGTTCGCGTAAGGCGCTCTCGTATGGCGATGGCGCCGGCGGCATTTGCAATTGCAGCGGCCGCGGTTGTCGGACTGCTGGCAGTTGGCAGCCTGGCCGATGTGGTACGTCAGAACGATGGCTCTTCGTTTGGGACGAGCAGCGGCAGTTCAGAAGACCTGAGAACTGCGACGAATGCTGAATCCGAAGCGACAGGTCCGCAAGGTCCTGCGGGACCGGCAGGTGGGGGCGGAGCTGCGGACATGAGTGGTGTCACAGTTGGAGAGTCCGGGGACGCTGCCCGCAGTGCCGCCACGTCGACACCGGCCGCCGCTCAGCCGACCGGAACTTCGATAGCAGAGCCGATGTCGGGTCCTGCGCCCGATGACAGCCTCATGCCGCCTGCCGCGCCGGAGTTTTCGACAGAGAGTATCGACGCCGGTGACACTGCGGCCATGGTCGGGCCGGACATCGGCGACGGTGCTTCTGAGCAGGACGCCGCGGCCAGTCTGCCGTTCGACCCCAACGCTGATATGGGCGCCAGCAGCAGCATCGCTCAGTCTGAGCCGGAACAGGCCGAGCCGGGCCAGGGAGAGCCGATAGTCGAAGGTGGCCCGTCGGAACAGCTTCGATCAGATGAGCCGATGCCGCTGCCAGAAGCGACCGTCACGGGTTTCTTCGAGCAGAGAGAGTCGGTTCAACTTGACGCTGTAGAGCCTTCTACTGGCGCTGAATCGCCCTCCGATGACCCGAGCGGATTCGCCTTGCCGTTGTGGCAACTGCAGCTAGCGTTTGCGAGCTTCGCAGTGCTGATGGCGGGCGCCTGGATGATTCTGCAGCGCCGCCTGACGGCCTGAAATTAACCCGCCCTGATCGGTCTTCTCACGTTGCAGAACGCCCAGTTTCATGTGGATTTCGTGTTGAGGCCTGAATTGCCGGAATCTGATGGAACAAACCAGTCCCCGGTTTCGTCTTCATGTTGAAGCCCGCTAAAACCGGCGGATTTGAGACCGGCGAACGGGCCTTCAAACAAGAACGAGTAACTGTCGAGTCGAAGTGGTGAACAGACGCCCATATGGGCAGGAACGGATCTACGGAGTGACGGAAATGAAACTGACATCTATCAAGGGAATGGCCGCTCGCCGCAGGACTCCGTTCCTGGTGGCAGCCATCAGCCTGCTGGCTATCGCTGCGATCGCCTGCAGCAGCGCTGTGAAGCCGACGGCAACGACTGAGCCGGCAGGTGAGTCTCCTAACACCAACGTAGGACTCTCGACCGGCGGTAGCTCCAGCGGCAGTGGTGGCGTCACGTCACAGCCCGCGATCGGAGCGCCCGACCTCGGCATCAGCGACATCGCTTACAGCCAGGTTGAGTACGGCGGCGCCCCGGCGTTTGCTGGCATCCCGTCTGTCTACAACAACGGACAGACATCACAGGTTGGCATCTGGGTGACCGGCACAGGCAGCCTGGAAGTCGCTTCCGACATCGCCAAGGTTTTCCTGGGCGTTGAGTCGAAGGAAGAGACGGTCAGCGAGGCCAGGCAGAAGGCTGCTGAGGCCATGACGGCTGTTCTCGACGCAATCCGGGACCTCGGTGTCGCCGACGATGACATTGTTACCACTTCGTTCAACATCTACCCGCAGACAGTGTGGGTTGAGGTGAACGACAGCCTTGGGCGCCACAGTGAGCCGCGTATTACCGGCTACACGGTGACGAACACGGTTGAGGTGACGGTCCGTGACATCGACCTACTCGATGAGGTGATCGACAGCGCCGCTGACCGCGGTGGTGACCTGATCAGGGTGAACTCGGTCTCCTTCACGGTGGCGAACCCTGAGCAGCACGGCGCCGACACTCGCCGGCTTGCTGCAGCAGACGCCCGTGCAAAGGCTCAGCTCTACGCAGACGCTATGGGTGTGACCCTCGGACCGCTGATGTTCCTGACGGAGATCGGTAGCTCTGCTCCGCTTCCGCAGGCACGTGGCTTCTCAGCCGACGCAGCGTTCGCTGAGGGTGGTTTCGCACCAACGCCTATCCAGAGCGGCGACGTGAACCTTTCAACCACTATCCAGGCGGCGTTCGCAATAGTCCAGTAAGCCCTAGGGTACGACCCCGGACTATCGACGTCGCTGTCCTCCGCCCTCCTCCCATTGCTGCTGGGAGGAGGGCTTTTTTTTTGCTAGATGCGGATCAAGTGGACGGACTGTATTCGAGGTTGGCTGAGATGCGGTGAGCGAGGTCGGCCTTTTCGTCTTCGGACATGTCCAGCAGACCGTTCTCGTGACTCAGTACCTTCAGTTCTTGTTCTTCGTACGGCACCCCGGGTGGAAGCGCCGTGATGTGCCAGTGGACGTGGCGGTTCGCCTGCTGGCTACCGAGAGTCATGATGTAGAGCCGATCTGTGGGAACTGTGCGCTGGATAGCATTGCCGACTGCGTACACGAGCCGCTGCAAGTCCAGATACTCGGCCTCTGTGAAGTCTGCAACGGCCTGTTCCCGGTGCTCACCGGGGGCAGACGAGAGACCATCCGTACATGATCTGGCCCAAAGTCAGAAACGCGAGAGCCTTGCTGTCCTCGTAGATGATGTGGTGGTCATAGGGGTTCGTGCCATCGACGATGCCGCAGACGAAGCATGGACCATTCTGAGCCCGGTCGCGATATGCAGCGATGTCTTCAGGAGAAAGTGGTTTGCGGGCGAAGGTCATGGGCGCAACTACCCCGGCAGTTCCGTCCCCACACCCTGCTTCCTTGCCATGTGAAGCAGTGTGTTGCAGACGGCCAGGTCTTCGAACGCGACGCCCTGTGATTCGAAGAGGGTTACATCGCCGGGTTGAGTCCTGCCCTGACGCAGTCCACGCACTATGCGGTCAAGCCTGATCAGGCGCTCCCAAGAGAAGTGACCCGTTTCTGCGGCGCGCATCAGCTCGCCACACTCGATCCGGGTCTGATCGATGTCATCGGTGGCGACAATGTCGCTCATGGCCACCGCGTGAGTATCCAGTTCTCGGCGCATCCAGGAGTTGCCGCCGGCAGCATTGATGTGGACTCCGTGATCGAGCATCTCGCCGGTCAGGACCGGATCGACGGCATTGGTCACAGTGACGATCACGTCGACGCCCTGCACCGCGGCCTCAGCCGAATCGGCCGGCTGAACGTCGATACTCAAGCGTTCTGACATGCGATCGGCGAATGAGTTGCGTCGCTCAGCGGTGCGCGAGAAGACTTTGGCCGATTTGATATCACGGACTGCTGCGACGGCCTCAAGCTGCGTCTCGGCCTGGTAGCCCGAGCCGATGATGCCAACGCTCGACGCCTCTTCTCGGGCCATGTAGCGAGTTGCGATGCCGGAGGCGGCGCCGGTTCGGACCTGGCCCATTCGGTTGGCCTCGATGACCGCCAGCAGTCCTTCGCCGTTTGTGCCGTAGAGCATGACGTGAAAGCTCGCGCCGCCAGCTCCAGCCGCGTACGACTTGTGACCAACGATCCCAGCTTTGGGCCAGGAGGCAGCCATGAGGTTATAGCTGCCGCGTCCGATCGGGAGTCGCGCCCGCGGGATGTTGCCAACCTCGCCTTCTGACCTGGCACGGAAGACCTTGTCCAGCGATTCGAGGGCGATCTCCATTGTGAGGAGGTTGTTGACCTGGTCTTCTGTCAGGTAGAGGGCCATTGAGCTGCGTCCTGTCTAACTGGTTTCTGGCTGCGCTGGCTGGCGGAAGCTCCAGACGCGATCGAAGTCGGTCATGGCCGCGTCCAGGATCTTCTCCACCTCGTGGATCCGCTCCCGCTGGATGCTGTGTAGCGCCTCGCCGACGGATGCCCTTAAAACGCCTGCTGCATCTCGCAACTGATCGAATGCCAGCTTCGAATCTCGATCGGCCTCGGCTGGCTCACTCATGGCGTCGACCGGCACGTATTCGAGGCTAGTCGCACCAGATGGAACTGATCCCGGATAGTCCGTCAGCTCTTCACGGCGCGGAGGCTCGAAGTACGGATGGTCGACGCAGTTGCCGTACCTGTTGCAGTCTCCAATGTGGTCGAAGCGCCAAGCCAGCACTTTCATTCGGATCACCTCGTTATCAGGGATGTGGCCTGAAGGTTAACCGGTTTTGCGCAACGGGTCAGTCTGTCCACCAGTGATGGAAGTGGTTCAAAGGTCCGTGGCCGTGTCCGACGGGAAAAGCGTTCGCTATCGCTGCTGTGACGTAAGCCTTGGCATCCGCGATAGAGCGGTTGACGGTGTGGCCGTGAGCAAGACCTGAGGCGACAGCCGATGCGAATGTGCAGCCGGTGCCGTGGTTGCTAGTGGTCTTGATGCGGTGAGCCGAGAAGGTCTCAAAGGACTCGCCGTCGAACAGTAGGTCGTCCGAGTGTTCGGCGTTTTCGAGATGGCCACCTTTGATGACCACATAGTTTGGCCCCAGGGCGTGAATACGGCGTGCTGCCTCCTCCATCTCCGGCAGGCTGTTGATCTCGACGCCCGTCAGGACCTCGGCTTCTGGCAGGTTGGGAGTGACAACGGTGGCGAGTGGCAGAAGCTGGTTGCGAATCGACTCCACCGCGTCTTCGCGGAGGAGTCGTGCGCCTGAGGCTGCGACCATTACCGGGTCGACGACCAGTTTCTCGAAGCGGTGCTCTTTCGCTTTCTGAGCCACAAGTTCGACTATCGCAGCCGACGACAGCATGCCGGTCTTCACGACGTCGATTCTGATGTCGGATATGACCGCATCAATCTGCGCCGCGATCACTTCGAGGTCGATCTCCTGTACAGAGGTGACCGCTTGGGTGTTTTGTGCCGTGATGGCAGTGATGGCCGAAGTGCCGAAGACGCCGAACGCGGCGAAGGTCTTGAGGTCGGCCTGAATACCTGCGCCGCCCCCGGAGTCCGAGCCTGCGATGGTGAGAGCGTGCGGCGGGTTCGAATCGCTCACGGCCATTGCTCCCCTTCGTAGGACATGTTCCAGAAGGCGATCTCGTAACGGAGCGCACGCTCGAAGACCCGGGTGAGCGCGGCTGTTTCGCTCGACTCGGCACCATCGACCACGCCGCCTAGAAATCGCACGATCTCGCCGAGGACCTCGTCTGTGTGAAGGTCGATCCAGTCCTGGTAGAACTCACCGAGCTCCGAACCGTTGGCGGCAGGGTCGGCGCTGGCTTTCCGGAGCCGCTCGCCCCAGTCGAGATAGACACCTTCTGTCACATAGAGCGCGCAGCAGATCTCGCTGAACGAGCCTTCGTAGGCGAGGCGGACAAGGAAGTTGCCGAATGCGGCGGTGGTCGGGAGCGGCTCGACCGATCGGTAGTCGGACTCAGGGATGTTCAGGGTCTTGAAGGCATCAATGAAGAGGGCATCCTCTGCGCCGAGGATGGCGTGCAGGAAGTCTTCGAGCGGGCGGGCCAGCGGCAGGTCGGGCGCTTTCGATACCGCGATCCCGACCATCTTCACGAGGTCGTTGACGAAAACGTAGTCCTGCAGGAAGTAGCGCCTGAACTTGTCGGCGGGCAGCGAGCCGTCGCCCAACTCGTCGATGAAAGGATGCGCAGTCGCAGCTTTCCAGAGCTCTGAGTAACGGGATTTGAGATCGGCAGTTAGCGGCATTCGGTTAGCGCTCGGTATTGGCCTCGTGAGTTGAAGAGAACGACTAGAATACCGCCGCACACACGACAGGCCAATTTCGATTGAATTATGAGTCACGGTGACACCGGTCTGAGAGGTCGTATGAGCTTTGATGTTTCGCAGGTGAAGGCGCTGGTTTTCGATGTGTTCGGCACAGTGGTCGACTGGCGTAGCTCGATCATTCGAGAAGTTTCGGCTGTTGGCGAGAGGTTGGGAGTAAGCGGCGACTGGGAGGGCTTCGCAGACCGTTGGCGCGCCGGATACTCCGAGGGAACGCGGGATGTGCGTGAAGGCAAGCGTCCTTTTCTGACTGCCGACGAGATGCACCGGGAGCGGCTTGATCTCTTACTCGACGACTTCGGTATGACAGGACTTTCAGAGGCCGAGACCGATTACCTGAACCAGGCCTGGCATCGGCTGGACCCGTGGCCGGATGCGGTCGAGGGTCTGACGCGGCTGAAGTCGAAGTATGTGATCGGTACGCTGTCGAACGGCAATGTCGGACTGCTGGTGAACATGGCAAAGTACGGCGGACTGCCGTGGGATGTAGTGCTAACGGGCCAGCTCGCCGGCACCTACAAGCCGGACCCGAAGGTCTATCTAAGTGCGGCGTCGCTGCTTGGTCTGGAGCCGGGCGAGGTGATGATGACTGCGGCGCACACAAACGATCTGCTAGGCGCAGCGAAGGTTGGGCTGAGAACAGGCTTCATCGCCCGGCCAGACGAGTTCGGTGTAGGCAGTCCAAAGGCGGAGCTTGAGACAGACGAGAGTATCGATGTTGCGGCTTCGGGATATATCGAGTTCGCGGAGAAGATGAGCGTGTAGGCATCGATTTGCGGTGCGGCGGATAGAGAGTGAGAATGCGAGCGGCTGGAGAAGCGTGGATCGGGTTGCCATCCTGAGCCTGTCGAAGGGTGGCCACGGACGAGATGAGCCGTCGGCCTCTGGCCGACATCACCCTCTCCCATCGAGGGAGAGGGGACAAATCGGCCCGCTCTCTAACACCCTCCCAAACAGTGACCGACGATACGAGGATATGACCGGACCAGGAGACAGAATATGCCGTGGAAGTTTGAAGACGCAGCGCCCGTCATGGGTCACATCACCGAAGGCAACGTGTGGGACGGTGAGGCGATGCTGTTCAGCAACATCGCCATGAACCGCATCATGCGCCTGGACGTGAACAGCGGGCACCTGACCGTTTGGCGGGACGGCACCGAGGGCACAAACGGCCTCAACTTCGACAAGGACGGCAACCTGTACGGCTGCTCCGGCGACGGCAGGGCGATCGTCCGCTTCGACGACTCCGGAATGACGACGATTGTCGATAGCGTCGACGGCCGTAGGATCAACGGTCCAAACGACCTGGCGATCACGCCATCTGGCAGCATCTACTTCTCGGACCGCGCAGGCGACATCAACCCGGACGTTGGAATCGAGTACATGGCCGTGCTGTCGGCAGAGCCACAGGCCGACGGCAGTTGGACCTGCGTGCGTCGCACCTTCGATGTGTCGATGCCAAACGGCGTTCTGTTCTCAAAGGACTACAAGACTCTCTACGTTGCGCAGAGCGACTACCGCGTCGGTGAGCAGCGTGCGCTGCTGGCATTCCCTGTGAACGATGATGGCTCGCTTGGCGAGAAGCAGGTGCTGCACGACTTTGGCAGGCACCGCGGCATCGACGGAATGACGCTTGCCGACGACGGCAAGATCGTCGCTTGCACTGGCTGGGAAGTCTCGGGACCCGGCGGCAACATCACGGTGTTTGAGCCGGATGGCCGGATCGTGGAGCAGCACCCGACGCCAGCGGAGCGTCCAACGAACTGCACCTTCGGTGGTCCGGACCTGTCAGACCTCTACGTGAGCAGCATCGAAGGCCACACGCTGGTGGCGAGGGACACCGGACTAAAGGGCTACCTGCTGTATCCGAACTGAGCACTTAACCGGTTCGCGGAAACGTCGATTTGAGCCGCCGAGCAGCACCGTTTGGTTCGCGGGCGAGATATCCTTATCGGAGGCCATTCAGGCACGCCAGTAGGAACCACTGTTGTTGGCTGACTTTGCGGTCAACGCTGCACTGGACACGGCGCAGCAAATCCCGGCGGTACTCGCCCACGTTAAGTGGTTCCACGACTTCTCATTCTCCGACGCTCCGCAGGGCTTTCGCGACTCGCTGACGCCGCTCGTCGTGTCGCTACTGTTCGTCAGCGCGCTGGCTGTCGGCTCGCTCGTCTTCATCGATCGAAGTCTCGCCAGTTCCGCCATCTACGGGCAGGTGACAGAGTGGCTGAAGGCGCGACAGCAGCACGGACAGCTCGCCATGCGCATCGGCGCAGGCATGACTCTACTGCTGTCGTGGCAGGCGGACGCGTTGCTGGTCCCCGAGCTGACAATCAGTGAGGCGTGGGTCGGCTGGTTCCAGTTCGTGCTGGCTCTGCTGCTGATCTTCCCGAAGGCGACTCCGTTGGCCGGTGTCGGGTTGCTTGCCCTCTGGGTCATAGGCGTCATCGACTTCGGACTGTTTCACATGCTGGACTATGTGATCTTCCTGGGAGTCGGCCTATACCTCGGCACGTCGACTTTCACTGACCAGCGGCTGCGCGGCCTCGGAATTCCGGCGCTCTACACCGGACTCGGTTTCTCGCTGATCTGGGTGGCGCTCGAGAAGATCATCTACCCGCAGTGGGGACAGGACATCCTCGAACAGGCTCCGCACCTGACGCTCGGCTTTCCGGTCGACACCTTCCTGCTTCTGGTGGCGTTCGTCGAGCTGGCTCTCGGCTTCCTGTTGATCATCGGATTGCTGGGCCGTCCGCTCGGCGTTGTCATCACGCTGGTGCTTTTCACCACCGCGCTCTTCTTTGGCAAGACCGAGGTCGTGGGACACACGATCATTCACGCGTGCCTGATCGTTTTCCTGCTGGAGGGCGAAGGACGGTTCTATCGTGCGCCGATCACTTTTCACACTAGGCTGGGCATGCGGTTTGCTTTCGCCTCAGTAAACTTTCTGATCGTTTCGGCGCTGCTGTTTGCCATTTACGTGTTTGCGGCGCGGGGAGTCCACGAACGCGCTATCAGTTGAGCCGTATCAACAACTGGCTGCGATCAGATCGTGCCGTTAGGATGTCATCCGTCTATTTCGAATCCCACTGCTAAAGGACGGAACGCCTTGACCGACGAATGGAACTGGGAGCAGATCGCCAGCCACAAGAGCCTGACTGAGGGTCCGGTTTGGGACGGGTCCGGTCTGCTCTACAACGAGTGCGCGGCACATACGACGTTCAGGTGGGACCCGAAGACTGGCGATTCGACCATCTGGCGCAGCAAGACTGGCGCTGCGAACGGCATGACTTTCGACAGGTCGGGCGGACTGTGGGCGTGCGAGGGCGACGCTCATCGTGTGACGAAGGTGGATGTCGAGGACCCGAACGCAGAGCCGCAGGTTATTGCGGACGCGTTCAACGGCGAGACGCTGAACTGGCCGAACGACCTCGCCGTTTCGTCGGCAGGCCGCGTCTACTTCTCGGACCCGAACTACAGCTCGAACGCTAATAACCTGCCGCATGAGTCGGTCTACATGGCTGAGCACAGCTTCGGCGGGGCGTGGAGCGTGACGCGAGTGACATTCGACACGACTAAGCCAAACGGTGTGCTGCTGTCTCGAGATGAGAAGACGCTCTATGTTGCAGAGAGTCCGCATGCCGATGGCGTGAAACGGGAGCTGCGAGCGTATCCGGTGCTGGATAACGGCACACTTGGCCCCGGCCAGCAGGTCTACAGCTTTGGCGAGAGCCGGGGCATCGACGGCATGACGCTGACAACCGACGGGCTGATTGTGGCTACGGCCGGCAGTCCGGACTCAGGCCCCGGCTCGATGATCTACGTGATTGAGCCTTCAGGCCTAGTGAGGTCGACACACCGCACGCCCGCGGAGTCGCCAACCAACTGCACCTTCGGCGGCGGATCACTAGGTGATCTCTATGTGACGTTCGTGACCGGTTTTGTGTACCGGGTGACAGCCGCTGGCATGACGGGACATCTGGCGTATCCGGCACGGAAGTACTAGCTGCGGTGTCTGTCATCCCGACGGAAGCGGAGGGATCTGACTGGGCTCACATGTGGCAGCAGTCGTTCGGACAGACCGCGCGGGATGTCGTCTGCAGTCGCCGATGGTACGAGTCCCAAGGGTTGTCTTTGAGGTCGCAGGTTGTCGAGAATGACTGGCCAGATCCCTCCGCTTCGGTCGGGATGACAACTCATGCACCTGGTATGACGACTCTCGCGATGACGGTGGCGATCACTGCGTCCACGAACGTTAAGCGGTCGTAAGAAGCACCAGACAGTTTCGTGCGTCTTTGAATATGGGGTGTGGCGCTGGCGATCTCTCAAAAACTCTGGATGTTCCCGTTGTTCGCGACAGCGTTGCTGGCAATAGCGTGTTCGTCGGGGGCGGCCGAGCCCACGCGGGCTCAGCAGCCAACCATCGACCTGACTCCCACCGCCACCGCACTTCCGGCCACTCCAACGCCAGACGCAACGCCAACCGCAGCGCCGGTCGAGACGCAGACCGGCGAGGACGCTCCTGCGGACTGGCCGGCCTTTCGGTTCGGGCCTTTCAACACTGGAAACCCCGATGGCGTCCCGGTGCCGCCTGAACCCGAGCTGCTCTGGAGCTTCGATACTGGCGGCATCGTGGAGTCCTCGCCTGCGGTCGTCGACGGAGTGCTGTACGCCGGTTCATTCTCGAACGCGCTGTTCGCGCTGAATGCAAACACCGGAGAGGAGCTGTGGCGCTTCCCTGTCGGCGGGCTGCTCAGAGCGTCACCTTCTGTCGTGGGCGGTCTCGTCTACTTCGGAGCTGACGACAACCTCTTCTACGCGGTGGATGCGCAGACCGGTAAGGAGAGGTGGCGGTTTCAGCTGGGACCCGGCGGCCAGCAGTCGTCGCCAGCAGTGGTTGACGGCAAGGTCTACTTCGGCGCTTTCGACAACAATATCTACGCGCTGAATGCCGAAACTGGCGACCTCATATGGAGCTTTCCAACAGGCGGTGGCATCCTCTCATCGCCAAACATCGTGAACGGCGCGCTGTACATCGGGTCAACGGACGGCGTCGTCTACTCGCTGGATGCGGAGACTGGAGAGGAACGCTGGACTGCCGAGACAGGCGATTCGGTGTTCTCCTCACCAGTCGTTGCATTCGACGTGGTCGTGGTGGGCTCTGACGACGGCTTCACCTACGCCTATGAGTCTGCAACCGGTCGGCTGATCTGGCGGCTCAACACCGAAGCGCCGGTGTTCGCCTCCCCGACGGCCACCGATGACGGCTGGCTGTACATCGGCTCTCGCAGCGGGTTTCTTCACGGCCTGAACCTGTTCAACGGCCAGCCGATCTGGCGCGTTTTCCTCGGTGGCGACATCCTTTCAAGCGCCGCTGTGGCCGGCGACGAGCTATACATGGGCTCGAGCGACGGCAAGGTGTACGCGCTCGACCGCATGGAGGCGGACATCCTGTGGACGGTTGAAGCAGGAAACCTCGTGTGGACGTCGCCTGCAGTCGTCGACGGCAGGTTGTACTTCGGCTCGCACGACGGCTTCATCTACGCATTCGGCGAGTAATCCCTCACTACCGTGACATGCAGAGCGGTTCGAATACCAGTATCTGCTACCTTGCGCCGAATACGCACGAGATAAGCACGGACGGCCACCGCAGACACGGGATTCGACCAACTTTTGTCGCAGTTGTCGAAATCGCCAGCCGGTATCCGTCGTATGGGCAGACTGGTGTCCAGGGTGGAGCGGCGAACTGACCGCTTCGGCACGGACGCAGGGCATTCCACAAGATCACAGGAGGATGTTCAGATGGGACTTCGGACAGGCTATAAGCAGGGGACGCCGTCATGGGTGGACCTCGGGACCAGCGACCAGGACGGTGCCAAGAGCTTCTACGGGAGTCTGTTTGGGTGGAACTGGGACGACAATGACATGGGCGACGGCAGCTTCTACTCGATGGGGCAGCTGAAGGGCAAGTCTGCAGCGGCTGTCTACACGCAACGGCCGGAGGAGGCTTCGCAGGGCATTCCGCCGCACTGGACGACCTACATCACGGTTGACGACGTGGACGCGGTCATAGGCAAGGTTGCCGGGGCCGGCGGACAGGTCTTCATGGAGCCGTTCGATGTGTTTGAGTCAGGCAGGATGGGCGTGGCCGCCGACCCGACCGGCGGAGTGATTGCGTTCTGGCAGCCGAAAGCGCACATCGGGGCGGAGATCGTGAACGAGCCGGGCGCGTTTGTTTGGTCCGAGCTCATAACCGACGATGTCGACAAGGCCGGAAAGTTCTTCGAGGAGGTCCTCGGAGTGGGCGTTGTCAGCCAGACCGAGCCGTTCCCGTACACGATGATCATGGTGGACGAGAAGCCGGTCGGCGGGTTCATGCCGAAGTCGCCTGAGATGGGCCAGATGCCGAACGTCTGGGTTAACTACTTCTCGGTCGATGACGCAGACTCGACGGCTGCGAAGGCGGAGTCGCTGGGTGGCAAGATCATGGTGCCGCCGATGGACACGCCGGTCGGACGCTTTGCCGGCCTGACCGACCCGCAGGGAGCGATGTTCTCTGTCATCAAGATGAACGAAGTGGCTCCGTAGCGAGGGCTCAGTTCGCTCAGTTTCCAGTTGGATTGACCTCCGCTTGCGATGTGCGAGCGGAGGTTTTCTTTTGCGCGTCCCTCTTTGTGCGTCCAGAGAATCGTGAGGTTAGGTTGCTCGTCGGACCTCGCTGCGGTGTTACATTTCGCCGCAGCAAAACGAGCGAGCCACTGCCCTGCTGCCAGACGGCAGTTGGCAGCAGCTACAGGAAGAAAAATGCAGATAGAGAAGATCGAGACCTGGTTGGTTTCGAAATGGCTGACGGTGCGGGTGACCTGCGACGACGGCACCTACGGCGTGGGCGAAGGCAACTTCTGGAGCTTTGCGGACGCCACCGAGGTGATTGCGCACCGGGTCATGGAGGATATCCGGGGCATGGACCCTCGGGATGTCGATCGCATCTGGAACCAGGTCTACCGGAAGTACAGCTTCCGCAGCCCGGCGCTGACGGCGGTGATGTCGGCCATCGACATGGCGTTGTGGGACATCAAGGGCAAGCGGCTGGGCGCGCCTGTCTGGGACCTGCTTGGAGGCAAGTACAGGGACCGCGTGAGAGCGATCGTGCTGCTGGGTTCATATGGCCCGTACGGACCGCTGGACAGTCCCGAAGGCTTCGCAAGAGCGGCTAAGCAGGCGAAGGACGACGGCTTTACTGCGCTGAAGATGACACCATTTCCACCAGACTGGGGCGAGCTTTCTCACGGCGATCTGATCCGCCAGAACACACAGATCGTCGAGGCAGTGCGTGAAGCAGTTGGCTGGGATTTCGACATCGGAATCGAGATTCATCGCAACATGAACCCGGCAAATGCCATCGTGTTCGCCCAACAAATCGAGCGGTTCCTGCCCTACTTCTTCGAGGACCCGATAGCGCCGGACAGCGTGCTTTCGATGGGCGATGTCGGAAAGAAGTTGAACCTGCCGCTTGCTGTTGGCGAGCGGAACAACACGCTGTGGGAGTTCAGGGAGTACTGCCAACAGCCGGGAGTTCAGTTCCTGAAGCCGGATATCGGGCTGGCAGGTGGTTTCACTCACTGTAAGAAGATCGCAGCCGTCGCCGAGAGCTTTCACCAGCGAGTTCTACCGCATCACTTCCTGGGACCGATAGCGAATATGGCGCTGACACATATCGCAACCGCAACTCCGAGTTGGGACATGAACGAGTTCGCTCCCGAAACGGGCACGTTCAAGGAGAAGATCGTGACTCGGATATCAGAGCTGAAGGACGGCTACTTCATCCCACCAGAAGAGCCGGGGCTCGGCACAGATATCGTCGTCGAGGAGATGGAGAAACATCCGTACGAAGCCGGGGACGGCGAGAAGGCCAGGCGGCCGGACGGATCGATTGCGTTGATGTAAACAGATGGTACGGATTCAGTGGTGGGACAGGCTCATGTGTCATCCCGACCGTAGCGGAGAGATCTGACCGCTGTTCATTGGCCGAACGAGAGATTCTGAATCAAGTTCAGAATGACAGGCTTCTGACCCACCTCTGATTCTCTCCCTGCGAGGGTGGGAGAAGAAAGCACCTTCACTGAGTCCTCTCCGCAGGCACGAGAAGGAGAGACAAGCAGTCACTTCCAAAGCTAAGGAGCACAACTTGACCGGAAGACTCGAAGGCAAAGTGGCGATCATCACCGGCGGCGGTGGAGCGATGGGTGGAGCGCAGTCCCGCAGGTTCGCTGCCGAGGGCGCGGCTGTCTGCGTGGCGGATGTGAATCTCGACGCAGCTCAGGCTCTGGTCAAGGAGATTGAGGCTTCTGGCGGCAAGGCGATCGCAGCTCAGCTGGACGTGAGGCAGGCTGACCGCTGGGCCGAGGTCGTGGATCAGACCGAATCGATCTTTGGGCCGGTTTCCGTCCTCTGCAACAACGCAGGCGCCAACTTCCGGGTCGGATTCGAAGAACAGACCGAAGAGCAGTGGCGCACCATCATGGATATCGGTCTAACCGGCGCTTTCCTGGGCATCAAGGCCGTGGTGCCGTCAATGCGGAAGGCCGGGCAAGGAGTAATCCTGAACATGGGCTCGCTGGCGGCGATCAGGCCGGGCGGCGGAAGTCCGGCCTACGCAGCCCAGAAGATGGGAATGGTGGGTCTGACGAGATCGGCGGCGCACTCGTACGCGAAAGACAACGTCCGCTGCGTCATCATCTCGCCGGGGCACGTCGACACTCCGTTTATCCGAGGCAACAACCCGCATAGTCCGAACGACTGGTCGACGAGCATCGACAATCCAGACAACTTCAACCGCCGCCTATCGGGCACTCCACTCGGCAGGCTACAGACGCCGGACGACATTGCGAACGCCTTCCTGTTTGCGGCGACAGATGAGGCGGCGATGGTGACAGGTTCCATGATCACCGTCGATGGCGGAGCCGGTATGTAGCCAGACCGGAGCTACAGGATGCCCGTAAAGTCCGAAAAAGCGCGGTGTCTGCCACACAATTTGATCTGGCGAATCCGCAGGTAGTCTCACGGACTGACCGCATGGCGTGGCTGACCGGTCCTGTGGCGGCGCTTCCTCATACGATTTGAACTGCCCGCACCTACAGTTCAAGTATGGACATCGCCAGGCTCCGTGTTCCAGCGGGACTTCGTCTATCTCAACTCGCGCGTGCGCAATCGCCCGTGGGGCCGGTTCGCGTCCGAGTCCTGGCACTGGCGCTCCTGGCGACCGCCGTACTCGCTCAGGGACTGTTCGCACCCAGCGTCGAGGTGGTTTCCGGTGATGAGACCGGGACGCTAACCGTCGCTCCTGCATTCGCCAATTCGGGTAAGACGATCACGGTCGTGGTCGACGACGAAAGCCCAGCGACCACGGTCCTGAACGAGCTAGAAGCGACCGATTTCACTGGCAATCTGTACTCGATGCCCGCAGGCAACGCAGGCCAGCAGCACATCTACCGTGTGAAGAACAGTCCCGTTGCAGACCTGAATGGCGATGGCACAGTAAACGGCGATGACATCCTGACGACCTTGTCCAACGTCAGTGTGGACTGGGTGAACACCCAGAACGGCACTTTCGCCATCACCCAGTTCTTCAACACAGGCTCTCCGACCGGCTTCACCGTCACCTACCGGCACGACGTCATTGACACCACAACGGTGGAGGTGCGTAGCTCATCCGATATCGACGGCTTTGTGATGACGTTGCAGGAGACAGCTGCGTCCACAAACATCTACACGGCGACCTTCGTAACTGGAACAGCTACATCCACGACCAACATCGGAGTGCCTACCGCGGCGACGAGACCCGTGATCAAGGTTGCGGACAACGGTGTGGCGACGGTCGAGTACACCGACACGGACCCTCAGACCCTCGTGAGCGACGCGGTAATCATTGACACCACGCCACCAGTCTTGACCGTCACGCAACTGCCAAATGGAGCAACGACGAGTAACGCTCAGAACTGGGTGAGCGTCGATGTGACCGACTCAAACTCCGGTGTTCAGCTTTCGAAGATCAACTTCAGCGTCGATATCAATCGGGATGGACTATTCAACGGCACAGGTGAGGTGATTCCGGCCTCTAGCGACTTCTCTTCCGAGATCAACAACGGCTGGGCAGCGTTCACATTTTTCACCGGATTGAGCGACGGCAAGGTGACCTGGCTGGCAACGGCAACCGACATCGCGGGCAATGTCGGGCAAACCGACTCGAGCACAGCTGCAGGCAACCAGAACCACACTTTCGATATCGATACGGTGCCACCACAGGTAATCGAAGTCCTACTCGGCGATGACTATGACGATGCGAACGACCTCGCTCTGACGAACCAACCGAACCGGATCCGCGTGAACTTCAGTGAGGAAGTTGATCCAGCCTCGGTCGTTGCAGGGCGATTCCTGTCAGGCAGCAAACCGGCTGTTGACGCCACGGTCTATACGGACTTGCCATCTACCGTATTCCTGGAGTACGAAGACCTGTCGAGCATCGCCGAGCCGATGCAGGTTTTGGCGGGGGCCGTGACGGATCTACTTGGAATGAACTCGGAGAAGACCGTATTCCAGGTGGTGGACCGCCTCGGACCGACCCTCGAAGTAGATTTCGACACTGTGATCACTCGCAACAGGCTGACGATCACTTCTCGATCGCCTGAGACGCTTGCGACGTTGCCCACGGTTGAGATCAATGGCGTGACGTTCGGAGCAATGATTGCAACGGAGAATGAGCGCGAGTGGGTCATCGAGATCGACGACGGTCTGCTAACAGGCGCTGCAGACGGCGATGGCGTTAAGAACGTCGAGATCGCCGGGTTCGACAGGCTCGGCAACAGGGCACATGGCGGCGTGCGGCGCGAAGAGCCGACCTGGCCTGCGAACGCGCATCTGTTCGAGTTGGACCGGCAGATCAAGATGCCGACCATCCTCCCGGCTGCGAACGACATCGTGACGGTCGTGGACCCTGTGATCACCGTTTCGTACGCTGACGAGGCCTCCGAGTACGCTGGCGACACACACGCTTCGGTAACCGTAATCAGCGCCAAGCTTGACGGCTTCGATGTGACTGCGCAGATGAAGGCCACGACGGCGAGCTCCTGGACATATCAGCCAGGTTCGCTCACACCCGGGGCGCACGAGTTCACGATCCAGTCTCGCGACGACGCCGGCAATATCCATGCGCCGCCCGTGCTGCGCTTCATCGTGGAACCGCCTCCAACACCGACGCCGGTTCCAACTGAAGAGCCGACGCCCGAACCGACAGTTGAGGTTGAAGAACCGGGCGCAACACCGCCATCGGAGTTGATCGGGACACCGACCCCTGAGCCAGTAGAACCGACCGAGGTGCCCGCTCCGGATCCCGAGGCGACCGAGGAGCCGGAACCCGAGGCAACGGAGATTCCCGAGCCGGAACCCGAAGAGACTCCCGACCCTGACGAACCGCCAACGCCGACTCCAGAGGTGGATGTCGAGGCGACCGTGCAGGCGATCAGGGACGGCGACGGCTCAGGCGAGGGTGGCGGAGGAGAGAACCTCGGCACCGAGGAAGAGCCTGCCTACACGCTTTACGGCTGCGGACTGCCGTTGGGCCACGCAGGCACCGCCGGTGGTGACTACACGCTGATCGGCCTGGGAATGGTCGGACTGGTCGTGCTCGCCCGTCGGAGAAGATCCGGCGCAGAGCCCAGCGATCAGCAGAACTAACGGCGCTTCAAGCGGGTAGATCTACTCAAGCGCCCGCTTCAGCGCTCGCATCTGCGCTGGCATCTTCGCGTTCGATTCCCAGGTCTGGTCGACGCCTTCTTCCGCGGGCTCGCCGATCACTGATACGTGAATGAGAGCCGGGCCCGGAGTCTGCATGATCTGAGGCAGTTTCGCCTGCAATTCGCCGGCGTCCGAGAAGCTGTGGGCTTGGACGTAGCCCGATGCAATAGCCATGGCCGGGTAGTCGACCTGTGGGTTTGGTAACGGCTGGCCGCCTGTGACGGCGTAGATGCCGTTGTCGAAGACGAAGTGGTAAAGGTTTGCAGGCTGCTGCCCGGCGATAGTGACCAGACTGCCGAGGTTCATCAGCAGCGAGCCGTCGCCATCGAGGACTATCACCGGGCGGTCCGGCGCGCCGATAGCGATTCCGAGCGCGAGTGAAGACGCCTTGCTCATGCCATTCGAGATGCCGATATCGAGGTCTGGCCGTTCGGAGACGGCGTACCAGTACTTCGTCTGCGTCATGGTCGTCACGCAAACTGCTTCGTTGCGAAGGCCATTGATTGCGGCCACGGCGACTTCGTAACTGATCATTCCTTCGCGTACTCCGTGCCGATCAGCACTCCCACCGGCTGGCTGCTCTTCTCAGCCCGCTCGAACGCCAGCGGCACGCGGTCGAGGTCGTCGTCGCCTTCGATCGTGTAGTAGTCGACGCCCCAGAGATGCAGGAACGGCTCGAGGAAACGTGCGGCTGAGTCCGGCGTGTCGCCATGACGCGTGTAGCCGCGATAGCCGATGAACATGACGAGCGGGAGATCGATGCCGATGGCGAGTCCCCGCAAGGCGTCTCCTGATTCGAACAGCCCGGCGTTCTGGATGGAGATCACCGGCCGTTGCCCCGCTGCCCAGAGTCCGGCGGCGATGGGAATCGCCTCGCCTTCCCTGGACACAGGGATGACATGAATCGACGGCTCCGCGGTGAGCCGGTCGTACATGTGGCGAGTCTCGGAGTCGGGCAGCGTGACCATATGCGTCACGCCCTGTTGAACGAGCTGCTCAACCACTTTCGCCGGGTGAAGGATGCCTGTGATCATTTTTTTCTGGTCGGAGATGATTAGCCGATGATTTTCGCTAGCGAGGAACGCTCCTCAATCCCGGCTGCGCCGGGTGGAGATTAATTGCGGCCAGGCGAATCAGCAACTGATGCATTAGGCGATTGCATCGCCGCTCGAACCGGCCTGCGCGCCAGCACGATCAGCACAACTCCGATCAGAGCGGCGACGGTGAACATCGGGAAGGTTCCCTCGTAGGAGTCTGAAAGGTCGAAGATCAGACCGGCGGCGATGCCTCCGACAGCCTGTCCGCCGCTGACGAACGGCTCCGTGATGCCGCGAATCGCGCCGAGCGAACTGCGGCCGAAGTAGTCGGCCATGACGACTGGTGGCACGACAAGCAGACCGCCGAGCCCGATTCCAAACACCGCAGCCACCACGAACGCAACTGCGGGTGTTTCAACAAGCAGGAACAGAAGGGCCACACCGCCGAGCCACGCCGCAGTAAGGGCGTAGACGGTCCGCACCGGGATTCGGTCGAGCAGCCAGCCCCACAGGATGCTGCCAAGCGCCGTGCCCGCGGCCATAACGGTCAGCGCGGAAGCAGCGATGCTGGCGCTGATGCCCTGGTCTCGCAGGAACGCCGCTTGATGGATATTCACTCCGGTGTGGATGAAAAAGACCAGCCCTCCGGCCAGCGCGAGCATCCACATAGCAGGCGTGCGCATCGCCTCCTGCAAAGTCCATTGCACCTCATCGTCCGCCGCGGAAGGTTTCGACTCCGCCGTTGACTCTTCGCCAGCACCTTCTCCGTCCGGCTTCTGCCCTACCTCTTCAGGACTCCGGATCAACGCCACGAGCGTGGGCGGTAGCGCAACTGCCCAGACCGATATCCCAATCCAGAACCACGCCATCCGCCAGTCGCCGTCCGAAAGGTTCATCAACACCTGGGCGAAGAGCGGGAAGAAGCCCATGCCGAGCGAGTGCATCACTCCCAGCGCTGAGGTCGCCCTGCCGCGCCGCCTGACAAACCACTGTGCAACGACTGTCGCCGCACCGATCTGGACTGGTGACGAGAAGATTACCCGGCCGATGCCGAACAGCACGTAGAACAGCACGATGTTGTCGATCCAACGGATCGACATCACCGCTCCGCCAAGTACGAGCATCGAACCGGCCAGCAGGACGCGCGGCCCGTATCGCTGCAGCACCCAGCCGGCGAACGGTGAGACAAACATCGAGACAACGCCGGCGACCGACGCCGCGCCGACGATCGCGGTGCGGGTCCAGCCGGTGTCTTCCGCCATCGGGAAGACGAACACGGCAATGGTCAGAGTGGCGGCGGCGTTGCGGAAGAACATCGTCAGGCCGGAGACACCCACGATGACCCAGCCGTAGAAGAACGGTGTCCGGTTGACCAGCTTCTGTTGGATCTTTCGCTCCCGTTCTTACGGTCGACGCCCCGCCGGATGTTCGTCAGGTGTCGTCCGGTCGGCGGCAGCAGATGATGTTACACGGCGATACCGGCGAGTAAGCGAGTTGATAAAGTGAGAGTGAACTTGAGCACACTGATCACTGTGGGAACGAGAGCAATATGACCGACCCATTCAATTCCCGGAAGACCCTTAACACCTCCGAGGGCGAGTTCGCCTACTACTCGCTGGAGGCGCTGGAAGAGGCCGGGCTGATCGACATCTCGAAGACCCCGTTCACTATCCGTGTGCTGCTCGAAAACGCTCTTCGCAACTCCGACGGCGGGGTTGCGACCGAGGACCATGTGCGGCTCGTGGCGTCGTGGCGTCCGGACGCCAAGCCCGAGACCGAGTTCCCGTACATGCCAGGTCGTGTGGTGCTGCAGGACTTCACGGGTGTTCCCGTCGTGGTCGACCTGGCGGCAATGCGCGACGCAGTGGCCGATGCCGGGCACGACGCCTCACTGATCAACCCGATCGTGCGGTCCGACATGGTGATCGACCACTCGGTGCAGGTCGACTACTTCGCCTCGCAGGGCGCGCTGGCGATGAACATTGAGCGCGAGTTTGAGCGCAACACCGAGCGCTACCAGCTTCTGAAGTGGGCGCAGGGCGCCTTCAACAACATGCGCGTAGTGCCTCCAGGCGTTGGAATCGTGCACCAGGTAAACCTGGAGTTCCTTGCTTCGACCATCCTCACGGACCGCGATGAAAATGGTGTCGTTGCATACCCGGACACCTGCATCGGAACCGATTCGCACACCACCATGATCGATGGCCTGGGCGTGCTTGGCTGGGGCGTCGGTGGAATCGAAGCCGAGGCGGTGATGCTCGGCCAGCCTTACTACATGCTGGTGCCAGAGGTTGTGGGCGTGAAGCTGAGCGGAACGCTGCCCGAGGGAGCTACGGCAACCGACCTCGTGCTTTCGATCACCGAGATGCTGCGCAAGGTCGGGGTTGTTGAGAAGTTCGTGGAGTTCTACGGTCCCGGGCTTGCTGCGCTTCCACTGGCTGACCGCGCAACGATTGGCAACATGTCGCCCGAATACGGCGCCACCTGCGGCTTCTTCCCGATTGACGATCAGACGCTACGCTACATGCGAGACACGGGACGCGATGAGAAGCTGGTTGAACTGACTGAGACCTACGCGAAGGCGAACAGCTTCTTCGTGACTCCTGAGGACGCGCCCGAATACTCGGTAAATGTTGAGTTCGATCTCGGTGATGTGGTGCCGAGCATGGCTGGACCAAAACGCCCACAAGACCGAGTATCGCTGTCTGATGTTGCTGAGAACTTCGCCGATGCGTTCTCGAACGGCTCGCATGCTGGCAACCGCGTCGAAGTCGAGATCGATGGTCAGAAGGGCGAAGTGGGTGACGGCTCGGTCGTCATCGCGGCGATCACCAGCTGCACCAACACGTCGAATCCGTATGTGATGCTCGGGGCCGGACTCGTCGCGAAAAAGGCACGCGAGAAAGGTCTGCAGCGCAAGCCGTGGGTCAAGAGTTCGATGGCGCCGGGTTCGACGGTCGTCACTCGCTACCTGGAAGCCGCGGAGCTTGACGATGATCTAGACGCTCTCGGGTTCCAGACCGTCGGCTACGGCTGCACGACCTGCATCGGCAACTCTGGCCCGCTGCCGCAACCTGTGGCCGATGCGATCACGGACGAGGACATCGCCGCGGCGGCGGTACTTTCCGGGAACCGCAACTTCGAAGGGCGCGTGCACCCACAGACGAAGGCAAACTACCTCGCTTCGCCGATGCTGGTGGTCGCCTACGCGCTCGCAGGACGTGTCGACATCGACCTGGCGAACGACCCGGTTGGAACGGGTGATGACGGTTCCGAGGTGTACCTGCGTGACATATGGCCGTCGCAGCAAGAGATTGCGGACACTGTCGCGAACTCCGTGACGTCGGAGATGTTCCGTGAGCAGTACGGCGAGGCGTTCGTCGGCCCTGAGAAGTGGCGTGAACTCGACGCGCCGTCTGGTCAGCAGTTCGGCTGGGACCCCGGTTCGACATATATCCAGAAGCCGCCGTACTTCGAAGGCTTTTCGCAGACTCCGGCGTCCCGGGGTGAGATCGCTGACGGTCGAGTCCTGGTAATGGTTGGCGATTCGGTAACCACGGACCACATCTCCCCTGCCGGAAGCATTCCGCCTTCTGCGCCATCGGGACAGTTCCTGCTCGCTGGTGATGTGCCTCGCAGGGAGTTCAACTCGTACGGTTCACGCCGCGGAAATCACTTTGTGATGGAGCGTGGCACTTTCGGCAACATCCGCCTGCGAAACCTGCTGGCTCCGGGCCAGGAGGGCGACTGGACCCAGCACCTGCCGGACGGCGAGGTGATGCGGATATTCGATGCGGCGCAGAAGTACAAGGAAGAGGGCACGCCTCTGATTGTGTTGGCTGGCAAGGAGTACGGCACGGGCAGCTCACGTGACTGGGCTGCGAAAGGGCCGATGCTGCTTGGAGTCCGCGCAGTGATTGCAGAGAGCTTCGAGCGCATCCACAGATCGAACCTGATCGGCATGGGTGTGCTGCCGTTCCAGTACCTGCCCGGAGAGTCGAGGGAATCACTTGGCCTCACCGGCAAGGAGACTTATGACATCCCCGGCGTGGCAGACGGGATAGAACCCGGTGCCGAGACAACGGTGATAGCCCGTTCAGACGATGGCACTGAGACAAAGTTCACGGTGAAGTCCCGCGTCGACACCGGCATCGAGGCTGAGTACTACCGCCACGGCGGCCTGCTGCCTTATGTGCTGCGGGACATGATGGGCGCGGAGTAGTTTCGCTACCGCCACTCGCTTTCGGCCGGTGCTCGGAAGATGTGGTGGAACACGGTCTGCAGGTCCGGCCCGAGCCAGGTGAAGCCATGGTTCTGCAGGACCTCCGGGACCATCCGCTGGCTTGACAGCAACTCCACCGACAGTTCGCCTACGACCAGCCTCGCCGCCCACGCGGGGAGTGGCATGAACGCCGGGCGGCGCAATGCCCGGGCCATCTCTTTGGCAAACTGCTTCTGCCGGCTAGGCTCAGGAGCAACGACGTTCACAGGTCCAGATATCTGTTCGTTTTCGATCGCGAACCGAATCGCCCGGGCGGCGTCTTCGACCGCTATCCACGGCCACCACTGACGCCCGGAACCGATCGGTCCGCCAAGACCGCTGCGGTAGATCCACTTCAGTCGCGGCACCATCCCGCCGTCACGTCCGAGGATGTTGCCGAATCGAGCATGTACGACGCGGATACCTGCGTCACGCGCCGGATCTGCAGCCCGTTCCCATTCGACCGCGGTCTCAGCCAGGAAGCCTTCACCGGGCTCGCTCTCCTCTGTCAGCGTCTCCTCTCCGCGGTCACCGTAGTAGCCCATCGCCGAGGCCACGATCAGCACCGGAGGCTTCACGGGCATGGCTGCAGCAGCTTTCGAAATGAGGCGAGTGCCGCGAACTCGGCTGTTCCTTATCGCGGCCTTGTGCTGCGGGCTCCAGCGCCGGGCCGCGATGCCGACACCGCCAAGGTGCACGATAGCGTCTGGGTTCCCGACGACGGAAAGATCGAGGCTGTCAGCGCCGGGGTCCCACCGGACCTGGTTGATCTGGCCCGCGGGTTTGGATTCGCCCCTGGTCAGGATCGTGACTCGGTGCCGGTCCCGGGTCAGCCCATCTACGAGAATGCTGCCCACCAGGCCGCTGGAACCTGTGACTACTACATGCATGAGATGTCAGGCCCTCCGACGAAAGAGTGAAGATCCTAGGCCAATTCTAGACGGCGGGGAGTGAAGCGGCCGCAGATCAGCTGCGGTTCGCCAGTCTTTGAGGCTACTCGGCTCCGGCGACGGCCCACCAACGGAACTCGGTCGTGGGACTTTCCCACCGCACCTCGATCTCAACCCTGTTCGAGGTGATCAGCTCCGCCGGTATCGTGAATGCGGTTTCCTGGCCGACTTCGTCTTTACCAACGATGGGCAATCTGCCCGCGACGACTCCATCAACGCGTACTTCGGGCTGAATAAGCCCACGCTCATTCGTGATGTGCCGCAGGACAAGGGTGAGCGGTTGGCCCTCGATGGCGTCAATCTTGAACCGCTCGACCACACCTTCAGAGCTTCCGTGAAGAAGGCCGCGGTCTTCGATGACGACACCGTTCATGTCGAGAATTGCGTTCGGCGCATATGCCACGAATGACACGAAGTAGTCGTGGGCTTGTTCGGACTCGCGGTCGGTGATGTTGATCTGGTCGATCACCGGTCCGTCGGTATCCAACAGCAGTATTTCGCTCGCGTCTCCAAAATCGTCCAGCTCCCAGTCGAGCGTGTAGATGCCGACCGGTCCCCCACCGAGGATGGTGTTGCGCGGAGTGGTGAACACTGCCTGCCTGTTAGCGACCGGCAGGTTTTCGAACTCAGGCGAAATCCAGATCGCCAATGAGTCGGGCTTTTCGGTGATGATCTGGTCAACAGGAGGTCGGCCGATGACCTGGTGGTAATTCAGGCCGATGCTGTCGTAGGTGAACCTGTTGCCGAAGTAGCGGATGGCGCCCGCGTCTGCGATGAAGACCGAGTTGTCTGCGGGCAGGTTTTCGTCGATCCAGATGCCAGCAGCGACGTCCACTTCACCGATGTTGCGGCTGTTCCACGAGTAGTCCTCGTGCATCTTCGTCCAAATGTCGTAGCCGCCGGTGAATGACATGAACGCGATGGCTCCGACCGTCCCGAATACGGGCACGTAGGCGAGCAATCTCACGCCTGAAGATGCCGTTCTGGAGTTGATGTAGGACCGGCCGATAGCCAGCAAGGCCCATGCGCCGAGCGCAATGGTTAGGATCAGCACCGGCGCTGTTGGGTCGACGTAACGCCGCGCCCAGAAGGTCATTGGAACATCGCCGAACGCCTGGGACCTTCCAACTGCGATGATCATTAGCAGCGGGAATGCGGCGAGCGGTAGGTAGGGTAACCGGCCCTTTCGAACTACGAAGTACACGGCGAACAGGTAGACGGCAGCCGAGAACGGCAAGATCCAACCCGAGACCCAGGGCTGCCAGTGCGAGACACCCCAGTGAAAGACCGTGGAGATATTGTCGATCGGGAAAGCGCCGAATGTTGGGTCGCGCTTGGCGAGGTAGGTGTTCGGATAGATCGTGCCGTTGATGCTCTTGTTGTACGCGATCCAGATCAACAGGCTCGCGGCCGGCGGAATCGACAACCACAGCAGGCTTCGTGATCGGGTGACGCGTCTGAGCGTCCGTTTCGTCTTCACCCACTCCGTCGAGGGCGTGTCGGACGCTGCAAGCTCGATGAGCCGACGGCTGAGGTGAAGGAGCGTCCGGCGGTTGCGATAAGTGACGTCGATGGCTACGACTGCCAGCGCCATCGCAACGAAGAGGCCGGCTTCGGGGCGAGCGAGGAATGAGATCGAGAGGGCGAGTCCGGCCAAGCGATAGCGGCGGTGCAGAATCGCAAGAGTGGCACCGAGCACACCGGTGACGACCAACGCAATCTCCATTCCGGAGATCCGGCTGAAGGCGAACGTGGGCTCGAGGGCCATCAGCGTCGCGGCGACCAGGGCGAAGTTACGGCTTCCAGTCACTCGTTTGACGATCAGGAACGCGAACAGCGTGCCGAAGGCAGCTGTCAGGAGCCCAACAAACTTGATGACAAATACGGGGTCGATCCCCAGCCACTCGGTTCCTACCAGGTAGAACGGTGCGTTCAACAACACCCATCCCCAGCTGGTCGCGCCGGCTTCCCAGATGCCGGTGTTGTAGCAGAGGCAGCCTTCGGTCACGACGGCGCGGATGTAGACAAGGTGAATCCACGAGTCATCGAGGGGCAGTTGATCGAGTGCGGATGAGCTGTCTGCTGCCTGACTGAAAAGCAGAATTGACGACGCGGCCGTGTTCACGATGAAGAACAGCGCAAGCCATCTTGCCCACAGAGGGACTGCGGCAATTACGTTACCGAGGATGCCGGTGGCAGTACCCGAACTGGTCGATGCGACCGGCGGGCGGGAGGCTGTGGATTGAGCTGCCATGAGTATCCACGCAGAGCTTCGCAGAGTGGAAGGCTGACGATGCGCGGGCGAAGCTCACTCTAACTCTAGCTATACGGACACCTTAGAGGCACAGGTGCGGTAAGCGCATTTGGTCCGAACCAAAGGGCCAATCCCCGAGCTCATCTGAGTTTGGAGGAGTTGAACCGCAGTTCCGCCGTTCGTGTGCGATTTCTAGTACCCTCTAACCTCGCAATCCCGCCGGAGCGCAGTTCGCATGCGTCCGGCACTCGCAGAGCCGTTTCTAGTCAGAGCTGGGAGATACCGCGGTGATCACAGAAGTGACAATGCCCTCGATGGGCGCCGATATGACCGAGGGCACTATCGTCAAGTGGCTCAAGGCCGAGGGCGATGAGGTCAAACGCGGGGACAAGCTGGCCGAGATCGAGACGGACAAGACGGTCGTTGAGATGGAGGCCTATAGCGAAGGTCTGGTCCGCAAGCTGGTAGCAGCAGAAGGCGACCTGGTGCAGGTAGGCAAGGTGATCGCCTACATCGGTGCAGCTGATGATGAGGTCCCAGAGGTTGCAGAAGAAGCAGCGCCAGCGAAGGCTGAGGCCGCTCCCGAACCTGCAGCTCCAACGCCTGAGCCAGCTCCCGCGCCCGAACCCGTTGCGGCGGCTCCCGCTCCAGCAACGCCCGCACCGCCAGCGCCTGCGATCACTCAGCCTTCAAGCAACGGCGCCGGGCGAGTAAAGGCGTCTCCGATCGCTCGAAGGCTGGCTACCGAGAAGGGCTATGACATCGGACAGATCCCCGGAACCGGCCCTGGTGGCAGAGTCACGCGAGACGACGTGCTGGGCTTCCGACCGTCTCCAGCATTCGCACAGGTCATGCCGCAGACGGTGAAGCGAGAGGTCGACGGCTCCGATATTCCGTTGACGAGCATGCGCAAGGCGATCGCTCGAGTGACGGTCCGGAGTAAGACCGAGGCGCCTCATTACTACGTGACGCACGCCGTAGACATGACCGATGCGATGCACTTCCGTGCGCAGTTGAACGAGGCGCTTGCTGAGCACGGCGACAAGGTTTCTGTGAACGACCTGATCCTGAAAGCTGTTGTGAACGCTCTGGTGAAGCTGCCGAAGTGGAACGCCTTCTTCCAGGACGACAAACTGGAAGGCCATTCCGACGTGAACATTGGCGTGGCGATCGCGCTTGAGCAGGGACTTATCGTCCCGGCGATCATGCGTGCGCAGAACATGTCGCTAGTCGAGATTTCCCGGGCAGCCAAGGACATTGGTGCGAGGGCTCGTGGCGAGGGTGGGACGTTGACTCAAGAAGAGTTGACTCTGGGCACGTTTGGCACGTCGAACCTTGGCATGTTCGGCACCGATGTGTTCGCGGCGATCATCGTTCCGCCGCAGTCGGGAATCATCGCAGTTGGAGCCGTGAAGCCGACTCCGGTTGTGCACAACGGTGAGATCGCTATCAGGCAGGTCATGAACGCCACAATCTCGGCAGACCACCGTGTTGGCGACGGCGCGGAGGCAGCGGTGTTCTTGCGAGAAGTGCAGCGCAACCTCGAGAACCCCACGCGGCTGATTGTGTAGCTGGCGATTCTGAGCCGGTTGAAGGTCGTAGGTGGTCGGCCTCTGGCCGACATCACCCTCTCCCTCAATCCCTCTCCCATCAAGGGAGAGGGGAAAACGATCGACCCTGCGACGTGTCATCCCGACCGTAGCGGAGGGATCTGACCGTGGATCCCTGGTCCAACGAGAGATTCTGAATCAAGTTCAGAATGACAGAGTGTTGCCAGCCTGAGCCCGTTGAAGGGCAATCCCCTCTCCCAGCTTGGGAGAGGGCTGGGGTGAGGGTCATCCCTCTGACTTGTAGCCGAGATCCGGTAGGGGCGCTGCTTGCCGCGCCCGGTCTGGGCAAAGCCCAGACATCAACCCACCCTCTGACTCCCTCCC